>CANGPN010000016.1 GCA_947456305.1 Comamonadaceae bacterium | reverse complement strand
GTTGGACGCTTGCAGGCCTTTGGGGCCGGTGGTCACTTCAAAGCTAACGCGTTGACCTTCTGCCAGGGTTTTGAAGCCTTGGTTCTGGATCGCGGAAAAATGGGCGAACAAATCTTTGCCGCCGTCTTCAGGAGTAATAAAGCCAAAACCTTTGGACTCGTTAAACCATTTCACTGTACCTGTTGCCATTTATTGCATTTCTTAAAAAAAAGGGAAGCCCCCCTCGGGGTCGAAGGTCAGAGCAGGCGATGAGACGAAGGGAGAAATACCTATGAGGGCAGAACTAAAAACGAGCTACAACGACATAAACTGATATCGAAGCCCGACTATGCACTGTTTCTGACGATAAAGCAATCTTTATTTCAGTTATCGGCTAATATCCGGCGAATGAGTGACATACGCGTACTGAAACAGGTGTTGAAACAACACCGCACCATCGCCGTCGTCGGTTTATCAGCCGATTGGTTCCGCCCCTCGTACTTCGCTGCGAAATACATGCAGGCCCACGGTTACCGCATCGTGCCGGTCAACCCCAAATACTCCAGCATCCTGGACGAAACCTGTTATGCCAGCCTGGCTGACATCCCATTTCCTGTCGATATCGTCGATGTGTTTCGCAAACCTGCGGATACGCCTTTGATTGCGCAGCAGGCGGTGGACATCGGGGCCAAAGTGCTGTGGTTGCAACTCGGCTTGGTGAATCTGGATGCTGAGCGCATTGCAGCGCAAGCGGGTCTGACCGTCATCATGGACAGATGCGTGAAAATTGAACACGCCCGCTTATTCGGCGGCCTCGGCTGGTTCGGTGTCAACACCGGTGTCATCTCGGCCCAACGTCAAACTCCACCTCAATAAAAAAATGGCAGATCGCAAATTTGGCTTTGACACGCTCAGCCTGCACGCCGGGCAAATCCCGGATGCCGCCACCGGCAGCCGCGCTGTGCCCATTTACCAAACCACCTCGTATGTGTTTGACAGCGCAGAGCACGCCGCCAGTTTGTTCAACCTGCAAACTTTTGGCAACGTGTATTCACGCTTATCCAACCCCACGGTCGCAGTGCTGGAAGAGCGGATTGCAGCTTTAGAAGGTGGTCGCGCCGCCGTGGCAACCGGCAGCGGCATGGCAGCGCAAATGATTGCCTTGCTGAATGTGTGCGAGGCCGGTGACCAGATTGTTGCCGCCAAAACTTTGTATGGCGGCACGCACACGCAGCTCGGTGTGAATTTCAAAAAGCTAGGCATTGAAACTGTGTTTGTCGACGCCTCGGACTCAGAAAATTTCGCGCGTGCCATCACGCCCAAAACCAAAGCGCTGTATGCGGAAACTTTGGGCAATCCATCGCTGAACGTGTTGGACATTGAAGCTGTGGCCAACTTAGGCAACCAAGCCGGTGTGCCTTTGTTCATAGACAACACGTTCGCCAGCCCCTACCTTTGCCAGCCCTTGAAATGGGGCACGGCCATCAGCATTCATTCAGCGACGAAATTCATTGGCGGACACGGCACCACCATGGGTGGTGTCATCGTTGAATCCGGCAAATTTCCGTGGGACAACGGCCGATTCCCCACCATGACCGAGCCCTCGCCCGGCTACCACGGTGTGCGTTTCTTCGAAACTTTTGGCGACTTCGGCTTCACCATGAAATGCCGCATGGAGGGTATGCGGACCTTCGGGCCGGTGCTTTCGCCTTTCAATGCTTTTCTGTTGCTGCAAGGCGTAGAAACTTTGTCTTTGCGCATGGACAGGCATTGCAGCAACGCGTTGTCGGTGGCCAAGCATTTGCAACAACATCCCAAAGTGGCCTGGGTGAATTACCCGGGCTTGTCCGATCACCCGGACCATGCATTGGCTAAAAAGTATTTGCCGCTTGGTGCGGGTGCGGTGTTGACGTTTGGTGTGAAAGGCGGCGCGGCAGCTGGTCAGACTTTCATTGAGAACGTGCAGTTTTTATCGCACTTGGCAAACATTGGTGACGCAAAGAGTCTGGTGATACACCCGGCTTCTACAACGCACCGTCAGTTGTCTGAAGAGCAGCAAATTGCAGCCGGTGTGCCGCCGGATTTGATTCGCCTGAGTGTGGGTTTGGAGACCTTGGACGACATCATTTGGGATATTGAGCAGGCGTTGGATAAGACTTGATTGTCGCCATGCCTTGTTGGCTTGAAGCAATGTGCTCTAGCTATGTCCTGTCGGCTTTAAGCATTGTGCTCACGCCATGTCGGCTCGGTCGCCGCTCACCACGGCAAAGTCGTAACGTTCGCGTCGGCCCGCCCGCCATGTCGTTTGTCCACTCGCAGTTTTCTCCGACTGCATTTCTGCTTTTAAAGAAATCCAGTTTCAACCAAACCTATCACTTCAGGCCGAATCGGAGGGGGCGTTTTTTTCCAGCGAAAGCGCAGAAAAAAATCGCACCGGATGGTTCGACCAAAGCGTGCCTTCAAACTGCAGCAATGCCAACCCAGTCCGGATGGTTCGGCCAAAGCGTGTCTTAAAGGTAAATAACGCCCAGTACGATGAGAGCGATCAAACTGTATTTGGTCAGCTTGTAAACCCGGAGATTCCAATTTTTGAAAGCCTTGCGCTTTTCATCGACCACGAAATGCCAATGCGTCAATTTGTTGATCGCGCCAGTCTGGTCACCCGCATCGTTAGGTGAACTCGCCGCTGACATCACCACGCGGCTGAACCACCGGTTCAATCCGGCAACCCACGCAAATCGTGAGGGACGCTCCACGTCGCAAAACAAAATAATGCGGTTTTGCGTTGTCTTGTTGTAGGCCTCGTGTATGTAGGTTTCATCAAACACCACGCCCTGCCCGTCTCGCCAACTGTGCCGTTCGCCGTCGACATCTATGTAGCACGCATCATCATTCGGCGTGACCAACCCCAAGTGATAACGCAGCGAACCAGCATACGGGTCGCGGTGGCGGTTGAGTTGTCCGCCTGGTGGCAGCTCGGCGAACATGGCAGCTTTGATGGTGGGAATGCTTTTCAAAATCGCAACGCTTTGCGGGCACAACTCGGCGGCTGATGGATGCGCTGCGTCATACCATTTCAAATAAAAACGTTTCCAGCCGTATTTAAAAAATGAATTAAAGCCTATGTCGTCGTGTTTGTCCGGCGCTTTGATGCGCTGTAACTCAGACAAATGCAGCGCCTCGTCTCTGAACACCTGCCAGTTGTCTTGCAATAGTTGTAGCTCAGGAAGTTCGTTCAACGGCACATAGGGCTTGGTGGTGACTTTTGAACACAGCACCATCAATGCGTTGATCGGGGCAAGTACGGCGGAATGGTCTAAAAAAACTTTTTGCCAACTGGCGCGCACGCGGCCTCTGTAATGACCATACAAAATTGCAGACACCCAGACTGCAATCACAATCCACTTCATGACTCAATACCTTTAGCGATAAACATTTCCAAGCCAAAGCATGCCAGACAAGGTGTCTCAACGTATTGATGTAAGTCAACGCTAATCAGTGTCATTGGGCGAGGTAAATTTCGATGATAACAGCGGGTTTTATGCGGCCAACAGAGAGGAAAACAAAAGCATACCCTGCCATACATACTGAATATGACTTATGTACAAAGCCATCAAAGAGGAAGCGTCTTACCGTCGTAATTCAAAAATGCGCCTGACTGCTTCAGCGTCAAACCACGGAATCTTTCCAGCAGCGCAGCAGCACTTTCCTGCGGGCTGATGTCTGCACCTGCACCACCCATGTCGGTGCGCACCCAACCCGGGTGAAAAGAAGTCACGGTAATACCTTGAGATTTGAGTTCGTTGGCCAATGTCACCATCAAGTTATTGGCCCCTGCTTTGGATGCACGGTAAAAATGCGCTGATGTGCCGCCGTGTTGTTGGCTGCCCATGTAGGAAGAGATGATGGCGATACGCGGGTGTTTGCTGCTCTTGAGTTGATTCAAAAAAGCCCTGGCAGTAAAAAACGGGCCTGCCATGTTGGTCATCAATACGTTTGAAATGGCGGCGGCGTTGTTGTCTGCATCTTCAATACCTCCACGCGCGCTGATGACGCCCGCATTGCACACCACCACATCGATAGCGCTCTTCACTTGTGCGGCAATCACATTCAACGCCGCCTCGTCGCAAGCGTCAGCGCCATACACCACGCCTGCGCCGTTGGATGTTTCAATCAGTGCATTCAACGCATCGGCTTTGGCTGGTTGGCGGCACACAGCAATCAATCGATCACCAGCGGCCAACACGCCCCGGGACATTTCTAGGCCGATGCCACGATTGGCACCGGTGATGAGATAGGTGTTGGTCATAGTTATGTCTCAGTAAAAGATATGCACTGACTGTAACCATTTGAAAATGCTTTAGTTATGTGGCGTTTTTAAAGCATTGAATATCATCATAATTGATGTGATAATGCATCAAATTTCACATAAGAGAGGGCATCTCATGCGAACAACTGTGACCATTGACGACGAGCTTTACGCCCAGGCGCTGGAGGTGATTGATCCCGCAATTGAAAAATCCGAACTGTTTCGCGAAGCGCTGAAAGTATTTGTACGGGTGCAATCAGCCAAGCGACTCGCCGCTTTAGGCGGAAAGGCGCCAACCATGAAATCCATCCCCCGAAGACAATCCAAGACAAGTTTGAACACTTGACATGGTGCTGGTCGATACATCTGTCTGGGTAGCGCATTTCAGACATAACAACCCTTATCTAGGACATTTATTGAGTAACGACCTGGTACTGACCCACCCGTTTATTTTGTTCGAAATTGCTTGTGGTTCACCGCCGTCGCCGCGAAAACAAACCCTGGCCTTTCTCGCAACGCTACAAAAAGCAAACATAGCAAGCACTACTGAAGTTATGAACTTTATTGAATCTCATGACTTGTATGAATCGGGCTGCGGGGCTATCGATATCTCGCTTCTTGCTTCTGCCCTGCTTACGCCAAATGCAAAATTGTGGACCTTAGACAAAAAATTACATTCATTAGCCAAGAAAACAGGTGTTGAGTTTGTGCCTTTGGTGCAGTGATTTTTGAGTGTTCTGACGCTTATTCCCACTCAATCGTCGCAGGCGGCTTGCTACTCACATCCATCACCACCCGGTTGATGCCACGCACTTCATTGATGATGCGCCCGGATACTTTCTTGAGCAAACCATAAGGCAATTCGGCCCAATCTGCTGTCATGAAATCGCTGGTGATAACAGCGCGCAGCGCCACCACGTAGTCGTATGTGCGTCCGTCGCCCATGACACCGACTGATTTCACCGGCAGGAAAACAGCGAATGCCTGGCTGGTGGCTTCATACCAATTGCGCGGCGCTTGCGTGCCGCCAAAAGCTACTGCTGATGCGTCACCTGTGAATGGCGTGTTCCGCAGTTCTTCAATGAAGATGGCATCTGCACGGCGCAGCAAATCTGCGTATTCGGCTTTCACTTCGCCAAGTATGCGCACACCCAAGCCCGGTCCGGGGAACGGATGGCGGTAAACCATGTCGTAAGGCAAACCCAGGGCCACACCGAGTTCGCGCACTTCGTCTTTGAACAAATCGCGCAGCGGCTCTAAGAGTTTCAAACCGAGTTGTTCGGGCAAACCGCCGACGTTGTGGTGGCTTTTGATGGTGACGGCTTTTTTGCTTTTCGCACCACCGCTCTCAATCACATCCGGGTAAATCGTGCCTTGCGCCAAATAGGTTGCACCCTTGTGCCCCCCATCGCTCGCTTTGAGTTTGGCGGCCTGCTCTTTGAACACGGTGACAAACTCAGCGCCAATGATTTTGCGTTTGGCTTCGGGGTCGCTGACACCTGCGAGCTTGCCTAAAAACAATGCACTCGCGTCTACACGTATGACACGCGCATGCAATTGGCCTGCAAACATTTGCATGACCGTATCGCCTTCGTTCAATCGCAACAAACCGTGGTCTACAAACACACAGGTGAGTTGATCGCCGATGGCGCGGTGTATCAATGCGGCAGCAACCGATGAATCCACGCCGCCGGATAAACCCAAAATCACTTCTTCATCGCCGACTTGTTCGCGGATACGCGCCACGGCTTCTTCGACATAACCGGTCATCACCCAATCAGCTTGGGTATGGCAAATGTCCAGCACAAATCGGTGCAACATGGCTTTGCCTTGCACCGTGTGAGTGACTTCCGGGTGAAATTGCACGCCGTAAAAATGCCGTGCTTCGTCAGCCATGCCGGCTATCGGACAACTGTCGGTGCTGGCCATGAGCTTGAAACCCGGTGGAAGCTCTGTCACCTTGTCGCCGTGGCTCATCCACACTTTGAGCATGCCTTGGCCCTCGGGCGTGATGAAGTCGGCGATGTCTTTCAACAAATCGGTGTGGCCGCGTGCGCGCACTTCGGCGTAACCAAATTCACGTTGATGCCCGCTTTCCACCTTGCCGCCAAGTTGCTGCGCCATGGTTTGCATGCCGTAGCAAATGCCCAGCAGGGGAATGCCCAACTCGAACACCAAGGATGGTGCGCTATCGGTGTCTTGCTCGTACACACTGGCGTGACTGCCGGACAAAATAATGCCCTTGAGCATGCCGTCGGCGGCGTACTCGCGCAGCCATTCATTGGTCACATCACATGGGTGGACTTCACAATACACATGCGCTTCGCGCACACGGCGTGCAATCAATTGCGTGACTTGCGAACCGAAATCAAGGATCAGAATTTTTTGGTGTGCCATAACAATGTCGGGTTGCAGTCTCTCGCCGCTGAAAAAACTTAATCTGCGCGGTAATTCGGCGCTTCTTTGGTGATTTGCACATCGTGCACATGGCTTTCGCGCATACCCGCCGCAGAGATTTCCACAAACTCTGCACGGTTACGCATCTCGTCGATGCTGGCGCAACCGCAGTAACCCATGGCAGCGCGCACGCCACCGGCCATTTGGTAAATGATGCTGACCATGGAGCCTTTGTAGGGCACCCGGCCTTCAATGCCTTCGGGCACCAGTTTGTCTGCGTTCGGATTGCCGGTGGTGGCTTCTTGGAAGTAACGGTCGGCGCTGCCTTGTTGCATGGCTCCTATGCTGCCCATGCCACGATAACTTTTGTAGCTGCGGCCCTGGTACAAAATGATTTCACCCGGTGCTTCTTCGGTACCCGCAAACATGCCGCCCATCATGATGCAGGACGCGCCTGCGGCAATCGCTTTGGCAATGTCACCGCTGTAGCGTATGCCGCCGTCGGCAATCAAAGGCACACCGCTTCCTTGCAATGCCATGGCCACGTTGTCGATGGCGGTGATTTGCGGCACGCCCACACCGGCGACGATGCGCGTGGTGCAAATCGAGCCCGGGCCTATGCCCACTTTCACCGCATCCGCACCGGCATCTGCCAATGCCAAGGCCGCCGCGCCGGTGGCGATATTGCCGCCGACCACGTCAATATCCGGGTAGTTTTGCTTCACCCAGCGAACCCGTTCGATCACACCGTGGCTGTGTCCGTGTGCTGTGTCCACCACGATGGCATCCACGCCTGCGCGAACCAAGGCTTCGACGCGTTCTTCGGTGCCCGGGCCCACGCCCACTGCCGCACCCACGCGCAAACGCCCTGCGCCGTCACGGGCTGCATTCGGGAAACTGGTTTGCTTGGTGATGTCTTTGACGGTGATCAGGCCTTTGAGCTCAAACGCATCGTTGATGACCAGCAGCCGCTCTAACTTGTGTTTGTTCAACAAAGCCTTGGCTTGCTCGGGGGTGGTGCCTTCAGGCACGGTGATGAGTCGCTCACGCGGCGTCATGATGTCTTTGATCTGCAAGTCATAACGTGACTCGAAACGCAAATCGCGGTTGGTGACGATGCCGACCACTTTGCCTGCATCGCACACCGGAAAACCGGAGATGCCCAACTCGTCTGACAAGGCCATGACTTGTCGCACCGTGTGGTTGGGCGTGATGATGACGGGGTCGAGCAGCACGCCGCTTTCATAACGCTTGACCTTGGCCACCTCTGCGGCTTGCTCTTGTGCGGTCAGGTTTTTGTGAACAATGCCCATGCCGCCCTCTTGGGCGATGGCGATGGCCAATCTGGCTTCGGTCACCGTGTCCATGGCGGCGGACACCAGCGGCAAATTCAGCGAGATGCGGCGTGAGAATTGGGTGGAAAGGCGGGTGTCCTTGGGCAGGACTTGGGAGTATGCGGGGACCAGCAACACATCGTCGAAGGTCAGCGCTTTGCCGAGAAGGCGCATGAGGTAGATCTCCAAAAAATAGATTCTACCGATCCTGCCTGGTCCTCTTCCCCAAAACAGTTGTGCAAAGCCGTAATGAATATAAAAGCATGCTGTTTACGGATCAGTAACCTGGCTTGGCCCCTGCTCGGCGTTTGGCAAACAGGCCTGCGGTTTTGGCACCTTGCTTTTGAAAACGTTCGCGTCTGGCCACTTTGGGGTCGACCCGCAAAGGTCTGAGTACCTCCAACCTGTCACCGTCTTTCAGGGTATGCGTCATTTCAACCGGTTTGCCCCATACCGCTGTTTGCCAATCTTGCGATGAGGTATTTGCAAACTCGGCTGACACAGTGGCCAGCTGCTGCAAAGTCTGCGCAACTGTGGTGTGTGCTTCAAAAGGCAACTCAAACAATGACATATGTCGCGGCGCGGTTGATAGCGCAATGAGCAACTTCATCGCTGGTACACCGCTTCGGCGCGTTTGACAAAAGCATCCACCAGCGTAGATGCGATCTTGTCAAACACCGGTCCGACCATGGCACCGAACATGGAGTCAAAGCTGTAAGACAGTTTCAATTCGACTCTGCAAGCCTGTTCGTCACCCAGAGGAATAAAGTCCCATACACCTGAAAGATGTTTGAACGGTCCGTCGATCAAATCGAGTTTGACCTGCCGCCCATCGATGTGCGTATTGGATGTGGTGAAACTTTTATGCAGTCCGCCGAACGCCATGCCTATGCGCGCGGTCATGCCGTTGTCGGTGGTGCTCAAGATGTCTGCTTTGTCGCACCAGGGCAGAAACTGCGGATACGCAGGCACATCGACAATCAAATCGAACATTTCGCGGGCGCTGAACCAGATCAATACAGACTTCTCGACGGTTTTCATAGAATGCAGTTCATGCCACACTGGCGTTGCGGGTGATTGTAAAGACCCCGCTGTATTCTTTTTCTCTCTTATGGCCAGCAAAACAGCACCCCAAACCCGGATCGCGGACAACAAAAAAGCCGCTTTCAATTATTTTTTCGAAGAGCGCCTGGAGGCAGGCATGGTGCTGGAAGGCTGGGAAGTCAAAGCCGCGAGAGAAGGCAAAGTGCAACTGACCGACGGCTATGTGGTGATACGTAATGGCGAGATGTTCGTCATCGGCTGTCAGATCAACCCGCTGAAAACCGCGTCCACACACGTGAATCCGGATGCCATCCGTTCGCGCAAATTGCTGCTGCACAAGGATGAAATCCGGCGTTTGATAGGCAAGGTCGAGCAAAAAGGCTACACCTTGGTGCCGTTGAATTTGCATTGGAAAAACGGCCGCATCAAATGCGAAATCGCGCTGGCCAAAGGCAAGGCCGAGCACGATAAACGCGACACCATCAAAGACCGTGAAGGCAAGCGCGAAGTGGAACGCGCCATGAAAAGCCGCACCCGTTAGGCTTGTTCAATCCACCCAAGTGGCGCGCCCCGCCTGCATCATTAAACGCCGGTCACAACGTTTGGATAAGGCCTGATCATGGGTGACCAACACCAGCGTGGTACCTAGTTCTCTGTTGAGTTCAAGCATCAACTGCATGATGGTCTCACCGGTGGCATGGTCGAGACTACCGGTGGGTTCATCTGCCAGCAGTACCTGAGGCTTGACCACAAAGGCCCGAGCCAATGCCACGCGTTGCTGCTCGCCACCGCTCATCACTTTGGGGTAATGGTTTAAACGTTCGGCCAAACCAACCCGTGACAATATTTCTTTGGCTAAAGGTTTGGGGTCGGGGTGTCCGGCCAGTTCCAGGGGCAACATGACGTTTTCAAGCGCTGTCAAAGCAGCCAACAGTTGAAAGCTTTGAAAGACAAAACCTATGTGTCTGGCACGCAATCCGGCGCGTTCATCTTCGTTCAAGGCGAACATGTCCTGGCCGGCCAATTGAACCGCGCCTTGTGTAGGCGTATCTAAACCAGCCATGATGGCTAGTAAGGTGCTCTTGCCTGAGCCTGAAGCCCCGACAATGGCCACGGTTTCTTCACGGTTCAAGGTGAAATCGATATCGCGGAGAATGTCCAAGGTACCGGTGGCATCAGTGACCGATTTGTACAAATGTGAGACAGCAATCAGTGGTGAGGACATTCCGTGGGATCCGTGTTAAGACGCAGAGACTTTAACTTGCAAGCATTAAGCCTGTGTGCCACGGGTCTATGGCCTGTTGCCTTGCATGCGCGTGCGGCAAATACTTTGTTAGTGATTGGTGATTCTTTAAGCGCCGAATACGGCATCGCACGCGGCAGCGGCTGGGTGGCATTGCTGACAGCTCAACTGGCCAAAGACAAGCCGCAATGGGAAGTGGTCAACGCCAGCATCAGCGGAGACACCACCGCAGGCGGTCTGGCTCGCTTGCCGGCCCTGCTTGAGCAACACAACCCGCAACTGGTGGTCATAGAGCTCGGCGGCAATGACGCTTTGCGAGGGTTTTCTCTGAAGATGACTGAGAGCAATTTGACGCGTATGGTTTTAGCCTGTCGCAAAGCCAAAGCTGGCGTGTTGTTGATAGGCATGCAAGTGCCTCCCAACTATGGGGCCGACTATGCGCAGGCATTCAGCCAGTTATTCAAAACCATCAGCCAGCAGCAACGCCTGCCTCTGGTGCCGTTTCTACTTAAAGGCGTAGCTGATGCAGCCGACGCGACGGCTTTGTTTCAAGCTGACCGCATCCATCCCAAGGCTGAGGCGCACCCGCAGATTCTGGCCAATGTCTGGCCTGTGTTGAAAAAGTTGCTCTGATGGCGGCCCGCCTTATCAGCGCTGATGAAGCGATTGCTCGCATGGCGTTAGCCGAAATTGATGGTGGTTTCAGCAACATCATTGATGCCCGCACCGAAGACGAGTTCGACCTGGACCATTTGCCCGGCGCCTTGAACTGGCCTTCGTTGACCAACGAAGAACGCATTCGCGTCGGCACACTTTACAAACAAGTCAGTGCGTTCGAGGCCAACAAAATCGGCGCCTCACTGGTGTCATCCAATATTTCACGTCACATTGACAGATACGTCATGCCTTTGGGCAAGGATTGGCAACCGCTGATTTACTGCTGGCGCGGCGGCAAACGCAGCGGCTCGCTGGCGCTGGTGCTGGGCCAAATCGGTTTTCGTGTCTGGCTGATTGAAGGCGGATACAAAGCGTTTCGCGCAGCCATGGTCAACGACATCGCACGCTTGGTCCCGGCATTGCGTTTTCGCGTTATCACCGGACCGACTGGCTCGGGCAAAACCCGGCTGCTTCAAGCACTCAGCCATGCGGGTGCTCAGGTGCTGGATTTGGAAGAACTGGCCAGACACCGAAGCTCAGTGCTGGGCCGCATACCGGGAAAAGCCCAGCCCAGTCAAAAACATTTTGATACGCTGGTGTGGGACAAATTACGCGGATTCGATTCAAGCAAAACCGTGTTTGTTGAGGCAGAAAGCAAAAAAGTTGGCAATGTAGCTGTGCCTCAAGCGCTGATGGATGTGATGCGCCAAAGCCCGTGTATAGATTTGCAATTGAGTGACGATGAACGGGTGAAATTGCTGCTTGAAGACTACGCTTTTTTTGCCAATGACCTGGGCTTATTCAGTGAGCGTTTATCTCTCTTGAATGAAGTCAAAGGCAAGTCTGTGGTCCAAGCCTGGCAGCAGCAATTGCTCAACGGCCAGGTGGAAGCTGTGGTGAAGGACTTGTTGCTCAGCCATTACGACCCTACTTATGCGAGATCTGTGGCGCGCAATTTTGTGCAATATCCGCAAGCCGTTGCAGTTGCGCTGCCCGACGGGCACACCACTTCTATGCAAGCCTTGGCTTTCAGATTGTTAAATGAATCGCAATAACAGCAGGCATCTCCCCTCACAAAAACGACCACTGTTAAGGCATGGCCTGCAACGCCTGCGCCAAATCTGCGATCAAGTCTTCAGCAGACTCCAAGCCTATGGCCAGGCGCACAAATCCGCCTTGTAGCAAATCGGACGGCGCGTTTTGACGCATTTTGGTTAAATCGTAGGGCACTACCAGGCTGATGGGACCGGCCCAACTGAAACCCAGTTTGAACAACTTCAGCGCATTGCAAAAAACATCCACTTGAGCCGGGGTGATGGCCGGGTCAAATCGCAGACTCAGCAAACTGGCCGCTGCGCCGCCACTGTGCACTTTGGCATCAGCCGCAACACCGCCTACACACAAATCGCACCAATGCGCGTGACCGGGTGATCCAACAATGGCTGGATGAAGTACCTGTGCAAAAGCAGTCTGATGCAAACACCAGGCGGCCAATTGGCGGCATGTGTCATCTTGTGTTTTGTAGCGCAATGACATGCTGGGCAAAGACCGTAACACCAGTTCGGCATCATTGCCTGCCACGCCAAAACCCAGACGCATGTGGCTGAGCTTGAGACTGCGCGCCAAGTCATCGCGGCACGTGGTCACGCTGCCCATCAACACATCACCGCCGCCGCTTGGGTATTTGGTCAGGGCATGCACACACACGTCAACGCCACGGTGATCGTTGCTTGTATGTAGCATGAAATCAAAAGGCTGAAAAGCCACGCCTGCGCCCCAGGTGTTGTCCAGCGCCGTCAGTACCGCTTTATCGCGACAAACATTGACTAGCGCCGGTAAATCGGGAAACTCAAGCGTCACCGAACCGGGGGCTTCAAGCCAGACAAGTCTTGTGTTGGATTGGACGCGGTCTGCCAACGATGACGGGTCCATGGGGTTGTAGTAATCGTGTGAGATACCCCATTGTTGAAGTTCACACTCGGCCAAAGTTTTCAAAGGACCGTAGGCATTGTCGGGAATGAGGATGTGATCGCCGGTTTTCAACAAAGCCAGATTCACTTGCGCCAAAGCTGCCAATCCACTGGGCAGCAACACACAATGCTTGGCGCCTTCTAACTGGCAAATACGTTCTTCCAGCGTGAAGGTGGTCGGCGTTCCATGCAAGCCGTAGGTGTAGCCGGTTTTGTCCAGCCAGTTGCGCTCGCGCATGGCTTTGACATCTGGAAAAAAAACCGAAGACGCTTTATGGACAGCAATTTGCGGGGACGCAAAATCCCCCGGCGGCTGGTAATCGTGGTGTATGAGCGCGGTATCAGGCTTCATGCCTCAAACCCGCCATTTCTCCAGCAATTGCAACGGTCGCATGGTGTCGTAGGCCTCAAAAGGCTGGTGAATCCAGGGGTTGGTCGGAAGGTATTCAACCGAGAAATCCGGGGTAAAGGAGGACACGCCTTTGGTCCAGATGACCGCACTGCGCAATTCAGTAATGGGCGAATAATTGTTTTTCAACAAGTCTATGACTGCGTTCAAGGTATGGCCGGAATCAGCCAAGTCATCGACCAGCAACACGCGACCGGCGATTTCACCCTGGGGTGTAGTGATGTATCTGGCAATGTCCAGGTGGCCTTGCACAGTACCACCCTCAGAGCGGTAAGAGCTGGTGGACATGATGGCCAAAGGCTTGTCAAAAATACGCGATAAAACGTCACCCGGGCGCATGCCGCCGCGCGCCAGACACAAAATAGTATCGAATTGCCAGCCCGACTGGTGGATTTTGATGGCCAGTTTTTCGACCAAATTGTTGTACTCGTCATACGACACATACAAGTGTTTTCCATCTTCAGTCAACATGGCCGGACTTTCAGTTCAAGGTTGAAACGGGTCACGGATCAAAATGGTGTGGTCCCGATCCGGACTGGTGGAAATCATGTGAATAGGCACACCGGTGACTTCTTCGATGCGTTTGAGATAAGCCTGCGCTTGCGGCGGCAGTTTCTCGTATTGTGTGATGCCGACTGTGCTGTCGCTCCATCCTGGCATGGTTTCGTAGACCGGCCGGCAATCTGCAATATCGTCCGCGCCATTAGGCAGTATGTCTGTGTGCTCACCGTGTAAGGTGTAGCCGGTGCAGAGTTTGAGTTCGCTCAAACCATCGAGCACATCCAGCTTAGTGATGCATAAACCACTCAAGCCGTTCACCTGCGCGCTGCGTTTGAGCAGCGCGGCATCAAACCAGCCGCAACGACGGTAACGACCGGTGGTAGTGCCTTTTTCCGCGCCGACGGTGCTCATGTGCCAGCCGGGTGTGCCTTCGACATCCCAATCGAGTTCGGTAGGGAAAGGACCGCCGCCCACACGGGTGCAATAGGCTTTGGTGATGCCCAAGATGTAATGCAACAGCCCCGGGCCGACGCCCGAACCGGCGGCGGCATTGCCGGCCACGCAATTGCTGGAAGTCACAAAAGGATAGGTGCCGTGATCCACGTCAAGCAATGTGCCTTGCGCGCCTTCAAACAACAAGTTGTCGCCCGCGCGGTGTGCATCGTTTAATTCACGGGATACATCGGCCATCATGGGTTTGAGCAAAGCTGCATGCCGCATGGCTTCATCAAACACCGGTTGAAATTGGATCTCACCGTTTTGCACATAAGGCTTGAGCGCATCACCGAAAGTGAAATTGCGCGAGCCTAAAAACGTGGTCAACACATGGTTGTGCAAGCTCAGCAATTCGCGCAGTTTGGTGGCGAAGCGTTCGGGGTATTTCAAGTCTTGCACACGCAATGCGCGGCGGGCAATTTTGTCTTCGTAGGCCGGTCCAATACCTCGACCGGTGGTGCCGATTTTTTCTGCCCCGCCCTGCTCGCGCGCTGCTTCGCGGGCCACATCAATGGCGGCATGAAACGGCAAAATCAGCGGGCATGCTTCGCTGATGCGCAGACGCGATCTGACTTCAACGCCTGCTTTCTCCAACCCTTCAATTTCTTCAAACAGTTTGGCAGCCGACAACACCACCCCGTTGCCGATGAAGCAGCGCACGCCCGGGCGCATGATGCCGCTGGGAATCAGATGCAAAGCGGTTTTCACACCATTGATCACCAAGGTATGTCCTGCGTTGTGACCGCCTTGAAAACGAACCACACCATGCGCACGTTCGGTCAGCCAGTCGACCAGCTTGCCCTTGCCCTCGTCACCCCATTGGGTGCCCACCACCACCACATGTCTTGCCTGCTTGGTACTCATAGCTTTATTGTCTTTGTCTCAGTTGGGGTTCAAGGGGCGTACTGACCAAACGCCCTGATGGTTAAACAATTCACGGTCACAATGAAATTCGTCCACTTCACTCTCATGACCGGGTAGCAGGCAGACCACAGTATGGCCTTGGGCTCTCAATGCCGCAATCGCTTGACTCAGAGCCTGATCCTCGCCCCAAGGGGCGCGAATCGCAGCTTGAGGCTGGGGATGCGCTAGCAAGCCCACCAGCGCTTTGATGTCCAGGCTGAATCCTGCCGCTGGCCGCTTGCGGCCAAACACGGCACCGACCTCGTCATAGCGGCCGCCTCGTGCCAGTGCATCGCTGGTCTCGGGCACAAACACCGCAAAACGCGGGCCGCTGTAGTAAGCAAAGCCGCGCAAATCGGCCAGGTCTATGCTGAGGGGATGAGCCACGTGCGAGACCAGCCATTCAAGCTGCTCCAAGGCATGTAAGACCTCAGGCCAGGCGGAAAATTCTTTTTTGGCCTGGGCCAGCACGCCGGTGTTGCCATACATTTGCACCAAAGCAAGCAAGGCTTTAGCCAATGGCTGGGGCAAGTGGTTTCCCAGCTCGCGCATACCGCTGACATTTTTGTGCGACAAGGCGTCAGTGATACCCGCCGTCAACTCGGCGCTAAGGTTCTGTCCTTTGAGCAAGGCAGGCAATATGCGAGCGTCACTGATATCCACATGAAAACTCTCAAGTCCGGCAGCGTTAAGGCTTTGTAACGCAAGTTGCAGAATTTCAAGATCAGCTTCCAGCCCGTCGTGACCGTAAATTTCAGCACCGAACTGCAAGGGCTCGCGGGTGGCGTAAGGACTGGCCGGCAAGGTATGCAGCACCGGGCCGCAATAACAAAGCCTGGTGACGCCGCTGCGGTTGAGCAAATGCGCATCAATGCGCGCGACCTGCGGGGTGGTGTCTATGCGTAAGCCCAGACTGCGGCCACTGAGTTGATCCACCAGCTTGAAGGTTTGCAAATCCTGGGCACTGCCCGGGGCTGATAGCAAGGACTCGGTATGTTCCAGCAGAGGCGGCATGACCAGTTCATAGCCGAAGCCACGGGCGGTGTCTAAGCAAAGGCGGCGTAATTCTTCGATGTGCCGGGCCTCTGAAGGCAAAACGTCCGCAATATGATCCGGCAAAACCCAGGCAGCCATGAGTGTGAAGTGCTGTTAAAAAAGGGATTCTACCGGTCTGTGACAGTCAAATGTCTGTGCCGGTCACCCGATCTTATTTTTTGGCAGGTGCAGACGAACCACTGCCGCGCATGGCCTTGAAGAAATCGCTGCTGGGGTCTAGCACCATGACATCGGATTTTTTATTGAAACTGGATTTGTAAGCTTCAATGCTTTGGTAGAACTGCGCAAACTGTGCGTCTTTGCCGAAAGCCTCAGCGTACAAACGCGCGGCTTCGGCATCGCCCTCGCCTTTGATTTTTTGTGCGTCACGATAGGCGTTGGCCAAGGCGACTTCTCGCTGGCGATCTGCATCTGCACGGATTTTTTCACCCTCGGCAGCACCGGTGGAGCGCAATTCATTGGCGACGCGTTTGCGTTCGGCCTCCATGCGGCGGTAAACCGACTCGGTGATGGTGTCCACGTAGTCAGCCCGGGTGATACGTACATCGACCACGTCAATGCCCCAGGGATTAGAGCCCTTGACGATTTCCAGCACTTCGCGCTTCACATCGACCATCAAGTCTTCGCGCTTGAGCGACAACAAGTCTTTCACTGTGCGCTTATTGATTTCTTCCTGAAAAGCGTTGCGCACCACTCGGGTGAGTTGCTGGGCGCCGGCTTTTTCGTCCAGTCCGACGTTACGGATGTACTGAGTCGGGTCAGAGATGCGCCAACGCACGTACCAGTCGATCACCATACGCTGCTTTTCAGCGGTCAGCATGGGCTCGGAGTCCACGTTATCCAGAGTCAACAAACGCTTGTCGATGAAGTTCACGTTTTGCAGCGGGGGCGGCAGTTTGAAATTCAAACCGGGTTCGGTGATGACTTTCTTGATCTGTCCCAATGAATACACCACGCCGTACTGACGCTGGTCAACAACAAAAATGGTGGAACTGAAAATCAGCAGTGCCAGCAACAGCGATGAAATATAAAAACCTATTTTGTTCATGTGTGTATCACCTTAGCGTAAATCGCGGTCACGTTGGCGGTTATCACGCCCTCTGCTGTCATTGCCTGGCGCAACAGGCACATTGCCGGAAACTGAGCCCAAAGTGTCATTGGCAGCAGTAGCCGGTGCCGCAGCGGGTTCGGGGGCATTCACACCGTTCATTTGCATGATTTTGTCCAGCGGCAGATACAACATATTCGAGCCTTGGCGGGACTCGACCAACACCTTGGTCACATTGCTGTACATCTCTTTCATGGCATTGATGTACAAGCGGTCACGCGTGACCTGCGGGGCTTTCTGGTACTCGCTGTACAAAGAGCGGAAACGCTGCGCATCGCCTTGCGCTTGCGCGACGATGCGGGACTTGTAGGCGTCAGCCTCTTGCTTCAGGCGGGAGGCTGAACCAACGGCGCGAGGAATCACGTCATTGGCATAGGCTTCAGCTTCGTTTTTGGCGCGTTCACGCTCTTGGCCGGCTTTGAGCACATCGTCAAAAGCGGCTTGCACCTGCTCGGGCGGGCGCACACCGCCTTGCTGCAAATTGATACCGACCACTTCAATACCGACGTTGTAATGGTCTAGTATGGTTTGCATGATTTTGCGCACACGAGGCGCGATTTGCTCACGGTCTTCCGACAAAGCGGCGTCCATGCGCATCTTGCCGACCACTTCACGCACGGCTGTTTCAGCCGCTTGCATCACCGCGTCAGTCGGATTTTTGCTTTCAAACAAATAAGCCCGGGCATCAGTCAAGCGGTATTGCACGGCGAATTTGATTTCTACGATGTTTTCATCCTCAGTCAGCATGGCTGATTCGCGCAGTCCGGTAGCCTTGATGATGGCGTCACGGCCGATGTCCAAGGAACGGATTTGGGTCACAAACACCACTTCATGGCGCTGAATCGGGTAAGGCATGCGCCAGTTGATACCTGCGCCCACCGTGCTGTGGTAACGGCCGAACTGGGTGATCACGGCTTGCTGACCCTCTTGCACAATGAAAAAACCCGTGCCTAGCCAGATTAAAGCCAAAATACCTATGACCAGGCCCAGAGCTATACCTGCGTTATTGAACGGCGGCTGAAAACCACCGCCGGAACCAGGCTGGTTGCCACCTGATCCACCTTTGCCGCCGAACAATTGGCCGAGTTTGCGGTTCAGATCGCGCCAGAGTTCGTCTAAGTCGGGCGGGCCGTTGGCAGGCGGCGGACGGCGATTGCCCTCTGGCGGCGGCGTAGGTTGGCCGGGATCGGAACCGTTGGACGAGTGGTGCGGTTGCTCATCGCCGCGTCCCCACCTGCCGTCGTTTAAATTCAACATGCCCAGCAAACGCCGCCAAACAGCAACGCATACCGAGCGCATCCAAAGAGCAAACCACATCAGGTGGGAGAACCAGTGTGTCGTGGGCCAGGCCCGGGTTTTATTGTTCATGTGCAATCGGTCAAAAAATCTTGCAAGACGACATTGTGCCTAAAGCGGCAACAGGGGCTGAGGGGTCAAGCGGTTTCATCCGCAGGAAAAAGGGTTAAAAGTGAATCCGTATGCTGCTGGGCGTGCACCAGCAAGCGCTGGCGCAAGGTGTCCAAGTTCAAACCAGTAGCCGCGCTCAGGAAAATACGCGGCAGGGTCAAGCCATCGTATACATACAAGTCTTGCAGCAAGCGCGGGCGTTGCTCCGGGGGCAAAGCATCTATTTTGTTGAAAACCACCCACTGCGGCACGTCACCGGCCCCTATATCTTTCAATACCGACATGACTTGTTCGATTTGCTCCGGGTATCCAGGGTGGGAAGCGTCCACCACATGCAATAACAAATCCGCTGAGGTCGCCTCTTGCAAGGTGGCTTCGAACGCATCCACCAGCCCGTGGGGCAGATCACGGATGAAACCCACCGTGTCGGACACAGACAAATGGCTGCCGCCACCGCCGTCGTGCGGCAAATACAACTGCCGGGTGGTGGTATCCAGGGTGGCGAACAGTTGATCCGCGGCATACGCCCGCGCTTTCACCAGCGCATTGAACAAAGTGGATTTGCCTGCATTCGTATAGCCGACGAGAGACACGTTGAAAACCTGGTTGCGCTGACGCTGCTTACGCTGCGTATTGCGCTGGCGTTTGACCTTGGACAAACGCTCCTTGGTGCGTTTGATGGATTCACCGATCATGCGGCGGTCCAACTCAATCTGTGTTTCTCCGGGACCGCCCCGGTTACCGATGCCGCCGCGCTGACGCTCCAGATGTGACCAACGTCTGACCAGACGGGTGCTGAGATATTGCAAACGCGCCAGTTCGACTTGCAACTTGCCTTCGTGGCTGCGGGCGCGTTGGGCGAAGATTTGCAGAATCAGCATGGTTCTGTCGTTCACCGGCAAGCCCAAGACTCGCTCGAGGTTGCGTTGTTGAGCAGGCGACAGGGCCTGGTCAAACAACACCTCAGTGGCACCGTGTAACAAGGCAAGTTCCTTGATTTCCTCGGCTTTGCCCGAACCCACGAACAACGCGGCGTCTGGTGCTTTACGGTTGCAGGTCAATCTGGTCACTGGTTGCAGACCAGCGGTCAAGGCGAGTTGCGCCAGTTCGTCGAGTTCACTGTCAAAGTGCGGCAAACCGAAATCCACCCCTACCAGCAAAGCCGTGGGCAAAGGAGATGGGGCAGCGTGGGTCAACGGAAATAACAGTGTTTGAACAGGCAGGCGGCGCTCAGTCGGCAGATTCGCCGGTCTCAGCCTGGGCAAAATTGACCGGGCGACCCGGAACAATAGTGGAAATAGCGTGTTTGTAAACCATTTGCGTTACGGTATTACGCAGCAAGACCACGTACTGGTCAAAAGATTCGATTTGTCCTTGCAATTTGATGCCGTTGACCAGGTAAATGGACACGGGGACATGCTCTTTGCGCAGGATGTTGAGAAACGGGTCTTGTAAGAGTTGCCCTTTTTGATTCACGATATTCTCCGTGTTTGATGAGGAAGTTCAAACCATACCACAGCTGAAATAGCCCGGGGTTGTCATGGGAAGGTGTTCAGTCTTTGTCTGTATAAGGGTTGGTAGAGGTTTTCATTTCAATGCGCAAAGGCGTGCCTTCGAGTGAAAAAGCTTTACGGAACCGGCCTTCCAGGTAGCGCTTGTAAGAATCAGTCACGTGTTCCAAGGAATTACCATGCACCACTATCACCGGCGGATTCATACCGCCCTGGTGCGCATAACGCAATTTAGGTCTGAACATGCCGCCGCGCTTTGGCGCTTGAAATTGCACGGCCTCAAGCAGCAAGCGGGTCAAAACCGGCGTAGACATTTTGCACATGGCGGATTGGTGTGCCTGCGCAATCGACTGCCATACCGGTCCAAGGCCCTGCCGCTTGACAGCAGATATATGGTGAAGTTTGGCAAATTTCAAAAAAGCCAAACGGCTCTCAACTGAGCGGGCCAACAGTTCGCGCTGGTAAGCATCTACCGCATCCCATTTATTTACTGCCAGCACCACGGCGCGACCGGTCTCCAGGATGTAACCGGCGATGTGCGCGTCCTGATCCGTCACGCCCTGGGTGGCGTCCAGCAACAGCAACGCCACATTGGCAGACTCAATGGCCTGCAATGTTTTGACGACAGAAAATTTCTCAATCGCTTCAAACACCTTGCCACGCCGGCGCAAGCCTGCGGTGTCAATCAACTCAAACTGTTGACCGTTGCGTTCGAACGGAATACTGATCGCGTCACGCGTGGTGCCGGGCAGGTCAAAAGCCACCAATCGCTCCTCGCCCAACCAGGTGTTGATGAGCGTGGATTTGCCCACGTTTGGTCTTCCGACCACAGCCAGTTTCATGGGCTTGGGGCTGCCGTCGTCCTCCTCGAGCTCATCGTCGTCAGGTAAGTGAAGCGGTTCAAGTGCCGCTTCAATCATGCTGCGTATGCCCTGGCCGTGCGAAGCAGATACGGGCATGACCTCGCCCAAACCGAGTTCAAAAAACTCGCCCAGCTTGACGCCGTTTTGCATGCCTTCCGCTTTGTTGGCCACCAGCAGACAAGGCTTGCCCAGTCTGCGCAGGTAATTGCCTATGTCATGGTCTTGGGCAGACAAACCTTCGCGTGCATCGACTACAAAAATCACAGCATCAGACTCGGCCACGGCCTGGCGGGTTTGTTTGGCCATTTCCTTGTAAATACCGCTGTCGGCATCCGGTTCAAAACCGCCGGTGTCAATGACAATGAATTCGTGCTTGCCGTGTTTGGCGTTGCCGTAGTGCCGGTCGCGCGTCAAACCCGCGTAATCTGCAACGATGGCGTCACGGGTTTTGGTGACCCGGTTAAACAAAGTGGATTTACCCACATTAGGTCGGCCGACAATAGCCAGTACAGGTTTCACGGCAATTCCCGCCTATCAGGGCAGTAGGTAGGACAACAACAAACCGTTGCGGCCAAGGACAACAAAGCCACCGTTGTCCATGGCAGTCGGGGAACTTGCAAAACCTGAAACCTGCGTTTGTAAGCGGTTAACCAGGCTGCCGTCCTTTTTAGACAGCAGATAAATCCAACCGCCATCGTCAGTAATGACTATGCCTTTGTCAATGGACAATGGTTGGCTGAGATCACGGTATTTCATTCTGTCGGTATCCCACAGGCGGTCTCCGGTAGTGCGGTTCCAAGCGCGGACCACACCGTTGGATTCCGTACCGACAAGCATGGTTTCATCGCCGCTGATACCTTTGTTACCCACCGAAGCGCGGTTCCACATCAACACACCTTTGGCCGCATTCACACAACCGAGTTGTGCCTGAAAGGCACGCACACACACAGAGTTGTTGATACGGGAGGCCGTACCGACCAGATCCACCAGTCGCTCCAAGTCATTAATGCCGCGCGGATTAGCAATACCTACGTCCCAAAGTATCTGGCCGTTATCCGGATTGAGAGCGACAAAGCGTCCGCCCAGGCTGGCCAACAAGGTATTTTGAAAAGGAAGCAAGATGCCGTTTTGCTTGAGCACCAAGGGCTCGCCGGGACGTTGCTGGGTCCATAGACGCCGACCATCCGTTTTGTCAAAAGCCATGACGGAACGGTCAGCCAGCAATACAAAAACCCGCTCACCTGCCACCACCGGGTTGGTAAAGGATTGCGCGGGCAAGTGCTTTTGCCAAACTTGCTTGCCGTCTTGTAACACTATGAGGTCGTTGGCGGTACTGACAACAGCAAGGCTGATGCCGTCAAAACCTGCACCGGTTTGTAAAGCTTTGGCCGTGTCGACTTGCCAGCGGGGTTTGCCTTGGGCCAGATCGACCAAAGTCACCTGGCCTGTGCCAGCCACGACACCCACAAGTTGATTCACAACTTGCAGGCTTTGATTGAGTTGAGTGGCGGCTGGCAGCTTGAGAGACCAGCCCTCTTTCAAGACTTGCTGTACTTTGACTTCTCCGATAGCAGGCACTTGTGGTTTGGGTGACCCGGAGCTGCACGCACCCAATACAAAAAGGCCACCAATGGCAAAACCTAGCAGCAACTGACGCATGGAGTGTTTCATGAACCGGATTCTTTAGGGTTGACACCTAGCGCTGCCAATTTAATTTCAATCAATCGGCGGTATTCGTTGGTTTCGTCCATGCCTTTCCAGGCTTTGACAAAGTGGTTTTTAGCGTCTTCATTCTTCTTTTGCAAAACAGCGATATCACCCAAACGGTCGTCAAACAAAGGTTGAAAGCCAGCGGGGGCGGTAATGCCTTGTATCAAACTGTTAGCCTTTTCCAGGTTTTTGCGCTCAATCTCTAAAGCGGACAAACGCAAGCGAGCTAATGCGACAAAGCCGGGATCACGGTCTTGGCTGATGACCCATTGCAGAGATTTCTCCACTTCAGGTAACTGGTTTTTATCAGCGTAAATGCGAGCGGCCAGCAGCGCGGCCTGTTGAGTCACGGTAGCGCGGGCAAACTGATCTTGCAAGTCAGCCAGAGAACGGGCCATTAAGGCATCGTCTTTTTCGCGTACAGCCTTCTCGAAGGTGTCATACAAGACTGCTGCTTGTGAGGCTTGGCGCTGCTGCCAGTAATTCCAGCCGTTCCAACCTGCATAGGCCACCAATACCAAGGTGACCAAGCCTGTGATCAGGTTGCCCCAGCGGTTCCAGAAATGTTTGAATTGGTCGAGTTGTTCTTGTTCTTCAAGATCGAGATGCGTAGACATGCGTTTCCAGACAGGCAAAAGTCAAAGAGCTGATTGTAGGCGGTGGCCCCAATCGGTAATCTGGTCAAGTGACAGCGTTTGCTGAGCGCCTTCACCGTCACGCAAGGCTTTGACGGTGACTTGGTTGCTGGACAGCTCATCAGGGCCAAAAATCAGCGCATGACACGCACCGCTGGCATCGGCTTTTTTGAACTGGGACTTCATGCTGCCCATGCCTTCCATGGAATTTGCGGGGGCGTGCATTTGCACAGAAATGCCCATGCCGCGCAAGGTTTGCAATACCGGTGTGACACTTGGCAACGACGCTGCATCGGGAACAATGGCGTAGGCATCCGGTGCCACATCAACCACAGCATTGCCCTGCTCTTTCAACAACTCCAATACGCGCTCCACACCCAGCGCCCAGCCGACAGCTGGTGCGTGTTTGCCGCCGATTTCACCAATCAGGTAGTCGTAGCGACCGCCGCCGCACACCGTGCCTTGCGAGCCGAGTCGTTCGGTGATGAACTCAAACACGGTCAGGTTGTAATAGTCCATGCCGCGCACCAGACGCGGATTGATGCTGTAGGCCACGCCATTGGCATCCAATATGGCGCGTACGGCGTTGAAATGCGCCAGACTGTCAGCACCCAAAAAGTCGAGCAACTTGGGCGCGGCTTCGTTCAAGGCTTTCATCGCCGGATTTTTGCTGTCCAGAATACGCAAAGGGTTGGTGTGCAAACGGCGCTTGGCATCTTCGTCCAACTGTTCGGCGTGTTGCTCAAAATAAGTAATCAACGCGGCGCGATGCTGCAAACGCTCGGGCGGCTGTCCCAAGCTGTTGAGTTCCAAGCGCACGTCCTGTAAGCCTATGGCTTTCCACAAAGCACAGGCCAGCAGAATCAGTTCGGCATCCACTTCAGGCCCGCCAAAACCCAAGGCCTCGGCACCGATCTGGTGAAACTGGCGATAGCGGCCACGTTGCGGGCGCTCGTGTCTGAACATCGGGCCCATGTAATACAAGCGCTTGCCGCCTTCGTACAACATGTTGTGCTCGACCACAGCGCGCACCACACCGGCGGTGGACTCAGGGCGCAGCGTCAGCTGCTCGCCGTTCAAACGGTCTTCAAAGGAATACATTTCCTTTTCCACAATGTCGGTCACTTCACCGAGGCCCCGCACAAACAAAGCTGTCGGTTCAACAATGGGCGTGCGGATATTGCGGTAGGCGTGTAAGCGCATGACCTCGCGCACTTGGGTTTCCAAAGCCTCCCAGCGCGCAGACTCGGGCGGCAATATGTCGTTCATGCCTTTGACGGCGGTTAATTTGTCAGCCATGGTTTTCAGTGGCAGTCGGCACTCAGGCCTTGACCGCGTATTTTTTGTGAACGTAGTTTTCGACGATGTCGTGGAATTCTTTGGCGATATTGTCGCCGCGCAAGGTGATGGCTTTTTCGCCATCGATAAACACTGGAGCCGCCGGGGCTTCACCGTTACCCGGCAAGCTGATGCCTATATCTGCATGTTTGCTCTCACCCGGTCCGTTGACGATGCAACCCATGACCGCGACTTTGAGGTTTTCCACGCCGGGAAATTGTTTGCGCCACACCGGCATTTGGTAGCGCAGGTAGTCGTCAATTTGCATGGCCAGCTCTTGGAACGTGGTGCTGGTGGTGCGCCCGCAGCCGGGACAAGCGGTGACGCTGGGCACAAAACTGCGCAAACCCAGCGCTTGAATGATTTCGGTAGCGATCAACACCTCTTGCGTGCGCGCTTCGCCGGGTTGCGGTGTCAAGGACACACGGATGGTGTCGCCTATGCCCTCTTGCAGCAACACACCCAAAGCCACGCTGGATGCGGCCGTGCCTTTGGTGCCCATGCCGGCTTCGGTCAGCCCTAAGTGCAATGGGTGGTTGGTGCTGCGTGCGAGTTCGCGGTAGACGGCGATCAAATCTTGCACGCCGCTCATCTTGCAACTGAGAATGATTTGTTCACGGGCCAAACCCAGTCGCTCGGCCAACTCAGCGGATTCCAAAGCGGAAGTGACCAGCGCCTGGTACATGACTTGTTTGGCATCCCAAGGCTGTGCACGGGAGGCGTTTTCATCCATCAAACGTGCCAGCAGTTCCTGGTCTAAGCTGCCCCAGTTGACACCGATACGCACCGCTTTGTTGTAGCGGACAGCGGCCTCAATCATCTGGGCGAATTGCTTGTCGTGCTTGTCGCCTTTGCCCACATTGCCGGGGTTGATGCGGTATTTGGAAAGCGCCTTGGCGCAATCTGGGAATTCGGTCAGCAAGCGGTGGCCGTTGTAATGAAAGTCGCCGATGAGCGGCACATGTACGCCCATTTTGTCGAGTTGTTCGCGGATATACGGTACGGCTTTGGCGGACTCGGGCGTGTCCACGGTGATGCGCACCAACTCAGACCCGGCCAGCGCCAACTCTTTGACCTGAATCGCAGTGCCTATGGCATCTGCGGTGTCGGTGTTGGTCATGGACTGCACGCGAACTGGTGCATCGCCGCCGACCGTGACCACCTGCTCGCCCCAACTGATGCGCGCTTGCAGGCTGTGGTGGCGAACCGGTTTTGAGAAAGGAATAGGTTGTTGCATAAAAAGATTGTGCCGCAATCAGGCGTGAATCGGGATGATTTTGGCGCGTCTGCCCGCGACATCTGTGCGGTCTTGTATGTCTCCGGCCAGTTGTCCGCAAGCGGCGGCAATGTCGTCGCCGCGTGTTTTGCGAATGGTGGTGACGATGCCTGCGTCTGACAGCAGCGAGGCAAACGCTTTGACCCGCGCAGGCGGCGAACGCAGCAAGCCGGAAGCCGGAAACGGGTTGAAGGGAATCAGGTTGAATTTGCAAGGCAAGGGTTCGCCGCGCGAAGGGCGCACCAAGTCGACCAGCGCACGGGCGTGATCATCGCTGTCGTTCACGCCGTCAAGCATGCAGTATTCAAAGGTGATGAAGTCACGCGGCGCAAAAGCCAGGTAATCGCGGCAGGCTTGCAGCAGTTCTGCCAACGGATATTTTTGGTTCAGCGGCACCAAACGGTCGCGCAATGCATCATCTGGCGCGTGTAGAGAGACGGCCAAAGCCACAGGACAATCTTGGCTGAGCCGCTCGATCATGGGAACCACCCCGGAGGTGGACACCGTCACCCGGCGGCGCGACATGCCGTAACCGTGGTCATCCAGCATGGTTTTCAGTGCTGGCACCAAGGCGGCGTAGTTTTGCAAGGGTTCGCCCATGCCCATCATCACCACATTGGAGATGACGCGTTCGTCCTTGCCGAGTTCGCGCCGCAGCGTGGTTTCGGCAAACCAGAGCTGAGCCAAAATTTCTGCGGTGGTGAGATTGCGGCTAAAGCCTTGTGCACCGGTGGAGCAAAACGGACAACCCACAGCGCAACCGGCTTGGGAGGAAATGCACAAGGTGCCACGGTCGGTTTCGGGAATGAAAACAGTTTCTATGGCGTTGCCCTGGCCGACATCAAACATCCATTTGATGGTGCCATCGGCAGAATCGTGGCGGGAGACAACGGGTAAGAAGCTGACTTCTGCTGTCTCTTGCAGCATATTCCGAAGGCTTTGCGCCAAATCGGTCATTTGCGTGAAGTCAGACACGCCTTTGTGGTGGATCCAGCGAAAGAGCTGGACCGCACGGAATTTTTTCTCGCCCTGCGCCTGACACCAAGCCACCAAACCGTCGAGATCAAAGTCGAGCAGATTGGTTTTCATGGGCAGGCGGGGCGAGCCGCCATCAACGGTTGAAAACGTTCAGGCCGGCAAAGAAAAAGGCGATTTCATGTGCGGCGGTGTCGGGACCGTCAGAGCCGTGCACTGCGTTGGCATCGATGCTGTCAGCAAAATCGGCGCGGATAGTGCCTTTGTCGGCCTTTTTAGGATCAGTCGCGCCCATCAGGTCGCGGTTTTTCAAAATAGCGTTTTCGCCTTCGAGCACTTGGATCATGACAGGACCGGAGATCATGAAATCGACCAGGTCTTTGAAGAATGGACGTGCTTTGTGGACACCGTAAAAAGCTTCGGCTTCGCCACGGCTGAGGTGGGCCATGCGTGAAGCGATGATTTTCAAGCCAGCACCTTCAAAGCGGCTGTAAATTTGGCCGATGACGTTTTTGGCGACAGCGTCGGGTTTGATGATGGAGAGTGTGCGTTCGATAGCCATGAGAAAGATTTCCAGTAAGTTGACAAAAATAATGGCGGAGCCAATATCAGCTGATTTTAGCCCTGCGCGGTAAAGCCTTTGTGCGTGAGGCTTTCGATTTCTGGTCCCGCCGTTGCCGCGACAAGCTGTCGGCCCCGATGAAATCGGGTTTGGGCGCAGCCAGCGGATTGGCCGAACGGCTTTTGCGCGCTGTTGACGGCGCAGGCGTGGATTGGCGTACGCCGGTGGATTTGGCAGACACCCGGCCCAAACCCGCGCTGCGTATCAATTGCTCGGTATCGGCACCGTCAAGTTCCATGCATTCGCCGCGCTTCAAGCCGCGTGGCAACAGCATTTTTCCGTAGCGTATGCGTATGAGTCGGCTGACCGCATGGCCTACCGCTTCAAACATGCGTCGCACCTCGCGGTTGCGGCCTTCTTGAATGGTGACCCGGTACCAACAGTTCGCACCCTCACCACCGCCCTCTTCCAGGCTGCCGAATTTGGCTTCGCCGTCTTCGAGCTGCACACCTTCGAGCAACTTGGCTTTTTCGATATTGCTCAAATGTCCGAGCACTCGCACCGCATATTCACGCTCCAAACCGAAGCGCGGGTGCATCAGCTTGTTGGCCAGTTCTCCTGAATTGGTGAACAACAGCAGGCCTTCGGTGTTCAGGTCTAAGCGACCGACAGATTGCCATTTACCGGTTTGCAAACGCGGCAGTTTGCGAAACACGGTGGGACGGCTTTGCGGGTCGTCGCGGCTGACAATTTCACCGGCTGGCTTGTGATACGCAATGATGCGCGGCGGTGGTGGTTCGATGCGGACAAACAAGGGTTTGCCATTGACCTTGATGCGGTCGCCATACTGAATGCGTTGACCGACGTGAGCCGGTTCATCATTGACAAGCACTTTGCCGTCGGCAATGAGTTGTTCCATGTCCAGACGCGAGCCCAGACCGGATTGGGCCAGCACTTTGTGCAGTTTGGGGGTATCCGGCTGGGCGCTGAGTACACGCTTGGCGGGGTCGTCTTGCGCCGCAGAAACGACTTGGGTGTCGTAAACGCCTGTGACGATGTCGTCAAACTGAATGCCGGGTTTGGTCAATGGGTGTTACCTGTGTCAGTGTCATCATGCGTGATGCGGTCAGGCAGCGAGGGCGCTGCGTCATTGTCCGGTTTGTCCAGTGGCATGGCTAAGTCTGTCGACTCGCCTGCTTTGTCCCAGTCCTCGCTGATCGGGGATTCCAGTGAGATGCTCATTTGAGCCGGATCGGGTTCTTCCGCCACTGCCAGTTGCTCAAAAAAACCTTCGCTCGCGCCTTGGGTTTCCAACGGCGGCAACTGATCCAAAGAGGAAATGCCCAGATCGTCCAGAAACTGGCGTGTCGTTGCGTACAACATAGGACGACCGACGGTTTCGCGCTGACCGATGACCTCGACCCAGCCTCTGTCTTCGAGTTGTTTGATCACCAGCGAATTGACCGTGACGCCTCGGATGTCTTCCATGTCGCCACGCGTGACCGGCTGGCGGTAAGCAATGATGGCCAAGGTCTCCATGGCGGCACGGGAATACTTGGGCGGCTTTTCAGGATGCAGCCGGTCCAAAAAATCCCGCATTTCAGGGCGGCTTTGCATACGCCAGCCGCTGGCCACATTCACCAGTTCAAGGCCGCGCTGCTGCCAATCCAACTGAATGGATTCAAGCAGCGTTTTAAGCGTATCAGCGCCCAGTTCATCATGAAACAGTTGACGCAACTCCCGGACCTGAAGAGGCTGGGAGGCGCACAACAAAGCCGTCTCAAGGACACGCTTGGCATCCAGGGTATTCATAGTCAGTCATCCGGGGGGTATTTAACCGTTCATTCTAACCGAGGGGGGTTCCAAACCCATACCTGCCAAGGCGGCCAACATGTCGGGTGGAAGCGGAATTTGAAAATGCAAAGCTTTTGCACTGAAAGGGTGCGTAAAAGCCAGGCTAAAGGCGTGCAAAGCCTGGCGATGAATATCGGCACTGCCTGCGCCGCCATACAAACCATCGGCCATCAAAGGCAGGCCGATGGCCGCCATATGTACACGGATCTGATGGGTTCGCCCGGTATGCAAAGTGCAATGCACCAGACAACCTTGGTCATTGCTTTGCAAACATTCCAAAGAGGTATGGGCGTTTTTGCCTGACTGTCGCTCAAGATCAACAACTGCCATGCGCAGTCGCTGTCTCGGATCCCGGCCTATGGGTAACTCCACCTCGCGAAGAACCTCGCCGCGCCAGGCACGCTGGCTGATCGCCAGGTATTCACGCGCCACTTCACGTGCCGCAATCATTTGCACCAGGGCATCCATGCAAGCGCGGGTGCGGGCCACCACCATCAGGCCGCTGGTGTCTTTGTCCAAGCGGTGAACAATGCCGGCGCGCGGCACTTGGGCAGCGGCAGCATCCAGTGCCAGCAGTCCGTTCAACAATGTCCCGCTCCAATTGCCGGGGGCCGGGTGCACTACCAGTCCAACCGGCTTGTTGATCACGCGCAAATGCTCGTCTTCATAAACAATCTCCAACGGCATGGCCTGAGGCACATAGGCCTGCGACATGGCAGTGGGTTGCAATCGGACAGTGATAATTTCCGCCGCCTTGACCAGGTAAGCTACCTTGGCAACCGGCGAAGTCAGTGCACTGCTGCTGACGCAAGCATCTTCAATCAGGTGTTTCAGGTGGTTGCGGGAGAACTCCGGCATTAACTGAACCAGAGCTCGGTCCAGCCTTTCGCGGTGCAAGTGCGGCGGTATTTCCAGCCGGCGCTCTTCTACCTCGGCATCCAGTTCATCGGCGTCTACCTCCGCACTCACTGGCGGCAGGGTCTTGCTATGTTGATCAGGATGCATCGTTGATAATCGGTTTAATTCAAAGCGTGAAGGTTAATTGTGTTGAGATTTATTTCATTATCGTTGTTGTTCTCTACTCTCTGGCTGATGGGCTGTGCCACCGAAGAGAAGGACCCTACCGCCAAAATGACCCCGGAAGAAATTTATGCCGAGGCCAAGGACAACATGCACGGCAATTTGTACGACAAGTCCATCAACTTGTTTGACAAACTGGAAGGCCGCGCCGCCGGTACTGTGCTGGCACAGCAGGCGCAACTCGACAAAGCCTATGCGCAACTGAAAAACGGTGACCGTGTGGGTGCGCTGATGACGCTTGACAGGTTCATGAAGCTCAACCCTGCCAATCCAGCGGTTGACTACGCGCTTTACCTCAAAGGCACCATCAATTTCAATGACGACATGGGCTTGATGTCCAAATGGTTTAAGCAAGATCTGGCTGAACGTGACCAGATGGCTGCGCGCGATTCCTTCGAGGCCTACAAAGAACTGGTCACCCGATTTCCGCAGTCCAGATACGCAGAAGATGCCACGCTGCGCATGCGCCATATCGTCAATTTGCTGGCCAAGTCCGAATTGAAAGTTGCCAGGTATTACTACAAAAAAGGGGCTTACATAGCGGCTGTGAACCGGGCCCAGGCCACGTTGAACGACTACCCGAACAGCGAGGCTGCAGAAACAGCACTGATTATTCTGATCGAGTCCTACCAGGCGCTAGGCCTCACGCAATTGCGGGACGACACGCAAAGGGTATTACAGGCCTCATTCCCGGAAAGCAATTTTTTTCCCAAGCCCGCACCTCCTATCCCGACCGAGAAAAAAAGCTGGTTTAAGTTCTGGTGATGCTTTTCAGCGCCTCTAACAACTGAGGCAACTGATCCAAGCGTTTCATAGGCGGCAAACCGGCCAGTAATCGACGACCGTAAGGCGTACTGACCAATCGGTTGTCGCAAACCACCAAAGCACCGCGGTCTGTTTCGCGCCGTATCAAACGACCTGCCCCCTGTTTCAAAGAGACTGCCGCCTCGGGTAAAAAATAATCATTGAACGAACTGCGGCCCTTGGCCTCCAATCTTTGGCTGCGGGCTTCAACCAGCGGGTCGTTCGGCGGCGGAAATGGCAGCTTATCGATCACCACCGCCTGCAGCGCATCGCCCGGAACGTCAAAACCCTCCCAGAAACTGGCAGTAGCAACCAATACCGTTCCAGTTCCGCCGGGTTCAATCGCTTGGCGAAAACGTTGCATGAGTTCGCGCTTGGGATGCTGTCCTTGAACCAATATCAGCAACTCGCCTGATTCGCCTGCGGCAGCCTGCAATTGCTCGCCGATGGCGCGCAAAGCCCGGGTAGTGGTAGTCAGCACCAGCGTACGACCGCCCAAGGCACGCGCCACTTGCAAGGACAATTCGCCGACTTCGGCACTGTGTCCTGGATCCTTGGGAGACACCATCAGCCTGGGCACATAAACCCAAGCCTGATTTTCATAATCGAAGGGACTTTCCACCTTAAGGACTTGCGCGTTTTGCAAGCCGCAGGGCTCAGTGAACCAGGTCAATTTCTCATCGGCGCCCAAGGTGGCAGAGGTAAACACCCAACTGCGCGCAAGCGCCACCGGCTCGTGGTCTGTATTCGGCACAGTCAGCACCTGAGATTCAAGCAATTTGTTTTTCACCACATCGGCAATGTCTAAAGGTGCTTCCATGCAGCGTATGTGCGAGCCCACATCCAGCCAGCGCACAGAACCGCTGGCGCAAACTTCTGAGAAATGCGCTATCAGACCGACCACTTCTTCTAAGCGCTCGTGCAGACGCTGAAAATCGGGCGCAGCATCTACGACGGTTTCCAAAGCGGTTTGCAAGCTTAGGGCTGCTGCTTTGACGTCTTCCAAAGCCTGCTGCCAGTCTTGCTCATCCAAACCCTGGGGTTGAGGCTGGTTCCAGCGCAATTTGGCATTGGCGTTTTGCTTGCCCACCACCAGCCGCCAATCGCGTATGGTTTTTTCAAAAGCGCCTGTCACGCTTTGCCAATCGACCAAGCCTCTGGCCAATTGCAATCCGGCGGTCAACACATCGCGCGCCAGATCCAGCAATTGCGCGCTGCCGAGTTGTTTGCCCAAAAACTGTATGCCGGTTTCATTCAGCTGGTGTGCTTCGTCGAATATCACCACGCGAACACTGGGCAAGAGTTCGGCCATGCCTGACTCGCGCACCGCCATGTCTGCAAAAAATAAATGGTGATTGATCACCACCACGTCAGCGGCCATGGCCTCCCGGCGGGCCGAGTTGACATGGCAATCGCGCCAGTGCGGACACGGCGAACCCAGGCAGTTGTCGCGGTTAGATGTGATCAAAGGAATCAAAGCTGAGCGCTCGTCCAGTGTAGGTACTTCGGCCAGATCGCCGCTTGAGGTGGTGAGCGCCCATTTTTGGACCAAGGCCAGGGTTTTGACAGACTGACGGTCAGGCAAGCTGGCTGACTGCAGCGTCAACTCAAGGCGTTGTTGACACAAATAACTGCCCCGGCCTTTGAGCAAGGCCAGCTTCAAAGGCAAGCCCAGGGCTTTGAGCACATCAGGAATATCGCGGGCAAACAATTGGTCCTGTAATGTCTTGGTGGCCGTGGAGACCAAGACCCGTTCCCCGCTGAGCAAAGCAGGTACCAGATAGGCAAAGGTTTTACCGACACCTGTACCTGCTTCCACTACCAGCGAACCGCCGTGTTCCAGCGTATGAGCCACGGCCAACGCCATATCTGTTTGACCTTGCCGGGGCTGAAAAAAAGCGGTGGCACGCGCCAATGGTCCTTGCGGGGTGAACATTTCCCGCACCACATCGCTCAGGCTATCGGCCAATGCATTCCCCTCTCATTTGGGCATATCTTCAGGGCGGGGCTTGGGCAAAGCGTCTGTGGATGGCTTGCGAGTTGCGCTGTCGGCTTCCACCTGCTGCCGGTGTTTTTCAGCTTCATCAAGTTTGCGCTGGTAATCGGCACGTTTTTTTTCAATGGCAGCGGCTTTTTCCTGCTGCTTGCGCTGCCGCTCCCTGATCTCTTGCATGCGCTGTTCGTATTTTTCGCGGTTGGCCTCAATGTCTTCTTGTTGCTGCAGGTATTTTTCGTTTTTGTCCAGATTTTCCTGGAGTTTTTCCAGATGGCTGTTGTGGTATTCGATACGCTTTTCTTCAGCATCAATTTGTTTATCGACACGCTGCTTTTCATCCAGGCGTTGCAGTGCCTTGTCGCCGCGAAGTTGCCTCTGATAGTTATTGAGCAACACCTCTTGTCGACGCAAATCGTTGTCAATCTCTATTTTTTTCTGCTGCGCGTCCATCTTGCAACTGCTGACCACAACTTGCTGGTAACAGTTTTTCACTTCTTTTTTATATGCTTCTAAAGCAGTCTCACGCGCGCTTTTGATGCGGGAACGTTCTTCTTCTATATTGACCCCTTGCAATATGTCTTCAGCGGGTAAAACCACGGGTGTGTTGACAGCTTGCCAGGCATGCGAAGTCGTGCTGACGCAAAGGCAAAAGATCGAAAGATAAAGAAGTTTTTTCATCTGCTCGGGTTCAGGTCAATGAAGTATCCACCAATCGGCGCCCCTGCGCCAGGAATTCGCCCGATTGCATCTCTCTCAATCGGGATGCGGTACGGGGGAACTCGTGCGACATCGGTCCTTCGGTATACAACACCTCTGGTTCAACATCCGCTTGAATCACCAGTTTGACACGCCGGTCGTACAACACATCGATCAGCCAGGTAAAACGCCTAGCCTCAGAGGACATTCGCACTTCCATTTTGGGCACACCGCTGAGAAAAACCGTGTGAAACTGGCTGGCAATTTCCAGAAAATCGTTCTGAGAACGCGGTCCGCCGCACAACACTTTGAAATCGAACCAGACTAAGCCGCCGGCTCTGCGCTTGGCCCACAACTTGCGCTCCTCAATGGTCAGCAAACCGTCCTCATCCGGCGATTCGGCCAAAAGATCAAAAGTGGTTTGCATCTGTGCTTCAGTGCTTTCATCGCAAGGAGTCAGGTACAACTGAGCCTGTTCCAACATGCGTCCACGGTAATCCACGCCGTTCTCTACATTCACCACGTTCATGGTGGCGTTGAGCAAATCGATGGCGGGCAACAGTCTGTCACGGTGCAAGCCGTCGGGATACAACTCGTCGGGCCGGAAATTGGAAGTAGTGACAAAGCCTATGTCATTGTTTTGCATGGCCACGAGTAAGCGGTGCAAAATCATGGCGTCGGTAATATCTGCAATGTGAAATTCATCAAAGCAAATCAGCTTAAATCTTTTAGCCATGCGCACGCCCAGCTCATCCAGCGGGTTGACGGTCCCTTGAAGTTCGCGCAGCTCGCGGTGTACTTCGCGCATGAATTCATGAAAATGCAAACGCGTTTTCCGCTCAATCGGTACTGCTTTGTAAAAGCAGTCCATTAAAAAGCTTTTGCCGCGCCCGACACCTCCATACAAATACACGCCGTGCGGAATAACCGGGTGATTGATGAGTTTTTTCAGCCGGTTACCGCGTTTGTGTTTGTAATCCGCCCACTCGTTGGCGCACTCATCCAGCGCGTTAACAGCCCGCAGTTGTGCCGGATCGGCTTTGAATCCCCGGTTTTTCAGTTCCTGCTGGTAAGTCTCAAGTACGGTCATGGCGGGCGTATTGTGCCCTTTAATGGATTTGGCCTAAATCTGAGTCACTTTCTATTTTTTGAATTTTGCCTGATTAACCCGGGTTTGATCCAGGTCAATGCAAATAGGAATAATTCTCAGTTAGAATTCGTTCATCATTCACTTTCGGGTCTCAACCATGTCTTTGTTCATGATTCGTCGTTTGGTTTTGATGACAGCTTTTGGATTGGCGCTGTCTGTCGCAGCTTTTGGCGCCAAAGCGCAAGAAATAGAAAAAACACTGGTTATTAAAAACCACCAGTTTGAACCGGCCGAGTTGAAAGTCCCGGCCAATCAAAAAATCAAGCTCACGGTGCACAACCAGGACACCAGCGCCGAGGAATTTGAGAGCAAAAGCCTCAAACGCGAGAAAGTCATTGCTGCGGGTGCCAAAGCCACACTGGTTATAGGTCCGTTGAAACCGGGCAAGTATGAATTCTTCGGTGAATTCAACCCGGCCAGTGCCAAAGGCGTAGTCATCGCTGAATAAACAGGAGAGCGTCATGCTGGGTACAGGAATCATTGTCTTCAGAGAAACACTTGAAGCAGCCTTGTTTATAGGCATTGTCGCTGCGTCCACCAAAGGGCTGGACAAACGCACCCGCTGGCTCAGCCTGGGGGTGGTTATGGGCATGCTGGGTTCCTTGTTGATGGCTTCAGCCATGGACAGTATCAGCAACTGGGCGGAAGGTTTCGGCACCGATCTGGTCACAGCATGCATTCTGGTGATTGCCCTGGCCATGTTGGCCTGGCATTGCATTTGGGTATCGGCACACGCCAAAGACATGGTCAAACAGGCGCGCTCATTGGGTAGCGATGCGGTCACCGGCAACAGCACTCTGTGGGCGCTGAGCATTGCAGTGGGTTTGTCTGTCTTGCGTGAAGGTGCTGAAACCGTTTTGTTTGTGGCAGGTTTGGTCTCCGGCAGCGAAGAATCTGCATTCAACGTCAGCATCAGTGTGCTCGCCGGACTGGCCAGCGGTGCTTTGGCAGGATTTCTGGTTTACTCCGGTCTGGGCAAGGTCAAACCGCAGCGTCTGTTCGCAGTCACCAATCTGTTGATTCTGCTGTTGGCCGGCAACCTGGCCAGCCAATTGGCTAAGACTTTGAACCAAGCCGACGTACTGCCCTACTTAAGCGACAGCGCCTGGGACATTTCGTCTTGGCTGCCGAACGAATCAGCGCCTGGCATGTTGCTACACGGCGTCATAGGTTATGACGCTAATCCTATGCAGTTGCAACTGGTGTTTTATGCAGCCACCGTCGCTTTGATCTATCTAGCCACCCGGCTGGTGCAACAAAGTATCAGTGTCGCTCCGGTGAAACCGGCTTGATTAGCCGAGGTTTTGCACGCCAATACTCATCCCATTTGACGGGAGCCTGCATAGGCAAACACGGTTGCCATTACCACGCAGCCATAAGTAATCAGCCATGAAAAACCACCCGATTGGGTGGTTTTTTCTTTGGGCTTTTACTGAAGTGCTTCGCTGAGATTGCCCATACGCGGACGCACTCCCGGCAACAACGGTAATTCAAAGCGTTGGCTGATGAATTGCAATATTGAGGTGGTGTCGTAAACGGTTTTGTCGATAAAGCCTTTTTTCACACTGGGACCGATGAACAAAGCTGGAACACGGGTACCTGGGCCGAACCGGTCGGACCAACCGCTGCCTGTGGGCGGGGGCATATGGTCCCAATAACCGCCGTTCTCGTCATAGGTCACCACTACCAACATGTCTTTCCATTGAGCGCTAAGTCGCAGCTTGTCCAACACATCACCGATGTGAGCGTCACCCGTCATGACATCGGTGTAAGAAGGATGCTGGGTATCACGCCCTGCAGGTTTGTAAAAACTGACCGCCGGTAAGTTGCCTTGCTCAATCGCATTTAAAAAGTCAGTGCCATCTTTCAAATGGGCAGCCCGCTCAGCAGTGCCAGGCGCATAGCGCTTGAAGAAATTGAAAGGCTGGTGATGCGGCTGAAAATTCGGCGAGCCTTTGTCTGCGTTGTAGATAACCCTGCGTTTCTCAGACGGGGCTTGCATACCGTCAGAAAGTGCCTGTGCAAAGCCTCCTGCGTACCAGGCCCAGCTGATACCTTTTTCAGTCAGCAAATCACCGATGGTGGTTTGGGTTTGGGGCGGCACAGGCACCTGAAGTCGATCCGCATACATTAACCCTTTCGGGTCAGCCAATTCCCTGGAACCTTGGGCAGCAGGCGGAATGCCACTGGGTTGAAAAGGAGGCTGTGAAGTGTTGACAGAGTAACCGTCAGGCGTGACCTGCACACCGCCGCCGCTGTAGACCTGCACTGCACCCGTTTGTGCTGAGGGTGAACCGGGTTTTTTCAACAGTTTGCCTTGATCGTCCAGTTGAATGCGCATGGACTCTGGGGCGTCCGGGTGAACAGGTGTGCAAGCGCAAATCAACCACTGGTGATTCAAGTAAGACCCGCCGAAAGCTCCCATAAAGAAATGGTCGGCCAAGGTGTATTCCTTGGCCCATTGCCAGAGTTTGAATAGGCTGCCGTCGTAATGACCCATGACCCAGCCGCCAGTGTTGGACATGGCCACAAAACGGTTATTCAAACCGCCGTTGATTTGTTCCTGGTTATGGAAAAAAGCATGAACCGGGCTGGGCACTATGCTGGAGGCCGATCTGTTGACAGGGTCTGCGTCGATACGGAAAGGCGTGTTGGGCATGACCGGAAATGCGGGGTCTGCCTGGCCATGGTGGTTAAACACCTTGAGGTCTTTGAGTGGGCTGCCGTCATGGTCGATTTGCTGGCTATGTGCTTTGTCGGCCAGCGCAATGCCTTCGGCACCGGGAAACAAACCGTATAAATTGTCAAAGCTGTGGTTTTCAGCGTAAATCACCACCAAATGCTTGATTTTTTTGATGTCGCCTGCGTTTGCACTTTGAAAAAGAAGAGACAGGCTGATGAGTGCCATCAAAAGGCCATTGCTTAGGTTTATACGCATAAATGTATCCACTCTGGTCAAAACGCCTTGATGTACCCGGAAAACTATTTTAGGCCTGGCGTTTGACTCGGCTAATCAGGCAACTCAGCCATAACTAAAGCCACGTGGAATCAGCTTGTGTTCATAGGCTTGGCGTGTCAGTGCTTCGCGGTAATCCGGGTGAGCGATGGATATCAAGGCCAATGCTCGCTCGGGCACAGATTTGCCTTTGAGGTTGACGATGCCGTATTCGGTCACCACGTACATCATGTCGGTGCGCGGCGTGGTGACTATATTGCCCGGAGTCAGCGATAAAGCGATGCGGCTTTTGCGCTCGCCACGCTTTTCAAACGTGGATGACAAACACATGAACGATTTCCCGCCTTCAGACGCATAAGCCCCGCGCACGAATTGCAACTGGCCGCCGGTGCCGCTGATGTGGCGCAAGCCGTCAGACTCTGAAGCGGCCTGTCCTTGCAAATCCATTTGCGTGGTGTTATTGATGGCGACCACGCGGTGGTTGCGCATAATTTCATGCGGCAAATTGGTGTCGGCCACCGGCAGACAAGCGATGTCGGGGTTGCGGTGCAAGCTGTCGTAATAGGCTTGCGAACCCAGCCCGAAAGAAAACGCCATCTTGCCCGCATGAAGTTGCTTGCGCGCATTGGTGATTTTGCCGGCGCGGTAAAGCGCCATCATGCCTTCGGTGAGCATTTCAGAATGCACGCCCAAGTCTTTGGCATTGCTGTGCAGCAGTTGTTCGCAAACTGCGTTGGGCATGCCGCCTATGCCAATTTGCAAACACGAACCGTCTTCAATTTCTGCGGCAATCAACTTACCCACCGCAATGTCCACTTCAGAAGCTGGCGGGTTTGGCAGCACAGGCGCGGGCTGGTTATCGCCTTCAATGATGTAATCGACTTCGCTGATATGCACGCCGTTATTCACGCCAAACACATACGGCAGGCCGTCGGTGATTTCCACCATCACCACACGGGCGCGTTCAATGATGTCGCGGTGCCATAAATTGGCAGCACTGAAATTGAAGTACCCGTGCTCGTCCATGCGGCAGGTTTTGAGGACCACGATATCCACGGGTGGAATGAAACGGCGGTAATAGTCTGGGATTTCGCCCAAATTGACCGGCAAGTAATGGACCCGCCCTGCGTCATGCATTTTGCGGTCGTAGCCGGAAAAATGCATGCTGAACAAATGAAAGTGTTTGCTCTCGGGGTCTTGGTCCAACACCGCACGCGGGCGCATGGTGATGCAAGAACGGAACTTCACGTCATGCAATTCGTCTTTGCGCAAAGCCAGCGCTTGGTCAAACACATCCGGTTGACACAAGGTAGCACCGTAGTCGATCCACATGCCGGACCGCACCATGGCTGCTGCCTCAGTGACAGAGATATGTTGTGCCGGGCGGGCGGTTTGACGGAGTTGAACCAATTGCAGCTCTGTTGACTGATGCGAAATCTTAGAAATTCAAAGTGCGCTTATCAACAGCCAGCGCGGCCTCTTTGGTGGATTCACTCAAAGACGGGTGCGCATGGCAAATGCGTGCAATGTCTTCGGCACTGGCTTTGAAGGCCATGGCCACGGTCGCTTCCGAGATCAACTCGCTGGCCTGCGGGCCGATGATGTGAACGCCCAAAATTTCATCTGTTGTCGCATCGGCCAGCATCTTGACCATGCCGGTGGTGTCGCCCAAAGCGCGCGCACGTCCGTTGGCCAAAAACGGGAATGTGCCTGACTTGTAAGCCACGCCGTCGGCTTTGAGTTGTTGCTCGGTGCGGCCCACCCAAGCGATTTCCGGGCTGGTGTAAATGACCCAAGGCACCAGATTGAAATCCACATGACCGTGTTGACCGGCAATGCGCTCGGCCACAGCCACGCCCTCTTCTTCGGCTTTGTGTGCCAGCATGGGGCCGCGCACCACGTCGCCCACTGCCCACACGCCCGGCAAAGCAGTTTTGCAATCGGCATCCACCAGAATGGCTCCGCGCTCGTCGAGCTGCAAGCCAATGGCTTCAGGGTTCAAGCCGGTGGTATTGGGGACACGACCAATAGAGACAATCAACTTGTCCACGTCCAAGCTTTGCGCTTCGCCTTTGGCGTTGGTGTAATTCACGCTCACGCCTTTTTTGCTGCTCTTGATGTCGCCGACTTTCACACCGAGTTGGATATTCAAACCTTGTTTGTCGAAAATCTTTTTGGCTTCTTTGGCGATTTGCTCGTCCACCGCGCCAAGGAAAGTGGGCAGTCCTTCCAAAATGGTGACCTCTGCGCCCAGTCGCCGCCACACTGAGCCCATTTCTAAACCGATCACACCCGAGCCTATGAGGGCGAGTTTTTTCGGCACCGCACCGACGCGCAACGCACCGTCGTTGGACAGAATATTTTCTTCATCAAACGGCACGCCTGGCAATGCGCGCGCACTGGAACCGGTGGCAATGATGATGTCCTTGGCCGTCAATGATTCTTCGGCTTTGCCGGACACTTTGATTTCATAACCGGCTTCTGATTTGCTGGCGAAACTGCCGCGTCCATGGAAAAACGTGACCTTGTTTTTCTTGAACAAATACAAAATACCGTCGTTGTTTTGCTTGACCACCGTGTCTTTGCGGGCGAGCATTTTGGCCACGTCCATCTTCACGTCCTTGGCGGAAATACCGTGATCGGCGAAATGGTGATTCGCCTGCTCAAAATGCTCAGAAGATTGCAACAAAGCTTTGGAAGGAATACACCCGACGTTGGTGCAAGTGCCGCCCGGGGCCGGGCCGCCGGAAGCGTTTTTCCATTCGTCGATGCAGGCCACATTCATGCCGAGTTGGGCTGCGCGAATCGCAGCGATATAGCCGCCGGGACCGGCGCCGATGACGATGACATCAAATGTTTTGCTCATGCTTTTTTTCTCTTAAATTTTGGACAACATAGTTGGCACAATGATGCGCTGCATGGGTTCTTCAACACTGTCTCGCCCCCGGAGATACAAAGTCTCCGGTGCCAAATCCAGTCTGTCATCCCAAACCACCGTGCCATTGGCAACATGGGCTTTGGCAAACAATCCACCTTGCTTTAATCGTTCGAATGCAGGGAAATGCAAATAAGGTTTGACATCAAATTGCTTGATCGAACCATCGGTGAATTCCAGGCGCAATTCAAAATCATCTAAGGCTTGGACCTTGGAGACTTTTGGCAGCAAAGGTTTAATGGTGTTCATTTGAGTGGATCAATCCTGAATAACTCACGACCCTCGATAGCCAACTTCCAGTCTGCCATCAATTCCTCCGAATGTATTTCAATCCAAGCTTGTACCAAACGTTGCTTATTTTTGGGGAACTCTCCAGCCAACATGTCTGCGCTGGGAATGGCAAATACCGCCTCGAAGTCTTGATAAAACACATGGATGTGCGGGGCATGATGTTCACTGGTGTCCATAAAATACATGGACACCAAAATGCCGTAGAACATTGATATGGTTGGCATCGCTCAAATGTCAAACAACAAACGCGCCGGATCTTCCAGCGCCTCTTTCATCGCCACCAAACCCAAGACGGCTTCGCGGCCGTCAATGATGCGGTGGTCGTAAGACATGGCCAGGTAGTTGATGGGCCGCACCACGACTTGGCCGTTTTCCACCACGGCGCGGTCTTTGGTGGCATGCACACCCAAAATGGCCGATTGCGGCGGGTTGATGATGGGCGTGGACAGCATGGAACCGAACACACCACCGTTGCTGATGGAGAAGGTGCCGCCGGTCATCTCTTCGATACCAAGTTTGCCGTCGCGTGCTTTCACGCCGTATTCAGCAATTTTTTTCTCGATATCGGCAAAACTCATTTGATCGGCGTTGCGCAAAATGGGGACCACCAAACCTCGCGGTGAGCCGACAGCAATACCAATGTCGAAATAGCCGTGGTAGACGATGTCGTTGCCGTCCACAGATGCATTGAGCACCGGGTATTTTTTCAGCGCATGCACCGCCGCTTTGACGAAAAAGCTCATGAAGCCGATCTTCACGCCGTGCTCTTTTTCAAACTTTTCCTGGAAGCGCTTGCGCATTTCCATCACTGGAGCCATGTTCACTTCGTTGAAGGTGGTGAGGATGGCGTTGGTCGATTGGGATTGCAACAAACGCTCGGCCACACGCGCACGCAAACGGCTCATAGGAACGCGTTGCTCGGGACGCTCGCCGAGGTTGACTGACGGGCCATCGACTTGCGGCAACACCTTGGTGGGCGCGCCGGTGGGGATGGATACAGCCGCAGGTTTCACACCAGAGGCCACAGCACCGAGCACATCACCTTTGGTGACGCGACCGTCTTTGCCAGTGCCTGCAACTGAACCTGCAGCCATGTGGTTATCCGCCATCAATTTGGCAGCGGCAGGCATGAGCACGTCTGATTTGGATGAAGAGGTTGCAACAGCAGCAACAGGTGCAGCAGCAGCTTGGACTGCAGGTGCAGAAGCAGTGGTCGCTGACGCAGTAGCTGCCGTGTCAATGCGTGCAATCAACTGATCGGCTTGCACGGTGCTGCCATCGCCACACAAAATTTCAACCAACACACCGGCTGAGGGCGCGGGCACTTCCAGCACCACTTTGTCGGTTTCGACATCGATGAGGATTTCGTCAGCACTGACCGCTTCGCCGACTTTCTTTTTCCATTGCAACAAAGTGGCTTCGGCCACTGACTCGGACAACTGAGGGACTTTGACTTCTACGATAGACATATTGAATTCCTGAATGTGTGAAGGGCTGGGCTCTGCGCGCACATGCGCTGCATGAGCGGCTTACTTGGTCAGAATGAAACCTTTGAGACGGCCGAACGCGCCATCGACCAAGGCTTTTTGTTGCTCTTGGTGCAAGTGCGAATATCCGACGGCGGGAGAAGCGGAAGCGGCGCGACCGCTATAGCCCAGTTTCTGGCCGGTGGCCATGTTTTCAAACAGGTAGTGCTGCACGAAGAACCACGCACCCTGGTTTTGCGGCTCGTCCTGGCACCAAACCACCTCGGCGGCGTTCGGGTACTTTTTCAACTCGGCAGCAAACACTTTGTGCGGGAATGGATAGAGCTGCTCCAAGCGCAACAACACGGTGTCGTCATGCCCGCCCTCTTCGCGTTTTTTCGACAAGTCGTAATACACCTTGCCAGAGCACATGACGATGCGCTTGACTTTGTCCGCCTTGATGTCTTTCACCTCGGGAATGATGGTCTGGAAACCGCCTTTGGTGAACTCGGACACAGGAGACGCGGCATCCTTGTGACGCAACAAAGACTTGGGCGTGAAGATGATCAAAGGCTTGCGCAAATTGCGCACCATTTGACGGCGCAGCACATGGAAGATTTGGCTGGCCGTGGTGGGTTGCACGATTTGCATATTGGTGTCAGCCGCCAACTGCATGAAGCGCTCGACACGCGCGGAACTGTGCTCGGGGCCTTGGCCCTCGTAGCCGTGCGGCAGCATGAGGGTGATGCCGTTGACACGTCCCCATTTCACTTCGCCGGAGGCAATGAACTGGTCGATCACCACTTGCGCGCCGTTGGCGAAATCGCCGAATTGCGCTTCCCAGATCACCAAGGTGTTCGGGTCGTTAGATGCATAGCCGTACTCAAAACCCAGCACCGCTTCTTCAGAAAGAATCGAGTCGATGACGGTGAACGGCGCTTGGTTGTCTGCCGCGTTTTGCAAAGGAATATAGGTACCGATGTCCCACTTTTCGCGGTTCTGGTCGTGAATGACGGCATGGCGGTGGGTGAAAGTGCCACGGCCTGAATCTTCACCGGACAAACGCACCGGAAAACCGCTGGCCACCAAAGAGGCATACGCCATGTGTTCGCCCATGCCCCAGTCCACGGGCAAATCGCCGCGTCCCATGGCAGCTCGGTCGTCCAGCACTTTTTTCACCAGCGAATGCGGTGTGATGCCTTCTGGCAGTTTGGTGATTCGATCCGCCAGACGCTTCCACTCAGCCATAGGGATGGCGGTATCCGCTGCATCCGTCCATTTTTTGCCGAGGAACGGACTCCAGTCCACTGTGAATTTGGTTTTGAAATTGGTCAACACCGGCTCGGAGGTGTTCTTGCCTGCATCTAACGCAGCGCGGTAAGTTTTCACCATGTCCTCGCCTATGGTCTCACCCAATCCTTGGGCGGCCAAACGGTCTGCATACAGTTTGCGCGTGCCCGGATGCGCCGCGATTTTTTTGTACATCAACGGTTGCGTGAGGCTGGGCGTGTCTTGTTCGTTGTGACCGAGTTTGCGGTAGCAAGTGATGTCCACCACCACGTCCTGACGGAAAGTCATGCGGTATTCCAGTGCCAGCAACGTGGCCAGCACCACGGCTTCAGGATCGTCGCCGTTCACATGCAACACAGGTGCTTCCACCATTTTCACGATATCGGTGCAAAACGCAGAAGAGCGCATGTCACGCGGGTCGGAGGTGGTGAAACCGATCTGGTTATTGATGATGATGTGCACCGTGCCACCTGTGGTGTAGCCACGGGTTTGCGCCAGCGCCAAGGTTTCCTGATTGACACCTTGACCACCGAACGCCGCATCACCGTGCACCAACACGGGCAACACCTGGCTGCCGGTGGGGTCGCTGCGGCGGTCCATGCGTGAACGCACCGAACCTTCAACCACAGGGTTGACGATTTCAAGGTGTGAGGGGTTGAACGCCAGACTCAAGTGCACCGGACCGCCGGGGGTGGACACGTCCGAGCTGAAACCTTGGTGGTATTTCACGTCACCGGCCGGCAAATCTTCGGGCGCGGTGTGGTCGAATTCGGCGAACAAGTCTTTGGGCATTTTGCCCATGATGTTGACCAGCACATTCAAACGGCCCCGGTGCGCCATGCCAATCACCACCTCTTGCACGCCTTGGTTACCGGCGGCTTGAATCAACTCGTCCATGGCGGCGATAAAGCTCTCGCCGCCTTCGAGTGAAAACCGTTTTTGGCCGACGTACTTGGTGTGTAAGTAGCGCTCCAAACCCTCGGCAGCGGTCAAGCGGTCGAGAATGTGTTTTTTCTTCTCGTTAGAAAACTCTGGGTGGCTGCGAATGCCTTCGAGCTTTTGTTGCCACCAGCGTTTTTGCCGCATATCGGTGGTGTACATGTACTCGGCACCCAGCGTGCCGCAATAGGTTTGGCGCAAAGCGTTGAGCAATTCGCGCAAGCTCATGCGGTCTTTGCCAAAAAATGTGTTGCTGGTGTCGAACACGGTTTCCTGATCGGCATCGGTGAAACCGTAAAACGAAGGCTCAAGCTCAGGAATTTGCGGGCGCTCGGTGCGCTGCAAAGGATCGAGGTTGGCCCAGAGTTGGCCGATGTTGCGGTAAGCAGCAATCAGCTGTTGCACCGCCGTGCGCTTGCGGCCCATTTCCTGGTCGGCGCTGGCCATGACCACTCGCGTGCCGCCTTGTTTGGCGCGCTCGGCAAACGCATTGATGACCGGCAAATGCGGCACGTCTTTGGACTGGCTACCGTCGACGGCAGGCACATGCTGAAGCGCGTCGAAGTATTGGCGCCAGGAGTCGGGGACGCTGCCGGGGTTGAGGAGATAGTTTTCGTACATCTCTTCGACGTAAGGGGCGTTGCCCCCGAAGAGATAGGTGTTGCCTGCATAGGCTTGATAGACGGACGAACCCGACTGCGGTGAATCGCTCATTGCTGACCTCCGTTTCCCTGCAGGAAACATAAGCTTGGTTGATGAACCCTCCGCGACACGGCTGAACCGGCTAGCGGATGCGACCGGCGATTGACAACACCGGTATGTAGTTTCATTGTGCCATCAAAGTCTGACAGTTTCACTACAAAGGGCTCAATCCAAAGGAGTTTGTGCTTGTTAAGCCAGCTGTTCTTTGATCTGATGCAGCGGCGTCGGGTCATCAATGGTGGTCAAGTCGCCGGGATCGCGGTTTTCGCATACGGCTTGTATCGCCCGACGCAACAACTTGCCGCTGCGGGTTTTGGGTAGCAGGCTGAGGAACAACACCCGCGACGGCCTGGCCACCGCGCCCAACTGGCTGTCGACCAGTTTCATGATCTCGCCTTCCAGCTTCAAGCGGGCAGCGGAATCCACCAGCGCAGATGCGTCTTTGGCCACCACAAACGCCATGGCCGCTTGTCCTTTCAGCGCGTCGGCCACGCCGACCACCGCCACCTCGGCCACATTCGGATGGCTGGAAATGCTTTCCTCGATTTCCCGCGTTCCTAAGCGGTGCCCGGCCACATTGATCACATCGTCGGTGCGGCCCAAGATATAAAAATAACCGTCTTCGTCGCGCACGCCCCAATCAAAGGTGGAATACACCAGTTTGCCGGGCACGCTTTGCCAATAGGTTTTCACGAAGCGCTCGTCGTCGCCCCACAAGGTTTGCAAACAACCGGGGGGCAACGGACCTTCGATGACCACCACGCCTTTTTCTTGCGCGCCGGTGAGCTCTTCGCCCGAGTTGTCATCCAACAGTTTGACGTTAAATCCGTACATGGGCACGCCCGGACTGCCGAATTTGCTAGCCATGGTTTGTACGCCGTTGGCCACGGTCAAAATCGGCCAGCCGGTTTCGGTCTGCCAATAGTTGTCGATGATGGGCTTGCCCAATCCCTCGGCAATCCATTGGGCGGTGGGTTCATCCAGCGGTTCGCCCGCCAGATACAAAGCCTTCAGGCTTGAAATATCGTATTTAGAGAGCAACGCCGGATCTTGTTTTTTCAACACACGCACCGCTGTCGGGGCGCTGAACATGTGCGTGACTTTGTATTTTTCAACCAGTTCCCACCAGACGCCGCCATGCGGGCGGGTCGGCAAACCTTCGTACATGAGCGTCGCCATGCCTGCGATCAGCGGGCCGTAAATGATGTAACTGTGCCCGACCACCCAGCCAATGTCGCTGGTGCTGAAATACACCTGACCTGCCTGGCCTTCAAAAATATGCTGCATGCTGGCCGCCAAGGCCACGGTGTAACCGGCGGTGTCGCGTTGCACGCCTTTGGGTTTGCCGGTGGTGCCTGATGTGTACAGCGTGTAGCTGGGATGTGCCGCATCCAGCCAGACGCAGGGCACTTGTGCATTCATGTGCTGCTCGCGCAAACCGGCATAGTCATGGTCACGCCCGGGCACGCTGGTGAACGGGGTCAGCCCGCGATCCACCATCAACACCGCTTTCGGTTTGTGCTGGCTCAGCGTGATGGCTTCGTCCAACAGCGGTTTGTAGGGAACCACCTTGCCGCCACGCGAACCGGCGTCTGCGCTGATGACCAACACCGGAGTTGCATCGTCAATCCGGGTCGCCAATGAATGTGAAGCGAAACCGCCAAACACCACTGAATGAATAGCACCTATGCGCACACATGCCAGCATGGCAAAAGCAGCTTCGGCAATCATCGGCAAGTAAATCAGCACCCGGTCACCCTGCTTCACGCCCAAGCTTTGCAAGATGGCTGCCATGCGTTGCACCTCGTCGTGGAGTTGTGCAAAGCTGTAGGTGACTTCCTGGCCGGTTTCGGTGGACACGTAAATCAAGGCAGCTTGATCGGCGCGGTCTTTCACATGCCGGTCTACGGCGTTGTGACACAAATTGGTGGTGCCGTCGACGAACCAATGGGCGAATGGCGGTTTGCTGTAATCGCAAATTTGCGTGGGCTTGACCTGCCAGTCGATCAATTCCGCTTGTTCTGCCCAAAAGGCATCACGCTCATGGATGGATCGTTGGTAAAAACTGGCATAGGTATTCAAAACGGTCTCCGTTATTTGATCAAGGCCTGCACTTCTTTGAAATGCGGGTGCTCAGCGCTGCGCAACCATTCGAACAACACCATTTCAGTGGTCAGCAATTCGGCACCGGCGGCGGCCAATCTGTCGTAGGCCGCGTCCCGGTTGCGTTCGGTGCGGGAGGTACACGCATCGGTGACCACCCAGACTTCAAACTCGTCTTCCAACAAATCCAAAGCCGATTGCAACAAACACACATGGGCTTCCACACCGGCCAACACAATGCTTGACGGCACCTCTGCGGACACAACAGGTTTTTGCAAATGTTTGGGCAGGCTGCGTGCGTTGCCTGACGGTTTGGTTTTGACCTCGGGTCGCAACCATTCCACCAAGCCTTCTTCAACAGCGCTGAATTGCATTTTGGCCAGTGTTTGCCTACACAGGGCTTTCATTTGCGGTGGATTGCTACCCAATTTGCCCGGGTTTTGTTCGGTGCCCCAGACGGGGACAGACAGCAAATGTGCGGCTTGTGCCAAGCGCATGCCATTGGCTAAACAAGCATCACCTTGGAACAATGCGGGCATGAGCCGCTCCTGGTAATCGACCAGCACAAGTTGGGAATCTTCAACGTTGAGCAACATGGCTTAAATCTTCACCACAATACGACCGCGCACTTGTCCGGCCATCAACGCATGGGCTTTGTCAATCGCCTGGTCCAAGCTGACTTCTTCAATCATGCTCTCCAATTTGGCTGTGTCCAAGTCCTGCGCCAACCGGTCCCAAGCCTGCTGACGCAATGCCAGAGGTGCCATGACGGAATCGACACCGATCAAACGCACATTGCGCAAGATAAACGGCATGACGGTGGTGGGTAAATCCATGCCTTGTGCCAAACCGCAGGCCGCGACCGCACCGCCGTAACGGGTTTGTGCAAGCGCATTCGCCAAGGTGTGTGAGCCCACAGCGTCCACCACACCGGCCCAGCGCTCTTTTTGAAACGGCTTGCCGGGTGCCGACAATTCCGCGCGGTCGATGATGCTGTGCGCACCCAAGCTCTTTAAATAGGCTTCCTCGCTGGCTTTGCCAGTTGCAGCCACGACGTTGAAGCCCAGTTTAGAAAGCAATGCCACCGCAACACTGCCGACACCGCCGGTGGCGCCAGTGACCAATATTTCGCCATTTCCGGGCTGAACACCTTGCTGCTCCAAGGCCATCACGCAGAGCATGGCGGTGTATCCCGCTGTGCCAATCGCCATGGCCTGACGCGGCGTGAAAGCTTTGGGTAATTTCACCAGCCAATCGCCTTTCAAGCGCGCTTGTTCAGACAGACAACCCCAGTGCGTTTCACCCACGCCCCAGCCGTTGTGAACGAACTGGTCACCGGCTTTCCAACCAGCGTGTGTCGAGGAAATCACCGTGCCCGAGCCGTCTATGCCCGCCACCATCGGCCAAACCCGCACGACCGGGCTTTTGTTGGTGATGGCCAGACCGTCTTTGAAATTCAAGGTTGAATAAGCCACTTGCACATGCACATCGGCATCAGGTAAACGGTTTTCTTCCAGCGTTTGAACGCTGGCATTGAATTCGGGTTCTTTATTCAGTACGAGGGCACGAAACATGTTTTTTCCTTGGCTGCATATTAAAAAGAGATCACAGGATTGTGCGACATACGGAAGGCCATACGCGGGCCGTTAGAATGCTGCCCATGCGTTTACTGATACTTTTCCTATTTTTGTGTGCAGGCGTCGCCCGTTCTGCGCCTGTATCGCCACAAGAAGACGAATTAGAAAATTTTATTAATCAGTCATTGGTCTTGTCGCAAATCTCTCACATCAGCAAATCTGTGGGTCATCAGGCCTCAGATTTGGTGGTCAATGCCATGGGTTTTCTCGGTGTACCTTACCAACGCGGCGGCACCAACAGCAATGGATTCGACTGCAGCGGCTTTGTTCGCGCCATGTATGAAAATACGCTCGGTCTGGTATTGCCACACAACGCCAAGGCGCAAGCTGCCGCCACACAAAAAATCGACAAAGCTGAGTTACAACCCGGCGATCTGGTTTTCTTCAACACCTTGCGCAAAGCTTTCAGCCACGTAGGTATTTATGTAGGCGAAGGCAAATTTATACATTCACCCCGCGCCGGAGGCGAAGTACGTATCGAAAATATGTCCGACAGTTACTGGCGCAACCGGTTCAATGGCGCCAGACGTGTGACCACTGACACGCAAGCGCCAACCCCGGATATTTCTCTGCGCTGAACGGCCATGTCAGAACCCTTGCTGATTGCCCGTAACAGCCAAACGTCTTGTTTTCTGCTGCCGCAGTTGGTCAATCGCCACGGGCTGATCACAGGCGCTACCGGTTCTGGCAAGACCGTCACTTTGCAAACCATGGCCGAAGCCTTGTCACGAATTGGCGTGCCAGTGTTCTTGGCGGATGTCAAAGGCGACTTAAGCGGCATGAGCCAACCCGGCCAACTGTCAAACAAAATGGCCGCCGTACTCAAAGAACGCGGACTGGACACACCTGCTTTTGCTGCTAGTCCGGTGACATTGTGGGATGTTTTCGGAGAGCAAGGCCACCCGGTCCGCGCCACCATCAGCGATATGGGCCCGTTGTTATTGGCCCGCATGCTTAACCTGAATGAAACACAGGCCGGCGTACTTAATCTGGTGTTCAAAATCGCTGACGATAACGGCTTGATGTTGCTCGATTTGAAAGACCTCCGCGCCATGCTGCAACACGTGGGGGAAAACGCGAAAGACTTCACCAGCGAATACGGCAACATCAGCGCAGCCAGTGTCGGAGCGATTCAACGGGGTTTACTGCAAATTGAATCCCAGTCCGGTGACCGCTTCTTTGGCGAGCCGATGCTGGACATTCACGATTTCATGCAAACCGACACCAACGGTCATGGTTTGGTGAATATCCTGGCGGCTGATAAATTGATGAATGCGCCGCGTTTGTACGCCACCTTTCTACTCTGGATGCTCTCAGAGCTGTTTGAACAACTCCCTGAAGTCGGCGACCTCGACAAACCTAAACTGGTGTTCTTTTTTGACGAAGCGCATTTGCTGTTCAATGAAGCGCCCAAAGCGTTGCTTGAACGCATAGAACTCGTTGTCAGGCTGGTACGTTCCAAGGGAGTTGGCGTTTATTTTGTTACTCAAAATCCTCTGGACATTCCAGACAGCGTACTCGCTCAATTGGGCAACCGAGTACAACACGTGCTGCGGGCTTTCACACCGCGTGATCAAAAAGCCGTGGCAGCCACGGCTCAGACCATGCGACCCCAAAAAGGACTGAATATCGAAGCCGCTATCACGGAACTATCTGTCGGTGAGGCCTTGGTCAGCTTGCTGGATGACAAAGGTCGTCCTAGTGAAACCGAACGGGTATATGTACTGCCACCGGGTAGTCAACTGGGTCCTGTAACTGCTGAGCAACGCAAAGTACTGATGGCAAATTCTTTGGTCGCCGGTGTGTACGAGAAAACCATAGACCGCGAATCCGCATACGAAAAAATCAAAGGCCGAGCTCCTGCCATGGACGCACAAGCCATAGACCAAGCCCGCCAAACTGCCAAAAATACTTTGAATAATCAAAGTATTCAAAACACCAACAATACAAGCGCTGCTTCAACAGACAGTGGCGTCATGGGCCAAGTCTCAGATCTTTTGTTCGGAAGTACAGGGCCGCGCGGCGGACGGCATGACGGCGTGGCCCAATTGGTAGTTCGCAGCGCAGTTCGCACAGTAGGCTCTGCCATAGGCCGTGAAATCGTTCGCGGCGTACTTGGAGGTTTGCTTGGCGGCGGCGGGCGCAGACGCTGAAACTAGCTGCGGTGGTATTTTTATTTAATTGTTAATATATTCAAATTCGATATTTATTACATTCGTTGCCGTTGTTTTTTGCGCTTTTAACAATTTTGTTGATATATTGTCGGTATTGAAGGTTTGACTGTTACAAACCTCGCCTTTCCCCTTTTTAAAGTTCAGTCCCACATGACACCGATACCTTTTTCACTGAACACAATCAAAGCCTTGGCCCTAAGCAGTCTGGTGCTGTTCTTATCACCTTCACTGCACGCTCAAACACGCTGGCCAGTCATACAAAGTGCGATGTACCCCTACATTGAACCCATGTTAATGACCCGGCATGAACAAACTGTTTTGCTGGGCGAAGGCAACCAACAAACCGGCATATTTTTCGCCTCATTGCCGGAAGCTTATAGCGAGGCAGTGCATAACGAATTAATAAATGACGGTTTAATGAAAAATTGGCGCTTGCACTCCTTGATGCGCCTTGGCACAAGTTATGTAGTAACTCTCACTCAGGAAGACCGAATTCTGGACATCCGCTTGACTAATACAAATGCCGGTGTGGACGCAGTTTATTCGGTGATGTTGAACCAGCATGCCAAACGCCCGAGCGGTCGCGAAACAGCTTCCAAAGACTGACCCCATCCGGGTATCCTAAATTCAGCAAAGTTAGATGTATGCAACCCATTCATAGTTTCTCCCCTAAGTCGATCGGTCTGCTTACGGTCTGCTTATTGATGACAGCGTGTTCCACTATTACTAGCTCAGACGAAGATGAAACTTCTTGGAGATTCGGTTCTCTGAAATTTCCCGCCAAGCTTGGAGAACCGACTGCCAAAAAATCTAACGCTCCTGTACCGGCGGTTTCCTTAAAGCCCACTGAACCGGCTTTAGCGGTCAGTGCCCAGCCCGTGAAAACAGCGGCGGCAGACACCAATCAAACAACACCTGCCAATGCACCGGCAAAATCGGCCCCGGTTTCACCGCCTAAATCTTTGTCTGTGCAAACCGATGACGCCAACGTGTCAACGGGCCCCATGCTGTTCGCTCCTTATTTGCCTACTTTGCGCGAGGGTGAACCCCCCAACCGTTGGCAAAAACAACCTGTTTACGACTTCCCTTGGATCCCTGGCTCCACACCTACCCGTATCAACGAGGAAACCGTGATGGGATTTGGCGAACAAATGCTAGGTCGCCTATACGCCAGGGCCGCATTTGCAGAAAAAACCGGTTCTTTGCCTGCAGTCACTGACACCGTTCAGGTGAAACCGCTTCCTGCACCCATACCAGCGAATAAAAAATCGGCTAAAAATGCCAAAGCAAGCGAAGCCGCCCCTGCTGTTGTCACACCTATTGCACCTGCGGTTGCCAAGAAAACACTGCAATGTGAAGGCGGCGCCACTTGTCTGGACTTGGCCAGAGATGCTTTGGTTGAAGATGCCAAAGCCAAAGGCTGGGAAATGCTGCTCAGTCGGCGTGTCAGCTTACACAACTCTTTCCAGTTCAGCCGCGGGGAACGTGTGGTTTGGATTGAACTCAACTCCAACGGCAAGCGCGATCTCGATATCGAATACACCTTATTGCCTGTACAAAGCAAAACCCAGCGTCCTTAAGACTTTCAACAATTCCAACTCGAATCGCCGTTTGACACGGCGATTTTTTTTGAAAAGCTTGACATAAATTCAATTAATTTGATCAATCAAATCAAATGAATTTCACTGGCTTGTTGAATCTACTTGTAAACTGACGTGCATGTCTGAAGAAAACCATTCAATTCCAAGTACT
>CANGPN010000015.1 GCA_947456305.1 Comamonadaceae bacterium | reverse complement strand
CACACACACAGCCGCAAAAAAGCCACACACAGCAGTGAATTTGTAGCTAACCGCAGACTTAGCTACAACAGGACAGTAGGTAATGGCAGGAGATATCAACACCACTGGCAGCTGAACACTGCTGGTAGTGGAGTGCATAAACTATGATGAAAACTCACGCAGTGGAGGCGTTGCGGCAGTTGATAATGGTAGATTCTTGGTTTGCAAACCGTAGATTCATTATAGAACTTTCGTTTGCACGACTGAGCTAAAGCGCCGAGCCGCAAATTATAGCGAGACTTGGGCGGGGGTCGGGGGTGAGGGTTTTGACAGTGAGAGCCGTTGTTTCAGCGTGGTGTTCAGCGTTTGCTTAGTTTGCTTTTTTAGTTTGAGTGGGTGCGGCCGTGTTTGAGGTATTTGAGGCTCTCGCTTAACACGACAATTTGACTATATGTATTGGTGAACATACAGTAATAGCACGATGGCTCAAATCTTTTTAGCAACTCTCCAAACTGGTTTGGCGCTGTCATAGCCCCTTGAAATAGCGATGTAAGAAACACCACTGATGCCATTGTAGATATGGCTTTGCTAGTTAATCACGACAACTAACAGGTTAAAAAGGTCATCTTTACAATTGCTTTTTGGCACGACAACTTAAAACAAAAAAGCCAGCTGTCATGCTGGCTTTTTTATTTGCAGGTAAGAAAATTAAAATTTGTATCCGATACCGACAGTAGCTTCGGTAGTTGTATGAGTCAGAACAGTTGTGACATAGGTATAGGAGTTGTACTTGGTTTGTTGCATCTCAATATTTAAAAATGCGTTTTTTGAAATAAAGAATTTAGTGCCAAGTCCATATCCTATGCCTGTAATTGTTTGGTCTATTGAATAGTATGTATTTTTGACAACTCCACTGTTATAAGATAATTTAAAATAGCCTAGTGTATTTTCATTTAACACATATCCTGGTTCTATATTCAAAGAGTAATGAGAATTCATAGAGTATTCATTATTTCCAGTAGCAGCAGCAGTGGCAAGTGTAGTAGAAGATAAAGCATAAGTTAATCCAGTGCCAATTGTCCATTCTGGTGAAAGAGCAAAGGTATAAGTAGCATTTATATTAGAAGCAGTATTGTTTTGTCCTGCGGTAGTCGTTACAGAACTTTTTGTATATGTTTCAACGTTATACCCAGCATTTACTCCAACACTTGTACCTGCAAACTTTTCAGCTTGTGCAAAAGTACTTGCGCTGAAAATAATTCCAGCAATAATAATAAAAATTTTCAACATTTGAATTACCTCTGAAGAATAAAGTTTCGAATAACTAAACAAGCTTTTATTATAATTCAAATTGAAAAATTTGCCAAGTTAAAATAATTAACTATAAAGTTATTTAGCCCCCCGCCATAGTTTCTATGAGCTTGCCGTACTGCCTAGGGGTTGTTGGCCCTTAGAATTATAGATAGTAATAATCTTAAAAAAAACATTCTCAATAATTAATACAAAGATATACGCTTTAATGTAGTTGGGTAATAGATGAGGCGGTTTTCTTTGGGTGATGGTTTTGAGAGTGAGCACCGTTGTCGCAGCTTAGTGTTCTGCGTGGTGCCTCAAAAGGAAAACAATCGGTGAACCAATGTAAAGCTTCTTCTTGATCAACAATGTAGTTTTCCCATTCGCCAGAATTTGTGGAGCATATGCCCATTACAAACTCGGTGTCTTCTTGTTTGCGAAAAGTGAGTGTTGTGTCATCACGTGTGTATACACATTCCTTATCCTGTTTGTTCCACGAGTCTTTGTAAGAGCGGAAGCTAAACCCTAGAGTCAAGAAATTTTCTAAATCAAACAAAATAGACATTGGATATTAAGAACTTATTCAAGGAAAACTTTTATCAGTGATAGTTTGCTGAAGTGTGGTTGCCTAGTTGTATGTTAGTGGAAAATATCGTGCTTGAGAAATACTTCCGTATTTTGTCTCTTTTAACTAGGTAGGAGAATTATCAATGTCTATGTTCGATTACTCAGCTATTCAAAAAAAATCGAAGTAATGGATAAATCAACCCTAGTGCTGCATAACAAAAAATTTCCTGAAAATCATCCATATCACTTGCGTACAGATCTAAAGGCGTGCCCGTTCGAAGGAAACTTAGAGCAAGCAAAGGTAATTTTACTTTTGGCAAATCCATCTTTTTCTGAACAGTCGAAAGAAGAAGATCACAAACCAATAAATGGCTGGGGTATTTGGGGGTTAAGCTCAGAAGCAAATGAATCGATGCGGGGATGGTGGCGTCCAAGACTAAGACAATTTGTCAAGGATGAAAGAAACGAAGAAGAATGGAAATCCCTTTCGCAAAAAATAGCTTCCTTTCAAGTTATAGCGTGGGCAAGCAGAAATTTTCACGAATGTAATGATCTTCCCAGTAAAAAAATCATGTTTGAAATTTTGGAAGAAGTTATAGGACAAAATAAGAATGCAATTTTTATAGTGGTTCGGCAACGTGCGTACTGGTTACGACTATTGGAAAAAAAGGGAGCAAGATTAATTTTTACCAAAAATCCGCGTTGTTCATATATTTCTCAAAGGAATATTGAAACTCAAGCTGATTGGAACTTATTGCAATCTCTGATTGCCTGAATCACATTTAAGTTGGTTATAGAGCAATTATCTGAGCTGTTAGAACATCAAATGGTGCTGCAACTCACGTTGAAACCATGGGTTGGTTGTCAGAACAAAGGGCAGAATCAATCTTTCATGTTGAATAGGAAATTGCAGCCCCAGCAATTGGACAGTTAAACAGTGACGGTTCATTGAACACTATGGTTGCACGGTCGAACAACAAGCAAGGGCATCAAAGTCTGCAATTACCCGTTTATTTAAATTTAGTTTCTCTCAATGCTTGTGAAAATTGGTGTAATTTTTTCTGCACTGATCAGATAATTTTCTCTGCTGTCTCTTTTTTCTCTCGTTTTATGAATGTAAGTCATTGGGGTAGTTTGCTTGTATTTTCAAATAAATATTGAATATCTGTATTTGCGAGCTTGTTTTTTTCTACCAATTCATTCAATCCTAGAACAGTATTTAAGTTCCTATCAATCCATAAGCAAAGTTCGTCTATCAACTTGATATTGTCAATTTCAGCAAGTCGATTGAGTTTTCGTGTGCATATAAAGTTAGAACTCAATCTCTTCAAACATTTCTATTGTTTCAACCAGAACGCCGTTAGCTTTGAATGAGTCTGATAAAATGGTTGTGTTAGTTAATATGTTATCTAATAAATCCTTGTCAGGTATTTCGGCGACATAGCCAACCAAATTCGTGTATGGTTTTCTGAAAATATGAAATTTAATACCTAATGGCCCTCCTACTTGTTTTAAAGTATTATTTAAAACCCACCAATCAACATCTTTAACTTTATAAATGACCAATAATTTAAAAGCTATTACAACCTGAATCTCAAAAATCAAATGTCTTTTTCATCAGTAACACATAAAATTGATTGGTTATTCGATGAGCAATTGCCCTCTACTGTATGGAGCGGTTCATTGCAAAAGGTTTCATATCCGTATCCGTCAGATTGGGCAATTGGTTATTCTGAACACATTGACTTTCACGATGGTATTTCAATGGTTAAAGTTTTTCATAATTTTACTAATGAGGATCGACCATCAGAAATACCCTTAGGTGTTTTTAATGTACAGCCCACTTTTCCTTCCTTTACTTCTCATATCATGCATAAAGGATGTCTTAATTTCATCAATAATAAAAATAATGATAAATTAGTTAGAATACCCGGAATTGATCTCTTTAGTAGAATTGAAACTATAGATATTACGCAAACACTTTTTACAGATGAAGATATTTCTCTAACAGTTATTTTTATTCCAGAGGTTCAATTAATTAATTTATTAGGATTGAATGAAATTGAAATTTTTTATAAAAACTTAGGAATATCAAATCTAGGTAATTACAATCAAATTAAAATTCCGCAATCTATTTCAAATAAAATTGCTAATTGCACTCCAAGTCATTTGAATGGGAGTTTGCGGCAATTATTTGCTAATTCGGTGATCCTTCAATATTTAATTGAAATTAATATTTATATTGCATCAATGGATACAATTAAAAATGATTCATTGAATAGTAAACTGGATATTACTGGGCTACATACTGAGCTTCTGCAAGTTACTGGTGAGATACCAAAATTAAATGATATTGCAAAAAAATACAATGTCACGCCATTTAAGTTAAATCAAGTATTTTTTGAAAAATATAATCAATCGATTTATAATTTTTTAGCCAACCAGAGATTAGATCAGGCATATCAAGCTATAGTAAATACTGACATTCCGTTGAAAACCCTGGCCCATAAAATTGGTTATTCACATGTGAATCATTTCATTACGGCATTTAAAAATAAATTCGGTTTTACACCTGGCTCGATTCGAAGGCAGAATCAATAAATTGATAATGACATCGTCCAAGTGACATTTACCAGTTATGAATGCTATTTGTGAAAATCTTTTAAAACATAAGTGGTTCATGATTTAGCAATATGTTCAAATGTTTTACATATCTGAAACAACACGAGGTCGCTATACATACTTAGATTGGCTAATCTAAATCTATGTTTAATCTCTTGATATAGTGAAGCTTGGTGAATTCAAATCAATTACAAATACACTATTTGCTAGGTGCTATACAAATTTATTTTCAAGGTAAAAAACTGATGCTCTTGTATTCATATTGCCACTTTGGCTATTGAATATCATTTTCAATTTTTGGTTTGTCTCGATTAGTATTGCGCTTTGCTATTAACTCGGATTTTTATGAAGGACTAGCCGTTACAGGAGAAGTTTTCTTTCCGAGGGCGAAACCCATCAGATTATCCCATTCTGCCGAGTTTCCTTGCTCTGCGGTTTTAGTCAATATTTCAATAGCTGCTTCAAAATTTTTAAATTTGATAGCTTGCCTTGTCTCTGTTAACCAAGGTGGAGTTGGATGGTAGTTGATAGGCGTGCCGTCTGCAATAACAAAAAATGATTTATATTCCGTCAGTCTCAATGTGGATTATTTTCAATTGTTAATTCATCTAAAAACCGAATAGCTCCTACTGAAGCGAACGCATCCGTATTGGAAACACAGAATTTATCTACATAAATAACAACTGAATCAAGCGAAGTAAGTTGACTGAATTTATCCACGCGAGGCTTTTTTCGTGAGACGTTTGTCAAATTCAGCGGCACAAGGTAGGCGTAAAGCCAAGTAGTTTTTTCTTGAGATGTAATTTTTTGCCAATTTAAACAACTTGGATTCCCAAACAGATTTTGACTGTTCGCGTGAAACGAAATCAAAGTTAATAAAAAGCATAAACCTAATTTGAGTCGTTTTGACATAAAAAATTATAAATTAATTTCACGAATTATAACTGTTAAATAAACTGACATTACAGTCTTTCCATTAAATATTAAATTTTTTAATGATCTATGGAAGAGCAGCGTTTTGATAAAGTAATTAATTCTCAAAAAAATATATTGGAGTCTGATGATGTCAAGCCATATACAAATCTCTGATCTTCTAGGAGCGGCTCAGATTTACTTTCAAGGTGAAAAAATTGAAGCTCTGGTGTTCATATTACCGATCGGTTTTTTGAGCATGGTTTTTGGTATTTGGTTGCTAACTGACAACCCCAGCAGCTTTTCTAAAGGAGTTGCTATTCCATTTTTAATATTGGGCTTGTTGTTGAGTGCAGTAGGTGCAGCGGTAGGTTTTAGAACACCATCACAAGTCAACGGGATTATTACCTCTATTAAAGTTGATCAACAAGGAACTGTTCAAACTGAAACGCATCGCATGATCAAAGTCAACAAAGCTTGGCCAATGTACTTGGCTTTGTGGGCTGTTTTCGGTATGGTTGGGTTAATTTTGCGCTTTGCATCCCCCTCAGATTTCTATCAAGGGCTAGGTATTTCCTTGGTATTTTTTGCGGGTATCGGATTATTGATAGACGGATTTGCCGAGCGAAGAACACATCACTATGTTGACACTTTAAATTCAATCAATCTTTCGATTGAACAATAAGCTTTTTAAAATTTAAAAGCAATCATCCCATTGGTTAGATATCTTATTTGCCTAATGATGCTAATAATGAAGGCAAACTTTCACGTGCTGCAACTTCACCTGCCATCCTGGCTTTTACAAAGAAGTCTTTGGTGGGTGAGGTGTTAAATCCAATATTTGGTTGAATCACTAAATCCGCATCTTTTAATTCAGGATCGACTCTTTTTCTTCTGCTCAGTGCACGCTCTACTTGTGATTGAGACGTATTTGGAGGTGCGGAGCTGGCAAAAGGAGTGACATCTACAGCGATGATGTATGTTGCTCCAGCCTGCCGAGCGGCCCGAACAGCAACAGGCAGTGACTCGACCCCGTCCTCATATTCAATACCATTGATTCCTACAGGCGAAAAGACTTTACTAACCGCACTGGATGCTCTGACTGAAACTCCTAAGTTGCCGGTATGAAAAAAAACAGGTTGCTTGTCTTGAATGCGAGTAGCAACAGCTATGAATTTTCTGGGCAAACTTTCAATAGTTCGATTTCCTAGCTTGTCATTGACATAATTCTGCAGTCGCTGGCCGTGAATCCAACCTCTGTCGGCAAACAATGAAAAATCAAAAACAGTGAATGGATCACCTTGCTTAGAAAGTTCATCTATTTCTGTTGCTGTATATCCAGCACTCCAAAATGCGCCAATGAGTGAACCAACGCTTGAACCCACTATCAAATCGTAATCAATCCCCGATTCCTCAAATACTTTCATGACACCAATATGCGCAAAACCTCTAGGACCTCCACTACCAAGTACCAAAGCAATTTTTGGCTTTGGTTCAAAGATTGGAATTGAGATAAGTGGTGTAAGACTATCAGGTTTGTCATAGTTGAAACTGCTGCAGCCTGACAGTAATAATCCAATCAATGCTATACATGTATTTTGCATAACTTTATTTTTTATGGGGATTTTCTAAAGCACTCAGTGCAGCGCCAATCATCTTCATGTTGAACTCTCTGGCTTGAGTTTCTACGCCTTTTGTCAGTACCAAATGCTTCATGACATTTGATTGCTCAATCGTTGCCATCCCATGCAGGGTAGACCAAATGAACATAGCTTCAAGCTCTGCTTGTTTTTTGGCGCCAGTCACTTTGCCAAGTTTTTTTAGCAAGGTTTGTCTAAGTAAATCAAACGCATGAACCGCGTGTTGTATGAGTTCAGGATGTGCGGCAGGATCCGGCCAAGGTGTTCCAAACATTAAGCGGTATTCAAGCGGCTTTGAAGATGCATACGTCATATATGCTTCACCCATACCTCTTAATTCGTCTTCTTGATGGGCTTTGGTTTCGGAATCCAAGTACTCGGCAAAATCTACAAAGCATCGGCGCATGATTTCAGCTAATAAATGGTCGCGGTTTGGAAAATGCCTGTATGGTGCCTGATGCGAAATATTGAGTTTACGAGCTACATCTCGCATACTCAATCCTTCCACTCCTTGTTCTGCAATAAACTCTCTTGCCGCAACAATACAAGCTTCTTTCAGATTAAGGTCATTGATAGATTTAGCCATTTGGCGCAGCTGATATTCAATGAAGTTGCTTGGTCATACCACCCATGATGAATCCCATGATTTTGACTCGAATGAATCTGGGTGCGGTGGCCAGCCCCAATGCCATTAATTTAGCAAGTGATCCAGGGTGAATAAGTTGATTTTTTCCTAAAGCCTCAATGGATTCAATAGCAACAATATCCGGCGTGGTTGCTTGGCCCATTTGCATCTTGGAGCGTTCAGCAAAGCCTGTGGCGACAGGCCCAGGCGCGACGATTAATAAATCAATACCGCTTCCTCTCCATTCTTCTTGTAATGCTTCACCTAATGTCTGAATATAAGCTTTAGACGCTGCGTAGTTCGCTGATCTAGGAGTTCCTTGTGTGGCTAAGATAGAACTCATCAAGATAATTCCACCTTTACCGCGTCCTTGAAGTTGACGGCCCAGGACATGAACCATGCGGGTGACAGCCGTGCAATTCACTCGTAACATATTCATTTCAATGTTCAGGTCATTTCTTAGAAAATTGCCTGCAGTTCCGTAGCCTGCATTGCAAACTACCAACCCAATATCCAGCTGCTGAGCGTGTTGCAAAACATAATCTAAGTCACTTTCGTTAGAAAGATCGGCGGTTAAAACTGGACACAGTACTCCATATTTAGATTCAAGCTCTTGAGATAACAGGTTCAGTGCCTCAGTTCTTCTGGCTACAAGCAAGACATTTAAGCCTCTTTTGGCTAATTCCGTAGCGAAAGATCTCCCTATTCCATCAGACGCACCTGTTACTAAAGCATAAGTTCCGTAAGCAGTCATCAAATGATTTGTGGTTGAAGTCATTGGAAATCTCTTATTTTGTTGACAATGTCTACATATTAACTGAAAATTGTAGACAGCGTCAACAACTGAGAGGTTTCTGTGAATAATTGGGTTAATTTTGAGTGGCATCTACTTAGCTCAGCCTCTAAGGTTCTGCTATGTTTTGGATTTCTCATGGTTTTCGCATTACTAATTACTTATGCGTGGTCGCTCAATGACCATCGTTTAATTCGTGAAGTTGGCGTTTGGGTAAAGCCTATGAAATTCATGTCTGCGACTGCTTTATTTGCATTGACTACGCTGTGGCTAATTAAAGTTGCGAACTCGCATGTAGATCAATCCGGCGTTTACAACTGGTTAGTTGCATTGCTGATATCAACATCACTGTTTGAAGTTGTCTACATTAGCTATCAAGCCTCAATAGCCTCTGCATCTCACTACAACATCAGCGACCCGTTTCATGCTTTCATGTTTGGCACGATGGCATTGGCTGCCGTTGGATTGACTGCATCACAAGCTTGGTTGGCGTGGGAAATATGGAAAGAACAAAGAGGAAATGACATGCCGGTGGAAACACTGGGAGTGATCATGGGACTTGTCATGACATTTATTCTCTCTACTATCAGCGGCTTTATGTTGGGTGGTAATCAACCCCCGGCAGGGCAAGGATTGCCGATAGTAGGGTGGCATTTGCATAAGGACATTCGGCCAGCACATTTTCTTGGAGTTCATGCCCAGCAACTGATCCCAATTTGGGGGCTTATCACAGCAAAGTTCATGGGCTCATTTGCTCATACCGGATTGCTGATCGGCATAGTGGTGTATTTCATGATTTGGCTTACTTGGACGTGTATGAGTTTATGAAAAAATTTATTTATCAGTACTTTTAAATTTTTTTGTATCGTTGATGCCGACAATCTTCATAAAAGAGGCAGTGCTACTTTTCTTGCCGCTGATAGTGACCATGGAGCTTAGCGTCTGAATGTCGTCTGAGGCGGGAGCACATTACTAGAACAACTTATATTGACAATTTCTCTAGATTACTGTGCATTGCGTTTGACAGCTGCAATCGCTAATTTGATCACTGATAACACCACCAGCGTTCCTAATACATTTCCAATCGCCATAACCAACAAGCTGCTTATGAATTTATCGGATACGCCGTTATAGTAAAACCAGAGTTGATGTAAGGCGGCACTTAGGAATGAAAATATAAATGACATTTGTACGATAGCCTGAAAGCTTAGATTTCGTAAGTCTGCTTCAATTTTTAGGTAATTAAATGAGAAGTTTCTTGCGAGTAGGGGTGAAATTCCTGTGATCACCCCTGTGATCATGGTACGTATGTCAGATTCAAGCGGGTAATAAAGAAATCCGATAAGCCAGGAAGCTATAGTGATACCCAAGGCAGCATCTTCTACGGCGGTTAGCACCAAAACGAGCTGCAAACCACTGGGTACAAATACCCAGTCCACGCCAAAAGAGAAATCATATTTATCGAAAATAAATTTATTTAAAGAAAAAGCCAAGTAGTAAAACAAAGCGCAAGCAAGTACGGTAAGAATTCGTCTAAACAATTGCATTCTATTTTGATAAAATAAACAACTTCGATATTAGTTAATTTAAAAGCCTAAACCCAATCAACGCTAGAGTGAATACCATGATAAAAAAAAGCGACCTAAAAGGTCGCTTTTTTTGGTTTGCAAATAAAAATTACTTATTCATGCTGTCAACATTCATGGCCATGCGCTTGTCGCAGACATTGTTGGCAATGCTTTGGTCGTGTTGGATCACAGGCTTGTAGAAAGACAGTTCTGAGAATGTGGGCTCGACTGAGCGGGCGGGCACAGCACCTAAAGAAGTCAATACTGAAAAACCAGCCAAAGCAAGTGTGGAATCAGCGCAATTGACGACGTAATCGATTTGTTGAACGCCACTTTCACCCATGTCGTGGAATTCACGAACTTTGGTCAAGCCGGCGGTGTTATTCATGGCGACCATAGACCATGTGTTGGATGCTGTTGCAATCATGACTGCATTTTCAGAGTCAGTCACCAAGGCGGTCTGATTTGCGTCAGCTGCTAAAGCCAGATTAGTTAAAAACAAACTTGCGATCAGGGTAGAAATGCGTGTCATATTGAAGTCCTTTGAATAAAGTGAGAAAGATGTTTGCAATGGATGTATGTTAAGCGATGAACATGTTTTGTCAATAAAAAACATAAACAAAACATAAGTTAATTAGGGTAAACCCAAATATTCTCTCAAAAAGCTGGACAAAAGCGATTCAAATCAATTTTTTCGCAAATCCAATCTAAATATATATTACTTAATAACTATTTAAATGGCCAATAGACGAATCTAATGCGCATGTAATTTAAAATTATCTTTGATTTAGAATATAAACAAAACATAAACAATTAAATGTTCACTCCTCTGGCTGTGAACATCACAGGAGCCAAAGCAGTATGGATTCAATGTTCAATTACCCCAATACCATCGGTATGGTTGCCCGTCGTACACGCATTCACCCTGAAACGCTTAGAGTCTGGGAGCGTCGTTACGAAATGATCGTGCCAGCTCGCAGTGAAACGGGAAGACGCTTGTATTCAGAGCAAGACATACTGAAGATCACGCTGGTTAAACAGTTGACCGAACTCGGCCACCCTGTCAGCGGCTTAGCCAAATTGTCGATAGAAGCACTCAAACAGCAACTTGGTCAAGCCTCTGTAAATACCCAAAGTCAGCGCACTGATCTGGCTAACCTCCGGCTTGTTTTTGCAAGTGAAGCCTGTCGCAGGCGTTGGGGCAGTGAGTTGATCAAGTATGAAGATTTGGATATCGACAGCAGCAATCAAGGCGAGAATGTTTCCAATGAAGCGGTTGGAGTAAGTATTTTGATATTGGTCTTGCCAACCCTAGACTTGAACACACAGGTCACTGTTAAACAAAGCCTGAGCGACAAAAATTGCAGCCATGCAATTGTCATTTGTAACTTCGGCACCAAAGCCGCTGTGCAAGCCTTGGAGAGCGAAGCCATTATTTGTTTGAAAGGCTCAGTGACTGCAGCCGATATTCATCGTGCTTGTTTATCGTTTCGCCTTGATTCCCGGTTCAATCAACGGATTGAAAAAACAAAAGAGACTGTCAGGCCGCGACTTTTCAACGCAGATCAACTCTCGCGTGTCGCCGCCATGTCGACAAGTATTGCATGTGAATGCCCTAATCACTTGGCTGAACTGATCGTCAGTTTGGCTGCATTTGAGCAATACAGCAGCGAATGTGCGAACAGAGATCTCAAAGACGCTCAAATGCATGTTCAATTAAATCAGTCTGCGGGGATGGCGCGTTCGATACTTGAAGAAAGTCTGATTCGATTGATGGAGTTTGAGGGTATCCCTATCTAGATAAATAACTGCACACTCGTATTTTTGTATTAAATAATTCAAACCTATCCAATGAACCCAACCGATTCCACCATGTCACAAAACGTACTCCGGGTATCAAAAAAGAAAAAGCCGCTTATGCGGCTTTTGAAGAAACTGGGTAAGAATTACTTTTTAAAGTCCAGTGAGCCTGTGCTTCTGGGATAAGTGATTATTCCCCAAGGAGTGCCTGGCGCTGCTACGTCTTGCAGTATTTTTCCGGTTTGAGTGTCTGCAACCACTAAGTTATTGGATCTACCGCATGCCGCAATCAATTTGCTTTCGTCATGATTAAGGGTGAAATGCCAGCAGCGTTCAGCCACGTTAATTTGGCGTTTGACTGCATAAGTTCTGGCATCAAAAACCTGTACTGCCTTGGCTTTTGCAAGGGCAACGTAAATTTCATTGCCCGCGCCATTGAATGTCACACCATAGGGCACATTGCCTGTTGAGATAACGTCTTGAACTTCTAAAGATTTGTTGATGATCAGCAGTTTGTCACTCAGTTCCAGTGTGACAGCAAAGATGTTGCCGTCAGGTGAGCGTTTGATGCCGCGAGGACGCAAACCGAATTTCTTGGTATCAATTTTTTTAACCAGCTTGCCAGTAGCTATATCGTGCACGCTGACATTTTCATCGGATTCATTGGTCACAAGTAGCAGTTGACCGTCAGCGGAAAATTCAATACCTTCGGTTTCCATACCGGCTTCAATATCAGCTGATTTCTTACCGGTTTTCAACTCGACCACCGAAACACGCGCAGGTGTTGCATCGTCATCATCTTTGGCTTTTTTCTTATGCTGACTGGCGTCCGCGCCGGGAGCGGGAGTTTGATTAGAAGGTTCATAAGCCACGAAGGCTTTGTCGTTGAACACTCGAACAAATTCCGGGTTTTTCCCAACGGCGATTCGTTTGGTGATTTTGCGTGTATCTGTATCGATTAACAGCAGTTCGCCTGCGCTTTTAATGGCGACTGCCAAGGTTTTCCCATCGTCGCTGATACCCATGCCACGTGCGCCTTCGCCTACTTCGATGTCGGCTATTTTGCTCATATCGTCCATCTGGTATAGCGAGACAAAGCCTTTGGAGAAGCTGACGAAGACCGTGGCTTTACCGGCTGCAAAAACTTGGCTTGATACTAAAGCCAAGGAAAACAAAAAGATATTTAGTGAGTTTTTCATCTTGAGAGGTACATCGTTAAGGTTGACATATTATTTACCATGCAGGTTGCATTAACAAGGGAAAAGTTCCTTTGATTACTCTGGGCGAGGGTCAAAATAACGAACCGCCGAAGGGCCAGTCACATAGGGTCCAACGATGGTACCGAAACCCGAAGTTTTGCGCCATTCGCGGTATTTTTCGTGATGAGTTTTGGATTTCCATTTTTCAATCAGTAACAAAGTGTCTGCACCTTGCTCAGCGTATACCTCTAAGCTGATCAGACCCTCAAAACGTCGCGTGTCTTTCAAGGCAGTCTCAAAAACTTCTTTGCACAAAGCGTCCATTTTGCCGGGCTTGACGCTTAATTGCACAGTCGCCAACACAAAGCTGTCTTGGGTTTGAGCATTTGAAGACAGCGGCAGGCTTGCAATCGCTGTGCCTATGCTTGCAGCTGTTGCCTGTAGGAAAAACTGTCTTCTCTCTGGTGTAACTGACTCAGTTTTGTTTTTCACCGGTTGCTCCCATTAAAAACACGGATTTAAACATACCGCACCAGACAAACCAACTTCAAATCAAGCCTGAACCCATATTGATGGTTAATGCAATCAAAATGGTATTGAAGAAAAAAGCAAGAATGCTGTGCAATAAGCCAATCCGGCGCATTGAACTGCTGGTAAAGCTGACGTCAGCTGTTTGAGATGAAGTACCGATCACACAGGCAAAATATACAAAATCAAAGTAATCAGGTTTGGCTGTGCCGGGAAAATGCAAACCCGCATCATTTTGATTGACCAGAGCCAGATAGTATTCATGCGCGTAATGTTGAGCAAACATGATTTGCGTAAAGAACCAACTAGTGAAAACTGTGATGCCGGACAGTGCAATGTGTTCCCATTTCAACGTGCCGTGCATATCCTTGGCTACTGCCAGAGATGAAATTGTAGAACCTATGCACACCAGAGCAGCCAAAAAAACCATGCCCAGAACAATTATTCTGCCGACGCTCTGAGCTATGGCTCTTTACTGCATGTGCGCCGTAGTTGCCCCGAACATCATTTCTAGAGACAAAAGCAAATAAAGGGCAGCGCCGACATTCCAGCTAATAATGAAACGGGTGGAGTTATGCATGGCCCATTGCTCTGGCAAAAATTGATAAGTCAGAGCGGCAAGCAGAAATGAAAATAGTAATCTCGGCCGCGATCGTATAGATTGAATTAATTTATATTTATATGCTGTGGTTTTCATTGCTGATTGTTTACCTGTGGGTTAAACAACTTTACCCAAAATGGGTTAATTTTGTACTTACAACGAATATACATGTGATACTGGTGTAACCGTACTTTCCCAGCATCTAGGCATTGCACCATGTCCGCTTTCTCCTCATAAGCCATACGGCTCATAAGTAACCGTATGACCATTTTTGTATTGATCTTTTGCTCTGAATTCAAAGACCGATGCGGGTATTTTCAGAGGGCAATGCCCGACTATTCAATGACATAGGTCAAATTGTTTTTGCTTTTTTCTGAGTTTTGGCCTTTTCAGCGGCTTGCAGTACACAAAGCCACTTGAAGTTGACAAGCTAAGTTCACCTTAAGCCTGAACGCAAAATTTGGCGTGCCACATGGCGTCTGATTTTCACACTGCCTTGGGCAGTCTTTGTGGTTTACAGCGCCTGGCCCTTACTGTGGCATTCATTACATGGCAAAGCAGTGTCAATAGCACAGCAGGCTGGCGAAACTATATCGCATCAGCGCTTACTTAAAGCTTTATGGCCTTGTATGGCCGTGATTGCTACAGTCTGTGTGTTCATATTTTTCAATCCACAGTGCTTACATTTATTGGACTTTCAGCCAGCCGAGAATAAAACTGCGCATAGGAGCAAGTGATTGTGGATCACGGATATCGCCGGTTAACACATGTTGTCCCGGGCTATTGCTAAAGGTCACGGCTTCTAGCGTTTTGTGTGAAGAGCCAAAGCGCATAAATGTTTCTTTGGTTGATTCTGCATCGACGGTTTGGTCTGCAGCACTGTAGAGCACCAGCACTGGCGTTCTGAAAGCAGTTAAATCGCTGTCTCTGACTTTTTTCACCAAGGCCAGCATTGGGAAAATCGCTTTGGTAGGGTAAGTGGTTGTCCATGCCACGGCTTCACGTGGATCAGTGCGCTCATAAGAAATCGTCTCACCAGCAACCGCATGCGCTATCTGATGTCCCCAGTGCCCGTTGACCAGTTCGGAGAGTTTGTTTTTCAAGCCGAAGTTAGGTGAAATAAGCACGTGTGCGCTGACTTTAGAGGCTTCAGAGCCAGTGCCCAGCCAGGTCGATAACGTTGCACCAGTGGAGCAACTAATGACCAATACTTTGTCACCCAAAGTCGCCCCGATTTGCACGGCTTCCAAAGTGTCAGCCATCCAATCTTGCGGGGTTGCGCGCCCTAAGGCTTCGCCAGGCAGACCATGCCCGCTTAAACGCGTGTAAAAAAGATTGGCACCCAATGACGCAGCCACTTGTTCAGCCAAAGGCGCGGTTTCAAGTCGGGTTGCAGAAAATCCATGGATATAAACCACAGACCAAGGTGTTTTCACTTTCTCATTCTTCGCCCAGACTATGCCTTTGGCCGTGCCAGGTCGAAGTTGCGGAAATTTGCTTTCACTGTCTGCAAGCCAATGGTCAAGTTCATTCAACGCAGATGGAGGTGCAGGGCGGGTGGTAGGACTTTCTGAACCGAATTCATTCACCGGGCCGAGAAAAAATACCAACACCATCAGTGCGATGAATGCAGCCACAGCCTTGAGCAGGCTGTGACGTTTTGGCGTTTTCAAAGTGTCAGTGTTCATACTTTGCATCCACCTGTCATTGGTGTTTGAAATCGGCAGGACGTTTATTGACAAACGCATCCATGCCTTCTTTTTGGTCTTGCGTGGCGAACAAGGCGTGGAAGATACGTCGTTCAAACATCACGCCATCGCTTAAGCCACTTTCAAACGAACGGTTAACAGATTCTTTGGCGGCCATCACTGCTATTTGTGAATAACTGCAAATCATCAAGGCAGCTGCCAATGTTTCTTCCATGAGTTTGTCCAATGGCACGATGCGGCTGACCAGTCCAGCGCGTTCGGCTTCGTCGGCATTCATCATGCGTCCGGTCAACACCAAATCCATGGCTTTAGATTTACCGACACTGCGCGGTAAACGTTGTGTGCCGCCTGCGCCGGGGATGATGCCGAGTTTGATTTCGGGTTGACCAAACCGGGCATTGTCAGCCGCAATGATGAAGTCACACATCATGGCGAGTTCGCAACCTCCGCCTAAAGCAAATCCGCTGACCGCAGCAATCACCGGTTTGCGGATACTGCGTATGGTTTCCCAGTGTTTGGTGATGTAGTCGTTTTTGTAGACATCGGCAAAAGTGAAGGTGGCCATGGCACCGATGTCAGCCCCTGCGGCAAATGCTTTCTCACTGCCGGTGATGATGATGCAACCGATGGCGGCATCTGCATCAAATGCGGTCATTGCCGCGCCGAGTTCCACCATCAGGTCGGGGCTGAGCGCATTCAATTGTTTGGGCCGGTTGAGTGTGATCACGCCAATCTTGTCGGCTTCAGTGTGAACTTGGATGAATTCGTAAGTCATGCGAGGCTCCGCTCTGGTAATGGAATGCGACTAACTATAACCAAGGCGGCAGTATGCAGCACAGTGTTAAATTACTTCAAAGGAGACAAACATGAGCGAAAGTACCGTTTTATATGAAGTGCTCGGCGGCGTCGCCAAAGTCACATTGAATCGTCCGCAGGCATTGAACAGTTTCACGCGACAAATGCACCATGATTTATGGGCTGCATTGGATCAGGCCGAGGCGAATGACAGCGTTCGTGCATTGGTGATCACAGGTGCAGGACGCGGTTTTTGCGCCGGTGCAGATTTAGCGGAATTTGATTTTGCCGAAGGTCCCAATTTGGTTGAGCGTGCCGATCCCGGCCCGGTGATTGACCAAGCCTTCAACCCGACCACCCGTCGTTTGCAACAGTTGCGCATGCCAACCATTGCCGCGGTCAACGGCGTGGCCGCCGGTGCAGGCGCTTCGCTGGTGATGACTTGCGATATCGCGATTGCTGCACCCGGTGCGAGTTTCATACAAGCGTTCAGCAAAATCGGCTTGATACCGGATGCAGGCAGCAGCTGGTTTTTGGTTGAACGTCTGGGCATGGCGCGTGCCATGGCACTGGCCATGACGGGCGATAAATTGTCTGCGGCGCAAGCCAAAGAGTGGGGCATGATTTGGGACGTGGCCGATGACTGTCTCAAGGCTTCCATGGACATGGCAGAGAAACTTGCGGCCATGCCCACCAAAGCATTGGTGGCCACACGTGGGTTGTTGCGCGAAGCAGGAACCCGCAGCCTGAACCAGCAACTCGATGCAGAGCGCGATACCCAGTCAGCCATGGGACGCACCCACGACTACATTGAAGGCGTGACAGCGTTTTTACAAAAACGCCCGGCCCGTTTCAATGGTCAATAAAGCATGAGCACGCCAATCACACCCGAGGCACTCGCAAGCAAGGTAGGCGACGCCATGTTTGCTGCGGATGTTGCTTCCAAAGACACCATGGGCATGGAGTTGTTGCTGTGCGAACCCGGGCACGCACGCATGCGCATGCAGGTGCGTGAATTTCATTTGAACGGCCACGGCATTTGCCATGGCGGTTTTATTTTTACGCTTGCTGATTCAACGTTTGCTTTTGCGTGCAACAGCCACAACAAAAACGCAGTGGCTGCTGCGGCCAGCATTGAATTTTTAAAACCAGCACTGCTTGGTGATGTACTGACCAGCACCGGCGTAGAGCAAGTGCTGATCGGTCGCCACGGTGTTTACGACATGACGGTGCGTAACCAACACGATGATGTCATTGCTTTGTTCAGAGGCAAGAGCGCGCAAATTGCGGGGAATGTGGTGAACCTGTGAAAACTTCTTTTGATTTAGAGCCGATTGAAAAAGCCAGTGTGGATGAATTGCGTGCATTGCAGTTGCAACGTTTGAAGTCGACCTTGATGCATGCGTATGCAAATTCGCCGGTATACCGTGCGAAGTTTGATGCGGCAGGTGTGCATCCGCAGGATTGCAACAGCTTGGCTGATCTGGCGAAATTTCCGTTCACCACCAAAGCGGATTTACGCGACAGCTATCCGTTTGGCATGTTTGCCGTGCAACGAGACAAGCTCGCACGCATACACGCGTCCAGCGGCACCACCGGCAAACCCACGGTGGTCGGTTACACCTTGAACGACATAGATACTTGGTCGAACTGCGTGGCGCGAAGTATCCGTGCGGCAGGTGCACGGCCCGCAGACACGGTCCATGTGAGTTATGGCTACGGTTTATTCACAGGTGGTTTAGGCGCGCATTACGGCGCAGAAAAATTAGGTCTGACAGTGGTGCCTTTTGGAGGCGGGCAAACCGAGCGCCAAGTACAACTGATCAACGATTTCACACCAGACATCATCATGGTCACACCGAGTTACATGCTGGCCTTGGCCGATGAATTCGAGCGTCAGGGTTTGTCAGCGAGTGACAGCAGTTTGCGTTTGGGCATCTTCGGTGCTGAGCCCTGGACGAATGACATGCGCTTGAACATTGAGCAACGCATGGGCATGGATGCGGTGGATATTTATGGTTTGTCTGAAGTGATGGGTCCCGGGGTCGCCAGCGAATGTGTCGAAACCAAAGACGGCCCGACCATTTGGGAAGACCATTTCTACCCGGAAATCATTGACCCTGAAACAGGCGAACCGGTGGCTGATGGTGAGATAGGTGAGTTGGTATTCACCAGTTTGACCAAAGAAGCTTTGCCCATCATTCGCTACCGCACACGCGACCTCACGCGTTTGTTGCCGGGTACAGCCCGCACCATGCGCCGCATGGAAAAAATCACAGGCCGCAGCGACGACATGATGATTGTGCGTGGTGTCAATGTGTTTCCCACTCAAATCGAAGAACTCATATTGCGCCAAGCCGCTTTGAGCGCGCATTACCAATGTGTGCTGACCAAAGAAGGGCCGTTGGATAACTTGATGGTGAAAGTGGAAACCCGTGTCGGCTTAGGCCCTGAATCGCCATTGGCAAAAGAGGCTGCGCAAGCGCTGGTCCACGATGCCAAGGCTTACATCGGGACCAGTCTGAGTGTGGAGTTATGCGCCGAAGGTGCCATCGAACGCAGCCAAGGTAAAGCCAAGCGAGTGCTTGATTTACGCAAAAACTAAATCGAATCAAGTGGCAGCTTGACCCGCCAGCCACTGACCCACTTTGTTCGGGTCTTTGATGCCCAATCGCCAGACGCGTTGATCGTTCGGTGGCAATCGCACCGGCAGTTGCAGAATCTGCCCGTCTCGTGCCACAAGCGCTGTGAACGATTTGTGCTGTCCGAACAGCATCAAGAGTTGATCAAGCCGTTTGATGCGCCAAGTGCTTGCTGTTTTTTGTCCAGCTTTGACGGTGATGCCTAACCACTCATCGCCGGGTGCAAAACCTGCAACTTCAGCGACGCCGCCGCTCAGCACGGTTTGAATTTGCACCGCGTGGTTTTCTTGAACGCGCAAACCGAGTTGCTGGGTCAAGGGGGCGTGTTCCTCGGTGATGGAAACGCCTTGTTCAGTGAACAACTGTTTGAGTGGTAAATCAGCAGTGCCGTGCACCCAGGCTTTGATCTCACGCTGCCAACTGCGCCCGGTGAGGTCTTTCAATACCTGCAATAAATCACTTTCCTGCATGGACCCGGCTTTGCAGCGTTTCCATAAACCGCGCATCACTTCATCCAGGCTGTGGCCGGATTGACGCAATGACAAATCCAGACACAGTCCAACCAAAGAGCCCTTGGCGTAATAACTCACCGACAAGTTGGGGCTGTTGGCGTCGGGACGATACAGCTTGGTCCAGGCCTCAAAACTGGATTGCGCCACGCTGTGTTTTTTACGCCCCGGTGTTTGCAACACGCTGTTGATGGTTTTGCCGAGTAACTTCAAATACACCGCCGGTGAAATCAATTCGGCACGGCACAGCAATACATCGTCGTAATAACTGGTGAAACCCTCGAAGAACCACAGCAAGTCAGTGTAGTTTTCCTGCGTGTAGTCATAGTTTGCCAATGAAGCAGGGCGCAGGCGTTTGACGTTCCAAGTGTGGAAATACTCATGGCTGATCAGACCTAACAAACTGACATAGCCATCACTTGCGCTGACCTGCGAAACACGCGGCAGGTCTTCGCGCTTACAAATCAAAGCTGTGCTGTGTTTGTGCTCCAGACCGCCGTAGCCGTCAGCCACGGCATTGATCAAAAACACATAGCGGTCATGCACCGGTTTGCTTTTGCCGTGCCAGAAATGGATTTCAGTTTCGCAAATGGCTTGCATGTCTGTGAGCAAACGTTGTCCATCAAAGGATGGCGCAGCCCCGGTAACCACTACCCTGTGCGGCACGCCTTTGGCAATGAATTCGCCTGACCAGAAATCTGCCATTTCCACCGGCGAGTCGGCCAACTCATCGTAATCAGCAGCGGCATAGATGCCGAAACCTTTGGCGTTGGTTTTCAGCGGTTTCAATGCGGTTGCCAACTGCCAGTGTGCGCAATTTGCGGGTGAAGAGATTTCTAATGTGTGTGCTTGCTGTTCGTGACCGATAGCGATCATGCATAAGCTGGTGGGATTGAAAAATCCGCGCATGGCATCCAGCCACGCAGTGCGAACCGATGCGTCATATGCATGGACTTGGTATTGCACACTCAATGCTTGCCCAGGGTCGGCATGCACTTGCCAACTGGCTTTGGCGGTTTGTGTCAGCACACATGCACTGCCGTTTTGAAATGCTTTCACCAGGCTCAATTGCTTGGAGAATTCACGCACCATGTAACTGCCGGGTATCCACACTGGCAATTGCAGCAATTGCAAGGCATGCGGTTTGGCGATGATCAGCGTGACCTGCCACACATGCGCATGCAGGTCATGAACTTCAACCTGGTAATGCACTGCAGTGGCGAAACTCGTCATGGTTGTTTGCCCAACAGTTTTTCAATTTGCGCGAGTTCAATTGCGCCGGGCACGCGTGTACCGTCAGTGAAGATCAAAGTAGGTGTGCCGGTGATTTTCATTTTCTGGCCGAATTCAGTGTTGCGCTTCAAAGCCGATGTGTCGCAACTGGCAGAGACCGGTGTCTGGTCTCGCACCATCCAGTCTTGCCAACTTTTACCCGGATCTTTGGCGCACAAAATAGACTTGGATTTCTCTAATGAATCTTTGCCCAGAATGGGTAATAAAAACAAATAAACCGTGACGTTATCGACTTTGGCCAGATCGCGCTCAAACCGTTTGCAATAACCGCAGTTCGGGTCTTCAAACACGGCGATTTTGCGCTCGCCATTGCCGCGAACAATGGTGATTGCATCTTTCAAAGGCAAAGATTTGAAATCGATGGCGGTGATTTTTTGTACCCGCTCATCAGTCAGGTTGCGCTGAGTTTTGGTGTCTATCAATTGACCTTGCAAAATAAAACTGCCAGTGGCATCGGTGTAATAAATTTCAGTGCCGTCAACCCGCAGTTCAAACAGACCTGTCATAGGGGTTCTACGCACTTCGTCAATCGGCTGAATATGCGGCATACGCTCTTTGAGGTTTTTGCGTATCAAAGCTTCTTCGCCTTGCGCGAACACTTGGCCGCCTGCGAGTAGTGTGCAAAAAAATAAAACGAATGGGACAGTGGGACGATTTAAAAAGTTAAACATCATTTTTCCAGTTGAATTCAATGCATGGCCTGTTGCACCGTCCATTGTTTGAGCGGTGCGAATTGGTTGAAACTGTTCAAACCCCAGTTGCGTAAGGTTTGCACAGCGGTATTGGGATGATTGAACAAAAGTTGCAAGCTGTCGCAGGCCAGCCAGGTGGCTTGCAGACCGGCTTTGCGGGCACGCTCATAGCGGCGCAGCAAAAACCGGTCGTCAACACTGCGCCAGTAAGCCGTTGTCTCGCGTTCTTTCAGCACAGAGGCCAATTCACTGGCATCAGCCAAGCCCAGATTCAAACCCAGACCTGCCAGCGGATGAATGCTGTGCGCCGCGTCCCCTGCCAGCACCCAAGCACCGCCTGTTGCAAAACGCCCGCTCCAATGAGTGGCTTTGGCGAGTTGCAGCGGCCAGACTTGTGCCGCACTCGTCACTTGCAGTTCGCCCAGCACTTCATGGCTGGCTTGTGTGAGTGCCGCAGACAGTTGTTCTGGTGAGGCTTGTTGCAGTTGCAGTGCCCGTTCAGACGGTAGCGACCAAACCACCGCTGCTTCATCACCGGCACTGCCGCCCAATGGAAGCAGCGCCAGTATGTCCAGCGCTTGCGCAGATTGACTGAACCATTGCAAGGCTTGTTGACGGTGAGGTTTGGCACAGCGCACGCGTGTGGCTAAGGCATGTTGTGCATAGGGCAGCGTGTCGTAAGCCACGCCCAAGTCTTGGCGCGTGATGCTGTGACGGCCTTCGCACACCACAGTGAGTTTGGCAGAGACTGGTGTTTCCACGCGTTGAATGGCTGGTTGAAAAGAAATGGCATCGGCCAGCAGTTGTTCCAGAGAAGGCACATCAACGATGTGAGTCAAGCCATTGAAAGAAGGAGATTGAAATTGCACTTGCCCGCCGGCATCGCCCCAAACCTGCATGGACTGAACCGGGGTGGCGTGCAAACCATCCGGCCAGCAGCGTAAATCACTGAGCATTTCCCGTGAATGCGCGTTCAAAGCAAAAGCACGCACATCATTGGCAGGTGGCGGCTGTCCGACCAAGGCGATGTTCAGGCGTTGTCGGGCCAGCAACAAGGCCAATGTGCTGCCCACAACACCGCTGCCGCGAATGCAAATATCAAAGGAGGATGACATGCAAACCATTGTAGGAGTTGGCTGGCCGTAGAATTTCAGGCTTTGCGCACAACCCTAGCTTGCGCTTTAGCTTTCCAAGGAAACAGCCATGAGTTTGAAATGCGGCATCGTGGGCTTGCCCAACGTCGGTAAGTCCACCCTGTTCAACGCCCTGACCAAAGCGGGCATTGCGGCTGAAAATTACCCGTTTTGCACCATCGAGCCCAATGTCGGTGTGGTCGAGGTGCCGGATTTGCGATTGGGCCAACTCTCCGAGATCGTCAAGCCCGAGCGTGTCGTTCCTGCCATCGTTGAGTTTGTGGATATCGCCGGTTTGGTCGCCGGGGCTAGCACCGGGGAAGGTTTGGGCAACCAGTTTTTGGCGCACATCCGTGAAACCGATGCGATTGTGAATGTGGTGCGCTGCTTTGAAGACGACAACGTGATTCACGTGGCTGGCAAAGTCGATCCTATTTCCGACATTGAAGTGATTCAAACCGAGTTGTGTCTGGCCGACTTGAGCAGTGTAGAAAAAGCATTACACCGCCACCAAAAAACCGCACGTTCAGGTGACAAAGAAGCGGCCAAACTGGTGGCTATTTTGGAGCGTTGCCAAGCTGCACTGAACGACACCAAGCCGGTACGCACCATCGATTTCAGCAAAGAAGAAAAACTCGCGGTCAAACAGTTTTTCCTGATCACCGCCAAGCCAGCGATGTTTGTCGCCAATGTGGCCGAAGACGGTTTCGAGAACAACCCCATGCTTGATCGCCTCACCCAATTTGCCCATTCGCAACATGCGCCTGTGGTCGCGATCAGCGCCAAACTTGAAGCCGAGATGAGCGAAATGAGCGATGAAGACCGCGATATGTTTTTGGCTGAACTCGGTCAATCCGAACCCGGACTCAACCGATTGATTCGCTCGGCTTACACCTTGTTGGGTTTACAAACTTACTTCACCGCAGGCGTGAAAGAAGTGCGCGCCTGGACCATACGTGTGGGCGACACCGGCCCGCAAGCCGCCGGTGTGATTCACACCGATTTTGAAAAGGGCTACATCCGCGCACAAACCATTGCCTTTGATGATTTCATTCAGTTCAAAGGCGAACAAGGCGCGAAAGACGCGGGCAAGATGCGCGCCGAGGGCAAGGAATACGTGGTCAAAGACGGCGACGTGATGAACTTTTTGTTCAGCAGTTAAATCACATCAACCACTGCCAACCGAACACCAGCACGCCATAGCGCAAAGCCTTGCCTATGGCCATATAGAGGGTGCAAGGCAACAAAGGCAGGCGCAAATAACCGGCCACCACGCACAGCGGGTCCCCAATGACGGGCAACCACGCGCCCAGGCAAGCGGCGGGGCCGACGCGTTCAAGCCAGCGAAGCGCGCGCATGTGGTGGGTCACTTTGTCTTGATGGAGATGTTTTGCCATCCAACGTTCTGCACCCAGTCCCATCCACCAACCGACCATGCCGCCTAAGGTGTTGCCAAGGGTGGCTACGAGCAATGCAGGCCACAGCAAAGCGGGGTTGAGTGCAATCAATCCCAGCAGCAAAGGCTCGGATCCCAGAGGTATCAAGGTGGCCGCCAACAATGAGGCGATAAATAAAACAGCCAGCCCATACTCGGGCTGCGACAAGTTTGTCAATAGGTTTTGAAAAAAAATCTCCATATAAGTCAGTGTAAGTGTTGATTGCAGCGACAAAACACACACTTAATCACGCAGTCATTGTCCAAAAAATTTATAAGAAATGAGCGATACAAATGCACTGGTACACCGCTAGAATCGTGCCTCCTTTTTAAGCACACCTTAGCTACCTGCATGCGCATTGCTTCCTTTGAATTGGCACACAACGTTTTCGTCGCACCCATGGCCGGTGTGACAGACCGTCCATTTCGCATATTGTGCAAACAGCTTGGCGCGGCTTATGCGGTCAGTGAAATGGTGACCTCGCGCAAAGACCTGTGGGACAGTTTGAAGACATCGCGTCGTGCCAACCACGATGGAGAGGCTGGCCCCATCGCTGTGCAAATTGCAGGGACAGATGCAGACATGATGGCCGATGCCGCGGTCTACAACATACAGCGCGGTGCGCAAATCATTGACATTAACATGGGTTGCCCGGCCAAAAAGGTCTGTAACAAATGGGCTGGCTCGGCATTGATGCAAGATGAATCTTTGGCTATATCGATTGTTCAAGCGGTGGTGGATGCCGCCACACCTTTTGGCGTGCCTGTCACCTTGAAGATGCGCACCGGCTGGCGTGCTGATCAGCGCAACGTCGTCACATTGGCAAAGCAGGCCGAATCCGCCGGTGTTCAAATGATCACAGTGCATGGCCGCACCCGCGAGCAAGGCTACAGTGGACAAGCTGAATACGACACCATCGCGCAAGTCAAGGCCGCAGTTGGCGTGCCGGTGGTTGCCAATGGCGACATTGATTCACCGGAAAAAGCAAAACATGTGCTTGAACACACCGGCGCAGACGCGGTAATGATCGGGCGTGCCGCACAAGGCAGGCCTTGGATATTCAGAGAGATACAGCATTTTTTGGCGCACGGCTCTTTGCTGGCGCCGCCCTTGGTGGCCGAGGTGCAGCGTTTGTTGCTTCATCATTTGCAAGACCATTACAGCCTCTATGGCAGCCACACAGGTGTGCGCAGCGCGCGCAAGCACATAGGGTGGTACACAAATGGACTGCCTCAAGCGCAAGCCTTCAGGCAAATCATGAATTCGATTGACAACTGCGACCGCCAACTGGCGGTGGTGGCTGACTATTTTGAACGGCTGGGACAACTGTCCGACCGTTTGCACTACCCGACATCAGAACCTGTTCTGGAGACTCAGACATGAGCAAAAAACAAATTGAAGAGGTGGTGCGCCACAGTCTCGAGGCTTACTTCAAAGACTTGCGCGGCGCCGAACCTGATCAATTGCATGACATGATGATCCAAGTCATGGAAAAACCCTTGCTTGACGTGGTCATGAAACACGCAGACGGTAACCAGTCACGTGCTGCCAGCTGGCTGGGTCTGAATCGCAATACTTTGCGCAAAAAACTCACCGACCACAAATTACTTTGAATTTTTATTCACTGGCTTATCAGCCAAATAGAAAGTTGTACCCATGAATGCATTGATTTCCGTGTCCGACAAGACCGGCGTTGTGGAGCTCGCTCAGGCCTTGCATGCTTTGGGCATCAAGTTGATTTCTACCGGCGGAACCGCGCAGTTGCTGGCCGCACAAGGCTTGCCTGTGCGCGAGGTTGCCGAATTGACCGGCTTTCCTGAAATGCTCGACGGGCGTGTCAAAACTTTGCATCCCAATGTGCATGGCGGCTTGCTGGCGCGACGCGATGTACCCGCACACATGCAAGCCTTGCAAGACCACGGCATAGACACCATCGACTTGCTGGTGGTCAATTTGTACCCATTTGAAGCCACGGTTGCCATGCCCGATTGCACGCTGGACGATGCGATTGAAAACATAGACATAGGCGGCCCGGCCATGGTGCGCAGCGCTGCCAAAAACTGGAAGCATGTGGCGGTGTTGACCCACGCATCGCAGTACCAGCCAGTCATTGATGAATGGCGCGAGCACCAGGGCTTGAGCGAGGCCACACGTTTCAAACTGGCGGTGTCCGCGTTCAACCGCATCAGCATGTACGACGGTGCCATCAGCGACTATTTGTCATCGCTGGACTTGGCCACCGAACAACGCAGTTTGTTCCCCGCGCAGGCCAACGGGCGCTTTGTGAAATTGCAGGACTTGCGCTATGGCGAGAACCCGCACCAGTTGGCCGCGTTTTACCGTGACGCTGACCCGGCACCCGGCTCACTTGTTACCGCGCGTCAGTTGCAAGGCAAGGAACTGTCTTTCAACAACATCGCAGATGCGGACGCGGCTTGGGAATGTGTCAAGAGTTTTGACACACCGGCTTGCGTCATCGTGAAACACGCCAATCCCTGCGGTGTGGCCGTTGCTGAGGACGCATTGGCTGCGTACAAAAAGGCTTACCAGACCGACCCGACATCGGCCTTCGGCGGCATCATCGCCTTCAATTGCCCCGTCGATTTGCCCACGGTGCAAGCGCTGGCGCAGCAATTTGTGGAAGTGTTGATTGCGCCATCTTTCACAGGCGAAGCTCTGGTGCAATTGCAAGCCAAAGCGAATGTGCGCGTGTTGCAAATCGCGCTGCCGCCCGGCGGCGACACGCCTTGGGCAAATGGCTTGAACTTGTTGGATGTCAAACGCGTAGGCTCGGGCTTGTTGATGCAAACCGCTGACAACCACCAATTAAGTTTGGATGATTTGCAAGTGGTCACCAAGAAGCAACCCACGCCGCAGCAGTTGCAAGACTTGCTGTTTGCGTGGAAAGTGGCCAAGTTTGTGAAGAGCAATGCGATTGTGTTTTGCGCCAACGGCATGACCATGGGCGTGGGCGCGGGTCAAATGAGCCGCTTGGATTCAGCGCGTATCGCGGCTATCAAAGCCGGTCATGCTGGTTTGTCATTGCAAGGCACAGTGGTTGCCAGCGATGCGTTTTTTCCGTTCCGCGATGGCTTAGACGTGGTGGTAGACGAGGGCGCGACTTGCGTGATTCAACCCGGCGGTTCCATGCGTGATCAGGAAGTGATTGACGCGGCGAATGAAAGAGACGTGGCCATGGTGTTCACGGGCGTGAGGCATTTCAGGCATTGAGGGCTGTTTGTCCTAAGGCATTGACAACAGTGTCCTGTTCGGTTTTGCGAACATTTAGACCGCAGTGGCGATTATAGTTTTGGCATTAAGGTAAGTGACTGAAAATTTTAGAAGCCAAGTAAAGACCAAATCCCTGAGATAAGCCGTACAGAACGCCGGTAGCAATAAGTACATAGGCAGACTTCTGGCTTCGAGCGATGTAGCGGGTAATTTGATTAGTGTCCCCTGAAGTTAGTTGAAATATTGGAACGAGTGACATACGTCGAATATTTTTTCCAATAATTCGAGCTACAGCTTTAGAGATGTAGTTTGCTAAAAGGAAGATCGCGCCTCCTCCGATCATCCACGCAACAGAATACTTCACAGAAGTAGATATTTGTTCAGGCAATAGTCCAAGCCAAATTCCCAAGTACGCTAATAAGGCAATGATAGGTAATGTATTTTCTATAAAACTTCGTATTAGATCCTCGTAATTTTTAATTTGATTTATTACCTCAAAGGCTGGTTCAACTCGAGGCTGAGCCTTTATCCAACCACTAACAACAGAGAATAGTTCAGTAGCAAATCTGTTATCGGCAAAATCAAGCTTACAGACCGTAGGAGCAAAGAAGTCAGGATCTTGTTCGTCGTTGTCCCCAGCGCGTGCGCTGAGCATCCGTTGAAGAAGTGCCCCAGGGGCTGGAAAATCAGCAAATCTCAGAGAAACACAATGAAGATGTGAATTTCCGGCTTCCATGCTGTCAAAAATAAAGGTCCATTTGATGCCAAGTGATTCCGTAAGAGACTCTAATTTGAAGTCGTATTGCAGGAAACTATCAATCGAGTCGAAGTTTTCTACCCGATCACTTTTAAACTGTAGTGAACACGATGACTCGAGATCTTTGATCCCGTGAAGGTTGAGTTTCTGTTTTATTTTCTTGTGGAGATCCTCAATATTCGGAATCGTCAGTAAGATTCTGTCACCATAAAGTTGGCTGCTGCTGTTTCGCGATGCGGAGGCGATCTTGAGTACGGTCAGATCGGAATTGGGTTCTTCGCTGATTATTGAAAGAGAATGTTTCTTCAAGTGATCTCTTTTTGTCAATTGATCTAGCTCTAATTACTTAGGACTGTGGGCGGATCAGCTTTGATTTATCCTCCCTTAAAGATTCAAATTTACAGTTTCATAAACCTAGAAAGTCGTCGCATCAACAATTGAATTCAAACGCCCATCGGTCGGGCACATCAATAAATTAATTACTATTATACAAATTTTACATTTTATATATCAATAAATAATTAATTATATGTCCTGGCTCAATTACATTTTTCAGAGTGAGCACTAGTCACTTAAATCAGAACAAAGCACTTACAGCATTTAATCAAGGCATTGCAAATTTAAAGTTAAACTTTAAAATTGCACAAATGATCCTCCGTGCCGCTACCCCCACCCTCAAACGCCTAGCCAAAGGCTTTCCCGTGGTCGTCATCACCGGACCCCGTCAGTCAGGCAAAACCACGTTGGCCAAGTCGGTGTTCAGCAGCAAAACCTATGTGTCTTTAGAGAATCCGGACGAGCGCTCCTTTGCCCTGCAAGACCCCAAGCGCTTTTTGCAACGCTTCTCGGACGGTGCTGTGCTCGACGAGGTGCAGCGCTGCCCCGAGTTGCTGTCCTGGCTGCAAGGTCTGGTGGATGAGCGCGGCATCATGGGTGACTTTGTGCTCACCGGCTCGGCGCAATTCGACTTGATCGTGGGCATCACCCAAACATTGGCTGGCCGGGTAGGGCGTGTCGAATTGTTGCCACTGAGTGCAGACGAAGTGGCCACAGCGAACAATGCTCCCAAAGACTTGAACACCGCTTTGTTTCAAGGTGGCTATCCCGCGCTGTACGACCGTGATATTTCGCCGCAAGACTGGTTTGCCAACTACATCAGCACTTACCTCGAGCGCGATGTGCGTCAGTTGGTCTCGGTGCGCGATTTATCTCAATTCCAAACCTTTGTGAAGATGTGCGCCGCCCGCAGCGGCCAGTTGCTCAACCTCTCATCATTAGGCGCAGATTGCGGCATCTCGTCTGTGACGGCCAAACACTGGTTGTCGGTGCTGCAAGCCAGTTACATCGTGACCTTGCTGCAACCGCACCACTGCAACTTCGGCAAGCGCTTGGTGAAAGCACCCAAACTCTATTTTTGCGATGTGGGGCTGGCCGCTTGGTTGCTGGGTATTCGCGATGTAGCCACGCTAGAAACCCATGCCGCACGCGGCGCGCTGTTTGAAACTTATGTTGTGAGTGAACTCATGAAACAGTGTTTGAATGCGGGAAAGCCCAGTGATCTTTATTTCTGGCGAGACAGCGCTGGCAACGAAGTGGATGTGGTAGTTGAAAGCGCTCAAGGGTTGCAAGCTATCGAAATCAAGTCTGGCAGCACCTTTGCCAGCGACTGGTCCGATGGCTTAAAAAAGTGGCAAAAGTTTGCAGGTGAAGAAAGCCTACAGCCATCGCTGGTTTACGGAGGCAAACTCTCTTACGAGCGTGAAGGGATGTACGTGTGGGGATGGCAAGACGTTGGGTTTAAATTAATTGGAACCTGACCCCAATTTCGGAACCTGACCCTAATTAATAATTAATTGACCCGCAGTTTCAACTGAAAACTGATCGCGCCGTACAAGCGGTCTTGCAGCGGCGGTACAAACGCAATATTCAATCCTAAGCGTTCTCCTTCCCATGTCGCTACCGGCAGCAGCGCCGGAAACCATCCGCCGTTGAATGCATTCGGATAACCATTGAAAGCACCGCCCACCACCCCGAATTTCCAGCTTGCTATATGCCAAGCCTGGTAATACGCACCGACATAATTTGAGCGTGCGTCATTGCTATTTATGAATTCACCCGCAGTGGCTGACCAGTCTTGATTGATGGCAACTTCCACGCCAAAGCCGGGGTTGCTGTTGCGCAACCCTTTGTCGGTATCGAAATGCGCTGAATAAAAACCGGGGTTTATCCAAATGGCGGGAAGTTTGTGTTCTTCGCCGGAGGATGGACTCGTCGTTTGCGCGAAAGATGCCGATGCCAATGAGATCAAAAGCGCAGCGACATAGACCTGCATGACTGCCAGCGGTTGACGTGTATTGGTCATGTCCATCTGGCAAATTGTGTTCGACTCGCCCCGGGATGTTATGAAGTCAGCGTGGCAAAAGATTACAAGCTGGCAAACACTTCTGCCGCAGCCTGCACCGTGTCTGCAATGTCTTGCGCTGTGTGCGCGCCGCTGACAAAACCTGCTTCGTACAAAGCCGGTGCGATGTACACACCGCGATCGAGCAAACCATGAAACAGTTTGTTGAACTTGGGTGAATCGCTGGTCATCACCTTGGCATAGTTTTGCGGTAACTCCGGCAGCAGGAAAAAGCCGAACATGCCGCCTTCGCAATCTGCGCTGAAGGGTACACCGGCCTTGGCTGCGGCTTGTGTCAAACCATCGACCAGTGAGCGTGTTGTCGCGGACAAGGCATCAAAGAAACCGGGTTTGGAAATTTCATGCAAAGTGGCCAGTCCGCAAGCCGTGGCCACGGGGTTGCCGCTGAGTGTGCCGGCCTGATACACCGGACCCAAGGGCGCGAGTTGTTCCATCACCGCGCGTTTGCCACCAAAGGCTGCCAGCGGCATGCCGCCGCCAATCACTTTGCCAAGCACGGTGACATCGGGTTCGAAACCGGGGATGGATTTGGCATACACGCTTTGTGCACTGCCCAATGCCACGCGACAGCCGGTCATCACTTCATCAAACACCAGCAAAGCACCGTATTGCGTACACAGTTCACGACAACGTTTCATGAAGGGGACGCTGGCACGCACAAAATTCATATTGCCCGCGATGGGTTCGATCATCAAACACGCGAGTTCTTTGCCGTGCAGCGCAAATGCTTCTTCCAACTGTGTGATGTTGTTGTACTCAAGCACCAATGTGTGTTGCACCACTTCAGGCGGCACACCGGCGCTGGTGGGGTTGCCGAAGGTGGCCAGACCCGAACCGGCTTTCACCAGCAAGGCATCTGCATGGCCGTGGTAACAACCTTCGAACTTGATGATCTTGCTGCGCCCGGTGGCGCCGCGTGCGAGACGCAATGCGCTCATGCCGGCTTCGGTGCCGGAGCTGACCAGTCGCACCATGTCCATGGATGGCATGAGTTTGAGCAGTGCTTCAACCAATTGAATTTCACGCTCTGTGGGAGCACCGAATGAAAAACCATCGAGCGCGGCTTTTTGCACTGCTTCGAGCACCGCCGGGTGACCGTGACCCAAAATCATCGGACCCCAAGAGCCTATGTAGTCGATGTAACGCTTGTCGTTCGCGTCCCAAAAATAAGCGCCTTGCGCACGTTTGACAAACCGCGGTGTGCCGCCAACGGCGCGAAATGCGCGCACAGGTGAATTGACACCGCCGGGAATCACTTGGCGGGCTCTGTCGAAAAGGGTTTGGTTGAGATCAGTCATGGTTGTGGATGAGTGATGTTGAAAAAATCAATGGCGGGTATCGTGGCCGGGCAAAAAGTCTTCAGCGCTGGCCGGGTCAGCTGCTTCGTCGCCATCTTCAGGCGCTTGCGCCCAGAACAAACGGTCGGTCACAGCGTGTCCCATGCCGGGGCGAAAGCCCGCATCCAATGCGCCGTCTAAATAGCTGAATGCTTCAGCCACTGAGGCTTCAAGGTCGTCGCCCATGGCAAGCAGGCCGGCCACGGTGGCGCTCAAAGTGTCGCCTGCACCTGTGAAGACGGCATCAAAACGCTCAATCGTTTCGCTGACCATGACAGACAGTGGCGTGGCCAACGCGTTTTCAAGATGCTGACCGCCTTGCGGCAAGCCGGTGACCAAGGTGTACGGCACGCCTTTTTCAGCAGCGGCTTTGGCGATGTCGCGCGCGGTAGGTGTGCGTTCGCTGCCCCATTCAGGCAACAGCCAACGCCATAAGTTGGAGTGGTTGCCGACCAGCAAGGTGGTTTGCGGCAACAGCAGTTCCATGAATGCATCTTGGTAGGCTTCAATAGGATCGTCTTGCCACCAGGATAAATTGGGCATGTAAGCCACCACGGGCACATCGGGGTAATCGCTGCATAACTCGGCAATGACTGAAATGATTTCGGGGGTGCCGCAAAAACCGACTTTGATGACTTGAACCGGAATGTCTTCAAGGATATTGCGCGCTTGGTCATCTACCGCATCTTCTTCCAAGGCCGCATGGTCAAAGGTTTCTGCGGTGTCACGCAAATAGCTGCCGGTGCAAACCGCGAGAACATGTGCGCCCACTGAAGACATGGCCAGTATGTCGGCGGTCAGGCCACCGGCACCGCTGGGGTCATTGCTGTTGAATGTCATGGCGCAAGGATGCGCCATTTCAGGAGTCTGGCCTTCGTCGGTGAGCGTGATGAGTTGATTCATGGCCGTCTATACTTTGAATCATTCTATGCCACGCTTTAGAAGCGGCCATGGCCCTTTAACCGAATGGAAAGACGCTGTGAACAAAACTTGGATGTGCTTGATTTGCGGATGGATTTATGACGAAGCGGCGGGTGCGCCGGACGAAGGCATTGCCCCCGGCACACCTTGGGAACAGGTGCCGATGAACTGGACCTGTCCTGAGTGCGGCGCACGCAAAGAAGACTTTGAAATGGTGCAGCTTTAAGCTGTCTTCTTCTTGGCAACCACCGAATAGCGCAACAGCGTTTTAGCGCGGGCCTTGGCGTGATCAACCAAAGGCAAAGGATAGTTTTTACCCAATTCCACACCGGCCGCTTGCAAGTCCAGCGGCTTGGCCAGCCAAGGCGCGTGTATGTCTTTGTCTGACAAACCTGCCAGTTGCGGCACATAGCGTTTGATGAATTTACCTTGCGGATCAAATTTTTCGCTCTGGTTAATCGGGTTGAAGATGCGAAAGTAAGGCTGTGCATCGCAACCGCTTGAACTCGCCCATTGCCAGCCACCGTTGTTGGCGGCCAGATCAAAATCATTCAAATGCAAGGCGAAATACTGCTCGCCCCAACGCCAGTCAATGCCTAAGTCTTTCACCAGAAAACTCGCCACCACCATGCGCAAGCGGTTGTGCATATAGCCGGTTTGGTTGATTTGCGCCATGGCCGCGTCAACCAACGGATAACCGGTGCGGCCTTGGCACCAAGCCTCAAACAAGGCTTTGCCGTCTTTGCCTTTTTCCCATTCGATGGCATCGTATTCACGCTTAAAAGACGAGGTCATGGCATGCGGATGGTGGAACATGACCTGGTGGTAAAAATCGCGCCAGATCAACTCGGACAACCAGGTTTGCGCGCCGGCGTCTCCTTTGATTGCTTGCGGGTATGCCAGACGCGCCAGTTGCCGGATGGACACGGTACCGAAGCGCATATGCACGCTCAGGTAGCTTGGCCCTTTGACAGACGGGAAATTGCGCGTGTCTTCATAACGGCTGATGCGTTGTTCAAAATCTTTCACCAACGCCTGCGCACCAGCGCTGCCCGCTTGAATATGCAAGGCTGCCAAGTCAACTGTTTCAAAGCCCATGCTTTTCAATTCGGGCATGGGTTGACGCATAGCCGCCGGAATGGCTGCCAGCTGCCCCGGCTTGGCTGCTGTGCGTCTTTCGGCCATATCAGCAGCTGTGATTTTTTTCATCCATGCATTTTTATAAGGCGTGAACACGCCATAAGCGGTGCCGCTTTGCGTCATCACTTCGCTGCGTTCAAACACCACATGGTCTTTGAAGCTGTGAAAAGCAATGCCAATGTTTGCCAACTCGCCCAGCACTTGCGCGTCGCGTGCCAATGACTGCGGTTCATCGTCATGGTGGGTGTATACCGCTTGCACGCCGAGCTGTTTAGCCAATTGAACGATGCTTGATGTCGCTTGGCCATAGCGAACCAGCAGGCCGCTGTCTGTTTTGGCGGCTTGTTCGCGCCATTGGCTGTCCAATGCGGTCACCGACGCCTGGATGAAGTTCACCCGGCGGTCTTCTGGCGGCAAGCCATTCAAAATGTCTTGGTCAAATACAAAGCAACCGAATACCTTCTGGCTGTGTTGCAAAGCCAGGCTCAAGGCGGTGTGGTCCTGCATGCGTAAATCACGCCTGAACCAAACCAACACCGAGGTAAATTGCATGGAATCTTTGCTTGACATCTTCACCCTTAAAATCGTCGCATGACCATGGATTCTGCACCTATCAACCTGACCCACCATTTCCTGATCGCCATGCCCGGCTTGATGGATGAGTCTTTTTCCCGCAGCGTGGTTTATATGTGCGAGCACAGCGAGCGCGGCGCACTCGGTTTGATCATCAACAAACCCAGCCCTATGAGCATGCAGTCGCTGTTCGAAAAAGTGGAATTGCAACTCGGGCGTGCGGATTTGATTGAGATACCTGTGTTTCAAGGCGGCCCGGTACACACAGAGCGTGGATTTGTATTGCATGACCCCATGTCACATATCAGCGGCAAGCCCGGACAAACCGAGCCTGCGTATGCATCGACATTGGCGATTCCCGGCGGACTGGAGATGACCACTTCCAAAGATGTGTTGGAAGCTTTGTCTACCGGCGCAGGCCCTAAGCGTGTGTTGATCACTTTGGGTTACGCCGCTTGGGCACAAGGTCAACTGGAGTCCGAGCTGGCTGAAAACAGTTGGTTGACAGTGGAAGCTGATGACCACGTGATTTTTGACACACCCATTGAGCACCGCTACGACAGTGCATTGGCGTTGCTGGGTTTACAAGCATGGATGCTGTCGCCACAGGCGGGCCACGCATGAACACGGCTGCCCAGCCGACTTCACTTGCCTTATTGCAATCCTTTCTCGCTTTCGATTTCGGTCAGAAACGCACCGGTGTGGCATACGCATCCCGTTTGCTCGGGCAGGCGCAACCGCAAGGCACCGTCAATGCCAGTGGCGATGCGCGTTGGCCGTTGATTGCCACACACATTGAGCGCTGGCAACCCGATGCACTGGTGGTCGGTGTGCCATACCACCCTGATGGTGCGGCGCACGAAAACACCGCGCAGGCCAAAAAATTTGCGCGGCAATTGCATGGGCGTTTTTCTTTGCCTGTGTTTGAAGTCGATGAACGTTATTCGACTACTGAGGCCAAAAGCGGCGGGTTTGCAGATGTAGATGCAGCATCCGCTTGTGTGATTCTTGACCAATTTCTAAGAACGTTAAATCCATGACAACCGGACATTTATCTTTAGATGCACAGTCCTTGTATGCACAAATGGTGAAAGATTTAAACCAACTTGTGCCTGCTAACGCCCATTTGGTGGGCATCACTTCTGGTGGCGCGTGGCTGGCTGAACAACTGCAAACCAGCTTGCAGCGCGCCAAACCCATGGGTGTGGTGTCTTCTTCCATGCACCGAGATGATTTTTCTAAACGGGGGCTGGCCGACAGCGCTGCCACGCACTTACCTTTTGAAGTGGATGGGGCAGTGATATGGCTGATCGATGACGTGTTATTCACCGGTCGCACGATACGCGCTGTGGTGAATGAATTGTTTGACTACGGTCGTCCTGCTGCGGTACACCTCGCAGTATTGGTCGACAGAGGCGGGCGCGAGTTGCCGGTGCAAGCGGATTACGCTGCCGCGCGATTGAGTCTGCCTGCGGGTCAGTCGCTGCGTTTGATGCGCAATGATGCCGGTCAATTTATTTTTTCGGTGGAGGGCAGTTGATGCTGTACAAACGCAATCCCCAACTCAACCGCAACGGTGAATTGATTCACTTGTTGTCCACCGAAGGTTTGTCGCGCGACATATTGACGCACATCTTGGACACGGCCAGCCAGTTTGTATCAGTGAATGACCGCGAGGTGAAAAAAGTCCCGTTGCTGCGCGGTAAATCGGTGTTCAATTTATTTTTTGAAAACAGCACACGCACCCGCACCACGTTTGAGATTGCCGCCAAACGCTTGAGTGCTGATGTGTTCAATCTGGACATTGCGCGTTCATCCGCCAGCAAAGGCGAGAGCTTGCTTGACACCATCGCCAACCTGAGTGCCATGGCAGCTGATATTTTTGTGGTGCGACACAGCGAGTCCGGTGCGCCGTACTTGATCGCTGAGCACGTGGCCCCGCATGTGCACGTCATCAACGCCGGTGACGGCAGACACGCACACCCCACACAGGGTTTGTTGGATGCCTACACCATCCGTCATTTTAAAGAGGACTTTGCCAATTTGCGTGTCGCTATCGTTGGCGATGTGCTGCATTCACGAGTGGCGCGGTCTGATATTCACGCGCTGACAACATTAGGCTGCGCCGAAGTGCGGGTGGTCGGCCCCAAGACTTTGGTGCCCGGCGATTTGTCACAACTGGGTGTCAAAGTGTTTCACAACATCGAAGAAGGCATTCGCGACTGCGATGTGGTCATTGCACTGCGTTTACAAAACGAGCGCATGAGCGGTGCGCTGTTGCCCTCAAGTCAAGAATATTTCAAAAGCTTTGGCCTGACACAAAGCCGCATGCAACTGGCCAAACCGGATGCCATCGTCATGCACCCCGGACCCATCAACCGGGGCGTGGAAATTGAATCAGCGGTGGTTGATGGACCGCAAAGCGTGATCCTCACGCAAGTCACTTTTGGTATAGCGGTGCGCATGGCGGTGATGTCCATCGTGGCAGGGAATGAAGCATGAATATATTGATTCAACATGGACATGTGGTTGATCCAGCCAGCGGTTTCAGTCAGCGTGCCAATGTGGCGGTGCAAAAAGGCCATGTACTGGCGATTGGACAAATCCCCTCGGATTTCAAACCCGATCAAACCATTGATGCCACAGACTGCATGGTGATACCGGGTTTGGTTGATGCATGTGCGCGACTGGGTGAGCCTGGTCATGAACACGAAGGCATGCTGGAGAGTGAGTTGGCCGCAGCAGTGGCTGGAGGTGTGACCAGTGTGGTGTGTCCGCCCGATACGCAACCGGTGTTGGATGAGCCCGGTCTGGTGGAGATGCTGCAATACCGTGCTGCACGTTTGCATTTATCGCGTGTATTTCCGCTCGGTGCATTGACGCGCGGACTGGCGGGTGAAAGTCTGACACCTATGGCCGAGCTGACACTGGCAGGATGCGTCGGTTTTTCGCAAGCAGAACACGGCATGACGCAAACCCAGACTTTGCAACGCGCCATGCAATATGCAGCCACTTATGGTTATGTGGTGTGGTTGCGTCCACAGGATGTGCATCTTGGCAAAGGAGTGGCAGCCAGCGGTCCACTGGCTACGCGTTTGGGTTTGAGTGGCGTGCCGGTGGCGGCTGAAACCATTGCATTGCATACATTGATTGATGTGATGCGCAGCACCGGTGCCCGTGTGCATGTGTGTCGCTTGTCAAGCGCTGCAGGTGTGGAGTTGGTACGCCTGGCCAAAGCTGAAGGTCTGGCCATCAGCGCGGATGTGAGCATCCATAACCTGCATTTCACCGATAACGATGTTGGCTATTTTGATACGCGCGCACGTCTGACGCCTCCTTTGCGACAGCAGGCCGACAGAGAAGCTTTGCGACAAGGTTTAGCGGACGGCACCATCGATGTGCTGGTGTCTGACCACACGCCAGTTGAGAGTGATGCCAAGTACTTGCCCTTTGCTCAGGCCGAACCTGGTGCCACGGCCTTGGAGTTGTTGCTCAGCGCGAGTTTGAAATGGGCGGAGCAAAGCGGCGTGGGTGTGATGCGCGCATTGCAAGTGGTGACCAGTTCTCCTGCTGCTTTGCTTGGACCTGCCGGCCAGGGTTTGGGTCGGCTTGAGGCAGGCGTACCGGCTGATATTTGCATTTATAAGGCCACAGAACAGTGGCAGGTGGAGCCCACTGCGTTGCACAGCCAAAGCAAACACACACCGTTTGCATTCGATATGAATGGCAGCCTCATGCCCGGCAAAGTGCAGGCGACCTTGGTGGCCGGCAGGGTGGCTTATCAGCTGACTTAATCTTTAATTGTGGTCGGTTAATTGGCGTAATTGGGGTCAGGTTCCAATTAATTCCAGAATTAATTGGAACCTGACCCCAATTACCCGCCCCGATTAACAATTAATTCACAACAGCGAATCGGCCCAGATGTTTTGCGCCCAATTCCACGCATACGTACCTTCTAAGGCATTGGCTTCGCTGGACAATCCGCCTGAGCCCGGCACAGTTTTATAAGTTTTCTCATCTGCGTTGTACTGGTGAACAGATGACACATGCACCACCAGTTTGTCGCTGACATAGCTGTAACAGGTGTTAGTCAAGAACGGTGAATCGTTAATGTTCAAGTCTGATAGCTGCGCGACGATAGCGGACGCTGCCACCTTGGCGTGTGAGTTCGCCATGTGCGCCGACTTGGGCATGGCGGGTGCTGCCAATATCGCGTCGCCCAAAATGTGAATGTCTTTGGCTGCAATCGATTCAAAGGTCTGGTATTTGATGCCGCACCAGCGGTTGTTGGCGGTGGCCAATCCGGTTTGAACAGCGATGGCACCAGCACGCATAGAAGGCAACACGTTCAACACATTGGCTTTCACCGGCTCTTGCACATCAAAACGGATGCTGCTGTTTTCTGCGTCAACCGCTGTGACCTTGTGGTTAGGCCGGTATTCAATGATGTCTTTGTAGTTGTCATTCCAAAACTTTTTGAACAAACCGGCTTTGGACGTGATGTCCGGGTTGGCGTCCAGTATCAACACCTTGGATTTGGGTTTGGCCTGCTTGAAGTAATGCGCGACTTGGCTGGCCCGCTCATATGGCCCGGGCGGGCAGCGGTAGGGCGCTTCAGGCACAGTCAATGCATACACACCGCCATCCGGCATGTCTTCGAGTTGTTTGCGCAGCGCCAGTGTTTCCGGTCCGGCCTTCCACGCCTGCAAAATAGTGCCGTCAGCATTGGCTTCGCGCAAACCTTCAATGCTGTCAAACATCATGTCCACACCTGGGGACAACACCAGTTTGTCATAGCCTATGTTGGGTCCGTTGAGCAATCTGAGCGATTTTTTCTGGACATCTATATCAACCACTTTGTCACGCACCAGCGTGATGCCGTATTTGCTCATCAGCGCATCGTAAGGCGTGGTCAGATCCGTCAGTGTTTTGCTGCCGCCTATCACCAGGTTGGACATGGGACAGGAAATGAAACTGGCGTTGGGCTCTACCAGCAGCACGCTGATTTTGTAATTGGAGAGCATGCGTATATATTTGGCAGCGGTAGCGCCGCCGTAGCCGCCACCGATCACTATCACTTGTGTTTTCGCTGGCAAGCTGGCTGCAGCCGCCCACAGTGATTGCACGGCCAGTGCGTGTGCGCCGCCTAAGGCGAGCGAGGCTTGCAGCAGTTGTCTTCTTTTCATGAATGTTCCTTAACGCGCTAGCGCTGCAAAATAATCGGCCAATGATGCTATTTGTGCTTCAGTCAAACCTTTGGTGATCTGGTGCATGATGGTGGCCGGACGGCTGCCGTCCTTGAACGCGTGCATTTGCTGAATCATGTAATCACGCGGCAAGCCAGCGATCGAAGGTACGGTCGAATCTTTGACTGTTCGGCCTTCGCTGCCGTGGCAATTGGCGCACATAGCGGCGTTGGCGCGCATATGCAGTTCGGCAGAAGCCTTGTCTTCAGCCAAAGCATGAGATGACAGCAACACCAAGCAAAAAGACAGGCTGTATCTGCTGAAAATCTTGAGAGTGAAATTCATGCTCATATGAAAACCAATTCTTTTTAATCAAACAGCCATCACTTTAACCTGTTTATGTGGGTGGTCATTGTGTTCAAAATGCAGTTGTATATGCTATGAACGATTAAGTCAGTAGCGTTTGAGCCAGCCGGCTGTATGCGTTATGGTTACCTCTTTTCCAGATGATCCTCGGGAGCACAACATAGATTGGCAGGCACTTGTTTTATCGCTGCAACTTGCGTCGGTGACGCTGTTGCTGCTGTTGCCTGCGGGTTTGCTGCTGGGGCGCTGGCTGGCCTATACCGCCTTTAAGAGCAAATACCTGATTGAGGCTTTGGTGGTGTTACCGTTGGTGTTACCGCCGACAGTGTTGGGTTATTACTTGCTGGTGTCCCTGGGAGGTGCATCTGTTGCCGGGCAATGGCTGGCACAGCATGCAGGTGTCACACTCGCATTTCATTTTTCCGGCCTGGTACTGGCCTCGGTGATTTTCAATATTCCGTTTCTGGTGCAGCCTATTCAGCGCGCATTTGAAGCCATTCCCGCCAATCTGGGTGAAGCCGCAGCGGTCAGCGGTTTGAATGCCTGGGCGATTTTCTGGCGCATCGAACTGCCGCTGGCCTGGCCGGGTGTGTTGTCTGCCATGGTCTTGACCTTTGTGCACACGCTGGGTGAATTTGGTGTGGTGCTGATGATGGGCGGCAGTATTCCCGGCGAAACCAGAACTCTGGCGATTTCTATTTATGACCGTGTCCAGGCTTTTGATTTTGAATCTGCCGACAACATGGCTTCACTGTTGTTGCTGTTGTCGCTGGTGGCTGTGGCGGCTTCCTTTTTCGCCACAGCGCGCTTGGGAAGACGCAGATGAATACGCAACAAGCCATGGATTTGCAAGTCGAAATTTCCCAAAACAGCCCCATGCCCTTGCGCGGTAGTTTCAGCTGCGCCCCGGGACAACTGTTGGCGCTGGTCGGCCCTTCAGGCGCGGGCAAAACCTCCATGCTGAGGGTAATGGCCGGATTGCTGCATGCTGCGAATGCCAGAGTAAGCGTCGGAGGCGAGATTTGGTGCGACACCACTCAAGGTCTGCACATGCCCCCGCAGCAGCGACACGTCGGACTGGTGTTTCAAAACTATGCACTGATGCCGCACATGAATGCAATTGAAAACGTGACCTTGGCCATGTTGCATTTGCCTAGCGCGCAGCGCTTGCAACAGGCGCGCGACTGGTTGCAGCGAATGGGTTTGACGCAAGAGCAACAACAGCGTTTACCGGCCTTGTTATCCGGCGGCCAACAGCAGCGGGTGGCGCTGGCCCGTGCACTGGCGCGGCAACCTCGCCTCTTGTTAATGGATGAACCTTTTTCTGCGGTAGACCAAATGAACCGACGCAGTTTGTACGGTTTGATCGCTGATTTGCGTCGCGATTTGCATATTCCTATTGTGCTGGTAACACACGACTTGCACGAAGCCAGACAACTGGCTGACAAGCTGGTGGTGATGGACGCAGGTGAGGTGTTGCAAGAGGGTACACCTGCCCATATTTACCGATCACCGCGCAACGCGAGGGTGGCCGATCTGGTCGGCATACCTAACCGCTTTCACGGCCGCTGGCTAGGTCATTCAGGGCCGCATCCTTTGCCAGACGGCTTTGCTTGGCTTGAATGGTTGCCGCAACCCGATGCACCAAGCGGGCTTGCGCTGGTGGTCAAGGACAAAGGACGATTGAAAACATCCGGGCAAGCCGTCACTTGGGTGATTCAAGGTGACGGTTTTGAAGTCAATCCCTTATCGATTGAAGATGAGGCAAAAGACAGCCAGCGGGTTATCTTGCAAGCACAGGTCAGCGCATTGCGCAGTCTGGGCGAAATCTCGCTGGCCACACTGGCATTAGAGATGCCGGCTGGTGCGCAGTTACAACTGACCTTGTCAGGCGCTCAGCGTCAGAGCGTACAAACTGGCCAGCAACTCACGGTCAGCTTGGACTGTCGCTGGATTCACGTGATGCCGGTGCGCAAATGAACCTGACGTTGCCAGTCTGAAGCTATTTCAAGGTGTATTCGTAGCTGAGGTGCAGCACATAACTTGCCGGGCTTTTGCCATAGACCGGCAGATAAGAAAGCCGTAGACCTTGTTGTGGATCGAAGCCATGTTTGACACTCAATGCACCCATGGGTACATATGTATAAGGTGTTTCCGGGGTGTAGTAGCCTGTGGCTGCACTAGCCATCAGCGATATGGAATCCACGACTGGATTGACCGGTAAATCCCACTCCCACGCATAGCCCAGATAAAACGTGTTGCGGTTCAAACTGTTGTCGTAAAAGCCGCCTGTGAATCCATTGTGCACAAGGTACACGCCGAAGTTGGCATTGTTGAAGTTGCCGCCGTCATGGTAGCTTGGGCCATGGATGCCGAAGTAGTTGTTATCAGCGCGTGCTGGCATGTGTGTCAGGCTTGCGATGCTGATGACAAGCGCTGTTGAAAGCTTGCCAATTTTTCCGAGGTATTTGGAATAAATTGGACGTAAAAAAGGTGCGAGGGGGGGCGGCATGTCAATCTCCAGTGAACATGCAAACCCTCAAGCAAGATCAACTCCAGCTGATTGGCGGTTTTTCAACACTTGTGTGAAAAAGAAAACACTAAACCGCAAGCTTCAATTGCAAAGCATTCATTGCGTCATGAACTGCTGATGCAAACTGAGATAGATTCAGAAAATAAAGGCGCTGCAAGAGCGCAAACCAATTAAAAAGTCACAGTTATTGCGATTGCTTCAAACGTGTGTGGCGGGTTGCAAGGCTGCGCGGTGTAAGGCCAATGATTGCGCCACGAGTTCCGACAATTCGCCTGTCAGTCCTTGGTCTATAGATTCAAAAAGTTTTAATCGCATACGCGGCTCCCAGAATTTGCGTATGTGGTTGGCAATGCCTTCCATGGCCTCATCGCGGTCCGGGTAGGCAGAAAAAAACTCGCCGATTTGGTTGGCCATGTGAACCAGGTTATGGGTGTCCATGTGTTTCAGTCTCTCGTTGTTCAGTCGTCGCTGTAGGGGTGAATCGCTCGGGGAAGCTGTATGCCGTGAAAGTATCGCTGCGCACCTGCCCTGCAAGCAGCAGGTTGTGCGACTGCGCAATATCCGCTGCCAGACGGGTTGGCGCTGACACGGCGGTCAATGCGCCTGCACCCGATTGAATGGTTTTTTGCACCATCTCAAAACTGGCGCGGCTGGTGATGCAGATAAATCCTTGTGTTGCATCGACATGGGCTTTGGACATGGCACCAATGAGTTTGTCCAAGGCATTGTGTCGGCCGACATCTTCACGCACGATGTGAATGGCACCGTTGGCATCAGACCATGCAGCCGCATGCGTTGCGCCGGTTTGCAGTTTCAAGGGTTGCAGGGCGCGCAATCCAGCGTGTGCACGTTGCATGGCTTGTATGTCCAGATGAACCTCTGGCGCTTGCGGCAATACGAGTTTGACTTGTTCCAAGCTGTCGGTGCCGCACAAGCCGCAACCGGTGCGACCGGCCATGCTGCGCTTGCGCTCTTTCAAACGTGCTTCGCATTGGGCGGCAATGTCAATCTGCAATTCAATGCCTTGCGACTGCTCTATGACTTCCACGCCGTAGACATGCGACGCTTGATCCACCAGTCCTTCGGTCAACGCAAAGCCGAGTGCGAAATCTTCTAAATGCAAAGGCGTGGCCATCATGACGGCATGTGAAATGCCGTTGAACACCAAGGCCACCGGCACCTCATCAGCCAGACTGGCAGACAGGGCCGTGTGCATCTTCACTTGCCGACCACCTCGAAGTGTTCGTTTTGCGCTTTGGCCAGCAAGTCCAACTGGGTTTTGTTGAAGCGCTGGTAGTTTTGTTGCCATTCAGATGGCTGGCTGACCGCCACCACTTGCACCGCAGTCACTTTGTACTCGGGGCAGTTGGTCGCCCAGTCGGATGCATCCGTGGTGATCACGTTGGCACCGGACTCGGGGAAGTGGAAAGTGGTGTAGACCACACCGGCTTGCATGGCTTCGGTCACGCGGGCACGCAACACGGTGCGCCCGGCGCGGCTCTCGATGCCCACCCAGTCATGCTCTTTGATGCCGCGTTCTTCAGCATCATGCGGGTGAATATCCAAGCGGTCTTCGTCGTGCCACAGGTTGTTGTCGGTGCGACGGGTTTGTGCGCCCACGTTGTATTGCGACAAGATGCGACCGGTGGTTAAGAGCAGCGGGAATTTGCGCGTGACTTTTTCTTGCGACGCCACGTATTGCGTCGGGAAGAACTTGCCTTTGCCGCGCACAAAGCCTTGCGTGTGCATGATGTCAATGCCTGCTTCTGCGGTGTCGGCATTGCAAGGCCATTGCAAGCTGGTGTGCTGGTCGATCTTCTCGTAGCTCACACCTGCAAAGCTAGGTGTCAAGGCCGCAATTTCTTTCATGATGTCTTGCGGGTGGTCGTAGTGCATCTCATAGCCCAACGCCTTCGCCAGTTTGAGTGTCACTTCCCAGTCGGCCAAGCCTGCCATCGGCGGCATGGCTTGACGCACGCGTGAAATGCGGCGCTCGGCATTGGTGAAGGTGCCGTCTTTTTCCAGGAAGGATGAACCCGGCAAAAACACATGCGCGTACTTGGCGGTTTCGTTCAAGAAAATGTCTTGCACGACGATGCATTCCATGGCCGACAAAGCCGCTGCCACGTGTTGCGTGTCCGGGTCGGATTGCACAATGTCTTCGCCTTGGCAATAAAGCCCTAGGAATGAACCGTCCATGGCCGCATCAAACATATTGGGAATGCGCAGGCCTGGCTCGGGGCTCAAGGTCACGCCCCAAGCGCCTTCAAACAAAGTGCGTGTGGTGGTGTCAGAGATGTGGCGATAGCCGGGCAACTCATGCGGGAAGCTGCCCATGTCGCAGGCACCTTGCACATTGTTTTGACCACGCAAGGGGTTCACGCCCACGCCTTCGCGACCGACCATGCCGCAAGCCATGGCCAGGTTGGCAATGCCCATCACCATGGTCGAGCCTTGTGAATGCTCGGTCACACCCAGGCCGTAGTAGATGGCTGAATTTGGACCTGCGGCATACATGCGCGCAGCGGCGCGCACTTCAGCGGCGGGCACACCGGTGATGCTTTCGAAAGCTTCGGGTGAGTTTTCAGGCTTGGAGACAAATTCGCACCATTCGTTGAAGCTCTTGTCGTCGCAACGCTTGGCCACGTAGTCTTTCGCCACCAGTCCTTCGGTGACCACCACATGCGCCAGTGAGTTGATGAGCGCCACATTGGTGCCCGGGCGCAAGGCCAAATGGTGTTGTGCTTTGACGTGCGGACTGCTGACCAGATCAATCTTGCGCGGGTCAGCGACGATGAGTTTGGCACCCTCGCGCAAACGGCGTTTCATACGCGACGCAAACACCGGGTGTGCGTCGGTGGGGTTGGCACCAATCACCAACAACACATCGGCGTGTTCCACCGATTTGAAGGTTTGTGTGCCAGCCGATGTGCCAAAGGTTTGACCCAAACCATAGCCGGTGGGCGAGTGGCAGACGCGGGCGCAGGTGTCGACGTTGTTCGTGCCGAAAGCTGCACGCACGAGTTTTTGAACCAGATAAGTTTCTTCGTTGGTGCAACGCGATGAGGTGATGCCGCCGACCGCGTCTTTGCCGTGTTTGGCTTGTATGCGTTTGAACTCGGAAGCCGCGTGGTTGATGGCCTCGTCCCAGCTCACTTCTTGCCACGGGTCGGTGATCTTGGCGCGAATCATGGGTTTGGTGATGCGGTCTTGATGCGTGGCGTAGCCCCAAGCGAAACGGCCTTTCACACATGAATGGCCTTCGTTGGCTTTGCCGTCTTTCCACGGCACCATGCGCACCACGGTGTTGCCTTTCATCTCGGCTTTGAAGCCGCAACCCACACCGCAGTAAGCGCAAGTGGTGATCAGGCTGTGCTCGGGTTGGCCCAGCTCAATGATGGATTTTTCTTGCAATGTGGCGGTGGGGCAAGCCTCGACGCAAGCACCGCAGGACACGCATTCGCTGTCCATGAATGGCTGGTCTTGACCGGGCGACACACGGCTCTCGAAACCCCGGCCTGAAATGGTCAATGCAAATGTGCCTTGTGTTTCTTCGCAAGCACGCACGCAGCGGTTACACACAATGCATTTGCTCGGGTCGTAAGTGAAGTAAGGATTGGATTCATCCTTTTTCATATCGCAATGGTGGTCGCCTGCTTGCGCGCCCACGCCGTAACGCACATTGCGCAAGCCTGTCACGCCCGCCATGTCTTGTAATTCGCAATTGCCGTTGGCGCTACAGGTCAGGCAATCCAGCGGGTGGTCGGAGATATACAACTCCATCACGCCTTTGCGCAAGTCTTGCAACTTCGGTGTTTGGGTATGCACCACCATGCCGTTTTCCGCAGGCGTGGTGCAAGAAGCCGGATAGCCTTTGCGGCCATCGATTTCCACCAGACACAAGCGACATGAACCGAAGGGTTCCAGGCTGTCGGTGGCGCACAGCTTGGGCACTTGTATGCCTGCGTCAACCGCTGCACGCATGAGCGAAGTGCCTTTGGGTACGCTGACCTCGTAGCCGTCGATATGCAGACTGACGGTTTCAGCAGAGGTGCGCGCCGGTGTGCCATGGTCGCGTTCTTGTTTCAGATACATCAACATGCTGGTTCCTTAAGAGACGGTGGTTTCGGTTTTTTCCAAACCGAAATCAGCGGGGTAATGGTTGAGTGCAGACAACACGGGGTAGGGGGTCATGCCGCCCATGGCGCACAGGCTGCCGTGTAACATGGTGTCGCACAAATCGCGCAGCAAATGCACTTGCTGTTCTTTGTTGGTCGAGGTTGCGATGCGGTCTATGGTTTCCATGCCGCGCGTGGAGCCGATGCGGCAAGGTGTGCACTTACCGCAACTCTCAAGCGCGCAAAACTCCATGGCGTAACGTGCGAGTTTGGCCATGTTGGCGGTGTCGTCATGCACCACGATGCCGCCGTGTCCGACCACCAAGCCCAAAGCTGCATAGGCTTCATAGTCCAGCGGCACATCCCATTGCGACTCGGGCACATACGCACCCAAAGGTCCGCCGACTTGCACCGCTTTGATCGGTCTGCCGCTGCGGCTGCCGCCGCCGAAATCAATCAGCAATTCGCGCAATGTCAATCCGAACGCACGCTCGACCAAGCCACCTTGTTTGATGTTGCCGGTGATTTGAAACGGCAGCGTGCCGGTGGAGCGGCCCATGCCGAAGTCTTTGTAAAACGCAGCGCCTTTGGCCATGATGATGGGCACACTGGCCAGCGTGATCACGTTGTTGATGACCGTGGGTTGACCGAACAAACCTTCAAGTGCAGGCAAAGGCGGCTTGGCGCGCACGATGCCGCGTTTGCCTTCAATGCTCTCAAGCATGGCAGTTTCTTCGCCGCACACATACGCACCGGCAGCTTTGCGCACATGCAAATGAAAAGCTTTGCCGCTGCCCAATACGTTGTCGCCCAGATAGCCCGCTGCCTGCGCCAGATTGATGGCAGTGTTCATGGTGGTGATGGCGTGCGGATACTCAGAGCGTATGTAGATGTAACCCTCAGTCGCACCAACAGCCACACCGGCGATGGCCATACCTTCGATCAGCATGTAGGGGTCACCCTCCATGGTCATGCGGTCGGAGAAGGTGCCTGAGTCGCCCTCGTCGGCATTGCACACCACGTATTTTTGTACGGCTGTGGTGGCTCGCACGGTGCGCCACTTGATGCCTGCGGGAAACGCCGCGCCGCCGCGACCGCGCAAGCCCGAATCCAACACGGTTTGCACGACTTCTGCGCCGTCGACTGCCACGGCTTTGTGCAAACCGGCCCAGCCGCCGTGGGCCGCGTAATCATCCAAAGACAAGGGGCGGGTGATGCCCATGCGGGCAAACGTTAAACGTTGTTGTTTGGCAAGGTAAGGGATGTCATCGGTCAAGCCGAGTGACAAAGCATGCGAGCCGCCATTCAAAAAACCGGCTTCAAACAAAGAAGGCACGTCTTCAAATGTGATGGGGCCGTAAGCCATGCGGCCTTTGGCGGTGACCACTTCAACCAAAGGCTCCAGCCAGAACATGCCCCTCGAACTGTTGCGTTGCACATCAATGGCGACACCTCGCGCCGTGGCTTCTTTGTGTAAAGCATCCACCACTTCATCCGCACCGGCGGCCAATGCTGCGCTATCGCAAGGAACAAAAACGGTGATCATGCGGCGCTCCCGATATCAGCAACAAGACGGGCCATGCGAGTTTTGTCCATGCGTGCGTACAACTTGTCGTCAATCTGAACCGCAGGCGATGAGGCACATAAACCCAGGCAATACACAGGCTCTAAAGTGAAGCGGCCATCAGCGCTGGTTTCATGCAGTTTGCAACCCAACAGTTCTTCAGCTTGCGCCAGCAATTCTTCGCTGCCGCAAGACTGACAGGCTTCGGCTCTGCACACTTGAACCACGTGTTTGCCGGGCGCTTTGCTGCGAAAGAAATGGTAGTAAGTGATGACACCATGCACCTCTGCGCGAGACAGGTTCATGGCCTCAGCCAACATAGGAACGGCGCTGGCAGGAATAAACCCCAAAGCCTCTTGCACAGCATGCAGCAAGGGCATCAGACCGCCCGGCATGTCTTTGAATTCAGGCAGCAGGCGGCTGACGGTCAGCAGTTCAGGGGCTTCAATAGGTTTATTCATGGGCTTGATCAGTTAAAGAATTTGCTGACACTTAAAACGGTGCGGTAAATGCCCCAGGCCAGCGGAATACCAACCGCAGTCCAAGCAAGCACCACCCACAAAGGGTTGGTGTGTGTGGGGCCACCCTGGGCGCTACCGACTTCAGAGGCGCTGGCTTTTTCATGCGCCAGTTTTTTCTCAACAGCCAGTTCTTCAGGTGTCATGAAGTGTTTTGCATTCACCGGACGGATCATCAGGTTGGCGATCAATCCAACGACCAACATGCCAACCAGAATGAACATGGTCTGGTTGTAGACCTGCTCACGGGGAAGTCCCAGGCCGAGTTGGTAGTCGCGCATGTAGTTCACAACAACAGGGCCCAAAATGCCGGCAGTCGCCCAAGCAGTCAACAAACGGCCGTGAATCGCACCGACCATTTGTGTGCCGAACAAGTCGGCCAAGTAAGCGGGCACCGTGGCAAAGCCGCCACCGTACATGCTCAAGATGATGCAAAACGCTGCGACAAACAACAGTTTGTTGCCAGCCATGGCACTGGCTGGAACGGATGCGTACAAAGCACCGCCCAATACAAAGAAGATGATGTAGGTGAGTTTGCGGCCCAGCTTGTCGGACAAACTGGCCCACACAAAACGACCACCGATGTTGAACAAACTCAACAGCGCTGTAAAGCCCGCAGCCACACCGGCAATCAAAGTGAGTTGTGCTTTGTCGAGGTCACCGAACTTGGCGTCCACACCGATCAAGCTGCCGCCAAAGACTTCTTGCAACATGGGGCTGGCCATGCCGATCACGCCGATACCAGCGGACACATTCATACACAACACCACCCAGACCATCCAGAACTGGGGAATGCCCCAGACCTTGCTCACATGCACATGGTTGTGCGTGATCATGGTGTTGCTGGTTTGCTGTGGCGGTGGTGTCCATCCGGCGGGTTTCCAACCGGTGGCGGGTACGCGGTAACCCAGCGCACCGGCCATCATGAAGATGAAATACACCACGGCCATGCACACAAATGTTTGATAAACACCGACCTCGGTGTCAGTGGCAAATCGTTTCATCAACTCTGCTGCGAGCGGCGAGCCGATCATGGCACCACCACCGAAACCCATGATGGCCATGCCGGTGGCCATGCCGCGACGGTCCGGAAACCATTTGATCAAGGTACTGACCGGGGAGATGTAGCCCAAGCCCAAACCAATGCCGCCAATGACACCTGAGCCCAGCAACATCATCCAGAACTGGTGGGTGTAAACACCGACCGCTGAAATCAGCATGCCGCCACACCAGCAAAACGCGCTGACCACGCCAGCTTTGCGCGGTCCAGCACGTTCCAGCCAACCGCCCCATAAAGCCGCAGAACTTCCAAGCAACACAAAGAACAAGGTGTACATCCAACCCAGGGTCGAGACTTTCCAGTCGCAGGTGCTGATGAACAGCTCTTGAAAGAAACCGATGTCCGGTCCGCATTTGATGGGTTCTTTGATGCCCAAAGCTTTAGACAGCGGCAGCCAGAACACAGAAAAACCATAAGCCATGCCGATGCACAAATGGATGGCAAGAGCCGCTGGAGGAACCAGCCAGCGGTTGAATCCATCACCCGCGATGATTCGTTCTTTGGATAAGAAACCCGGGCTGGCAGAAGCTTCAGTGGTTGAGCTCATGTTGTCTCCATTTTTTTGAGTTGGGAAAAGTGCCTGAGGCTTGACTTTAACGTATGCTTTCCCAGCACAAGCGAGTCTAGGGTAATCACTAGGCATAGGCAATATGAAGCCAAGCGACTGCTAACATGGCTTGAAGCCACACAACTAATATGCTTTACTCAGCCTATTAAATCATGCACAAAGTTTCTATCAAACCGCAATGGACCATCAGCGATGCCGGTGGTCAAAACCTGACTCCCCGCTTGCTGGAGTTGTTAGCCGAAGTACAAAGCCACGGCAGTTTGTCGGGTTCGTGCAAAAAAACCGGTGCCTCCTACCGCCACGCCTGGAGCCTCATACGCCAAGGAGAGGCGCAACTGGGCATGGCCTTATTGAACATGGAGCGTGGTAAGGGCTCCACGCTCACGCCTTTGGCGGAAAAACTGGTCTGGGCCGGTCACCGCATCAATGCGCGTCTAACGCCCATGCTCGAGTCGTTGGCGTCTGAATTGGAAAGCGAGATCGGCAGGGTGCTCTTAAGCAGCAAAGAGGCTTTGCGGGTACACGCCAGCCACGGTTTTGCTGTGGAAAAAATGATCGAAAACCTGACTGTGTCGGGCATGCGCGTCGAGCGCAAATACGTGGGCAGCACCGAGGCTGTGGCCTCGCTGCACGAAGGCGCGTGCGAAATCGCCGGTTTTCATATCCCGCAAGGTGAGTTTGAGGAAGCGGCTTTCAAGCACTACGCGCGCTGGCTGGTGCCTAAACAAAACCGCATCATCCACGTGGCCACGCGTCGCCAGGGTTTCATGGTGGCGAAAGGCAATCCGCACAAAATTTACGAGGTCAGCGACCTCACGCGCAAAGGCCTGCGCTTTGTCAACCGCCAGCCCAGCAGCGGCACGCGGTTTTTGCTGGAATGTTTTTTGAAAAAAGCCCATGTCAGTCCAGCGCAAATATCCGGATACGAACAGGCTGAGTTCACCCATGCGGCGGTGGCCGCCTATGTTGCCAGCGGCATGGCCGATGTGGGCTTTGGCGTCGAAACCCCGGCCAGGCGTTTCAAACTGGAGTTCTTGCCATTGGCCACCGAGCGTTATTTTTTGCTGTGCAACCAGGGCGATCTGGAAAAACCGCATTTGAAAGCGGTGTTGAAAATATTAAACAGCGATGAGTTTCAGTTTGCAGTGAATCAACTGCCTGGCTACACGGCGGCGCATTGCGGTCAGGTAGCGACGATTGCGGATGCGTTTCCTGATCTGGCAATCAGTAAAAAATATTGAAGCTCTGGTGCCCCCGACAGGAATCGAACCTGTATCACTCCCTTAGGAGGGGAGAGTTCTATCCATTGAACTACGGTGGCTCTGGCGAAGATTGTAGGCTCGGCAATCTGAAAGGATTGTCACGAATTCAGGCAAAGAGGTTACTCATGGGTATATGGATTGAACTCGGTATTTTCGGTCTGGTGTTTGTGTTTGCCTGGCACCAAATGCGAGACTTGAAAAAAGAGCGGCTGAAGAGTGAAAAGCAGCAGGCGCAAGCTGCTGATCAAGCCAAAGAATAGTTTCTTATTTGCTCAACATACGCATCGCATCTTCCAGCCCTTTGAGCGTGAGCGGAAACATGCGGTTACTGACCAGTTGTTGAATGATGCTGATGCTTTGGCGGTATTGCCACACACCCAAGGGTTCGGGGTTGATCCAAGCAAACTTCGGATAGGCATGGGTTAAGCGTTGAATCCACTCGGCACCGGCTTCTTCGTTGTTGTATTCCACGCTGCCGCCGGGTTGCAAAATTTCATAAGGGCTCATGGTGGCATCGCCCACAAAAACCAGTTTGTGGTCTTTGTTGTACTTGCGAATCACGTCCCAGGTGTCAAACTTTTCTGCAAACCGGCGACGGTTGTTCTTCCATAAAAAATCGTAAACGCAGTTGTGGAAATAAAAAAACTCAAGGTGCTTGAACTCACCTTTGACTGCTGAAAACAATTCTTCTACGCGGCTCACGTGTTCGTCCATGGTGCCGCCCACATCCATTAACAACAGCAACTTGACGTTGTTGTGCCGCTCGGGCCGCATTTTGATGTCCAAGTAACCGGCGTTGGCAGCGGTGCTGCGTATGGTGTTGTCCAAATCGAATTCATCTTCAGCGCCTTCACGCGCAAACCGGCGCAAACGGCGCAGCGCGACTTTGATATTGCGTGTGCCTAGCTCAATGCTGTCGTCATAGTCTTGGTAGGCGCGTTGGTCCCAGACCTTGACCGCGCTTTTGTTACCGCCCTTGCCGCCTATGCGTATGCCTTGCGGGTTGTAGCCACCGTTGCCAAAGGGCGAAGTGCCGCCGGTGCCAATCCATTTGCTGCCACCTTCATGGCGTTCTTTTTGTTCTTCAAGCCGTTTCTTCAAGGTTTCCATCAACTCGTCCCAGCCCATTTTTTGAATGGCGGCTTTTTGCTCGGGCGTGAGTTCGTTTTCCAGTATTTTTTTCAGCCATTCCATGGGCACATCGGCTGCGAAGTCGGTCAACATCTCCACGCCTTTGAAATACGCGCCAAAGGCTTTGTCGAACTTGTCGAAATGCTTTTCGTCTTTGATCAGGGCAGTGCGGCTGAGGTAATAAAAATCATCCATGCTGCACGCATCGCTTTGCGGTCCAACCACGTTGGCCTCCATGGCTTCAAGCAGCATCAAAAACTCTTTGACCGATACCGGCAGTTTGGCGGCTCTGAGCGTGTAGAAAAAATCAATCAGCATGGTGGGTGCTTCAGCGGTTACGGCTTTGCATGAACACCAGTTTTTCAAACAAGGTCACGTCTTGCTCGTTTTTCAACAAGGCACCCACCAAAGGCGGCACAGCCACTTTCTCGTCTTGTGTTTGCAGTGCTGCCAGCGGAATGTCTTCGGCCACCAGCAGTTTCAACCAATCCAGCAATTCGGAGGTGGATGGTTTTTTCTTCAAGCCCGGCAAGCCGCGCACGTCATAAAAAGTTTTGAGTGCAGCGGCGAGCAAATCTTTTTTCAGCGTGGGGAAATGCACATCAATGATTTGCCGCATGGTGTCGGCCTCTGGGAATTTGATGTAGTGAAAAAAGCAGCGGCGCAAAAATGCGTCCGGCAATTCTTTTTCGTTGTTCGAGGTGATGAACACCAGCGGGCGGGTGGTGGCTTTGATGAGTTCGCGGGTCTCATAGCAATAAAACTCCATGCGATCGAGTTCGCGCAACAAGTCGTTGGGAAATTCAATGTCTGCTTTGTCTATTTCATCAATCAGCAAGGCCACCGGCTCTTTGGCAGTGAATGCCTGCCACAACACGCCTTTGATGATGTAGTTGTCGATGTTTTTGACCCGCTCACCACCGTCAAGGTCGGCCATTTGGCTGTCACGCAAACGGCTGACTGCGTCGTACTCATACAAGCCTTGTTGCGCTTTGGTGGTGGACTTCACATGCCATTGCAACAAAGGCATGTTCAGTGAAGCGGCGACTTCTTCGGCCAGCATGGTTTTGCCTGTGCCGGGTTCGCCTTTGACCAGCAATGGCCGCTTGAGTGTGATGGCTGCGTTCACAGCCAGCATCAGGTCTTGTGTGGCCACGTAATTTTGAGAGCCTTGGAATTTCATCTTCTTTCACCTTTAAGGGGATTGACGCGGAGCTTACAAACCGCGTCTATATAATCTTTGGAGTTTCAATGATTGTCTGACCAAAATGAACAAGTTTTATACGTCTCTCCTCGTGTTGTTTGTCGCCTCTGCGACCAGCTT
>CANGPN010000014.1 GCA_947456305.1 Comamonadaceae bacterium | reverse complement strand
TCTGCGCGCAGCAATACCAAGTAGGCCAACGTTGAGGCGGTCCGCTGAGTTGGCGGGTAGGTAGCACCGAGCCGGGCAGGCGACTCCCGGCCCAGAGGAATGACGGTCACGCGCCGGGCAACCGGCGTGCACAGAATCCGGCGTATCGGCGAGCTTCACACTTTTATTCGCCCTGTATGTAAGCCACATGCGCCAACAGCGAGCGCATGGCCACCGGCCACAGTTGCTGTGGCACATCGTCATAAGCGAGAGGAAGCCAAGTGTCAGGGTTGCCGTGCGGCATGGCTTGCATGACGCGGCGCACTTTGGCATCGCGTGTTAACCGGTGTGCTTTTAAGCGCGCAATGCAATCGAGCGCACTATAGGGCTCGCCCCATTCGTTGCCCAACACATAACCGTGCGCAGGCAGTATGAATTCCACTTGGTACTGCGTACACAGCGCAGACAGTTTGTCGAGTGAAGTCAAGTAGTCGCCCATGTGGCCGTCAGGTGGGTCTATGACTGTGGTGCTGCCGTTCAAGATGTGGTCGCCGCTGATGAGCAAACCTTCTTCTTCCACGATCAAGCACAAATGGTTGGCCGCATGTCCGGGCGTGTGCACCACGCGCAGCGTGTGTGTGTCTTCCCCGCTGTGCAGCACCAACCTGTCGCCATCGCGCAGTTCGTGGTCGGGTACAAAGCGGCTGTGCTCGCGTGCCGTGGCAGCAGAAGCCATGCCCATGATGCGCACATTCACGCCGTGTTCAGCGCAAAGCTTTTTCAATAGCGTTGCACCCGGTGAATGGTCGGGATGCGAATGCGTACACACAATGAAACTCACATTACCGCCGCAGGCTTGCCACAGTCGTTGAATGTGTTCGCGGTCACGCGGGCCCGGGTCGATGACGATGTAGCCGCTGTCGGCGTCGCCAATCAGATAACTGTTGGTGCCGGGGCCAGTCATCATGCCGGGGTTGGGCGCGGTCAGGCGTTGCACATGAGATAACAATCGCACTGGTTTGTCGCATTGCCAGTCCAGGTGGTGCACGATTTGCCCGTCGCGACAGGTCAACGCCAATTCGCCGAAAGGCTGTTCGTGTTCCATGTGGCGCGACTCTTTGCCGTTCAACCAACCGGCACGCGGGCAACTGTGAAACCACGGTTGCTCATTGGCACACGCCGTAAGCACCGCGTCCACCGTGTCAAACGCCTGCATGCGTTCCAGCGTGCGTATGGTGGGGAAGATGATGAAGAAGTCGTTGTTAAGGTGGCGTTGCAGTGCATCTTGAGGGCGTATCCACAGCGGTTCGAACTGTTCTTTGTCGTCGGCCACCGGTGTTTGACCTTCGGGCATGCGTGCCACCAGAAACGGCACATCGAATCGGCGTTTCAAATCGCGGTCGGTCACCCAATGCGCCAACACATACACCTGATCTGCTGCGAGTTGCATGCCGCGAGCTTGAATTTGCGGTGGCAACGCTTCGAGCCGGTCAAAGCTTTGTATATCGCTCATGTCAGCCATGCGTCCGTCAGGGTGGGTGGCCAACAGCACGCCTAGCTCTTCAAAACTTTCACGAATCGCAGCGATGGCTTGTGTCAATCGCAGGTCTGCTTGCGTGCTTCGGCGTTTCGCTAACGAATGAATCTCCGCATCCGAGGCTTCAATGCCGCCGCCCGGAAACACATACGCACCTGGCGCAAAACTCGCGCTCATGGAGCGGCGTGTCATCAGCACTTCAATGCCTTGTTCGCCGTCACGCAACAGCAAAACAGTGGCGGCAGGCAGCAATGGGGCAGGGGAGCGTGGGGGATGCAGTTGTAAATGGGGGCGGACCATGGCGGATAACAGTAGTTGATCAGGCATGATAATCGGCGCATGCGAATCAGATTTACCAAAATGCAAGGGGCGGGAAATGATTTTGTGGTGCTCGATGAAACACAAGGCTTGTTAGGCCTGACCGCCGCTGATTACCGTTTTCTGGCCGATCGCCATTTCGGTGTGGGTGCTGATCAAATTTTGAGTGTGCGTGCAGCGCCCACACCCGATGTAGATTTTGAATACGTGATTCACAACGCCGACGGCGGCGAGGTGGAGCAATGTGGCAATGGCTCACGTTGTTTTGTGCGTTTTGTGCGTGAACAAGGTTTGACGCAAAAAAACACAGTGCGGGTCAAAGTGCACGGCGGTGTGATCACTTTGCATGAACTGCCTGACGGACAAGTGAAAGTGGACATGGGCGAACCGGTGCTGGATTTGCCGCGCATTCCTTTCAATGCCGCACACGCTACACCGGTGAATGACCAAGCCTTGCTGTGGCGACTGGATTTGGATGCACAACACGCAGACGTGGCAGTGGTGTCCATGGGCAACCCGCATGCGGTGATGACGGTGGCTGATGTGGAACACGCGCCTGTCAACACACAAGGTCCGCAGATCGAACACCATGCGGCGTTCCCCAACCGGGTGAATGCAGGTTTCATGCAAGTTGTTTCACGCACACACATTAATTTGCGCGTGTTCGAGCGCGGTTCGGGAGAAACCTTGGCTTGCGGCACCGGTGCTTGTGCTGCAGTAGTGGCAGGCATACGCCAGGGCTTGTTGGACAGCAAAGTAAAAGTGCAGACACGAGGTGGCGTATTGACGATCGAATGGCAAGGCGCAGGGCATCCGGTGTTCATGACCGGCCCGGCCACCACAGTTTTTAGCGGCGAGATGGAGATAAAACAATGAACAACCCGATCACACCGATCACCGAAGACGACATCGCCAATTTTCTGGTGAACACGCCGGACTTTTTTGACCGCCATGCCCAGTTGTTGTCAACCGTGCGTATCGTCAACCCGCATGGTCAACGCGCCGTCAGTTTGCAGGAGCGCCAAGCCGACATGTTGCGCGAAAAAATACGCGCGCTTGAGCAGCGCATGATGGAGATGATCCGCAACGGAAGCGACAACGCCGTGCTGGCAGACCGTTTGCATCGCTGGGCGCAAAGCCTGCTCATTCTTCAGCAGCCCGCCGATTTACCTGCGGCTATCGTGACTGAAATTCAACACCATTTCATGGTGCCGCAAGTGGCTTTGCGTGTTTGGAAAGTCGCTGATAAATTTCATAAAAAAGCGTTTGCACAAAACATCAGTGAAGACGTGAAAAGCTTTGCCAATGGCTTGACCTTGCCTTACTGTGGCAGCAACAACGATTTCGAGGCGGTGCAATGGCTGGCGCATCCGCACGAAGCCAAGTCGGTGGCAATGCTGCCTTTGCGTAACAACGCCACGCCGTGGACTGATGCAGACGACAGCACACCCGCAGGTGATTGCATGGGTTTGCTGGTGCTGGCCTCGCCCGACCCGCAGCGTTTTCATCCATCTATGGGCACCGATGTGCTGGGCCGCATCGCCGAGTTGGCTGCGGCAGCGCTGACACGTTTGCAATAAGCCGCTGTCACACACGCCATGGCCGATGACGCAGAACTGGTGCAACGCTATCTGGCGCATGCGCAGTTTGAAAAGCGTTTGGCTGCACGTACCGTCACTTTGTACACGGGTGACTTGCAGCGTTTACAAGCACTTGCAGACAAAGACAAAGTGGCATTGACTGAAGTGCAACCTCATCACATGCGGCGTTGGATGGCGCACATGCACAGCAGCGGCCGCACGCCGCGTGGCATTGCCCTGATCACCTCAGGCTGGCGCGGTTTTTACGCTTGGTTGGGACGCGAAGGTTTGGTCAGTGCCAATCCGCTGGCAGGTATGCGCGCGCCGAAAGCTGCCAAGCCTTTGCCCAAAGCTTTGAATGTGGATGACGCGGTGCAGCTCGCTGCACATCACAACGAAGAGCAAGACCCGTGGTTGCAAGCGCGTGACATAGCCATGGTTGAGTTGCTCTACAGCAGCGGTTTGCGCGTGGCTGAACTCACCGGCCTCGATGTGCAGGCCAGCGGCACGGCACGCGGTTGGATTGACATGGACAGCGGCGAAGCGCATGTGCTGGGCAAAGGGTCGAAGCGCCGCAGTGTGCCTGTCGGCGAGAAAGCCATGTCTGCCTTGCGCGAATGGCTGCAAATACGCGCGCCACAACTACCTGAACACGCGCAATCGCAAACTGCATTGTTTGTCGGCATACGCGGTACCCGTTTGACCTCACAAGCCATTTGGCAACGCTTGCGCGCGCGTGGCGTGCAAGCTGGTATCAGCACGCCTGTGCACCCGCATATGTTGCGCCATTCATTCGCCAGCCATGTGTTGCAGTCCAGCGGGGACTTGCGCGCAGTGCAGGAAATGCTGGGCCACGCCAACATTGGCACCACCCAAATTTACACCCGCCTTGACTATCAGCATTTGTCCAAGGCCTACGATGCGGCGCATCCGCGCGCACGACGAAAAACCCCATGAAAACACTCACACTCAAAGCCGGTAAAGAACGTTCTGCATTGCGCTACCACCCTTGGGTGTTTGACAGCGCCATCGCCAAAGGCGGCGGCGACCCCGGCGAAACCGTGCGGGTCGAATCGCAAACCGGTCAGTTTTTGGGCTGGGCTGCATTCAGCCCGACCTCGCGCATACGCGCCCGCATTTGGAGTTTCCAAAGCGATGAACGGATTGATGCCGCATTTTTTGAAAAACAAGTGGCTGCGGCTGTGGCCATGCGGGCGCGTTTGCAAGTGCCCAGCAACGGCGTGCGTCTCATACACGGTGAAGCGGATGGATTGCCTGGCTTGATCGTCGATAGTTACGAGGACACTTTGGTGGCACAGTTTTTGTCCGCAGGCACCGAACGTTTCAAAGCAGAGATTGTCAAAGCGCTGGTGTTGCACACGGGTGCCAAGCGCGTGTTTGAGCGTTCCGATTCGGGCGTGCGTGCGCTTGAAGGCTTGGGCCCGGTCACGGGCTGGTTGTACCGCGCCGAGGGCAGCAGCGATGACACGCAGATCGTGATTGAGGAAAACCAATGGACGCTGGCGCTGGATATTGCGGAAGGCCACAAAACCGGTTTTTACCTGGACCAGCGCGACAGCCGTTTGAAGTTTGCCGAGTACGCCCGGCGTTTGAACTTGCGCCAAGTGCTCAACTGTTATTGCTATACCGGCGGCTTCAGCGTAGCGGCTTTGAGCGGCATGCGGAAAAGCGGCGCGTTGAGCGATGGGGCGCAAGTGACCTCCATCGATTCATCCGCACCGGCGATTGCCAAAGCGCAAGCCAATGTGAGCCGCAACGGTTTTGATGCAGAACGGCATGTGTTTCTGGATGCCGATGTCAACGCCAGTTTGCGCAGCTTGCACAAAGAAGGCAAACAGTTTGATGGCATCGTGCTCGATCCGCCTAAATTCGCACCCAGTGCCGCGCATGCCGACCGTGCCGCGCGTGCTTACAAAGACATCAACCGCTGGGCATTTAAGCTGTTGGCACCCGGCGGCGTGTTGTTCACCTACAGCTGTTCGGGCGGCATTCCGCCGGAGTTATTCCACAAAATCGTCGCCTCTGCGGGGACGGATGCAGGTGTAGATGCTTACATTTTGGAACGTGTGCAAGCCGCACCCGACCACCCTATGACCGTGAATTTCCCCGAGGGCGAGTATTTAAAAGGTCTGATTCTGATGAAGAAGTGATGCAGTGTCTTGAATCATGGCTACACTGCCCCACCTTTGAGGTTTGTTTTATGAAGGTTGAAGTCTTATGTTGATCCCCGCTACTGTATTGACCGGTTTTTTAGGCGCTGGCAAAACCACTTTGCTCAAACGCGTGCTCAGCGAAGACCACGGTCACAAAATCGCCATCATTGAAAACGAGTTCGGCGAAGAAAACATAGACAACGACATATTGGTGTCAGACACCAAAGAGCACATTGTGCAAATGAGCAATGGCTGTGTGTGTTGCACCATTCGCGAAGACCTGCGCACCACCTTGCAAGAGCTGGCTGAAAAGAAACGCAAAGGCGAACTCGACTTTGACCGTGTGGTGATCGAGACCACTGGTTTGGCCGATCCCGGCCCGGTGGCGCAAACCTTCTTCATGGACGACGAAATCGCCGAGAGCTTTTTGCTCGATTCGGTACTGACGCTGGTGGACGCGAAACACGCGGCGCAAACCTTGAACGACCGCCAGGAAGCACGCCGTCAAATCGGTTTTGCCGACCAAATCTTCATCAGCAAAAGCGAATTGGTGTCTAAAGACGAACTTGAGGCCCTACAGCACCGTCTCAAACACATGAACCCGCGCGCCCCGCAGCACATCGTGCATTTCGGCGAGATCGGCATTGACAAAGTGTTTGATCTGCGCGGCTTCAACCTTAACACCACGCTGGAAATCGACCCGGACTTTTTGAACGAAGGCCACGACCACCATCACCATGACGGTGAGCATTGCGACCATCCTTCTCATGCGCACGATCACCACGGCGACCATGACCACGTGCCAGGTCATGGCCATGGTCACCATCACCACCATGACGACGATGTGAAAAGCTTTGTGTTCAAGGCTGACCGTCCGCTGGACCCGGCCAAGCTGGAAGATTTTCTGGGTGCCATCGTGAATATCTATGGCCCGCGCATGTTGCGTTACAAAGGTGTGTTGCACATGAAAGGCACCGAACGCAAAGTGATTTTCCAAGGCGTGCACCAGTTGATGGGCAGCGATTTAGGTCAGCCTTGGGAGAAAAACGAGAAGCGAATGAGCAAAATGGTATTCATTGGTATCGATTTGCCCAGAGATATTTTCACGCAAGGATTAGAACAATGCTTATGCTGAGTACAATCCGCGCGCCGAAGGCATGCAAGTGAGAATGCTTGCATGTCAGAACAAGATGGCAAAGATGTAAAAAATAACAGCAGTCGGTGAGTCATGAACGGACTTGCCAGGCCCGGCTGACAGGAGATGTGCAGTGAAATCTACCCCGAAAAAAGCCAGTGCCAAAGTGAAGCCGAAAACAAGTACCAAGTCACCGGCTAAAAAAGCGGTGACCCCGAAAGCCGCAGCTGCGGCCAAACCCGCAGCCAAGAAAACTGTCGCCAAAAAACCTGCCGTCGTCAAAAAAACCGTAGCCTCTGCGAAGAAGGCTGCGTCCCCCAAACCTGTGGCTAAAAAAGCTGTGGCTGTGAAAAAGCCGGCGGCTCCTGCCAAGAAAGCTTCAACCAAGAAACCCGTCGCCAAAAAAGCTGTGGCAGTGAAAAAACCGGCGGTCGTCGGCAAGAAAACTGTCACTAAAAAGCCCACAGCTCATCAAGCGCTGCCTATCAAAAAACCGCTGGCTAAAAAGCAGCCGGTGGCAGTGAAAGGTAAAAACAAAGCAGGCATACCTGCTACCCATAAAGTTGTACCCGTCAAAAAAGCAGTAACCCCATCTACAACAGCCTCCCGTCAAGGCAAAGTGTCTAAGACCCCGGTCAAAACACCGCCTTCCGCCAAAAAACCTTCCAACGCAAAAACTGCTACCCCATCCGTGACCAGCGCTACCAAAACCTCTCCCGGCAAATCCGCCGCTTCCCCTGCCAAATCAATACCCGCCAAAGCGGTTGCCGCACCCGCAACCGCCGACGTGGCCAAAAAGTCTCCACGCGCCGCCAAGGCCATGGCCATGATGCCGCCGCCGCCCGGACAAAGTGTGGCTTCTACCACGGCCAAATCCAGCTACGGACCCATTGCCATTCCATCCTTGCCTGCCGTGGTGCCTGTGGTGCCTGTCAAAGACCCGAAATTGGCCAACAATTGGAAAACCAAAACCGCTGACACCATCAGTGATGCGGAAATCATTGCCATGCCTGACGACGAATACATGAACAGCCTGCAAATGGCTTTCTTCCGTCACAAACTGGTGCAACTCAAAACAGACATCCTGGTCAATGCCGGTGAGACCACCGAGCATTTGCGTGAAGACACGGTCATCGTTCCAGACCCGGCTGATCGCGCCACCATTGAGGAAGAACACGCGCTCGAATTACGCACACGTGACCGTGAACGCAAGTTGTTGAAAAAAATCGAGCAATCCATTGCCCGCATCGACAGCGGTGATTACGGTTATTGCGATGAAACCGGCGAGCCCATTGGCGTTGGCCGTTTGATAGCTCGCCCCACGGCCACCTTGTCGCTAGAAGCGCAGCAACGCCGTGAACTCAAGCAAAAGATGTTCGGTGATTGAGCAAAGTCTGATCTGCGATACATCCAGCAGGCCTTAGGGCCTGCTTTTTTTTACCCAGAAAAAGTTAATATTTCACTTTCAAATACTTTCCTAAGTACTTATTTCATATCAGAATTTTTATAATCAATAAATTCAGTTTGCAGTCTAAGTCGTTGATTTTAATTGTAAAACTCCATTTTCAGTTGGTAATTCTATAAATCTCTGTTAAAGTGCAAACTAGTGGTAATTAGTGGAAAAAAGTGAGATTCACAGATTTTCCACCGCTGTTTGCTTTTTTAAGGGGTTGATTGCCGTGTTCCAAGGTGCGTCGTCGCTTAGTCTGGATGTCAAAGGTCGTTTGTCGGTGCCGACAAGGCACCGCGACGTGCTGAGTGCGACCGCGGCCGGACAGCTCACTATCACCAGGCACCCCCATGGTTGCCTCATGTTGTTCCCGCGCGGCGAATGGGAAAAGTTTCGCGAGCGGGTGGCCGCCTTGCCCATGACCGCGCAATGGTGGAAACGCATTTTTCTCGGTAATGCCATGGATGTAGATATGGACAGCACCGGACGCATTCTGATATCGCCGGAATTGCGTGCAGCCACACATATCAGCAAGGAAACGATGTTGTTGGGCATGGGTAGTCACTTTGAACTCTGGGACAAAGCCATCTATGACGCACAGGAAGCACAGGCCATGCAAGGCGAAATGCCTGATGTGCTGCGCGATTTTTCGATTTAACGTGGAATGGCAACAACTGAATGGGCACACACCACCGTCATGTTGAAGGAGGCGGTCGAGGCGCTGGACGTCCAGGCCGAAGCCACTTATGTCGACACAACCTTTGGCCGCGGCGGGCATGCAAAGCGCATCTTGGCGCAGTTGTCGGGCCGCGGGCAGCTGATTGCCTTCGACAAGGACCCGCAAGCGGTGGCCAGCGCGCAAGCCTTGAACGACCCGAGACTGGACATTCGCCATCAGGGGTTTGCCGCCCTGAACCAATTGGCCCAGGGCAGTGTGAGGGGGGTGTTGATGGATCTGGGGGTGAGCTCGCCGCAAATCGACAACCCAGAAAGAGGCTTCTCGTTTCGCAACGACGGCCCGCTGGACATGAGGATGGACAGCAGCCGAGGCCAAAGCGTGCACGACTGGCTGCTCGAAGCAAAAACCGAACAAATCGCACAGGTGATACGTGAACTCGGTGAAGAGCGTTTTGCCAACGGCATTGCCAAAGCCATTTCTGCACGGCGCGACGCCGGGCAATTGCCCGACACCACGTTGGGCATGGCAGCACTTGTCGCGGATGTGGTCAAAACCCGCGAGCCCGGTCAAAACCCGGCGACCCGCACTTTTCAGGCGTTTCGTATGTACATCAATGGTGAGTTGGACGAATTGCAGCAGGCCCTGGACGCCAGCGTGCAGGTGTTGCAACCGGGGGGCCGGCTGGTGGTGATCAGTTTTCATTCGCTGGAAGACCGCATGGTCAAGCAATTCATTGCCAAACATTCACGCGAGGTCTACGACCGGCGTACGCCGTTTGCGGCTGCTCCAGATTTGCCTCTGCGCGCATTGGGTCGTCAGCGGCCAACCGACGAAGAAATCAAAGCCAACCCGCGCAGCCGCAGCGCCATCATGCGAGTGGCCGAACGTCTGCCGCTGCCACAGGAGGGCGCATGACAAGAGTGAACGCATTGTTGTTGATTGCTGTCATGCTGAGCGCGCTTTACCTGGTGCGCACACAGTATGAATCGCGCCGGCTGTACACCGAACTCGACCGCGCCAAGGCGCAGGCTCAGCGTCTGGAAAACGAATACGACCGCCTGGATATTGAAAGAGGCGCGCAAGCCACACCGTTGCGGGTTGAAAAACTCGCGCACGAGCAATTGCATATGCGCACCATTTCACCGGCGATTACCCAGTACGCCGCACCGGCCAATGCGCCGCTGGAGAGCGCAGCCGCAGCATCGCAAAAGGTCCAGCCATGAGCAGCCGCAGCGTTCAATATTCCACCAACCCTTTGCTGGCGAGCAAGACGCCGATCTGGCGCAGCCAGTTCATCGTCGCTTGCATTGCGCTGGGATTCATCGGGCTGGTGGTGCGCGCTGCGTATGTGCAAGTGGTAGGAAATGCGTTTTTCCGTAAACAAGGCATTGTGCGTTTTGAAAGACAGCTGGATATTCCGGCCAACCGGGGCCGCATCCTGGATCGTAACGGTTTGATACTGGCTTCCAGTGTGCCCATGCCCAGCATCTGGGCCAGTCCCGAAGAGATGGAGGCCGATGTCGCGCAGCTCAAGGCGCTGGCGCAACTGCTGGACATGCCTTTGTCTGAACTGCAAACCAAGGTCAGCGACACACGCCGCAAACATGTGTGGTTGCGGCGCCAACTCGACGATGCCACGGGTAAAAAAATCAAAGAGCTGGGTATCCATGGCATTTACACCACCATGGAATACAAACGCATGTACCCGCAAGGCGAGGCTGCAGCTCACGTGGTCGGCTTCACCAATGTGGAAAACATCGGCCAAGAAGGTGTGGAGCTGACCTTCAACACCCACTTGGGGGGTAAAAACGGTACGCGTCGCGTCATTAAAAACGGTCAAGGTCAGGTGGTTGAAGGTGTGGGCGACATGGTGCCGCCGATCGAAGGCAAAGACCTGCAACTCAGCATAGACAGCAAAGTCCAGTATTTCGCTTACCAACGCTTGCGCGAAGCAGTGCTGGACAACAAGGCAGCGGCCGGCAGTGTGGTGGTGCTGGATGCGCAAACCGGTGACATTCTGGCCTTGGCCAATTACCCCAGCTACACCCCCGATAAGCGCAGCAACTTGAGCGGTGCACAACTGCGCAACCGCGCATTGACCGATACCTTTGAGCCGGGCTCGACCATGAAGCCGTTCATCATTGGTTTGGCCATGGAAAAAGGCCTGGTCAAACCCGAAACTCTGATAGATACCGCGCCGGGAAAGCTCAATATGTACGGCATGACCATCACCGATGCACACCCGCACGGCACATTGAGCGTGTCTGAAGTGATTCAAAAGTCCAGCAACATCGGTACTGTCAAGATTGCCATGCGCATGTCGCCCAAGGACATGTGGGAAATGTACACCCAGGTCGGTTTCGGCCAAAAGCCGCAAGTGCCGTTCCCCGGTGCAGTCACCGGCAGGCTGCGCCCTTACAAAAGCTGGCGGCCTATGGAGCAGGCAACCATGAGTTACGGCTACGGTTTATCGACCAGCTTGTTTCAACTCGCGCAAGCCTACAGCATGTTTGCACGCGACGGTGAAATGGCGCCGGTCAGTCTGCTCAAGCGACAGGACAAGGTCGCGGGAGTGCGGGTCATCTCCACCGAGCATGCGCTGCAAGTCCGCAATATGTTGCACATGGTGACCGGTCCGGGCGGCACCGCGCCCAGGGCGCAAACCATGGGTTATTCGGTAGGCGGCAAAACCGGCACTGCGCACAAGCTAGACGGTAAAAGCTATGCCGAGAAAAAATACCGCGGCTTTTTTGTCGGCATGGCACCTATAGACAACCCGCGCATCGTCGTCGCTGTGATGATTGATGAACCCAGCAACGGACACTATTTTGGGGGCGATGTGGCTGCACCGGTGTTCAGCCAGACCGTGCAACAAACTTTGCGCATGCTGGAAGTGCAGCCCGACATGGCGGTCAAGCCGCAAGTGGTGGCCAAAGCCGAGGCGGAGTCTTTTTAATGCAGCATTGGCACACGCCTGTCGAAGCAGCCCGTTGGTTGCGTGCGCATGTCACTGCGCAACTTACCTCGGACAGCCGCAAAGTACAAGCGGGTGATGGTTTTTTCGCTTGGATAGGGCAAACCACAGACGCACGTCAGCATGTGGTGCAAGCCTTAGAACACGGTGCCAGTGCGTGTCTGGTCGAAGCCGATGGGCTGGAGGCGTTTGAAGTGGTCAATGAATTGGCTTTGCATGAGGCGCCAATCAGCAGTTACGCCGGTTTGAAAGCTGCCAGCGGGGCGATAGCCGATGCGTATTTCGATTCACCCAGCGCGGCTCTAAGTGTGCAAGCCGTCACTGGTACCAACGGCAAAACTTCTACCGCCTGGTGGCTGGCGCAAGCTTTCAGCCGCCTGGATCAACGTTGTACCGTGGTCGGCACATTGGGCTTGGGTGAACCCGGGCAAATGCACAGCACCGGTTTGACTACGCCGGACCCTTTGCAGTTGCATACCCATATGCGCCGTTGGGTCAATGAGGGTGTGCAAGCCTGCGCCATTGAAGCATCGTCAATCGGATTGGTCGAGCACCGTTTGGCAGGTTGCCATATAGCCACCGCCATCTTCACCAATTTCACCCAGGACCATCTGGACTACCACGGCAGCATGCAAGCCTACTGGAGGGCCAAGCAAAGTTTGTTCGATTGGCCGGGCTTGTCAGCTGCAGTCATCAATATTGATGATGACAAAGGCAGCGAATTGGCACAGCGTTTGCACGATTCATCGCTTACCGTGTGGACCTTGTCCATGCACGGCCCTGCCGATATTTGGGCGCACCATGTGCGCACTACCGCCCAAGGCCTGTGTTTTGAAGTGTGCGAAGGCGGTCAAAGCATCAGACTGACTACCGAGGCTGTGGGTGACTTTAATGTGATGAACCTGTTGGGCGTGATAGCTGCTTTGCGCCAGGCCGGATACGCTTTGTCCGATGCAGTGGCAGCTTGCCACGATTTGCAAGCCGTGCCCGGCCGCATGCAACAACTTGGTCATGCAGGCTCACCTGCGGTAGTGGTCGATTATGCGCACACGCCGGATGCGGTAAGCAAGGCTTTGCAGGCATTGCGCCCCTGGGCGCACGCGCGCGGCGGTCGATTGCACTGCGTGCTCGGATGCGGGGGGGATCGCGACACCAGCAAACGCGCGCCTATGGCGCGTTGCGCCGAAGATTTGGCTGATGTGGTCTGCCTGACCAGCGACAACCCGCGCAGCGAAGACCCTCAACTTATATTGCAACACATGTTGCAAGGTATGCGCAAACCGCAAAGCGCCGTACAGCAACTCGACCGCGCAATGGCGATTGCCGATTGCATAGGCCATGCAAGTGACAACGACGTGGTGTTAATCGCTGGTAAAGGCCATGAAACCTACCAGGAAGTCCAAGGCCGCAAACTGCCTTTTTCGGATGTAGACCACGCCTTGCTGGCATTGCAAAACCGGGGGCAGGCATGAACCAGGCCATGCAACTGAGCTTGCAGCAAATCCACCAGTGGTTGCCCGGCAGTCGGCTGGTAGGCGATGGCAAGCTGACTATCGACAGAGTACATACCGACAGCCGCAGCATGCAGGCGCATGATGTGTTTGTCGCTTTGCAAGGCGAGCGTTTTGACGGCCATGATTTTCTGGCGCAATTACCTGCGCTAGGTGTGCGGGCGGCAATTGCCACGCATGGTTTGGCGCAAGCGGGTTTATCCGGACTTGAAGTTAAAGACACTTTGCAAGCCTTGCAAACTTTGGCGAAGGCTTGGCGCACGCAGTTTGATCTGCCGGTGATTGCGGTGACTGGCAGCAACGGCAAGACCACGGTGACGCAAATGCTGGCCTCCATACTGCAATCCTGGCAGGGTGAAGCAGCGCTGGCCACGCAAGGCAATCTCAATAACCACATCGGTGTGCCGCTGACCTTGCTCAGACTGCGTTCGCAACACTGCGTAGCTGTGATCGAGTTAGGCATGAACCACCCGGGCGAAATCGCCCAACTGTCCGATTGCGCCGCCCCTACCATAGCGCTGGTGAATAACGCCCAGCGCGAACATCAGGAGTTCATGCACAGCGTGCGGGCAGTGGCAGAAGAAAACGGCGCTGTCATTCAGGCTTTGTCTGAGGATGGCGTGGCCGTGTTTCCTGCCACCGACGAGCACCAGCAGTTATGGCGCGAATACGCCGGATCGCGCCGCATCGTCGATTTCGGTAACCTCGCAGCAGCAGTGCATGTGCAACATGCCGAATGGTTGAACACGCATTGGCAACTCGGCTTGCAAACCCCCCATGGCGAGTTGTCGACCCGGTTGCATCTACCAGGGCAACACAATGTGCATAACGCGATGGCAGCGGTTGCTGCAGCGCTCGCCGCCGGTGTACCTGTGACTGCGATTGAACAAGGCTTAAGCCGGTTTCAACCGGTCAGCGGCCGCTCCAAAGTCAGTCTGTTGCAACACCTGGGCCGCAGCATCACGCTGGTGGACGACAGCTACAACGCCAACCCGGATTCCGTGCGCGCCGCAATAGACGTGCTGGCGCAGTCAGCCGCACCACGTTTGCTGGTACTGGGTGATATGGGCGAAGTCGGTAACCAGGGCGTAGCGTTTCATACCGAGGCCGGGGAGTATGCGCAACAACAACATATTGAGCACGTATTGACCTTGGGTGAACTCAGTCTGCACACCGCTGCTGCTTGTGCTAACGCCGAGCATTGCCACAGCATGGACGAGCTTCAACAACGGGTAATGAACTTGCTGCCCGCCTTGTCAACGGTGCTGGTCAAAGGTTCGCGCTTTATGCGTATGGAGCGCGTGGTGCAGGCCATTCAAACAGTGGATCAAGTGCAGTCCGCTGTATCAGCCAAGGAAGCTACATGCTGCTGACTCTGGCCCAATGGCTGCAATCCAATTCGCCTGAATATGGCTATTTGCGGGTGTTTCAGTACCTGACTTTCCGCGCTGTCATGGCTGCGCTCACAGCATTGTTGATCGGTTTGATTGCCGGTCCGGCGGTGATACGTAAATTGGCTGAGTTGAAAATCGGTCAACCCATACGTGGTTACGGTGTGGAATCGCATCTGAGCAAATCCGGTACGCCAACGATGGGTGGCGTGTTGATACTGTTATCGATTGCCTTTTCGACGCTGATGTGGGTGGACTTGTCCAACCGTTTTGTGTGGATAGTGTTGATCGTCACCCTGGGTTTCGGCGCCATAGGCTGGGTGGACGACTGGCGCAAAGTGGTGAACAAAGACCCCGAGGGTATGCGTTCGCGCGAAAAATACCTGTGGCAATCGCTGATCGGCTTAGTGGCTGCGCTGTACCTGGTGTTCAGCATTTCCGAAGTCAGCAATATGAAAGTGCTTGAGCTGTTTTACAGCTGGGTAAGTTCAGGCTTTGATGTCAACCTGCCGCCTAAGGCCGGTTTGTTGTTACCGTTTTTCAAAGAAATCAGTTATCCACTGGGCGTATTGGGTTTTGTCATCCTCACCTATTTGGTGATTGTGGGATCAAGCAATGCGGTCAATCTGACAGATGGACTGGATGGTCTGGCCATCATGCCGGTTGTCATGGTTGGTTCTGCGCTCGGTGTGTTTGCGTATGTCGCCGGTAGTGCGGTGTATTCCAAGTATTTGTTTTTTCCGCATATCCCCGGCGCCGGTGAGTTGCTGGTGTTTTGCGCGGCGATTGCAGGTGCAGGCCTGGCCTTTTTGTGGTTCAACACCCATCCGGCTCAAGTCTTCATGGGTGACGTGGGTGCGCTGGGTTTGGGTGCGGCCTTGGGCACCATCGCAGTCATCGTGCGACAGGAAATCGTGTTGGCCATCATGGGCGGCATCTTTGTTGCCGAAGCCATGTCGGTGATGTTGCAAGTCTCTTATTTCAAATACACCAAACGCAAATACGGTGAAGGGCGGCGCATTTTGAAGATGGCGCCGCTGCATCACCATTTTGAAAAATCCGGCTGGAAAGAAACGCAAGTGGTGGTCCGCTTCTGGATCGTCACCATGTTGCTGTGTCTGATCGGTTTGTCCACCTTGAAGCTGCGCTGACCATGAACCTGCTGCAAGACCAACACATCCTCATTCTGGGTCTCGGTGACTCCGGGCTGGCGATGCTGCGCTGGTGTGTGTCACAGGGCGCTCGTGTGACGGTGGCGGACACGCGCGCGCAACCGCCGGGTTTGGCGATGTTGCAAGCGGAGAATTTGAAAGCGGATTTCATACACACGGCGTTCAATGCAGACCTGATTGAAGCCAATGACATTCGCGCTGTTTTCAAAAGCCCCGGTTTGTCACCGGCTGAAGTATCGGGTGTGTGGCAAGCAGCGCAGGCCAAGGGTTTGTGGTGCGGCACTGAATTGAGTTTGTTTGCACATGCACTTGAACATTTGAAAAACCGTGAAGCCTCCTACCAGCCCAAGGTGTTGGCCATCACCGGCACCAATGGCAAAACCACGGTCACACGCTTGACCGGTTTGTTGGTGGAGCGCGCGGGTTTGAGTGTGGCTGTTGCAGGCAACATCGGGCCGACTTTGTTGGATACATTGACAGCGCGCTTAGAAGATTTGCCACAGGTATGGGTGTTGGAGTTGTCCAGTTTTCAACTCGATGGTGTGGACAACTTTGAAGCCAGCGCCGCTTGCGTACTGAACCTGACGCAAGACCACCTGGATTGGCACGGCGACATGACCGCCTACGGCAAAGCCAAAGCGCATATTTATGGTCAACATGCTTTAGGCGTGTTGCCGCGCAACGATGTTGCTGTCATGGCACTGTGGCCTGCCGACAGCGGTCGTAAAAAAGAATTGCCGCGTGCACGCATCCATTTCAGTGCAGACATGCCGCAACATCCGGGTGACTTTGGCTTGTCCGTGGACAACGGCATGACCTGGCTGGTGCGTGCACTACCGGCAGAGGACCTGGGTGGCAAGCGTGGCCGCGACACAGAGCAGGAATTGCAGATACAGCGCTTGATGCCTGCCGATGCATTGCGCATACGTGGTCAACACAATGCACTGAACGCATTGGCCGCGCTGGCACTGGCAGGCAGTTGCACCCCGCACTTGGCGCAAATGCTGCACGGTTTGCGCGAATACACCGGTGAGCCGCACCGCTTGTCACCGGTGGCCATTCTGAATGACATCGAATACTTTGACGACAGCAAGGGCACGAATGTCGGAGCCACCGTCGCTGCCATCAACAGCTTGGGTGCAGAGCGCAAACTGGTGGTGATTTTGGGCGGTGACGGCAAAGGCCAAGACTTTTCTCCGCTCGGTGACCCGCTCAAGCAATACGCGCGTGCCGTGGTCTTGATCGGCCGTGATGCCCAAGTGTTGCAACAAGCATTGAGCAGCTACGACATACCCATGCACCGCACTGACAGCATGCAGCAGGCGGTTGAAATTGCAACCCAGCATGCACATACCGGGGACGCGGTGGTGTTGTCCCCGGCATGTGCGAGTTTGGACATGTATGCCAACTACATCGCCAGAGCGAAAGATTTTGTTCAAGCGGTGCAGCAATTGGCTGTGCTGGAAGGTCAACCATGAGTCAAATCAGCTTGAGTGAACGCATAGGCCAATGGTTTGGCAACCCGCCCAAAGAAGGCATGGACGCATTGCCTGTGCGCGTGCACGGGCGTGAGTTCACCCGAACCGGTGCAGCGCCAGGCAGCATCAAAGGTTTTGACCAGGCACTCATCTGGGCGATCACCGGTTTGCTGTTGTGGGGCTTGGTGATGGTGTACTCCGCGTCGATTGCCTTGAACGACGGCGCACAGGACAGCAGCGTTTGGCAGGCGCAGTTTTTGTTGCGCCATTGCCTGTCCTTGTTTGTGGGTTTTGTTGCCGCGTTGCTGGTCTTTCAGGTGTCTATGGACCGGTGGGAGAAAGTCGCGCCTTGGGTGTTCATCGTTTCTATTGTGTTGTTGATTGCTGTGTTGTTGCCGTTCATTGGCAAAAGCGTCAACGGTGCACGTCGCTGGATAGGCGTGGGCGTGATGAATTTCCAGCCGTCTGAGTTGGCCAAATTGGGCACCTTGTTGTATGCGGCCAATTACATGGTGCGCAAAATGGACGTGAAAGAAAAATTCTTCGCCGCCGTCACGCCCATGGCTGTGGCGATTGCCATCGTCGGTTCGTTGTTGCTGGCCGAACCCGACATGGGCGCGTTTCTGGTGATTGCCGTCATCGCCATGGGTATTTTGTTTTTAGGCGGTGTGAATGCACGTATGTTCCTGTTGATCAGCGGCATTCTGTTGGTGGCATTCGGATTGATGATTGCTTTGTCGCCGTGGCGGCGTGAACGCATTTTTGCTTACCTGGACCCGTTCGGTACCGACTACGCATTGGGCAAGGGCTACCAGTTGTCGCATTCATTGATTGCCATCGGTCGTGGTGAAATATTTGGTGTTGGTTTGGGCGGCAGCGTAGAGAAATTGCACTGGTTACCTGAAGCTCACACCGATTTCTTGCTGGCAGTGCTGGGCGAAGAATTTGGTTTGGTTGGCGTGGTGATCGTGATTGCCGTCTTCATGTGGTTGACGCGTCGCATCATGTTCATCGGCCGTCAAGCCATTGCCATGGACCGGGTGTTCTCCGGACTGGTGGCGCAAGGTGTGGGCGTGTGGATAGGTTTTCAGGCCTTCATCAACATGGGCGTGAACTTAGGTGCATTGCCGACCAAAGGTTTGACGCTGCCCTTGATGAGTTATGGCGGCTCTGCGATTTTGCTCAACCTGATTGCGTTGGCGATTGTGTTGCGTGTTGATTATGAAAACCGTTTGCTGATGCACGGAGGCCGTGTATGACGACACGCACGGCTTTGGTCATGGCAGGCGGCACGGGCGGACATATCTTCCCGGGGCTGGCGGTGGCCGAGTTGTTGCGCAGTCGCGGCTGGCATGTGCATTGGCTGGGCGCGCCTGTACCGAGCATGGAAAGCCAGTTGGTACCGCCCAAAGGTTTCGTGTTTGAAGCCGTGCGTTTCGGCGGTGTGCGCGGCAAAGGCGTGATCACCATGGCTTTGTTGCCTGTGCGTTTGTTGCAAGCCTTTTGGCAAAGTTTGAAAGTGGTGCGTCGATTGAAACCCGATGTACTGGTGGGCTTAGGCGGTTACATCAGTTTTCCCGGCGGCATGATGGGCGTGTTGTGTGGCAAGCCGCTGGTGCTGCATGAACAAAACTCGGTGGCTGGTTTGGCCAATAAGGTGCTGGCACAGGTTGCCGACCGTGTGTTGTCCGCGTTTCCGGGCGTGCTGCCCAAAGCGCAATGGGTGGGCAATCCCATGCGCACTGCATTCCTTGAGCAAGACACACCGGCACAGCGTTTTGAAGGCCGTCAAGGTGTGTTGAAAGTGCTGGTGGTGGGCGGCAGTCTGGGAGCGCAAGCTTTGAACAGCGTGGTGCCGCAAGCCCTGGCCTTGATACCTGCTGAGCAGCGCCCGCAAGTTATTCATCAAGGCGGTGCCAAACATTTGGACACCTTGACAACAAATTACGCCGCAGCCGGTGTGCAAGCCGAACTCACTGCGTTCATCGAAGACACGGCTGCTGCGTTTGCCAAAGCCGATCTGGTGATTTGCAGGGCAGGGGCTAGCACAGTGAGCGAAATCTCCGCTGTCGGTGCAGCCGCTTTGTTTGTGCCATTTCCCCATGCGGTGGATGATCACCAAACAGTGAATGCGAAATTTCTGGTGGAGCAACAAGCTGGCTGGTGCATGCCCCAACACTCATTGACCCCGCAAGCGCTGGCTGATTTTTTACAACACACCAGCCGTGCGCAATTGTCAGAAGCCGCACACAACGCATATGCATTGAGAAAAACCAGTGCGGCGCAAGCAGTGGTGGCAGCGTGTGAAGAGGTGAGCGCATGAAGCACGCCATCAGTCATGTGCATTTTGTGGGCATAGGCGGCGCAGGCATGAGCGGCATCGCTGAAATTTTGCACAACTTGGGCTATACCGTGTCGGGCTCTGACATTGCAGACGGCCCGGTGCTGCGTCGCTTGCAAGCCATGGGCATACGCACCTTTGTCGGCCATTCGGCCAAGCACATCGCAGGCGCCGGTGCGGTGGTGACATCCACAGCAGTGCATGCAGACAACCCAGAGGTGGTGGCAGCGCACAGCAAACTCATTCCTGTGGTGCCGCGTGCGGTCATGCTGGCGGAGTTGATGCGCTTAAAGCAAGGCATTGCTATCGCCGGTACCCACGGCAAAACCACCACCACCAGTTTGGTCGCTAGTGTGTTGGCACAAGCTGGCATGGACCCGACATTTGTGATTGGCGGGCGACTCATCAGCGCGGGTGCGAATGCGAAGCTGGGCTCGGGCGACTACATCGTGGTGGAAGCCGATGAATCGGATGCCTCGTTCTTGAATTTGAACCCCATCATGTCGGTGGTCACGAATATCGATGCCGACCACATGGAAACCTATGGCCATGATTTCGGTAAGCTGAAACACGCCTTCATCGAATTTTTGCACCGCATGCCGTTTTACGGCGCAGCGGTGTTGTGCGCTGACGATCCGGTGTTGCACAGCATTTTCCCCGAGGTGTCGCGCCCGATCACCAGCTATGGTTTGTCTGAGCACGCGCAGGTCAGAGCCCATGATGTGAAAGCCGTCGGTTCGCGCATGCAGTTTCGCGTCACCCGCAGCAACGGCATCACTTTGCCGCAGATGCAGATCGATTTGAATCTGCCGGGCATGCACAACGTGCGCAATGCATTGGCCGCCATTTCTATTGCTGTCGAATTGAACATACCCGATGACGCCGTGGTCAAAGCCCTGGCGGATTTCAAAGGCGTGGGCAGACGTTTTCAAAACCACGGTGCAGTGGCCGCGCAAGGCGGTGGCCAATACACATTGATTGAAGACTATGGTCATCACCCGGTGGAACTGGCTGCCACCATAGAGGCAGCACGCGGTGCATACCCGGGCCGTCGCTTGGTGTTGGCGTTTCAACCGCATCGTTACACCCGCACCCGCGATTGCTTTGAAGATTTTGTTCAAGTGTTGCGACTCGCCGATGTGGTCTGGTTGACCGAGGTGTATGCCGCTGGTGAAACGCCGATTGCCGCTGCCGATGGACGGGCACTTGCCCATGCACTGCGGGTTGCCGGTCAGCAGGCACTGGTGTTTGCACAAGACATGACGCAGCTAGAAAGCTTGGTGCGGCAACAAGCGCAAGACGGCGATGTGGTGATGTGCATGGGTGCAGGCTCGATCGGACAACTGCCCGCTAGATTGGCCGCAGACATCACAACCACCGATAAGCCGTTGCTCAAGGTGGTCAAGTCATGAAACCATTTGATATCCACACCGCCAAAGTCGCTGTGCTCATGGGCGGTACATCAGCTGAGCGGGAAGTCTCGAAGATGTCGGGTCAGGGTGTGTTGACGGCATTGCAATCCTTGGGTGTGAATGCACATGCCTATGACCCGTCCGAACAAGCCTTGTTGGGTTTGCGTGATGCAGAGTTTTCGCATGCATTCATTGCATTGCATGGCCGCCATGGAGAAGACGGCACAGTGCAAGGTGCATTGGAATTGCTGGGCATTCCATACACCGGTTCCGGCGTGATGGCATCCGCCATGGCCATGGACAAGCACATGACCAAACGCATTTGGGTGGCGCAAGGTTTGTCCACACCGGCTTGTGTGTGGCTGACACCGGCACAGCAAACTGCACAAACGTTGGCAGACATACCTGCACAACTGGGTTTGCCTTTGATCGTCAAACCGCCGCATGAAGGTTCATCCATAGGCGTGAGCAAAGTCACACAAGCTGCAGACTTGAATGCAGCGGTGAGCTTGGCCACACGCTATGACCCGGACCTGTTGTGCGAAGCATTTATTCAAGGTGATGAAGTCACTTGCCCGGTGCTGGGTGAGGGTGACAATGCCGTGGCCTTGCCGGTGGTGCGCATCGCTGCACCCGACGGGGCGTATGACTACCAGAACAAATATTTCACTGACGACGTGAAATACCACTGCCCGAGCGGCTTGCCGGCTGAAGAAGAAAAAGCCATTCAAGCCATGAGTGTGGCGGCTTACAAGGCCTTGGGTTGCCGGGGTTGGGGACGCGCCGATGTGATGATTCGCGCCAGTGACCGCAAAGCTTTTTTGCTGGAGATGAACACCAGCCCGGGCATGACTTCACATTCGCTCGTGCCCATGTCGGCCAAAGCCGCAGGCATTGACTATGCGTCATTGTGTTTGCGAATTTTGAGCAGCGCCAGACTGGACAGCCAACGAGGAGTGACACGGGCATGAAAGCACGCGACGCCATGCATACGCGCCAAGACACACGCCCCGAGTTGGCCTTGGATGTGCGTTTGATGAATATCACCAGCGCTTTGATGTTCACAGGCGTCGGCGTGTTGTGCGTGGTGATGTCGCTGTGGTGGATGGTCAGACATCCGTTGTTTGATATCACGGGTATCAGCGTACACGGCGACATACATCACAACAACGAAGTGACACTGCGCGCCAATGTGGTTCCGCGCTTGAACGGTAGCTTTTTCACCGTGGATCTGGCCAGCGCCCGGGCCGCTTTCGAGAACGTGCCTTGGGTCCGCCAAGCCATGGTGCAACGCGAGTTCCCGGACCGTTTGCGGGTGGATATAGAAGAACACGAACCGGTGGCGTATTGGGGCGCCGAAGCCGACTCGCGTTTACTGAATAAACAAGGCGAGGTATTCAGCGCCAATTTCGGCGAACTCGATAACGAGAACCTGCCGCATTTGTCGGGTCCCGACAGCGAATCCGCCAAGGTCTGGCAGATGTACCTCAGTTTGGGACCGGTGTTCAGTCACATGGAATTGAAGATCAACGGCTTGGAGTTGACCGGGCGGGGCAGTTGGCGCGCGCAGTTTAAAAACGGCGCTCATATTGAACTCGGACGCGGCAACCAGGAAGAAGTGATGGCGCGTGTCAACCGCCTGACGCAAACACTGGCTCAGGTCAGCCAGCGTTACGGACGGCCGACACAGGCATTGGAGTCAGCAGATTTAAGGCATGTGAACGGCTATGCACTGCGCTTACGCGGTGTGAGCACATTGGATACAACGGCAACAAGGTAAGTACAAAGAGGTTGGCATGGCAAAAGAATACAAAGACCTGGTCGTAGGCCTGGACATCGGCACCAGCAAAGTCATGGTGGTGGTGGCCGAGGTGTTGCCTGGCGCCGAACTCAAGCTCGCAGGTTTTGGCATTGCGCCAAGCACTGGCCTTAAACGCGGCGTGGTGGTCAATATCGACGCGACAGTTCAAAGCATACAAATGGCTTTGAAAGAAGCTGAACTGATGGCTGATTGCAAGATCACCCGGGTCTACACCGGTATCACCGGCAGCCACATACGCGGTATGAATTCACACGGCATGGTGGCGGTCAAAGACCGCGAGGTCACCGCCGCCGACGTGGCGCGCGTGGTCGAAACCGCCAAGGCGGTGAATATCTCCAATGACCAGCGCTTGTTGCTGGTCGAACCGCAGGAATTCATCATCGACGGCCAGGACGTGAAAGAGCCTATCGGTATGAGCGGCATCCGGCTGGAAGCCAAGATACACATCGTCACCGGTGCGCAAAGCGCGGCGGAAAACATCATCAAATGCGTGCGCCGCTGCGGCCTGGATGTCGAGCAATTGATGCTCAATCCGCTGGCTTCCAGTTATTCCGTGTTGACTGCAGATGAAAAAGAACTCGGCGTGGCTTTGGTCGATATAGGCGCGGGCAGCACCGATGTGGCCATCTTCACAGGCGGCGCCATACGCCATACAGCGGTCATTCCTATCGCCGGCGATTTGATCACCAGCGACATCGCCATGGCGCTGCGCACACCGACCAAAGACGCCGAAGAAATCAAAGTGGAATCGGGATTTGCCAAGCAATTGCTGGCCGACCCGAATGTGCAGGTCGAAGTCCCGGGCCTGGGCGACCGTGGTCCGCGCATGCTCAGCCGTCAGGCGCTCGCCGGTGTCATCGAACCGCGTGTCGAAGAAATTTACGCGCTGGTGCAACAAGTACTGCGCGAATCTGGATTCGAGGAAGTGCTGTCGTCAGGCATTGTGCTGACCGGCGGCAGCGCCATGATGCCCGGCATGATCGAACTTGGCGAAGACATCTTTTTGAAAGCGGTGCGCCGCGGTGTGCCGCGTTACAGCAGTGCGCTGTCGGACATGGTGTCGCACCCGCGTGCCGCCACTGTCATGGGTTTGCTCGAAGAAGCGCGCATGGCGCGGCTGCGCGGATTTCGTGTGGCGCAGAAAAACGGTTCGGTCAAGACCGCCGTGGGGCGCGTCAAAGACTGGTTTGTGGGGAACTTCTGACCATGCTCACATTGACTTTTTACCTGTCAGAAACGCTGCAACGCTTCAAAAGCCGTCGATGGCGACCTTGCATACGGGGAGCGCCGCCCACTTGAACAAAGAAAAGTATTCCATCAAACATTCATTCAAGGCAATTGCACAACACATTCGGAGAGATAAATGAAGATAGAAATGATTGAACACAGTGATTTCAACCCCGACACGCAAATCCGCGTCATCGGCGTGGGTGGCGGCGGCGGTAATGCGGTCGAGCACATGATCAGCAGCGGCGTACGCGGTGTGGAATTCATTTGCGCCAACACCGACGCGCAAGCCCTGCGTGTGAGCTCGGCCAGTCGGGTCATTCAATTGGGCGACAGCGGACTGGGTGCAGGCAGCAAACCCGAACGCGGCCAGGCCGCAGCTGAAGCTGCGGTAGACAGCATTCGCGAAGTCTTGCAAGGCGCGAATATGGTGTTCATCACCGCCGGTATGGGTGGTGGCACCGGTACCGGTGCTGCTCCGGTGGTGGCCCGCGTTGCACGTGAGATGGGCATACTCACCGTCGGAGTGGTCACCAAGCCGTTTGACTGGGAAGGCGGGCGTCGCATGACCAATGCTGAAGCTGGTCTGGCAGAACTCGAAGCCAATGTGGATTCGCTGATCGTCGTGTTGAATGAAAAACTGTTGGAAGTGCTGGGTGACGACGTCAGCCAGGACCAGGCGTTTTCATTTGCCAACGATGTGTTGAAAAACTCGGTCGGCGGCATTGCAGAAATCATCAATGTCGAAGCGCTGGTCAACGTCGACTTTGAAGACGTGCGCACTGTGATGAGCGAGCAGGGCAAAGCCATGATGGGCACAGCCACTGCCAGCGGCCCGGACCGTGCGCGCATTGCTGCCGAACAAGCCGTGGCCTGTCCGCTGCTTGAAGGCGTGGACATGACCGGCGCCAAAGGCGTACTGGTGTTGATCACCGCTGCCAAAGGCGCTTTGAAATTGTCCGAATCGCGCGAAGCAATGAATACGATTCGCGCTTTTGCATCCACCGAAGCGCATGTGATTTACGGTACCGCTTACGACGAGACCCTGGGTGACCAGATCCGTGTCACAGTGGTCGCCACCGGATTGGCCCAGGCCGGTCGCCGGGTGGCACCGCCTTTGTCGGTGATCCGTACCGGCACTGACAACGTGCCTTACACCCAACCTGTCGAAACCATGGTTGCTCAACCTAGCGCTGTGACCGCGCCTGACGCCGGTACCAGCCGCCCCGGCATGTCCGGCAGCGACATGGGCAATGTGAATGTGCCTAGCGTCTGGCGTACCAACCGTACCCAGGCGGCCGCCAAGGTAGACGCTTTGTCATCGGGCGGAATGGACAATTACGAGATACCGGCTTTTCTGCGCAAACAGGCTGATTAAAATCTGTCTGTGCTGAAACAACGAACACTTCAATCTCTGACCCGTGCTGTCGGTGTCGGTTTACACAGCGGGCAGCGTGTCGAATTGACGCTGCGCCCCGCCGGGCCCGACACCGGTATTGTGTTCAGACGTGTAGATCTTGCGCATCCGGTAGATATACCTGTGGGTGCGATGGCCGTTACCGACACGCGCATGGCTTCCACCATCGAAGCCCACGGCGCCAAGGTGCACACCGTCGAGCACCTCATGTCCGCGTGCAGCGGTCTGGGACTGGACAATTTGTACATAGACATCACAGCCGAGGAAGTTCCTATTCTCGACGGGTCTGCGTCTTCGTTCGTGTTTTTGCTGCAAAGCGCAGGCATTGCCTTGCAAAACGCGCCCAAGCGTTTTGTGCGTATCTTGAAAGAGGTGGTGGTGCGCGAAGGCGAGGGCGACAAGGAAAAATGGGCGGGTCTGTTTCCGCACCACGGCTACAAGCTGAGTTTTGAAATTGATTTCAAACACCCGGCGGTGGATTCCACCGGTCAGACCGTGACGTTCGACATGGACAGCGGCCACTACGGACGCGATATAGCGCGCGCGCGTACTTTCGGTTTTACCCGCGATGTGGAGCATTTGCGCGCCAACGGCTTGGCGCTGGGTGGTGGTCTGGACAATGCCATCGTCATGGATGATTACAAGGTGCTCAACAGCGACGGTTTGCGTTACGACGACGAGTTCGCCAAACACAAAATCCTCGACGCCATGGGCGATTTGTATTTATTGGGCAAGCCCTTGCTCGGACATTACCGGGCTTTTCGCTCCGGACACGCCATGAACAACCGCTTGTTGCGCGAGTTACTCAGCCGCCCCGATGCCTACGAACTGGTGACCTTTGACGACGAAAAACTCGCTCCCAAGGGCTTGGCGCAGTTGGCACCCGCCTGGTGATACAGCGGCTACCTTAATTCCCTGTTAACCGCCGCGCCCGCCGCGCAACATGCCACTGGATTTGGCCCTGCCCATACCGGCGTCTTGCATCAAAGCCATGCTGCGGGCCGCGTGGGCGTGGGTGATGGCCAGTCCCAGCGCGTCGGCTGCATCCGGCCCCGGCAAGCCTGGCAGATTCAATAAACGCTTGACCATTTCCTGCACCTGCGCTTTAGCGGCTTTGCCATGACCGGCGATGGCTTTTTTCATTTGCAAAGCGGTGTATTCAGCCACACTTAATTGCTGATGTACCAAGGCTGCCAGACAAGCGCCTCGTGCCTGACCCAGCAACAGCGTGGCTTGCGGATTCACATTGACGAACACAATCTCCAGCGCCGCGCAGTCCGGTTGATAGCGTTGCGCCACCTCGCTGATACCGTCAAACAGCGCGCCTATGCGGGCGGCAAGATCCGCACGGGGTAAATGCATGGTGCTGATGGTGCCGCTGGCTACGTAGCTGAGTTGACCACTGTTGAATTCGATCACGCCGAAACCGGTGGTTTGCAAGCCCGGGTCTATGCCCAACACTTTCATGGCAGCACCGCCGAGCCCATTCGCCCGAGAATGACTTGCGAGCGCTCTGTGAGGTAAGGTGACTGCGGAAGTTTTTCAAAATACTTGGGACGCGGCAGCATTACCGCCAAACGGGCGGACTCCCAGGGTGTCAATTGCACAGCCGGTTTGGAAAAATAATGCCGGGCTGCAGCTTCTGCGCCAAACACGCCTTTGCCCCATTCGACATGATTTAAATAGATTTCCAGAATGCGTTGTTTACTCAAACAGCGTTCCAGCGCCAGTGTGATCAGCAACTCTTGGCCTTTGCGCACAAAATTGCGTTCACCGGATAAAAAAAGGTTTTTCGCCAGTTGCTGGGTGATGGTCGAGCCACCCACCACTTTAGGCGCTTTGCCATTGGACGAAGCGCGGTTCTGCGCTTTTTCATTCCGCTGCCAAGCCTTTTCGATGGCTTGCCATTGCACGCCGTCATGGCTGGCAAACAAATCGTCTTCAGACGCAATCACCGCACGGCTCAAGCTGGAATGAATACGCTTGGCCGGTATCCATTGTTGTTGCCAGCGCAAGCCTTGCTCGTTGTGCAACAGTTGTGTGATTTGCGAACGTTCAAAGGCCGTGGAGCCCGGATCTACATAACGCAGCATGACAATGCGCGCCAGAAAATACAACTGCAAACCGACGCCGGCGAGCAGCAGCAACAGCAGCAAGCGTCGCCAGCTTTGTGCGTTTTTCAAGCGTGTCAGATCCAAACCCATGTCATTGCTCGGGGTTGTCGGCTTGCACCGTTTGATTGCGTTTGAACGTGTAACGCGAGACCATGGCCAGTTGGTCGAATTCGCGCTTCATCTCGTTGGTGAAAGGGCCGAAAGGACCTGCGTTTTCCGCCAGCGCCAGCGCTTGCTTGTCCAGTTCGGCCTGGCCCGAGCTCTTGAGAATTTTCGAGGCAATCACCTGTCCTCGTGCGTTGACCGTCAACACCACGGTCAGACTGCCGTACAGCTTTTGGCCTTGCGCTTGCGGGAAATAACGGGTGCCGTGCTCTTCAATCAAACGCCGCATACGGTCATGGTAGAGCGCATAGCTGACTTCACGTGTGGAAGGGCTGACATAGCGGGTGCGGGGCCTGGCGTTTTGCTCGTTGATGCGTTGCTCAATTTCGGCCAGGGTGTCGAGTAACTGACGTTGCTGTTGATCGCGTTCAGCAGCCTCTGCGGCTGTGGCCCCATGTTTGAGCCGGTTCATGCTTAACTGTTTTTTGATTTGGGCCAGCATTGCGGTTTGCTGTTGTTTCAACTGACGCAATCTGGCGCTGGCCGCGTCGTCGGCCTGACCGCTTTGCCGGCGTTCTGACAGCGGCAGCGGCGACTGTGCCCGGCCTTGGGAGACATCGCCGCCGCCTTGCAAGCTGGCTTGCGCCAAAGCCTGCGGTTTGTCCGGGGCGTCGGCGTTGCTGCGCGCATTCACCAGAATAATGTCCAGCGGCATTTGCGTCATCAAGCGGTCAAAGCCTTGCGGGTCCGCCAGCTTGAACGCCAGCAAGCCTGCATGTAATACCAGCGATAAACCGATGGCAATTTGCATGGGCGAGACGCGTAGGTGCATGCGGGTGACACTGTGCATCAAACGGCAGGGGCAGTCCCACCAGTGGCTGTGGTTGCTTCGCCATCAGATGCTTCATCCAAATCCATGGCAATCGTCAGCGGTCCGGCGCTCAATTCTTCTTCAGCGCTGTCTTCTTCAGGTGCAGACGGCGCATCGAGCAGCGCCAGAAAGCTGGCAGACACGTCCAGCGCCATGTTGTCGACCGCACCTAAGCGCACACGCACCAGCGCGCCTCTTTCCAGTGGCGGAGCCGAATGCAGACTGAGCACCAGCGGCAGGTTGATGGCGCGCACCACCGGCACTTCGCCGGGAAAGGATTTGATGACCGTGGCATCCAACTCTTGCAATTGCTGTTGTTGCAGGTATTGCAAAGTCCAGTAACGCTCCATCGTGCCTTGGTTGCTGTTGTATGCCGAGTAAGCGTCTTCAAATGCAGAGACGATGGACATCAAACTGGCATCTTTGGGTTTGAATGGTGCAGCGAGTGCGGCAGTCGCACCGTTGCGCACACAGGCCACGAGTTGCCATTGGTTCACCAAGTCGGTGTAACGACGCAGCGGCGAGGTGCTCCATGCATAACAGGGAACGCCAATGCCTGCATGCGGTAAAGCGCGCGTGCCCATGCGCACTTTGATGCCGGGTGCCAGACTGGCCTGACTGCGGTAGAGGCCAGGCACGCCCAGATCGGCCAGCCACTGGCCCCAGGTGCTGTTGGCCAGAATCATGGCTTCAGCCACGATCAAATCCAGCGCCGCACCACGCGGTCGAATGCTCAGGTGCACGGTTTCATCACCGCGCGGCCCGTGGTCACCGACACCATCGACACGGAAATTGAAGTCAGGCCGGTTGAATTGCTCGGGCTTGCCGCGCACCACTTCGCGTTTGGCTTTCAAGTGACGCGCCAAGCGGTGCATGAATTGCAATTCAGCGCGCGGCAGTTCTGCGTCAAGTGCAGGGTCTTCATGCGCGAAAGTCGCATCGCTCAACCAGGCTTCAGTGACGATATGGTCCAACTTGTCGTGACGCAAATTGGCGATGATGGGCACTTTTTCCAAGCGCGTCAACGTGGTTTGCACCTCCAAGGTGTGCTCGTCAAAACTGACGTACAGCGACAGCGCAGGGCAGGCGCGTCCTGCATCCAGCGTATAGGTTTGCACCACGCTATCGGGCAGCATGGTGATTTTGTGACCGGGCATGTACACCGTGGACAAACGCTGGCGCGCTATTGCGTCAATTGCATCACCCGGCTGCAAAGCCAGTGCAGGTGCAGCGATGTGTATGCCCAAAGTCACTGTGCCGCTACCTAAACCTTGCACCGACAAGGCATCGTCAATTTCAGTGGTTTGAGAATCGTCGATGGAATACGCTTTGACATCTGCCACGGGCAAGTCTTGCGGCAATGCCGGTGCTTGCAGCGAGGGAAAACCGGTGCCCTTGGGAAAGTGGTCGAATAAAAAACGCTGCCAATGAAAGTCGTAAGCGCTTTGTATGGCGCCGGCTTGTTGCAACAAGGTCAGCGGCGGGCGCTGACTCTGCTTGGCCGCCATCACCACCGCTTTGTATTCGGCGGCGTTTTTGTCCGGCTTGAACAGAATTTTGTAGAGCTGGGTTTGCACCGAAGCAGGGCATTGACCGTCGACCAGTTGTTGCGCCCAGTCTTCGATCTGCGCTTGCAGCAGTTTTTTCTTTTCAATGGCCACCAATGCCTGCGCAATGACATCAGCCGGTGCTTTTTTGAAATGACCTTTACCGGCGCGGCGGAAATAATGCGGCGCTTCAGACAGCTTCAATAAACACGCCACTTGTTCTGTCAACGTGGCTTTGTCGCTGAAATATTCTTGCGCCAGTTGACCGAAAGAGAATTCATCCGGCGGTGCGAATTCCCAAGCCAGTTCCAGCTCGATGGTGTTTGCCAATGCGCTGGCGGCTTGCAGCAACTCAGTTGGTTGAGGTTTGTCAAAACGCAGCAAAACCTGTGCTGATTTCACTTTGACCCGTTTGCCGGTGGCCAACTCCATTTGTGCGGATGCGTCTGTGTCAGACAGCACCCGGCCGCTTTGGAGTTTGCCTGCTTCTTCAAATAATGCGTACATGGGTGCGATTGTCCCATGCGAACAGCGCGTCCGGCTTCAAGCATTTGACTATTTAAGCCACCAATACCCGGTTATCTAACAAGTTTTGAAGCGTGGTGTTTGTGCCTAGATTGGCGTTTCCCAACACAATGGTTTGCACGACGCTGGTGTTAGCGCCTGTGTCTATGTCAATGCGGGCTGCATTGCCGCCGTTGGGGTGCCTGTTTCAACCAGTGCATTGCGCACCACCATTAAGCGCGTGAACAGCAATTTGTTGGTATTGGCTGTGGTGTCTTCGTTGTTGACTGCCCATATCACAATCTCATCAGAGGGCTTGGCGATTTGCGGGAGATACTTTTGGAGATGCGCTATGGTTTCCTGCAACATTTCCGGGCTTTGCCGTGTGAATTGCAGCGACAAGATATTTTTCTCGCTCAACTTTGCCGTTACAGAAGTCGCAGATGTAGAGACGACTTGCTCTGGTGACTCCGGGGGCTTGAGTATGATTTGACTGACTGGGAATGTGTCAATTACCCTCTTAGTTGAAAAGGTCAAGGGTGATGGAGAGCCTTTTTTTTGCTTCACGTTTTTGCTGGCTTTATCACCATCGTCCGAGTCGTTGACAGATTCGCGAACCTGGTTTTGCACCATGCCCAAACCAAACGCCATGATGCACAGCATGAACAAAATGTTCAGCAATACGTTCATGATGGCATCGACAAAGCCAGGCCAGTAGTTGATGTTGTCGTTGTTGGAATGCATGTCTATTCAGTCATAGACCACCGTTAAGAACACACTGGCCCGTTCCAAAGGACTTTTTCCCATGTGTTCGGTATCAATCAAGGTTTCTATTGCTTCAGGTCGCACGCCTGCTTGTAGCAAGGCTTGTCTGACTGTGATGTTGCGCGTGTAAGCGTTTTTAAGTTGCTGACCATCATCAGGATCAGCCAGTGTGTAGATTTGCCAGATGGCGTTTTTCCGCGAAGAATAGTTTTTCAACTCTTTTTGTATATCCTTGACCCAAGGATTAGTGTTGTCCATATCCACAGGAAATTGAATATGAAATCGATGCCCGTGCACATCGTGGGTTTTTTGATTGGCCAATAACAGTTCCAGCATTTTTTGTCCGCTGGCCTTTTCAACTTCCGGGGAACTGCTGGCGTAAGTTGCTTCTTTTTTGCAATCGACCAACTCATTGCACTCCGCAGATTGGCTGCCTTCAGAGACCAAGCCTTTGTTCAATGCTTCCTGTATCACTGATGTGGCCATGCCCAGAATCCCCATGAGCATGAGCAGGGCGATAAGCAGGCTGGAAATGCTGGACACATAGCCTTGCCAGACATTGATACCCGGTCCCGCATTTTTGTGCGATTTTTTCATGGGGGGTAAAAAAATATAAAACTAAATATTACCAATATGTGATTGGTTATGTTAAAAATATTGATTTTTATTTTTTTTGTTGTTTTATGTATGCAGTAAATACATCCCATAATTGGCCGTATGGTCATAAGCTTTGAAAAACCCTATGTGTTGCGCCAGTTCATGCATGTGTTGCGCGGCTTTGACGGTCAATTGACGTTGGCGGTGGCCTTGCTGGCAACCGCCGGTTTGATCACCATGTTTGCTTCCGGTTACGCCAATGGCATGCGCTTTTGGGACCACGCCCGCAATCTGACGCTGGCGTTCGGCATCATGTTTGTCGTAGCGCAAATCCCGCCTCAGCGTTTGATGACGCTGGCCGTACCTTTGTACACCGTGGGTTTGGCCTTGCTGGTGGCGGTCACTCTGTTCGGCTTGACCAAAAACGGCGCGCGCCGCTGGTTGAACATTGGCATAGTGATTCAACCCAGTGAGATCATGAAAATTGGCATGCCGCTGATGCTGTCCTGGTGGTTTCAAAAACGTGAAGGCCAGTTGCGTCCCCTGGATTTTCTGGTCGCCACTTTGCTGCTGGCCATGCCTGTGGGTTTGATCGCCAAGCAACCCGATTTGGGTACAGCCATTTTGGTGCTGGCTGCCGGTGTTTACGTTTTGTTTTTTGCCGGTCTGGGCTGGAAATGGATAGTGCCTCCTCTGGTGCTGGGACTGGTGGCTGCGGTGTTGCTGGTGGTGTTTGAGCCGACCTTGTGTGCGGACGACATCGAATGGCCGCTGATGCGTGAGTACCAGCGCCAGCGCATTTGCACTTTGCTAGACCCTTGGCGCGATCCTTTGGGCAAGGGCTTTCACATCATTCAAGGCATGATCGCTATCGGCTCGGGCGGCTTTTTCGGCAAGGGTTTCATGCAGGGCACGCAAACCCATTTGGATTTCATCCCCGAGCGGACCACTGATTTTATTTTTGCCGCCTATGGCGAAGAATTCGGCTTGCTGGGCAACCTGTTATTGATTGCTGGCTTTGTTTTTTTGGTGCTGCGCGGTCTGGCCATTTCACTGGAAGGCCCTACCTTGTTTGCACGGCTTTTAGCCGGTAGCGTGACCTTGATTTTTTTCACCTACGCATTTGTCAATATGGGCATGGTCAGCGGCATTTTGCCGGTGGTTGGCGTGCCTCTGCCGTTCATCAGTTACGGTGGCACAGCCATGGTCACATTGGGTTTTGGCATTGGTATATTGCTCTCGGTCGCGAAAGCCAAACAATTGGTGCAATCATGAGCAAACACACTGGAATCGTTGGCACAGGCAATATGGGCGGCGGCATGGCCAAACGATTGCTTGCCATGGGCTGGCCTGTGTACATACATGACAAGGATGCTGCCACGCAGCAGGCTTTGCAGGCATTGGGCGCGCGCGGTTGCGACAGTCCTGCGGCTGTCGCCAAAGCAGCGGGTACAGTGATCATCTGTGTGATTGACGCAGTGCAGGTGCAAGATGTACTGGACGGGCCAGATGGTTTGCTGACCCATATGAAGGCAGGACAAACAGTCATCATGTGCCCGACGATGGCGCCGGCGCAAACTGAAGATTTCGCCCGCCAATTGCAAGCCATCGGGGTACACATGGTGGACGCACCGATGTCAGGCGGGCCGATCCGCGCCACCGATGGAACCATGAGTTTGATGTTGGCAGCGCCCGCCGAGGTATTGGCAGCGCAAAACGAATTGCTCACTACGCTGTCTAACCAGTGTGTCCGCATCAGTCACAAAGCCGGTGATGGAACCCGCGTCAAACTGGTGAACAACATGCTGGCCGGCATCAATCTGGTCGGCGCCTGCGAAGCCATGGTGCTGTCTGAAAAATTGGGTCTGGACAAGGAAATTGCCTTATCGTTGATTGAACGCTCCAGCGGCCACAGTTGGATAGGCTCGGACCGTTTGCACAGAGTGTTTGCGGGAGACACCAGCGCAGGTTCGCATATGCGTTTGCTGGCCAAGGACACGCGACTGGCTATGGAGGCGGCGCAGCAAGCCGGCTACGCGGGCTGGTTAGGTGGTACAGCGGCCAAGGCTTTTGCTATGGCCTGCGAACAAGGTATGGGTGTGTTGGACGACAGCCAAATGCTGGAATTCATACGCAACAACCCCGCATCCTGAGCTTTCAGGGCGACAGCGCTCAGAAACGGCGCTGCAGCTTTGGCGCTCAACATCAACTACAGGCAATGACCTGAGAGTTTCAAGGCTGAGGTCCGGCTTCTACAATGGCTTCATGATTGCACACGAACCTACCCTACAACGCCTGGCCATCGCTCAAAGCCTGTTGCTCACCCCTTATGGCTTGGATGAAAGCCATTTAGCGCAAGCCTTGTCGGCCATTCGCGCCCACCGTATCGATGATGCGGATTTGTATTTTCAGTACACCCGCTCCGAGGGCTGGAGCTTGGAAGAAGGCATTGTCAAAACCGGTTCGTTCAGCATAGACCAAGGCGTGGGCGTGCGAGCGGTCAGCGGCGAAAAAACCGCCTTCGCTTATTCAGACGATATTTCCATGGCCTCGTTGATGGACGCGGCCCACACCGTGCGCAGCATTGCCGCTGCCGGCAATAACGCCAGCGCTAAAGTGCCGGGCAGACAGATTGCAAAGGCTCGCAGCCTGTACCGCGATGACGACCCGATCGCCAGCTTAGACAGCACTGCCAAAGTGAATTTGCTTGAGCGCATCGAGCAGCAAGCCCGCGCCAAAGACCCGCGCGTGGTGCAAGTCATGGCCGGTTTGGCCAGCGAATACGACGTGGTGTTGGTGGCCCGTGCCGACGGTACCTTGGCCGCCGATGTGCGCCCGCTGGTGCGCTTGTCACTCAATGTCATTGTGGAAGAAAAAGGCCGCCGTGAAAGTGGTTCAGCCGGTGGTGGTGGACGCTTCGGTTTGGCGCATTTCGATGCAGCTTGCTTAACCCGTTATGTGGACGAAGCCGTGGGCGCTGCGCTGACCAATTTGCAGGCGCAAGCCGCGCCCGCCGGTGAAATGACCGTGGTGCTCGGTTCGGGCTGGCCCGGCATTTTGTTGCACGAAGCCATTGGTCATGGTTTAGAAGGTGACTTCAACCGCAAAGGCTCCAGCGCATTCAGCGGAAAAATCGGCCAACGGGTCGCTGCCAAAGGTGTCACCGTGTTGGACGACGGCACGATTGCCGACAGACGCGGTTCACTCAATGTGGACGACGAGGGCAACGCCAGCCAGCGCAATGTGCTGATCGAAGACGGCATATTGAAAGCCTACATACAAGACAGCATGAATGCGCGCCTCATGGGTGTCGCGCCCACAGGCAATGGCAGACGCGAAAGCTATGCGCATGTGCCCATGCCGCGCATGACCAACACCTATATGTTGGGCGGCGACAAACACCCGGAAGAAATTGTGGCCAGCATCAAAAAAGGTTTGTACGCCACCAATTTCGGCGGCGGTCAGGTCGACATCACCTCGGGCAAGTTTGTGTTTTCCGCCAGCCAGGCGTATTGGGTGGAGAACGGAAAAATCAAATACCCGGTCAAAGGTGCAACCTTGGTGGGCAACGGCCCGGATGCGTTGACGCGGGTGAGCATGATCGGCAACGACATGGCCTTAGACCCCGGTGTCGGCACCTGCGGCAAAGAAGGTCAAAGCGTGCCGGTCGGTGTCGGCCAACCTACCTTGCGTATTGACGGTTTGACCGTGGGCGGCACAGCCTGAAAACGGGGCCATCGCCTGTGCTACATTTCAAACCATGAATTCAGCGCTGTTTCACTTTGCTTATTTTGATATCTCACGCCCCACCGGCGGTCGAGAGATCTGAACGCAAACAACGCTCTGAACTCCCCAACCTACCGCCGGACCCCGGCGGTTTTTTTTTTGTTGCCGAATTTGTATTTCAACAGTTGCATACCTAGGAGTCTTTCATGAAATCTCATCCCAAAGATGCTTATGCACCGATCGATGACCAGACCAGCCAGACCGATGACCAACGCATCAAGGACATTACCGTGTTGCCGCCACCCGAACATTTGATCCGCTTCTTTCCGATTGCTGGAACCGCTGTTGAAAAATTGATCAGCCAGACACGCCAGCGAATTTCCAAAATCATGGCCGGTAAGGACGACCGCTTGCTGGTGGTGATGGGGCCGTGCTCCATCCATGACCCGGCTGCTGCGCTCGACTATGCGCGTCGCCTGCAAGCCGAGCGCGAAAAATACAAAGACACGCTGGAAATCGTCATGCGTGTTTACTTCGAAAAACCGCGCACCACGGTCGGTTGGAAAGGTTTGATCAACGACCCTTACCTGGACGAGAGTTTCCGTATCGACGAAGGCTTGCGTATTGCGCGTCAATTGCTGATTGAAATCAACCGCACCGGTGTGCCAGCCGGTAGCGAATTTTTAGATGTGATTTCACCCCAATACATAGGCGACCTGATCAGCTGGGGTGCCATTGGCGCCCGCACCACGGAGAGTCAGGTGCACCGCGAATTGGCCTCTGGTTTGTCTGCACCCATAGGCTTTAAAAACGGCACCGATGGCAACATCAAAATCGCAACAGATGCGATACAAGCGGCGGCACGCGGCCACCACTTTTTGTCCGTGCATAAAAACGGTCAGGTGGCGATTGTGCAAACCCAGGGCAACCCGGACTGCCACGTGATTTTGCGTGGCGGCAAAGCGCCCAACTATGACGCCCAAAGCGTGGCATCCGCTTGCAAAGAACTGGAAGCGGCCAAATTGCCCGCCAGCTTGATGGTCGATTGCAGCCACGCCAACAGCAGCAAACAACACGAGCGCCAGTTGGTGGTGGCCCAAGACATTGCCTCTCAAATTGCTGGCGGTTCACACCAGGTATTCGGTGTCATGGTGGAAAGCCATTTGCAACCCGGCGCACAAAAATTCACCCCCGGCAAAGACAAGGTCGAGGGTTTGGTCTATGGCCAAAGCATCACCGATGCCTGTCTGGCTTGGGATGACTCTTTGGAAGTGCTCAAGGTGTTGGACGAGGGCATCAAGGCGCGTCGCAAAGCGAAGAAATAAGCCTTCTAGCAAAACGGACTGCATGCAGTCCGTTTTTTATTCATCTGTTCATTACTGAAGAGCTTTCAGAGTTTGAGCGCATCCAAAAGTTTTTGGTGGATACCACCGAAGCCGCCGTTGCTCATACAGACTATCTGATCGCCTGGCCTCACCGCTGTTTTGATTTGCGCGACCAGCGTTTCTATATTGGCTGCGACGCTGGCGCGCGCGCCCATGGGCGCCAGGGCTTCAGCGGCATCCCAGTCCAGCCCGGCGCTGTGACAAAAGGCCAGATCGGCCTGTTCCAGACTCCATGGCAATTGCGATTTCATCGCGCCCAGTTTCATGGTGTTGCTGCGCGGTTCGAACACCGCCAATATGCGGGCCTGACCCACACTGCGACGCAGTCCATCCAAGGTCGTGCGAATCGCGGTCGGGTGGTGGGCGAAATCGTCATACACCTGAATGGCTTGAGCCCCGCTGCCTATGCTGCCGCGCAGTTCCATGCGCCTTCGCACATTCTCAAATCGTCCTAAAGCGTCAGCAGCTTGCACCGGAGCCACGCCCACATGCGCCGCCGCAGCGATGGCCGCTAAGGCATTCATTTGGTTGTGTATGCCGGTCAAGCTCCAACGCACATGCGCGACGGATGTGCCTGAGCGCAGCACTTCGAAATCCTGCGGCTCGCCTTTCGCCTGCCATTCGCCAGCTTCGCCGAAACCGGCCACCGCACTCCAATGGCCCATGTCCAGCACACGCTGCAAACTGTCTTGTTCAGCATTCACCACCAGACAGCCGCTGCCCGGCACGGTGCGCACGAGGTGGTGAAACTGGCGCTCGATGGCGGCGAGGTTGTCAAAAATATCCGCGTGGTCAAACTCTAAGTTGTTCAACACGGCGGTGCGCGGGCGGTAATGCACAAACTTGCTGCGCTTGTCGAAAAACGCGGTGTCGTATTCGTCGGCTTCAATCACAAACAATGGCCGCGCTTGACCTGCAGCCAGTTGCCCCAAGCGTGCCGACACGCCGAAATTCAGCGGCACGCCGCCAATCAAAAAGCCCGGTGTCAATCCTGCTTGATCCAGTATCCAACTCAGCATGGCGGTGGTGGTTGTTTTGCCGTGTGTGCCTGCCACCGCCAGCACATGCCGGGTTTGACCGGGCGCGTGCAACACATGGTCGCTCAGCCATTGCGGGCCACTGGTGTAGGGCAGTCCGGCTTCCAAAATGGCTTCCATCAACGGGTAGCGGGGTGAGCCGTCAGCGCTGCGCGCGCGTGACACCACATTGCCAACCACAAACATATCGGGCTTCAAACTTAACTGGTCAGCGCTGTAGCCCTCAATCAATTCGATGCCCAAAGCGCGCAACTGATCGCTCATCGGCGGGTAAACGCCGGTGTCACAACCGGTGACCCGGTGACCGGCTTCGCGGGCCAAGGCGGCCAGACCGCCCATAAAGGTGCCGCAAATGCCTAATATATGTATGTGCATGCTTGCATTGTAGAAGCCGAAAATGGGCATCTCGCCATGGAAGCGCAGGCACGCTTACTCAGGGCACAATCTGCGCCATGCCAACCGATATCAAACTGGAAATAGCCGCCACCGCCGCCCGGTTGGTAGTCGAAGAAGGTCTGGAATTCGGACCAGCCAAGCGTCGCGCTGTACGCGAACTCGGTTTATCGCCGCGCCAGGCCTTACCGGATAACGATATGTTGGAAGACCAGGTGATGGATTATTTACAGCTGTTTTGCGCAGACACCCAGCCACAGGAATTGCTGGCGCTGCGTCGAGTGGCTTTGGTTTGGATGGAGCGTTTGTCAGACTTCAGGCCGCACTTAAGCGGCTCGGTCTGGCGTGGAACCGCCACCCGCTTATCGGATATTTACCTCCAGCTGTTTTGCGATGACAGTAAACAGGCCGAATTGGCCTTGTTGGATCAAGGGGTACGTTATGAAGTCAATGCCGTCAGCGGTTTCCGCAGCGAGACCGTGGACACACTCAGCATACACAGCCACTGCACGGCATTGAACGAAGACATAGGCGTGCATCTCATGGTTTACGACTACGATGATTTACGCGGTGCCTTGCTGCCTGACAGTCGCGGCAGGCCTGTTCGCGGGGATATCGCCGCATTGCGCCAGTTGATGGACAATGCCTGATGTCCGAAGAAAACGCTTCAACTGCTCTGACCTCTTCCAACAGGCGTGCTTTACTGGCGGTAGGTGCCGCCGCCTTGGCGGCCGGCAGCGGCCTGGCCTGGTGGCGTCACAACATAAAGTCCGACGCCCCATCCCTAGAACCCCTGTGGACGGCTGAATTTGAGCAACCCGATGGTACAACTTTGCGCTTGGCCGATTTCAAGGGGCGGGCACTGGTGGTGAATTTCTGGGCGACTTGGTGCACCCCTTGTGTAGAAGAAATGCCTTTATTGAATGCCTTTTTTCAGGAAAACAAGTCTAAAAGCTGGCAAGTTCTGGGATTGGCTATCGATCAACCCAGTGCCGTCAAGCGTTTTCTGACCCGGAATCCAGTAGAATACTCTATCGGATTGGCCGGCTTGAATGGCACTGAATTGATGACAGCTTTGGGCAACCAGGCGGGTGGCCTGCCTTATACCTTAGTGGTCAGTCCACAAGGTAGTTTGCTGTTCCGCAAGTTGGGTAAATTGTCCGGGTCAGATATCAGTGCTTGGCTTTAAATCCTGATCAGGCCTGTTTACATTTGGTTAATTTGTGTAAATGGTGTAAATTATCAGCCTGTTAACAGCATTTGACTGCAAATACATGGATTTAAGAAAACTCAAAACCCTGATTGACCTGGTCTCTGAATCCAATGTGTCGGAGCTGGAGATTACTGAGGCCGAAGGCAAGGTTCGCATTGTCAAAGGCCCTGTCGGTTCCCCTGTGGCGGTTGCCGCTCCAGTCATGGTGGCCGCGCCTGTGGCGGCGGCTACCGTCAGCGCTGCGGTTTCAGCACCTGCGGCAGACCCAGCGCCTGCTGCTCTTGAGCCGTCAGCGCCAACCGGACACGTGGTCAAGTCGCCCATGGTCGGTACTTTTTACACCGCGTCCAGTCCTGATGCCAAGCCATTTGTTCAGGTCGGCAGCGTAGTCAAGCAAGGCGAAACCATTTGCATTATTGAGGCGATGAAAATCCTCAACGAAATTGAAGCAGACAAAAGCGGTACCGTCACCCGTATCCTGGTGGATAACGGCCAAGCTGTTGAGTACGGCCAGCCCATGTTCATGATTGAGTGATTCACGGACATGTTTAAAAAGATTCTGATCGCCAACCGGGGCGAAATCGCGCTGCGTATTCAACGCGCCTGTAAGGAACTCGGTGTCGAAGCCGTGGTGGTGTACTCTGAAGCAGATCGTGAGGCGAAATATGTCAAGCTGGCCGAAGAGGCGGTTTGCATAGGCCCCGCCGCTTCTGCCCAGAGCTATTTAAATATGCCGGCCATTATTTCAGCCGCCGAGGTTACCGATGCCCAGGCCATACACCCCGGATATGGATTTTTGAGCGAGAACGCCGACTTCGCTGAACGTGTCGAAAAAAGCGGTTTTGTGTTCATCGGACCCACTCCCGAGTCCATACGCATGATGGGCGACAAAGTATCGGCTAAGCAGGCCATGATCAAGGCCGGTGTGCCTTGTGTACCTGGTTCTGACGGCGAGTTGCCCGACGATCCGGCACAAATCCGCCGCATAGGCAAAGCCGTCGGCTACCCGGTGATCATCAAGGCCGCAGGCGGCGGCGGCGGTCGAGGCATGCGCGTGGTTCACAACGAAGCCGCGCTCATACATGCTGTGCAAACCACTAAAGCCGAGGCCGGTGCAGCCTTTGGCAACCCTGCGGTTTACATGGAGAAATACCTGCAAAACCCAAGGCATATTGAAATTCAAATACTGGCAGATAACTTCAAAAACGCCATTTACCTCGGCGAGCGCGATTGCTCTATGCAACGCCGTCACCAAAAAGTGATTGAAGAAGCACCTGCTCCGGGTATTGCGCGAAAGCTGATTGAGCGTATTGGCGAGCGTTGCGTAGCAGCCTGTAAAAAAATGGGCTACCGCGGCGCAGGTACGTTTGAGTTTTTGTACGAAAACGGCGAGTTTTATTTCATTGAAATGAACACACGGGTGCAGGTGGAGCATCCTGTCACCGAATTCATCACCGGCGTTGACATTGTCAAAACACAGATCATGACAGCCTCCGGTATGAAGCTGCCGTATACACAGCGGCAAATCGAAATCAAAGGTCATGCGATTGAATGCCGTGTGAATGCCGAAGACCCGTTCAAGTTCACTCCTTCACCAGGTCGCATCACCATGTGGCATCCGCCGGGTGGCCCGGGCGTGCGTGTGGATTCTCACGTGTACACCAACTATTTTGTACCCTCTAACTACGATTCCATGATCGGCAAAATCATCGTGCACGGTGACACGCGTGAACACGCTTTGGCGCGCATGCGTACTGCTTTGGGTGAAACCGTTGTCGAAGGTATCAGCACGAATATCGCCTTGCACCGTGAGTTGATGAACGATCCCGGTTTCGTCAGTGGTGGTACGAATATCCACTACCTGGAAGAGTGGCTGGCGGTACGGCGCAGCTGATGGTTGAGTTGCGCCTGCAATGTCCGCAAGACCAGGTCGAGCAGATCAGCGATGCCTTGATGGCATTGGATGCTCTTAGTGTGTCGGTGGAAGACGCAGACGCTCATACCGAACAAGAGCAAGCATTGTTCGGTGAGCCCGGTATGCCTCCGCCCGCTGCAGGCTGGTTACGTTCACAGGTGGTCGCTTTGTTTGACCATCAAGAATGCGCGCTAGACGCGGGACGCTTACTTTCATTGCAAGACTTTTTTGCTGATTGCACGCTGCTTGGCGTGCACGATGTGGCCGAACAGGACTGGGTGCGACTCACGCAATCTCAGTTTGAGCCAGTGCCTATTACAAGTGAATTTTGGGTAGTACCCAGTTGGCACACGCCACCGGCAGAAGCCAAATGGGTGTTGCGATTGGATCCAGGTCTGGCCTTTGGCACAGGTACGCATCCGACCACGCGCATGTGTTTGCGATGGATTGCCACGCATGCGCCGCTAGGCCAACGCGTGCTGGATTACGGTTGCGGCTCAGGCATTCTGGCCATTGGCGCCGCCATGATGGGGGCTTCCCAGGTCGATGCTGTAGACATTGACCCGGATGCAGTCACAGCCACGCAGGCCAATGCCCTGGCCAATCACGTCAAGCTCAACACCGGCTTGCCTGATGGGGCGCAGGGTACATATCCGCTGGTGGTAGCCAATATTCTGGCTGCTCCTTTGAAGGTGCTGGCTCCGCTGTTGTGTGGCCATGTGCAAGTGGGAGGTCAATTGCTATTGGCGGGGATTTTGGAGCGGCAAGTGCAAGAGATACAAGCCGCATACCTGCCGTGGATGTCTCTGCAAGTAGCTGATTTGCAAGACGGCTGGGTGTTAATGCATGGCGCTTTGCCGGCATAAGCAGCAGGTGATGGGTTAGGCTTGAACGTATGGCCATCGTTACTTTGTGTCCTCAGTGTCAAACCGGTTTCACCGTTCAACCAGAGCATTTAAGCTTGGCCGATGGCTGGGTTCGTTGTGGCTTGTGCACACACGTCTTTGCTGTTGACAAGCACTTGTATGAAATGGACGATCCCAAACCGGTTCAGGAATTCATACAGCCGTTGTCGCGGCCTGAGCAGGCACGCGCATTGGAGGTATTGCCCGGCAAAAACGATGAATGGTTTAGCTATACGGCACTCGCTGCCATGAGCTTGGTGTTGTGTATTCAACTGGTCCTGTTTCAGCGACATTGGCTGGCTTCGCGTGTGCCCGAACTCGCTCCCGCACTGGTTGGGTTGTGTCAGCCATTTTCTTGCGATGTATATGTGCTGCTTGATCCAGAGCAAGTATCTATGGAGTCCAGCAGTTTCAAGCGACTCGCGGATAAGGATTTCGTTTTTGAGGCAGTGGTGCGCAATCTGGGGGACGCCGAGTTGGCGACACCTGCGCTGGAATTGAGTTTGACCAGCCAGGGCCAGGTAAGCTTGCGCAAAGTGATACCAGCGACAGAGCTCGGATTACCGCTTGCGTTGCAGGCGCGCCGTACCCACAGTTTTTCTATGCACTTCAATGTGGAGCCTGCGATGTCAGCCGACATAGACGGCTTCAAAGCCTTGCTTTTTTACCCTTGATTTTTCAAAGATTGGATTGACCATGGCAGTAGTAATTTGCGGTTCTTTAGCGTTTGACACCATCATGCATTTTGAAGGCCGCTTCAAAGAGCAGATATTGCCTGAGCAGTTGCATATCTTGAATGTGTCTTTTTTGGTGCCGCGTTTGCAGCGTGAATTTGGCGGTTGCGCCGGCAATATTGCTTATGGATTGAAGCTATTGGGCGGGCAGGCCTTGCCGATGGCAACGCTGGGCAATGACGGCGAAAATTATTTGAACCGGCTCAAGCACCTCGGTATTTCCACTGACTTTGTCAAGATGGTGCAAGACGATTACACCGCACAAGCCATGATCATGACCGATTTGGATAACAACCAAATCACCGCCTTTCACCCCGGGGCCATGATGCAGGCGCACATCACGCAGGTGCAAAAACGACCCGACATCACGTTGGGCATTGTGTCGCCAGACGGTCGCGATGCCATGTTGCAACACGCCGAACAATTTGCAGCCGCCGGTATTCCGTTTGTGTTTGATCCAGGCCAAGGCTTGCCCATGTTTGACGGCGCTGAACTGCGCCATTTCATCGATCTGGCCACTTGGGTGACCGTCAATGACTATGAAGGAAAAATGCTGTCAGACCGCACCGGTTTGGACAGTGCGGCCATTTCCGGGAAAGTCAAAGGCTTGGTGGTCACCTTAGGCGAGCATGGCTGTGAGGTGTGGCAAAACGGTCAGATGCAACATGTCGCACCTGTCAAAGCAACCGCAGTAGTTGATCCGACCGGATGCGGTGATGCCTGGCGCAGTGCATTATTGTTTGGTTTGGATCAGGGCTGGGATTTGGTGCGATGTGCCGAGTTGGGCAACAAAATCGGCGCTATCAAAATTGCCTCGCGCGGTCCGCAAAACTATATATTGGCATAAAAAAACCCGGTGTGATTAAACACCGGGTTGCAGGCAAGCCAAGGACTCGCTGACTCAGGGCTTGGCGCCCGTAGGAAACGGCCAAGCTGCTTGAGGGTTGAGTGTAGTTTGAGCCACATGTGCAACCATTGGTGTTGATGGCGCAGTATGCGGTTTGGCTGCAGGTTTATGGACCGGTTTTTTAGCTACCGGTTTAGCGGCCGGTTTTGTCACTGCTACCGGTTTGCTACTTGCTATTTTTTTTTTAGCGACAGGCTTTTTAGCTACGGCTTTCTTGGCTGCGGGCTTTTTAGCTGCTGCTTTTTTAGTGACAGGCTTTTTAGCTACGGCTTTCTTGGCTACGGGCTTTTTGGCTGCTGCTTTTTTGGCGACAGGCTTTTTAGCTACGGCTTTCTTGGCTGCGGGCTTTTTAGCTGCTGCTTTTTTAGCGACGGGCTTTTTGGCTACAGCTTTCTTAGCTACAGGTTTTTTAGCTGCAGGTTTTTTCTTGACTGCAGGTTTCTTAGCTGCGGCTTTTTTGGCTACAGGTTTTTTAGCGGCTGCTTTTTTAGCTGCCGGTTTTTTTGCTGCTGGTTTTTTTGCAGCGGTTTTTTTTGCAGTTGCCATTAGATACTCTCCTAGATCAAGATCTTAGATCGTTGGTTCAAAAACACTTGGTCTTTTCAGCCCAAGTGATTCATGGTGCTGAACCAGGGTCCAACACCATGAACACGGTGAATTCCAAAGCACGGCTTGTTCAACCGGTAAGCATTGGAATAAAAGGGGGTCATTCGAGTGTCAATCCCAGGACAAAGCACCACCGGTTTGGTACTCAATGACTCGGGTTTCAAAGAAGTTGCGCTCTTTTTTCAGATCGATCATTTCGCTCATCCAAGGAAACGGATTCTCTTCGTTGGGGAACAAGGCATCGAGACCGATTTGGGTGGCGCGACGGTTAGCGATATAGCGCAGATAGCCTTTGAACATAGAGGCGTTCATGCCCAACACGCCGCGTGGCATGGTGTCTTCGGCATAACGGTACTCCAGTTCAACCGCTTTGTGGAACAAGTCGTTGATTTCTGCTTTGAACTCGGCGGTCCACAGGTGCGGATTTTCGAGTTTGAGTTGGTTGATCAAGTCGATGCCGAAATTGCAATGCATGGACTCGTCGCGCAGAATGTATTGGTATTGCTCGGCTGCGCCCGTCATTTTGTTTTGTCTGCCCAGCGCCAGAATTTGGGTGAAGCCAACGTAAAAGAACAAACCTTCCATCAAGCATGCGAACACGATGAGTGATTTCAGAAGGGTTTGGTCTGTCTCGGGTGTGCCCGTGTGGAAGTGCGGGTCCATGATGGCTTCGATGAACGGAATCAGGAACTCGTCCTTGTCGCGGATGGATTTGACTTCGTTGTAGGCGCTGAAAATTTCGCCTTCGTCCAAGCCGAGTGATTCCACAATGTATTGGTAGGCGTGGGTGTGAATGGCCTCTTCAAATGCTTGACGCAAAAGAAACTGTCGACATTCGGGCGCGGTGATGTGGCGATAAGTGCCAAGCACGATGTTGTTAGCAGCCAATGAGTCGGCCGTCACAAAAAAGCCCAGGTTGCGCTTGACGATGCGGCGCTCGTCTTCGGTCAGTCCGTTGGGGTCTTTCCAAAGCGCGATGTCGCGCGTCATATTGACTTCTTGCGGCATCCAGTGGTTGGCGCAGGTAGCCAGGTATTTTTCCCAGGCCCATTTGTATTTGAAGGGCACCAACTGGTTCACATCGGTTTGGCCGTTGATGATGCGTTTGTCTGCGGCATTGACACGCTTGCCTGCGCCGGAAGTGAAAGCGCGTGAATCTGCAGGCATGGGCGCGGCGAGTACTGCACCATCGTTAAGCATGCGGGTTGAGGGACTGGGTGATGGGGGTGACGAAGGCAGGTGACCCTGTAAGTCACCGAGATTTACGCTGGCAGGCGTTGAGGGTTTGGCTTCTTCTTCCCAGGTCAACATAGAGTGAGTTCCATTCTTAGATTATGTTCTTTTGCGAGTGAAACGCAAAGCATTCATTCGCGGCTGCGTTGCCAATTGTTGTTGAATTGCATCGAATGCACGCACAAGCTGATGACCTGTGCGTGCCACTTTTTTACTGGCAGGCTTCACATGTCGGGTCATCGACACCGCAAAATTTCACATCGGTTGCCGGTGTGCTCGACATCATTTGTGCGCGTGCTGCAGCAGCTGCCATTTCCATGGCGCTCAATCCTTGCGTGCCACCTGAAGAGACTGCGTTGTGTGAACCTGCATTCACCGTAGATTTCTCTACTTGCGTTGCACTTGTGGTGCGCAAATAGTAGGTGGTTTTCAAACCGCGTAACCATGCGAGCTTGTAGGTTTCGTCGAGTTTCTTGCCTGAGGCACCGGCCATGTAGATATTGAGTGATTGCGCTTGGTCAATCCATTTTTGGCGACGTGCGGCAGCCTCGACCAGCCAATGTGTTTCAACTTCAAACGCGGTGGCATACATGTCTTTGAGGTCTTGCGGCACCCGGTCAATAGGACGCAAAGAACCGTCGAAATGTTTGAGGTCCATGACCATGACGTCATCCCACAGGCCCAGACGCTTGAGGTCGTGCACCAGATAGGAATTGATGATGGTGAACTCGCCGGACAAGTTGGACTTGACCGACAGGTTGCCGAAACAAGGCTCGATGGACGCATCCACACCCACAATGTTGGAGATGGTTGCTGTGGGCGCAATCGCCACGCAGTTGGAGTTGCGCATACCGTCAGCTGCGATTTTTTGGCGCAATGCATTCCAGTCCAGCGTCGCGCTGCGGTCTACCTCAATATAGCCGCCGCGAGATTTCTCCAGCAGGTTCAAGGTGTCCAGCGGCAAAATGCCTTGGTCCCACAAAGAGCCTTTGTAGGTGGAGTAGCGGCCGCGTTCACGCGCGAGTTCGGTGGATGCCCAGTAGGCGTAATAGCAAATCGCTTCCATGGAGCGGTCAGCGAACTCAACCGCCGCTTGAGACGCATAAGGGATGTGCTGCTCGTACAAACTGTCTTGGAAGGCCATGATGCCCAAACCCACCGGGCGATGACGCAGGTTGGAGTCACGTGCTTTTTTGACAGCGTAGTAGTTGATGTCGATCACGTTGTCCAGCATGCGCATGGCGGTGGTGATGGTGCGCTTGAGTTTGTCTTGGTCCAGTTCTTTGCCGTTGGCACCGTCTTTCAGGTGGCGCACCAGGTTGACCGAGCCGAGGTTGCAGACGGCGGTTTCGGTGTCGCTGGTGTTGAGCGTGATTTCGGTACACAGGTTGGACGAGTGCACCACGCCTGAATGTTGCTGCGGTGAACGCACGTTGCAAGCGTCCTTGAAAGTGATCCAAGGATGGCCGGTTTCGAACAGCATGGTCAGCATCTTGCGCCACAGGTCGGTGGCTTGCACCGTTTTGCTGGGCTTGATCAAGCCTTGGCGCGCTTGCGCTTCGTAAGCGGTGTAGGCCTTTTCAAAATCGGCACCGAATTTGTCGTGCAAATCTGGTGTGTTGGACGGTGAGAATAAAGTCCACTCACCTTTTTCCATGACGCGGCGCATGAACAAGTCAGGAATCCAGTTGGCAGTGTTCATGTCGTGGGTGCGGCGGCGGTCGTCGCCGGTGTTTTTGCGCAGCTCCAGGAATTCTTCGATGTCCAGGTGCCAAGTTTCCAAATAAGTACAGACCGCACCTTTGCGTTTGCCGCCTTGGTTGACGGCCACCGCCGTGTCGTTGACCACCTTGAGGAAAGGCACCACACCTTGTGATTCGCCGTTGGTGCCTTTGATGTGGCTGCCCAAGGCGCGCACACGCGTCCAGTCGTTGCCCAAACCGCCTGCGAATTTGGACAGCAGCGCGTTTTCTTTGATGGATTCGTAAATGCCGTCCAAATCATCGGGCACAGTGGTCAGGTAGCAGCTGGAGAGCTGGGGGCGGGTAGTGCCGCTGTTGAACAATGTGGGTGTGCTCGACATGAAGTCAAACGAGGACAGCACTTCGTAAAACTCAATGGCGCGCTCTTCACGGTTGACTTCGTTGAGCGACAAGCCCATGGCCACGCGCATGAAGAAAGACTGAGGCAACTCGATGCGCTGTTTGTTGACGTGCAGGAAGTAACGGTCATACAAGGTTTGCAGACCGAGGTAATCAAACTGTAAATCACGCTCCGGCTTGAGCGCTTGCGCCAAGCGTGCCAGATCGAATTGCAGCAGCTTGGGGTCTAACAGTTCGTGGTCCACGCCTTTTTTCATGAAGCCGGCAAAGGTATTGACATAGTGCTGACCCATTTCGGCATGGGTAGCTTCTTGGCCCAACACTTCTTTGGTGATGGAATACATCAGCAAACGCGCTGTGGCAAAGGTGTAGCCGGGTTCTTTCTCAATCATGGTGCGCGCAGCCAAAACGGAAGCTTTGTGCACTTCTTCCATCGGGATGCCGTCATACAGATTGCGCATGGTTTCGGTGAGGATGGGTTCAGCCACCACATCGGCGCCGAGGTTGTCACAGGCCGCCACAATCAATTGGCGAAGTCGTGCTGTGTCCAATGCCACGCGTTGACCGTCAAGCAGGACATGCAACACAGGGTCGTTGTTAGCCGGTGTTTCTTTTTGAGCGGCACGTTCTTGTGAACGGCGCTCGCGGTAGAGCACATAAGCGCGCGCAACTTCATGGTGGCTGCCGCGCATGAGGCCGAGTTCGACCTGGTCTTGCACGTCTTCAATGTGAAATGTGCCGCCGCCGGGACGAGAGCGCATGAGCGCACGCACCACGGCCTGGGTCAATTGGTCCACGGTTTCACGCACGCTGGAAGAGGCTGCGCCTTGTGCGCCGTGAACAGCAAGAAATGCTTTCATCATGGCCACTGCAATTTTGGCGGGCTCGAAAGGCACCACAGCGCCGTTGCGGCGGATGATTTGGTATTGGCTCAGTATCGAGTTCAGTGAGGCGGAAGCAGTGACTTGGCTGTCAGCGGGTTTGAGAAAAGCGGAGACGTTGGTCTGAGTGGCAGCAATTTGCATCTGATGGTGATCCTGTGGGGCTTGAATGCTTTGGTTAACTTCTTATGATGGGCTCGAAAGCGAGAACGCCAAAGCGCTCTGTATGTGCACAGCCCACACTATATATGGGGTCGAAACTCTTTTCAACACACTACGTGTAGTGTTTCGCAAATTTTTTAAAAAATATGAGAGCAATTGTGCATCGCATTATCAATTTGCTGCATTTAGCGTTAACTTCTGATATTACAAGTGTGGAAATTTTTTCACTTGACATCTGAAAATTCGTTATCCCAGCCCAAAGCAGTTTGCAAAATATCCCACGAAAAACCAATGCCGGGGTCTTTTTTTCTGTCAGGTGCAATGTGCTCGTGTCCGCATACCTGTGTGATCGGATACTGAGCTGCCAGCATAGGGAGCAGCGAAATTAAACTTTCGTATTGTTCGCAGGTGAAGGTGTCGCCGTCCAACCCTTCAAGTTCAATGCCTATGGAAAAGTCATTGCAATTGCTGCGCCCTAGATGACTGGATTCGCCCGCGTGCCAGGCGCGCTCGTCACAACTGACAAACTGAATCAACTCACCGCCGCGTCGTACAAAAAAATGTGCCGACACTTTGACATCGCGCAAAGTTTCAAAGTAGGGGTGTGCGCTGTGGTCCAGGCGGTTTAAGAAAAATTGGGACACCTCGGGTCCGCCGTACTCCCCTGGCGGCAGGCTGATGGCGTGTATGACCACCAGATCAACCCGGGTGTGTGCCGGGCGTGGACCGAAATTAGGCGAAGCCATGGCGTGTGCAAACCGGTACCAGCCATTGCGCCATACTGCTTGCAGTGTCATGTCGATTTGTCAGCCAAGGCGCTGTGGGCTTGGCTGCAATAGTTTGCGTTGCCTGAAACCACGGCTTCGTTGTCGGGCAAATGCAAGCCGCAATAGGCACAGCGCACCATGTTTTGCGGCGGGTTGGCAGGTGTTGCCGACTTGTCCGTGCTTGCGGGCCGGCTGAGTTTGATCCACCAAACCATGCCCAAAACGACCGCCAGCAGCAGCAGGTATTTCATGGCGTTCTGTTTAAAAACACTTCAGTGACAAAACGCGAACCTGCATAAGAGAGTAGCAACATCAATGCGCCTGTGTAAAGGGTGCGAACAGCAAGTGAACCGCGCCAACCACGGTAGCGGCGACCCCAGATCAGAATTAAAAACATTAGCCAAGCCAAAATGGCGAACAGCGTTTTGTGGTCAAACCGTAAGGCTTTATCCGGCCCGTACAACTGTTCACCGAACAGCCAACCTGCCAACAGGGTGGCAGTCAGAAGGCCGAAGCCGATATTGACAAAGCGAAACGTCAGCCGCTCCAAGGTCAGTAAGGGCAAGCCGGTGGTGTCAATCGCACCCAGACGGATTTGCCGTTCGGCGCGGTTCATCAAGCTGGCGTGCACCACGGCAGCTGCGAACAAAGCATAAGAAGCCATGCCTAGCATCCAGTGAAAAGGCAGCCAAGGCGAAGAAGAGCTGTGCAGGGCATAGCCCGGAAACAGCAAAGGCAGAATGACCGCGACCGCGCCCACACCCGACATCAGCCAGCGGGTTTGCATTTGCGGAAACCAATGGTGTTCTATGGTGTAGACCAGCAGCACCAGCCAGGTAGTGGCAGACAAAGCTGCAGCAAAGCCGAAACGGGGCAGGTCATCTTCTGCAGGTATCAAGCTGGCGATCACGCTCAGCCCGTGAAACAAAGAAATCAGCCACAGGTAATGCCGGCTTTGCTGCGCCGACAAACGGCCGCCGAACAAAGCGCCCAGCGCATAAGCCAGTGCGGCCAGAAGGCCCCATACCAGACTGAAGTGAGTCGCGCTGAATACAATCATGCATACAGTTTAGCGTTTCGCTGGCAACCGGTTTTTTGATTGACGCAGTATTCACAGCAAGGCATTGACGATGGCAAGCACACTCAGCGACAAACTCTCGCGCCTGGTTCGAACCATCAGCGGCCAGGCCCGCATCACTGAAGCCAATGTGGCAGACATGTTGCGCGAGGTGCGCATGGCTTTGCTGGAAGCCGACGTGGCGCTGCCCGTGGTGCGAGACTTTATAGCCAGGGTAAAAGACAAAGCCTTGGGCCAAGAAGTCATAGGTTCATTGACTCCTGGTCAAGTGCTGGTGAGTATTGTTCAGCGCGAGCTCAGCGCCACCATGGGCGAAGGCGTCGCCGACATCAATCTGGCAGCGCAACCTCCTGCGGTCATTTTGATGGCCGGTTTGCAAGGTGCGGGTAAGACCACCACCACCGCCAAACTGGCCAAGCACTTGATCACCAAGCGCAAGAAAAAAGTGTTGACCGTGTCGGCTGACGTTTACCGCCCGGCAGCGATCGAGCAATTGAAATCAGTGACGGCGCAAGCCGGTGCCGAATGGTTTGCCAGCGATGCTTCGCAACAACCGGTGGCGATTGCGCTAGCGGCGCTCGAGTATGCGCGCAACCATTATTTTGATGTGCTGCTGATAGATACCGCAGGTCGCTTAGCGATTGACGAGGTATTGATGAGCGAGATCAAGGCCTTGCATGCGGCGGTGCATCCGGTGGAAACTTTGTTCGTGGTTGACGCCATGCTGGGTCAAGACGCCATCAACACTGCCAAAGCATTCAAAGAGGCTTTGCCTTTGACCGGCATTGTGCTGACCAAAACCGACGGCGATTCACGCGGCGGTGCGGCGCTGTCGGTGAGGCAAGTCACAGGTGCGCCCATCAAATTTGCCGGCACCAGCGAAAAAATCGATGGCCTCGAAGCCTTTGACGCCGAGCGTCATGCAGGGCGCATGCTGGGCATGGGCGACATTGTGGCTTTGGTGGAGCAGGTCACGGCCAATGTGGATATCGAGGCGGCCCAAAAAATGGCGGCCAAACTCAAAAGCGGCGATGGCTTTGATCTGAATGATTTTTTATCGCAGATTCAGCAAATGAAGCAAATGGGCGGTTTGTCCAGTCTGATGGAAAAAATGCCTGGCCAGATCGCTGCCAAAGCCAAGGACGTGGATTTGAACCGCGCTGAAAAAGAAATGTTAAAAAAGCAAGGCATTATTCACAGCATGACTTTGCAAGAGCGCAGCAAACCCGACATCATCAAAGCTACGCGCAAACGCCGCATCGCCACCGGTGCCGGTGTGCAAGTGCACGATGTCAACCGCTTACTGAATGAATTCGGTCAAATGCAAGACATGATGAAAAAAATGCGCGGCGGCGGTTTGATGAAGATGATGAAAAAGCTGGGCGGCATGAAAGGCATGGGCGGCTTTCCCGGCATGCCGCGCTAAAAGGCAGGCGCTCACAAGCTGACGCCGCGTATTTCAGGCAAAAAAAGCCTGCAACGACGTTGCAGGCTTTTTTAACGTCAAGCAGTGATTAACCGCCTGCGTTGATCTTTCTGCCATTCAGACTTTGCACCGGACGCGCATTCAGCTTGAACGGAAACTTGCCGACTTGGTCTTTGGAAATGTCCATGGGTTTTTTCAGAATGTAGAACTGCACACCTTCGGTACAAGGCGGCGTGGTCAATGAACCTTCGTAGTTGTAGAAACCAAGTTCTTTGGGCAACATGCTTGAAGGGTTGAAGCTGACTTTCTCCGGCACAAATTCTTCGCCTTCTTTCGGCGGCAGATTGGACCAAAGCGTTTTGATGGCCGCGCTGTCTTTGCCTTCGTTCAACAACACGCCAATCACAGCGAGTTTGCCGTCTTTGCTTTTGTGCACAAAGTGGGCGACCATCGCAGAGTTTTTGCCATCGACCTGTTCTTCTGAAGGGCGGTGGAAGTGGAATTGCAGCAAGTCATAGCTTTCTTTGTTGATGGTCAAGGTGCTGCCGGGTTCTACATTGACTTGTATGGTGTGGCCGTTGTTGAACATCTTGAGCGGGCCTTCTTTGTAATCCACGCTCAATACGTCTTTGGATTTTTCAAATGGTCCGACGATGTTTAACGGCGATTGTTTTTTACCGGTGCCGCAAACCGGGAAGTTGTCGCCCCAGTGCTCAGGGCCGTTATCGCCTTCGTAACCCCAATGCACAGCAGCGGCTTTGTCGTCTTTTTTGCCATGCGCGTCTTTGTTGGGTTCTTCTTTGTCAGATGACTTTTTGCAATCCTGCAATACCTTGACTTTCTGACCGGCCGCAGCCAATGCGTTTTGCGCTGCACACACGGTTTGCAAGCGGTTGCTCCACTCGGCCATCTCCAAAGCTTTCTGGAATGCAGCCACCGTGCCTTCGTCTTGCGCACCTTTGGTCAGCAAACGGATGGAAGCCATTCCCACTTGGCGCTCTGCACTCAAAGATTTTTGTACTTTGTACAGGCTTTCTATATCTTGCAACACAATGCCGTTAGAGAAGGCGGCTTTCAGCGCATCCAGCTCTTGAGCGCTGGTGCCGCCAGCGTCTGCGGCGTGTTCGTCGGCTGCAGGCTCGGTTTCATGGGCTTTTTCCAAAGCCTCTTTGGCTTCACCCAATTGTTCTGTGAGTTCGCCCACTTCGGCTACCAGGTGTTTTTTCGCCGAGTAGTTCAAATAAGCCAAGGTGGAACTGGCCACCAGGCAAATCCCTAAAAGGATTTCCAATATCAAACGTAGGTATTTTTTCATGACTGCTCTGAATGAAAAAGACAGGGAGAGGCGGTGCGCCAAACGTTTGTGCACCCGGACATGCGATGGTATCGGCTTGTTCCTGCCGTCTCTTTAATCAATTGGGTTTAAATAGATTCTTTCGAATTAATTTGCAGAGCAAATACTTGGCAAGTGATGAAAATTCACCGCATCCAAAGGTTTTCAAGCACGCACAAACACGGTCACCAGTTCTTCTTCGCCCACTTGGCGGCTGCAATGGCCATGCAGGTTTTCATCAAACACAGCACCATCTGGCAACACATCGGCAGAGAAAAAATGCTCTCCTGCTTTGAAGGTGCGGGTGCTGCCATCTTGCAAACCGATTTGCATGAGCCCTTGCAAAATGAACACCCATTGCGGGGTTGTTGTCACGTGAAAGTTGCTTTGAAAACCGACCGGACTGCGTCGCAGTTGCAGCCCTTGCGTAGTCATTAATTCGCTTAAGCGGGACTGAGGTGTGCCTTGGTCTAAAGCGATGGACTCTTCGCGAAAGCGCGCGCGGCCATCGGTGTCGGTGAATAAAACAGTGCGTGTGAAGGTGTGCATGCCGCCATCATAAAGAAGCCAGTCGATACAATCGCGCTCTCTTCAACAGCCTCTGGATCTACACCATGACCCGCTGCATTTCTCAAAAGGCTTTGCCATGAGCCGCAAAGTCTTCATCAAAACCTTCGGTTGCCAAATGAACGAGTACGACTCGGACAAGATGGCCGATGTCTTGGGCGCCGCCCAAGGCTACGAACAAACCACAGACATAGACCAAGCCGATTTGGTGGTGTTCAACACCTGTTCAGTGCGCGAAAAAGCCCAGGAGAAAGTGTTCTCCGATTTGGGCCGCGTGCGGCATTTAAAGAAAAAAGGCGTGCAGATTGCGGTTGGCGGTTGTGTGGCCAGCCAGGAGGGCGATGCCATCATTGCACGCGCACCGTTTGTCGATGTGGTGTTCGGCCCGCAAACTTTGCACCGCTTGCCCGAGTTGCTCAACCAGCGCAAAGCTTTGAACAAACCGCAGGTCGACATCAGCTTTCCCGAGATTGAAAAGTTCGATCACTTGCCGCCTGCGCGTGTCGAAGGCGCATCCGCATTTGTGTCCATCATGGAAGGCTGCTCTAAATATTGCAGTTATTGCGTGGTGCCCTACACACGCGGCGAAGAAATCAACCGCCCGTTGGACGATGTATTGACCGAGGTAGCCGGTTTGTGCGCGCAAGGCGTGAAAGAAATCACTTTGCTCGGCCAGAACGTGAACGCTTACCGGGGCAGCATGGGCAACACCAGCGAGATTGCCGACTTTGCGCTGTTGATTGAATACATCGCCGACATTCCCGGTGTCGAGCGCATTCGCTACACCACCAGCCACCCGAACGAGTTCACGCAACGTTTGGTTGATGTTTACGGCAAGGTGCCGCAACTCGTCAGCCATTTGCATTTGCCGGTGCAACACGGCAGCGACCGCATACTGATGGCGATGAAACGCGGCTACACCGCCATGGAATACAAAAGCACGATACGCAAACTGCGGGCCGTGCGTCCGGATATTTCCATGAGTTCAGATTTCATCGTCGGCTTTCCCGGTGAAACCGAAGAAGACTTTGACAAGCTGATGAAGTTAATCACCGACATCGGTTTTGATGCATCGTTCAGTTTCATCTTCAGTCCGCGCCCCGGCACACCGGCGGCCAATTTGCCCGACGACACGCCGCACGAAGTCAAGCTGCGTCGTTTGCAGTATTTGCAAGCCACGTTGGAAGACAACGTCAGACGCATCAGCGAAAGCCGCATGGGCACAGTGCAACGCATTTTGGTGGAAGGGCCGTCACGCAAAAGCGCGGCAGAGTTGATGGGCCGCACCGAATGCAACCGCATTGTCAATTTCGATGGCGGGCCGCAGTCAGCCCGCTTGGTCGGTCAGATGATTGATGTGCGCATCACCCAGGCCTTGCCGCATTCATTGCGCGGCGAGTTGGTGATCGCAGAATAAAAAACAGCCGCACACCCTGGCGCTTGCGCATTGCAACACCGGGGGCTGCGGCCTGGGTTTGTGAAGCGCTTACAGCGATTTCAAACGGTCGGTAGACGGCACAACGCGGGTCAAGCGAATACCGTAACGGTCATTTACCAGCACCACCTCGCCTTGCGCGACCACGGTGTCATTCACCAGCAAATCCAGCGGTTCACCGGCAATGCGGTCGAGTTCGACCACACTGCCCTGGGTCAAGCGCATCAAGTCTTTGATCTTGATGCTGGTGCGGCCGACTTCGATAGACAAATTCACTGAAATGTTTTGCAACACTTCCGGGTTGATGTTGCCCGGCTGTGAAACTTGAAATTCTTCAGACGTCGGGGACAGGGATTCGTCTTCGGGTTCCTGTTCCGGTGTCTCGTTGGTGGTGTCGTTCATGATGTCATCCTGCCTTGTTAATTGTGTCCGGGGACCATTTGTTTCTCAATCCGCACCGCCACATTCGAGCCGCGTGTGCCGATATTCACGCCGAAGGACGGCACGCCATTGGCCATGAAGTGCGCGAGTTCGGGTTTCTTGAAGAACAACATGTCGCCTTCCTTCATGGTTTGCAAATGGTGCAAGGTGGTTTTGATTTGTCCCATCACCACGCGCACATCGAGTTCGGAGTCGCCGACCGCAACAGCCAGGTCTTCGCGCCAGATCTTGTCGGATTCTTCGTTGCCGTCGCCAGATGCCACACGGTTGCGCAACAGGTCGCGCATGGGCTTGAGCGTGGCGTAGGGATAAACCAAATCGATAAAGCCGCGTCCGCCCGAAGCCGTGGCCTCGGCTTCAAAACGACTGAGCACGATCAAGTCGTTTTCGTCAGCGATTTGCGCGAATTGAGGGTTGATTTCCGAACTGACTTGTTCGCAATCGATTTCAAGCACCGGTCCCCAGGCTTCTTTGAGCGAGCGGAAAAAGACTTCCAGAATGATGTGAATGATGCGGGTTTCGGTCGCTGTGAACAAACGCCCCGGCGGCAAATCCGACACGCCTTTGCCAAAGCCGCCGAAAAAACTGTCGAGTGAGCTGAAAACCACGTTGGGGTCGATCATGATCACTGAATTGCCGCGCATCGGGTTGATGCGTATGGTGTTGACCGACAACGGCGGCTTGAGCATCCCGACGTAATCGCCGAACTTCATGATTTGCACGCGCGTGGGATTGACCCGCGGCGTAGTCCGCAGTACTTCCAACAAACCCAGTCTGAACATGCGGATGAAGCGCTCGTTGATCATGTCGATAGACGACACGTTCACGCCCAGGCTGCTGTTTTCGCTGGCAAGGTCGTGTTTGCGCACCCGCACCCCGGTATTGAAACCGGTGTCCGATTCCAGTGAACCGTCTTTCAGCCCTTCTGACAGGGCAGACAGTTCTTCCGGACTGAGTAAGTTTTGACGTGTTGCCATGGGCCTTTACTGCATCACAAAGGAAGTGAACATGACCTCTTCAATGCCGCCGAAGTCTTCATATTCTTCGAGCAATGAGTTCATGATGTCCTTGAGTTTGACGGCGAGTTCCTTGCGGAATTCAGGCTTGTTCGCCTCAGCTTCCGTGGTCTGGCGCATCAAGTCCAGCATCGCAGAACGCAAAGCGAACTCATGCTTTTTGATGTTGTCGAACACACGCGAGTCGTAATGCGTCATCACAGCCATTTGCACCACCATGACTTTTTTCGAGCCGGTGATGTTGGTCATCAATTCTTTTTCAATCTGGAAGTAGTTTTTCTCGAAGCGAGTGGCCTCGGGCGCTTCCTTCTTCAACTTGGCAGGTGCCTCGTCTTTGGCTTTGGTCGCTGCGGCTTCAAGCTCTTCGAGTTTGTCCATCGCTGCCAATTCGGCTTTTTTCTCGTAGTAACCGGAGAAATACAAAGTGCCAAAAGCGACGCCAACCAACAAAACGATGGCTAAAACGGCAATACCGATGATTAACAAAATCGGTTTTTTCTTTTTTGGCGCTTCTGCGCCTTCTTCAGGTGCTGCTTCAGGTGCTGCTGTTGCCATGAAATACTCCTCTTAATCTCGATGTTCAGGCGTAACTGTCAAATTGTGAACGTGTGTTGCGCCCAGGTGCTGAACCCTTTGCAATTTTCGGGCCAGGCTCTTCCGTCAGTTTCGCACGATTTTCTTCTCTTTTTGCCGGTAAGCTGGTTTGGCCTTGCGGGCTTCCTTGACCGGATTGACCCGCCGACTGGCTTTGTCCATGGCCTACCAGCACCGATGCATTACCCATGCCCATGTCAGACAGTGCGTCTTTCAAGCGTTGGCTGCCGTTTTGAATCAAATCCTGGGTGAGGGGGGTGTCTGACTGGAACTGGGCGGTGAGTTTGCCGTCGCGCATTTCCAACTGCACATCGACCAAGCCCAGGCTGGCCGGTTTCAAAGCGAATTTCATTTTCCATTCGCCGGCATTGAGTTTTTCATGCATGCGCGCGGCCAGCTCGGTGGTCAGTTTCTGACTCAAATTCTCATAGGTCTGGGCCATGTCCGGGTTATTGGCAAACACCTGGGCGGCCGGTGCCGCTGCATGCGCAGGGTTGCGTTGTCCGCTAGCGTTGAAACCGGCGCCCGGGGGCATATTGAGACTGTCAGTCGCGGGCGCGGCTTGCAGCGCATCAAACTCGTTTTTCAAACTTTCAATGTCTTCGGCGCGCAAAGTAGCGTCCATCATGGACAAAACCGACAAAGTGCTTGGCGGCGGCGCGGCTGCTGTGAGTTGGGCTTGGGCTGTACCGACTTGGATCTGCACATTGTCCATTTTGGCCAGTAATGCCTGATCGGCCTGGCTATTCGCAGGGTCGCTGACCTGTTGTAAAGCCTGGAAATCGGCGCTACTGACCGGTGTGTTCAAGGCCAAACCCGGCGTCGCGGCTGATGCTGTGTCCAAGCTTTTGAGGCTGCCCGGTTCCGGCGAAATGAAAGCCGGCAGGGTATTTAAACCCAGCATGTCCTGGGTGGTCAGGCCGTTTTTCAACGGGGCGTTAGCAGACGCCGCCCCGCCAGACCCGAACAAGGCCTGCACTTGGCTGGGGTCCAAGCCCATGGCCAGCGCAAAGTCAGCTACGCTTTTTTCGCTGGGTGTGGTTTGCGCTGTTGTGATGATTTGCAGTTTGTCGCTCAAGGCAATCGTGGTCAGTGCACCAGGTTGGCTGGACTGATCAGATGCTTTCTCTGACAAGGCCTGCTGGCTGTGGGCTGAATCTGCTTGCTCGGACATTTCGTCTGCACTGGCTGTCGCAGCCGTTTGCATATTCTTTAGCTGTTTCTCGTCAGCGGTTCGCTCTTCTTGGGCTTTGGTACGCGCTGAAGTTCGGGCTTGTTGGGCTTTGTCGGCAGCGGCTTCATCTCCCGGGTCGGCGTTATCGGCAGCCCGGTTGCGCAGCTTGGTGTCGTGTTTGTCGGCAGGCTGTTGCAAATGCTCTGGGTGCGCGGGCGGCAACAGACCGTGTTTAGCGGCCACATCTTGCCGCTGCGTGTTTTTCAAAGCCTGGACATGGTTTTGCAAATAACTGGCGAAATCAGCACCGCTCAAGCTATGCACCGGCAAGCGCGACAAACCGTTGTCAGACGAAGATGCCTCGGCAGCGCTTGCTGAAAGGTTGTTGAGGGGAAGCTTGTTCAAAGCAGATAAGTTCATATCCGTACTGTGGTTTCCTGAAAGATACCGGTAAATAAGCAAGAACCGTGACTGGACACGGTTTGCCGCTACACGTACTGAATACCGCTTTCGCCGTTCTTCTGTCTGACTCGGCCCATCCGGGGTTTGAACAAGCTGGCACATCGATTGCTTGATCAGACTGTCTGCGCTGAAAAGCGTCCCGAAATTGAATTCTTAACGTTTCAAAAACACGAGAAAAGTCACAATGAGCACCTTGAGCCTGTCAACGATTCGACAGAATTTGGCAAAGTTTG
>CANGPN010000013.1 GCA_947456305.1 Comamonadaceae bacterium | reverse complement strand
GGTCATCATCCAGCCTTACCGGTGTAACGAACCGGGGGTATTGAGAGGGAAATAACGAATGCAAACAAATCTTCTGAAGCCCAAAGCCATACAGGTCGAACAACTCGGCCACAACAAATCCAAAGTCACGCTCGAGCCTTTCGAGCGCGGTTACGGCCATACCTTGGGCAATGCACTTCGTCGCGTGTTGTTGTCTTCTATGGTGGGCTATGCCGTCACCGATGTCACCATCGCCGGCGTGTTGCACGAATACTCATCGATTGACGGCGTTCAAGAAGACGTGGTCAATATCTTGTTAAACCTTAAAGGTGTGGTTTTCAAACTGCACAACCGCGAGGAGGTCACCCTCAGTTTGCGCAAAGACGGCGAAGGCCAAGTCACAGCTGCTGACATCCAAACGCCTCACGATGTGGAAATCATCAACCCTGAGCACGTAATTGCTACTTTGTCGCATGGCGGCAAAATCGACATTCAACTCAAAGTCGAAAAAGGTCGCGGTTATGTGCCCGGCTCCATGCGCCGTCACGCGGATGAAGTCAGCAAATCGATTGGCCGGATTGTGCTTGACGCTTCTTTTTCACCGGTCAAACGAGTGAGCTACAGCGTTGAGAATGCCCGCGTTGAACAGCGTACTGATCTGGACCGTCTGGTCGTTGAAATCGAAACCAACGGCGCTATCACTGCTGAAGATGCTGTGCGCTCTTCAGCCAAGATTCTGGTTGAACAACTGGCTGTGTTTGCACAACTCGAAGGCAATGAACTCGCTGCGTTTGATTCACCTGCGCCTCGCAACGCTGTACAGGTCGACCCGATTCTGTTGCGCCCTGTGGACGAACTCGAACTTACCGTACGTTCAGCGAATTGCTTGAAAGCAGAAAATATTTTCTACATCGGCGATTTGATTCAGCGCACCGAAAACGAATTGCTCAAAACGCCTAACCTTGGCCGCAAATCTTTGAATGAAATTAAAGAAGTGTTGGCTTCACGCGGTTTGACTTTGGGCATGAAACTCGAAGGCTGGCCACCAAGCGGCTTGGAAGCCAAACGTATTTAAAACAAAACAGAGCGGTGTTCACATCGCCTCCCCTGGCCGTACCTGATACGGCGGCCGGCAAAACAACGTCACAAAGGAAAAATCATGCGTCACGGACACGGACTTCGTAAACTTAACCGGACCAGCTCACACCGTCTGGCCATGTTGCAAAACATGATGAACTCGTTGATCGAACACGAAGTCATCAAAACCACACTGCCCAAAGCCAAAGAATTGCGTCGCGTCATCGAACCGATGTTGACACTCGGCAAAGAGCCCACCTTGTCCAACAAGCGTCTGGCTTTCAACCGTTTGCGTAACCGCGACAACGTCGTCAAGTTGTTTGCAGAACTTGGCCCACGTTACAAAGCCCGTCCTGGTGGCTACACACGCATTTTGAAAATGGGATACCGCGTTGGTGATAACGCGCCGATGGCATTGGTCGAGTTGGTTGACCGTCCTGAAGTGCAAGATACTCCCGCAGTCAGCGAATAACTGTTACACTGAGAAATACGACGCGCGATGGAGCAGCCTGGTAGCTCGTTGGGCTCATAACCCAAAGGTCGCAAGTTCAAATCTTGCTCGCGCAACCAAACACACAACGCCCACTTTCAGTGGGCGTTTTGCATTGAAACCATCCCCTCACAGCGCTTATGTCGTACGCCTTGTCCGAAGTTCAAGCCCAAGCCGAGCGCATAGAACTACACACAGCTTCGGGAATGCAAGTCTGGCACGTGTGGAATAAACAAGCAGGCCGTCCTATGGTGCTGTTACACGGCGGTAGCGGCAGTTGGAACCATTGGGTGCGCAATGTATTGCCGCTCAGTAAACACCGTTCTGTGTGGGCGCTGGATACGCCGGGTTTGGGTGATTCTGTTTTACCCGAAGGGGCAGTAGATGCCAATGACTTGCACATCCCGCTGGAGCAAGGATTACAAATGTTGTTTGCAGACCAGCCGCTGGACATCGTCGGTTTTTCATTTGGCGGATTGGTGGCAGGATTTCTCGCGGTTGATTATCCGCAGCGCGTTAGTAAACTCGTGCTGGTAGGTATTCCCGGTCTGGGTTTGTCTAATCAAATCCTCAACATGCGCGGGTTTAAACCAAGCATGAGCAAGCACGAACGTGATGAAGTGCATCGCAACAATTTAATGGCCATCATGTTGCATGAGGACAAACACATCACACCTGAACTTTTGGATATGCAGGAACACAATGTGGTGCGTGACCGCTTGCGCAGAAGGCGCATTGCACGCAGCGACGCTATGTTGCAGTTACAAAGGCAATGGCAGTGTCAGGTGGTCGGTATTTGGGGTGAGTACGATGCCTTGTACCAAGGCAGTTTGCATTTGATCAAAGGCCTGTTATCGAACTGTGATTTGCGCGCATTTCATGTGGTGCCCGGAGCCGGACATTGGGTGCAATACGAGCAAGACTTGGCGTTCAATCAATTATTGCTGCACAGCTTGGACTGAATATTAAGAATCGATCTCTGGCAAAACAGCAGTGACTTCAATCTCTACAAGCGCGCGAGTTTCCACCAGACCGTTTACGACTATGCAAGTCATGGCGGGAAAATGCCGTCCCATGACCTCACGGTAAACAGCACCTAATTCTTTCAAACGCGACTGGTACATCTCGCGGTTTGTGATGTACCAAGTCATACGCACCATGTGTTGTGGTTCAGCCCCAGCGCATTGCAAAACAGTCAGCACGTTAGACAGTGCAAGCCGGGTTTGTTCAATAAAGTCGTCTGATTCAAACTGTTGCTGCGAGTTCCAACCTATTTGACCGCCGACATAAATTTGCAGGCCGCGAGCGGCAATGCCATTGGCATAGCCTTTAGGCGCAGCCCATTCTTCAGGACATAAAACTGTGTGCATAAAAAATCCTAATCGTCAGTAAGTAAATCGCGCAGCTTGTACCGCTGTAATTTACCAGTGGCTGTGCGTGGAAGAGAGGAAAGAAAGCGAATGATGCGTGGGTACTTGTAAGGGGCTAGCTGCTGCTTGACATGTTCTTGCAAGGCTTTAACCAAATCAGAAGAAGACGCATAGGAAGGGTGCAGCACACAAAACGCCACCACCACCATGCCACGTGCTTCGTCTGCTTGGCCAATGACGCCGCATTCGGCCACAGCAGGGTGCTGCAATAACGCATCCTCGACTTCAGGGCCGCCAATGTTGTAACCCGAAGAAACAATCATGTCATCAGCGCGTGATTGGTAAAAAAAGTAACCGTCATCATCTTGAAAAACGGCATCGCCGGGGAAATTCCAACCGTGTTGTACGTACTGGTGCTGACGTGTGTCGTCCAAGTATTTGCAGCCAGTCGGACCGCGCACCGCCAATCGCCCGGTTTGTCCACGCGGTAATTCATGACCATTCGCATCCAACACCTTGGCTTCGTAGCCGGGCACCGATTTACCCAGACTGCCTGGTTTGAAATTTTCAGTTGAGCCAGAGACGAAGATGTGAAACATTTCAGTGGCGCCTATGCCGTCGAGTAAATTCACACCGCTGGCTTGTTGCCAAATTTGCCGGGTGGCTTGCGGAAGTGCTTCGCCGGCGCTGACGCAAATACGTAAACTCGGAACCGAGCGTGGCTGTATGTGAGCAGCCATTTGGCGGTAAAAAGTGGGGGCGGTGTAGCACACCGTGCATTGCGCTTGAGACATAGCTTGCACCATGGTCTCAGCTGTCAAAGGAGGTGGAGGGAAAAAAATACGGGCTCCTGCGACCATAGGAAATAACAATAAGCCCCCCAAGCCGAAAGTAAAAGCCAGCGGAGGCGTACCCATGACGACATCGTCTTGATGCGAGCGCAATACATGCATCGGCCAGGCTTGGCAAGCTGACCAGATGTCAAGGTGCGAATGGCAAGCCGCTTTGGGTACACCGGTGGTGCCAGAGGTCAACGCCAGCAAAGCAATATCGTCACCCCTGGTAGGGCTGGCTGCTGCCAGCGTTGAGAGTCCAGCAGACAAATTCTCCACGCTATCGGGATTGTCACTTTGATTGAAAAGCAGTACAGAACGTAAAACATCACGCGTGGATTGCGCCTGACACAGTTCATCTGCCAGGGAAGCTTCACACCATGCCAGCTCCGGTTGTGTTTTATCGATGATGTCACATAGCTCTTTAGCGCGCAGCAAAGGCATGGTGGGTACTGCAATCAAACCGGCTTTGACGACAGCTAGCCAGGCCAGTGCAAAGCCGATGCTGTTGCTGCCGCGTAGCAGCACGCGGTTGCCGGTTTGTATACCTGGATGAGCGTGAAGCAAATTCACGCGTTGATTGACTGCAGCCAGGGCCTGCCGGTATGTCAGGCTTTGACCGGGAGAACAAAAAAGCGGGTTATCAGCCCAGGGCTTGTCCATGGCCTGGTCAAGCAAAAGCGATACAAGGTTCAAGGGGCTGGAACCGTGAAGAGATCCGCTTGGGTACAGCATCACCGGCCATTCATCGCGAGGCGGTAAACGCTCAAGCACAAAACGGTCGGTGTGTGCGCTCATGCGCTGCCTTTAAGAACAGACTTACCGATGATGAGTTGTTGCACTTCAGAAGCGCCTTCGTAAATGCGCAAGGAACGAATGTCGCGGTACAAGGCTTCCAGCTTGTTGCCCACAAGCACGCCCAAACCGCCGTGCAGTTGCAAGGCCATGTCAATCACACGCGAAGCGTTTTCAGTGGCAACCAATTTGGCCATAGCCGCCGCTTGTGTGTAGGCCGCAGCAGATGCGCCATCACTGCCTTGTGTGTCCCGCATCCAAGCGGCTCTGTAAGTGAGCAGGGCGGCGGCATCCAGCAAAGCCGCCATGTCGCCCAACTTGGCTTGCGTCAATTGGAAGTCTGCCAAATGGCCGCCGAACATGCTGCGGTTGCGGCTGTAAGTCACAGCCTCGTGCAATGCGCGTCTGCCCATGCCTAAAGCCGCACCTGCAACAGAGGCGCGGAAAATATCCAGTGTGCGCATGGCCAATTTAAAACCGCCGTGAAGCTCACCCAACATACTTTCAGCAGATAAACGGCAGTTGTTGAATCGCAAAGTTGCCAAGGGATGCGGCGACATGACTTGCAAATACGTGCTGTCGTCCAAGCCGGATTGAGAGGCATCCACGATGAATGCGCTGATGCCGCGTGCTCCTGCGTTCATATCGGTTTTGGCGAACACCACATAAAAATCGGCGATGCCGCCATTGCTGATCCAGGTTTTCACGCCATTGAGCACATAACCGTTGGCCGCAGGCATGGCGTTGGTTTGCATACCCGCCACATCAGAACCGGCTTGCGGTTCACTGAGTGCAAACGCTGCAATCGCTTCACCGCGCGCCACTTTGGTTAAGTAAGCAGCTTGTTGTGAGGGTGAACCTGCCAACGTAATCGCTCCGCTGCCCAAGCCTTGCATGGCGAATGAAAAATCAGCCAGCGGCGAAAAACGCGACAAGGTTTCGCGGATGATGACCAAGGCGCGTGAGTCCAGCGTGTCCCATTGACCGCCGAATGCTTTGGGCACGCAGTAGCCTAACCATCCAGCATCCCCCAATAAGCGCACCCAGGTACGGCAAGCCGCGCGGTCATCGGCTTCATCAACTTGCTGTTGTGCAATCCAGACTTCAAGTTCATGTGCCAGCTCCCGGTGGCGTGGTTCAAAAAAGGGCAGTTCCCATTGGGCGCTCATCTCAGTTACCTTCAAACACCGGGCGTTGCTTGGCGGCAAACGCTTGGTAGGCGCGGTGGAAATCTTGCGTTTGCATGCAAATCGCTTGCGCTTGTGCTTCGGCTTCAATCGCTTGGTCCAGCGACATGTTCCATTCTTGGTGCAACATGGTTTTGGTCATGCCGTGTGCAAACGTCGGGCCTTCGGCCAGCGAATGCGCCAGTTGCAAAGCGGCTTGCGGTAAATCCCCGGGCTCGCACAAGGTGTTGAAGAATCCCCAGGCTAAACCTTCGCTGCCGGTCATGGCGCGACCGCTGAACAGCAACTCGCTGGCTCGGCCCTGCCCAATGACACGTGGCAACAAAGTGCAAGCACCCATGTCTGCACCAGCCAATCCCACGCGGGAAAACAAATAGGACACACGGGCTTGTTGGGTGCCCAATCGCATGTCACTGGCCAGTGCCAACATGGCACCGGCACCGGCACACACACCGTCAATCGCAGCGATGATGGGCTGCGGACACAGCCGCATGGCTTTGACCAGATCGCCGGTCATGCGGGTAAAGGCCAGCAACTCCGGCATGCTCATGCGGGTCAGTGGCGCGATGATGTCGTGCACATCACCGCCGGAGCAAAAATTGCCACCTGCGCCTTGCAGCAGCACCACCCTGACATCGTTGGCGTGACGCAATGCAGCGAACAAATCACGCAATTCAGCATAAGACTCAAAGGTCAACGGGTTTTTGCGCTCGGGCCGGTTCAAGGTCAGCACCGCCACACCCTTGGCATCGCATTGCCAGGAAAAATGTTGCGCCTGGTGCGCCGCAAATGAATGCGTGCCGGCATGCATGGGGCTGTCAGCGGGAATGAAATGTTTCATAGGGTCTCCGTGGTGTCTGATGGCAGAGCATGTTGTTTGACTTGGCCGAGCAATGCATGCAATTGATTCAATTCTTGGCTATCCAGCGCGGCAAAAGCGGAGACGATCCACGACTCATGACGGCGTGCCATTTTTTTAAACAAAACTCGTCCTGCGGGTGTGAGTCGAATCAACCAGGCCCTGCGGTCGTTTGGCAGGCTCATGCGTTCAACCAGACCTTCCTTCACCAATTGGTCAGTCACCGGGGTGATGTTGCCACCGGTCACCATCATGCGACGCGACAACTCGTTCATCTTCATGCCCTGCGGTGCGCGCTCAAGCTGGGCCATCAGGTCAAAGCGCGGCAACGTGGTGTTGAACTCATCGCGCAATCCGCTGCGCACCTGTTTTTCGATCAATTGGGTGCAGGTGAGCATGCGCAACCACAAACGCAGTGCTTCAGGGTGGGTGCTGTGTACGCGGGCTTCTAAATCCATGCTCACCTCGCAGCGCCAAGCAATCGGTACAACTGATCGCGGCCGCTTTCATAAGGCTGTGGCCACACCAGCTCTTTGCTGCCGAGTTTGGCGGCTTCATGCAGTGTCCAGTTCGGGTCTGCCAAATGCGGGCGGGCAATCGCGCACAGGTCAGCGCGACCGGCGGCGATGATGCTGTTTGCATGGTCGGCTTCACTGATGGCACCAACAGCCATGGTGGCGATACGCACTTCATTGCGTATGCGGTCAGCAAACGGGGTTTGGTACATGCGGCCATACACCGGTTTGGCAGCTCTGGTGGTTTGGCCGGAAGACACATCGATCAAGTCACAACCGGCGGCTTTAAACAGGCGTGCAATTTCCACCGCGTCGTCATCGGTGTTGCCGCCCGGCGCCCAATCGTGCGCGGATATGCGCACCGACATGGGTTTATGCGCAGGCCAAACGGCTCGCATGGCAGAAAACACTTGCAATGGAAAACGGCAGCGGTTGTCCAATGAACCACCGAATTCATCGTCGCGCAAGTTGGTTAATGGACAGATAAAACCGGACAACAAATAGCCATGGGCGCAATGCAGCTCCAACCAATCAAAGCCGGCGGCATCGGCACGCAAGGTGGCTTGAACAAAATCTGCCACAGTGGCTTGCATGTCTGCAAGCGTCATGGCCCGGGGCACTTGGTTGTTGACACCGTAAGCCACAGGGCTGGCGGCCATCAGCGGCCAATTGCCTTCTGGCAAGGGTTCATCTATCGCTTGCCAACCCAGTTGTGTGGAACCTTTTGCACCGCTGTGACCGAGTTGCACACCGATATGCGCCTGGTTGTGGTGAACAAATCGCGTGATGCGTTCGAACGCTTGCTGCTGTTCGTCGTTCCACAAACCCGGACAGCCAGGAGTGATGCGGCCAGTCGGGTTTGGGCTGGTCATCTCGACCATGACCAGACCTGCACCGCCTAAAGCGCGTGCGCCCAAATGCACCAAATGAAAATCACCGACCACGCCATCAACCGCGCTGTAGGTGGCCATGGGAGAAACCACGATGCGGTTTTTCAGGCTCAGTTCGCGCAGTTTGAATGGCATCAGCATGGGTGGCATGACCCGCCCGCCTGACAACCAAGCTTCGTAGGACTGCAACCATTCACGGTCACGCAAGCGCAGGTTTTCATGGCTGATGCGTTGCGAGCGAGTCAACAACGAATAAGTGAATTGCTCAATCTCCATGTGGGTGTAGCGGTTCACATGCTCAAACCAAGCGGTGGAGTTGCGTGCTGCGTTTTGAATCTTCAACACCTCCACACTGCGCCGGTCTTGGTAGGCCTGCAACACCTCGCGCATGTCCGCACCTGCATGGGTTGCAAATGTATGGGCCAGATCAATCGCGTCTTCCAATGCCAGCTTGGTGCCGCTGCCAATCGAGTAATGCGCCGTGTGTGCTGCGTCACCCATCAACACCACTGGCGTGGACTTTTCTCCAAGCGTATGCCAATGCACCCAAGTGTTGCAAATCACGCGTGGAAATTGAATCCAAATGGCCGAGCCACGCAAATGCGCTGCGTTGCTCATCAATGCATGGCCGTCCAGGTATTTGGCAAACAGGTTTTGGCAAAACGCAATCGCATCCTCTTGCGACATTTGGTCTAAGCCATGGGCGCGCCAAACCTCGTCCGGTGTTTCCACAATAAAGGTGGAGGTGTGTGCGTCGTATTTATAGGCATGGGCTTGAAACCAACCGTGTTCGGTTTGCTCGAAGGCAAACGTGAAGGCATCAAAGGTTTTGTGCGTGCCCAGCCAGACGAAGCGGCAATGGCGCACATCGATGTCGGGCTGGTAGGTGTCTGCGTAGCGGGTGCGTATGCGGCTGTTCAAGCCGTCGCTGGCAATCACCAGATCGGCTTGGTAGTGCTGAGCCAATGCTTGATCGTCGGACACATCGGTTTCAAACACCAGTTCAACGCCGAGCTCTTCACAGCGTTGCTGCAAGATGTTGAGCAAGTGTTTGCGACCTATGCCGCAAAAGCCGTGGCCGGTGGAGCGCACGCTGCGGCCTTTGAAAAACACCTCGATGTCGTCCCAGTGGTTGAACGCGTCGCCTATGAGTTGTGCGGTGTGCGGGTCTGCGGCGCGCAGGTTGTCCAGCGTTTGATCGCTCAGCACCACACCCCAGCCGAAGGTGTCGTAAGGGCGGTTGCGTTCGACCACAGTGATGCGGTGCGATGGATTCTGCTGTTTCATCAGCAGTGCGAAATACAAACCGGCGGGGCCGCCGCCTATGCACAATATGTTCATATCCATATTGTTGAGGCCTGAAGTATTTCCGTCAATAAGCCATTGGTATCACTTTGCGGACGGGCTGGGGCTGGCCTTGGCGGTTCGACTTACAGTTGAAAAACACATGCACTTGGCAAATATCAATGCTTGACTGAAAAACAGAGCGCACAATAGAAACATGCTCTATAAATTCAAATCCAAAGCCGCCGGCGACCTGATATTGCTGGAGCCGCAAGGCAAGCAGTTTTTGCAACTGATTGGCAAGACTGTGCAAGCCCAAGGCATCATCGAAGCGCAGGACATGCCCGCCGCCATTGCGGCGCTGCAAGCGGCCATCGCAGTGCAGGAAGCCGAGCAGCAAGCGGCCAAAGAAAAAGCCAAAGCAGAAGGACTGCCGCCGCCGGTGTTTGACAGCATCAGTTTGCGCCAACGTTGCAAACCCATCATCGACATGTTGCAGCGTTGTCATAAGGAAGACCAAGCGATAGTGTGGGGCGTGTAATGGCCCACCCTTACCAAGCGCTCACGCCGTCGGTGGTATTGGATGCATTAAGCGGCCTAGGGCTGGCGGTAGACGGTCGCTTGATCGCGCTCAGTTCATATGAAAACCGGGTGTACTTGGCGCATTTAGACGATGACAGTTCTGTCGTTGCCAAGTTTTACCGCCCGGGGCGATGGAGCGAAGCGCAAATCCGGGAAGAGTTGGACTTCACCGTTGAGTTGATCGCTGATGAAATACCGGTGGTCGGCCCGTTGACATTACAAGGCATGCAACTGCATGAAGCGCGTGTGGTGCATGATGGGGTGGACGGACATTTTTGGTTTACCGTCAGTCCGCGCCGTGGCGGACGTGCGCCCGAGTTGGACGACCCCGAGGTGTTGATGTGGACAGGCCGCTTGATGGCGCGTATGCATTTGATCGGCGAACGACAGGCATTCAAGCACCGCCCGGCATTGAATCTGCATACCTTCGGCGAATTGCCGCGTGACCAATTGGTGTCGCAGCAGCAAATTGCTGAAGAAGTGAAACAACAGTGGCTGGGTTTGTGCAACCAAGCGCTGCAATTGGTGCGCGAGGCCATGCCGTCCGACATCAAAACCATACGCTTGCACGGCGACTGTCACCCAGGCAATATTTTGTGGACCCCTGAAGGTTTGCCTGAACCCGGACCGCATTTTGTCGACATGGACGACGCGCGCATGGGCCCTGCCGTGCAAGACCTGTGGATGTTGGTACACGGCGACACCGCAGAGCGCCGCCAAAAAATGGAAATCGTGCTTGAAGGTTATGAAAGTGTGCGCCGCTTTGACCGGCGTGAATTGCAATGGATAGAACCGCTGCGCACCCTGCGCATCATTCACTACAGCGCGTGGCTGGCCGGGCGGCAGGATGATCCCGCGTTCCCTATGCACTTCCCGTGGTTTGGCACGTCAGACTATTGGCGCGGTCAGTGCGATACCTTGAGAGAGCAAATTGAGGCGATGGCTGGGGAACAGGTTTAACGCAAGAATCCCAAGTTGAATACCTGGGGACGCAATTTTGCAGTCAGTGCCGCGTAGGCGGTTTCCAAAGGCATGAAGTTGATGGGCGCTGTGACACCGCCACAAAACGCGCTGTTTATTTTGGATAAACAAAGGTGTATCAATGCGACACTGTCGACCTAAGTTGAGAAAAGATGCTAGTTTACGTTTTCAAGTTGTGAGGGAACTCCGAGTGGAGTTGCAAGTGGTTTGTTTGGTTGAAAACAAAGATACGTCGGAATTGTTGCGCGAATTCATACAGGTATTCGCTGTTCGGAGTCTAGGCGGCTTGCAATAAGATATGTTCATCACACCAGCAGCCATGAAGCCTCATCAATCCATCAAGAAAAAGTGTTATGAGCCAATTTAATTCTTTGGTAGGGCGTTTGTCTTCGCTTGACTTGTTTGCAGGTGCGGGAGGACTGTCTGAAGGATTGCGCGTTGCCGGTTTCACGTCGCTTTACGCAAACGAAATTTCCCCGCGCTATGCGCAGACCTACGCGGTCAACCATCCGGACACGCAGGTCGATAGCCGTGATATACGCACGGTGGATGCAAGCAAGATTCGAAAACTATTGGGTTTGAAGCGAGGCGAATTGGATTTGATCGCTGGTGGCCCGCCCTGCCAAGGCTTTTCGATCAACGCACCCAAGCGTTCCACTGAAGATTCACGGAACGACTTGTTCCGTGAATACCTGCGGTTTGTTGCCGAATTTCAGCCCAAAGCGGTCTTGATCGAGAACGTCCCCGGCATGGTGTCGTTTGAAGGTGGCGCGACGTTAGATGCGATCTTGGAATCATTGAAGCAGCTTGGCTACGACGCCGACGTGCGCATTCTGTACGCGCCCCATTACGGCGTGCCGCAAACCCGCTGGCGCACAATTATTCTTGGCAGCCGTTGCGGTGTAGATCCTCAGGCTCTATTTCCAGAACCTCTCCACCAAGCACCAGTGCGGGTGAATTTCACCTCACAATTCGCCGGGAAAAACTTGGTGAACTTGCCGCTTTCCCTAGAATTACCGACCCACGTAACTGTCAAGGATGCCATTGGCGATTTGCCCGTGCTGCGCAACGGCGAAATTGGTGAGCCAGTCAAAGACTACCTGCATCCTGCTGATAATCCATATCAGCAACTGCTGCGGGTGGGTTCAACGGGCGTGACGTGCCACGAAGCCGCCAGGTTGAGCAAAATCAATCTTGAGCGCATGGCGCACATACCGCCGGGCGGAAACTGGACAAACATTCCCGAGGCGCTTTTGCCGCGCGGCATGCGTATGGCGCGGCGCAGTGACCACACGAAACGTTACGGACGCATCAATCCTGACGGACTTGCCTCCACCATCTTGACCAAATGCGATCCGCATTGGGGTGCTTACTTCCATTACGAACAGGACAGGGCCTTTACCGTGCGCGAAGCGGCGCGCATCCAGTCCTTCCCTGACACCTACGTTTTCTGCGGCTCGCGTGTTGAACAATACGAACAAGTCGGCAATGCTGTGCCGCCACTATTGGGCGCTGCCGTCGGACGATCTATCGCGCATGCGCTTGCAAGTAGCAGCAAAGTCGGGCGCAAAAAAGGGGCTGCGTAGTGGCGGGAAAAGTTTGGGAGTTTTTCGGTTATCGCTCGGATGACCATTCGCCGCAGGCTATTGCCGCCGCAACAGACAAATTATGTCCGTACTTGTCTGACGTGTGCGAAAAGCGGCTCAGTGACGGACTAATTGCAGGCGTTTGCACCATCAAGCCGATGACCTCCAGTCCCGTTATTTGCTGTCCTATACGCTTGTATGCGGATAAATACCGCATCCTCTATGACGTGGCAAAGATTGCGTTCGAAGATGATTTCGAACTGATCGCGGGCGGACAAGCATCTGCGCGGGCGAGAGAGAAACAAGAGCCGGTCGTTGCTGTGTTCGGCAAACGCTGGGGCGGCGAATTACGCTTGCCACAAAAGGATGGCGCAGGCAGTTACTTCGTTGATTGGGTGTTGGCCTTGCTGGATGCTAACGGCACGCTGAAAGAGTTTGTCGCCGTTGAAGTTCAAACCATCGATACAACGGGCAATTACCGCAATGGCCGGGAAGCCTTGCTCACGTTGGAACGCTCTAACCCTGTAACCACGGCAGGCTTGAATTGGGAAAACGTCAACAAGCGTATCCTGCCTCAATTGATTTACAAGGGACAAGTGCTGCAACGTGAAGCGTTGTGCCGGAAGGGCTTGTTTTTTATTTGCCCGCAACCTGTTTACATGCGAATCATGGCGCGACTTGGCGGTGTCGGTGGCTTGATTCGCTATGCATTGCAACCGGCGTCGATCACGTTTCTTCCTTATGAACACGAGGAAACGGGCATCATTGATGGCACCACAGTGCCGCTGCAAGCATTGCCTCCTCATTCGACAACGGTTTACAAGGTTCAAGAGGCATTTAATAACGTCACACTGCCTGATGAGAATGTCTATAAGACTGCTATTGAGAACGCTCTTGGTCAGGCCACGTGACTAACCGTTGGTATTAAAGAATTCGTAAAAAGTTTCTTTACACACAGCTTCAAACCATATTTCTTTGGCTTGAATGTTGATTACGCCTTTGGTTTAGCCTCTAAGGCAAAGCGCCTTGATGTTCGCGTCTCTGTAGATATCACGCTAATTTAGACACCGGTTTCCAAGGTAGATCGCGCCCGCGAAGTTAGCTCAAAGCCTGATCGGGGGTCTGTCCGTCGTCTACAGCTTTGCCTACCCAGCGGCTAAGGTCCAATGCCACGGACCTTTCAACCAATGGTTGGTGTTCCTGAGGTAAGTTCTCTTGCGTTTCCGTGTAAATATTCTCCTAATTAAGCGTCAATATGCTTCATTAGGAAAAACAACAAAAATGAAAACCGTGACTAGTTTCCGCTTAAACCAACATGGCAAACATTCGTTATTCATAAGTCGCCGAGTGTTGTCGCAATCAGCGAATTCAGATATCTGGAAAGATTTGGGAGTTTGTGAAGATTTTTGATGGAGCAGTCCCGGAAAGTGGCCGCAAAGTGCAGGCGGTTAATAAGCAATGACTTTTACATCAGCCATGATGCAAGAACTTGCACCTCGCTTTTTGTACGCGGTAAGCAAGGATTCGACCTCGCTGAACTGAATGAGGTCAGGGTCGGCGATGCTTTGGCGCAACGCCTTCAAGTCGTTGGCGCTGAGCTCAACTTGTCATTCAATGTCGCAGTGCATAAAATTTTTTTGTCGGATGACGTAGTGCGCTGCTGTAGGTTCGCCCCTCAGATATTCCGACAGATGCCGCCTACGCAGGGGTGGCATCATTTTTTACTGGCTAGACATTGCCGTCTTATTTACTAAAACTCCCCTACCTAGAGCCTAAAATTCCCATGCGGTTGAAATATGGAGTTGCGGCTACACCCGTTCAAATAGACCGTTGCGCCACCTCCGCAAGGGTGGCGTTCCTTTTCATACGTCAAGTAACCCAGCCTTCTTTTTTAAAACGCCCCTACCTGTTGCATATACTTTTTATGTTGGTGAACAACTTGGGGGCTGCGGCTGCCGTTCAAATAGCCAGCAGATGCCCGGCCCGCAGACCGGGTGTCACTTCATATAAAGCAAATGCCCACGGCACATGACATCAAAATAATTGCTCAGCCACTTCACATACGCACGCGACCATGGGCACAGTCAGCCCAACGCCAAATTCCAAGCCAAAGCCAGCATGGTGCAAGCGATCAACCCGTCCAGCCATTGCCAAGCCCGTGGGTTTTCAAACCAAGGTTGAAGCCAGCGGCTGCCAAACCCCAAAGCACTGAACCAGCACACGCTGCTGAACGCTGCGCCAGCGCCAAACCACCACGGACCGGGTTGTTCATGTTGATTGGCCATGCTGCCGAGCAACACCACGGCATCCAAATACACATGCGGGTTGAGAAAGGTGAAACCAAAGCAAAGCAGCAAGGCTTTGAACAATGTGGGTGCTTCGGCGGTGCTGGCCAGCAAGGGCGTGGGGCGAAAAACACGACGTGCTGCAAACAGCGCATACACCGCTAAAAAAAGCGCACCGGCATAGCGGCTGGCCATGAGCCACTCGGGCTTGTCTGCAACCAATGCCCCGGCACCCGCGACACCAGCCAATATCAATATGGCATCAGACAGGCTGCAAAACAGCACCAAGGCCAGCACATGCTGGCGCAACAAACCTTGGCGCAATAAAAAAGCGTTTTGCGAACCGATTGCAACAATCAGCGCCAGACCGGATGCAAACCCGGTCCAGAAAACGCCGGTCATGCCAGCAAGGCATTCACCCGTTTCACGTAAGCAGCAGGGTCATCCGGCAAACCGCCTTCGGCCAACAGCGCTTGGTCAAACAATATGTGCGCCAAGTCGTGGAAGTGAATCTGTCCGGCATCGCTGTCGATTTTTTTCACCAGCGCATGCTCGGCGTTGATCTCCAAAATCGGTTTGGCATCCGGTGCGTTTTGACCGGCTTGTTTCAACATGCGCGCCATTTGCAAAGACACGCCGTGGTCTTTCACCACCAAACACGCCGGTGAATCCACCAATCGTGTGGTGATGCGCACGTCTTCGGCTTTGTCTTTCAGCGCTTCTTTCAACTTCGCCAGCAAAGGTTTCATGCTGTCAGCCGCTGCTTCGGCGGCTTTCTTTTCTTCTTCGTCTTGCAACTTGCCCAGGTCGAACGCGCCTTTGGCCACACTTTGCAGCGGCGTGCCGTCGAACTCGTACAAAAAGCCCAGCGCCCATTCATCCACACGGTCGGACATGAGCAACACCTCGATGCCTTTTTTGCGGAAGACTTCGAGTTGCGGGCTGTTTTTGGCCGCAGCCAGGCTGTCGGCGGTGACGTAGTAAATTGCTTCCTGGCCTTCTTTCATGCGCGCTTTGTAATCGGCAAAGCCCACGCTGACGGTGTCGCTGGTGGTGCTGGCAAAGCGCAGCAGTTTGGCGATCTTGTCTTTGTTGGCAAAGTCCTCGCCCAAACCTTCTTTGAGCACAGCGCCGAACTCCGCATAAAACTTGCTGTACTTTCCTGCGTCTTTTTTGTCGTCGTCGCTGGCGTCTGCTGCCGGTGCATCGTGTTTGGCCAGGTCTTCCAACATGGACAGCACGCGGCGTGTATTGCCTTCGCGGATTGCTTTGACATCACGGCTTTCTTGCAGCAACTCGCGGCTCACATTCAATGGCAAATCGGCGGAGTCCACCACGCCTTTGACAAAGCGCAAATAGGTAGGCATCAGTGCTTCCGCGTCGTCCATGATGAACACGCGTTTCACATACAGCTTGATACCGGCTTTCTTGTCGCGGTTCCACAAATCAAACGGCGCTTTGCCGGGCAAATACAACAGCTGTGTGTATTCGGTGCTGCCTTCCACGCGGTTATGGCTCCAAGCCAGCGGCGCTTCGAAATCATGGCTGATGGCTTTGTAAAACTCGGAGTGTTGTTCGTCGCTGATGTCTTTTTTCGGGCGCGTCCACAGCGCACTGGCTTTGTTGACGGTTTCCCATTCGTCGGTCACCACCATTTCGCCGGGTTGGTCGTTTTCGCCTTCTTTCCATTCCTCTTTGCGCATGAGTATGGGCAGGGAAATATGGTCTGAGTATTTGCCGATGATGGATTTGAGTTTCCAGTTGCTCATGTACTCATCAGCGTCGTCGCGCATATGCAAAATGATGTGGGTGCCACGCTCTTTTTGCGTGATAGTTTCCACCTCGAAGTCACCGCTGCCGCCGCTGGTCCAGCGCACGCCTTGATCGGCGGGCAAACCGGCACGGCGGGTTTCCACCACGATTTTGTCGGCGACGATGAAGCCGGAATAAAACCCCACACCGAATTGGCCGATCAACGCGCCTTGGTCTTTGGCATCCGATTGTTGGTCGCCGGAGAGTTTGCTCATGAAGTCGCGGGTGCCGCTTTTGGCGATGGTGCCCAAGTGGTCAATCGCTTCTTGCTGGCTCATGCCTATGCCGTTATCGCTGATGGTCAGGGTTTTGGCGGCTTTGTCAAAAGCCACTTTGATTTCAAGCGTTGGCGTGTCTTCATACAAGCCCGGCGCATTCAAGGCTTCGTAACGAAGTTTGTCGCACGCGTCGGAGGCGTTGGACACCAGCTCGCGCAAAAAGATTTCTTTGTTGGAATACAGCGAGTGGGTGACCAGGTGCAGCAGTTGGGCAACTTCGGCTTGGAAGGAATGGGTGTGTTTTGTCATGGAAGAGCGGTTTCAGAGATTAGATTGGCTTGTATATGAGGATGAGTTGGCTCAAATCAAGTCAGATCCGGCGATTGATCACTATCCGGCTTAGAAATATTAAAAATATTAAAAATGCCGAAATTTATATTTATTGCCTATTTTAAATCAATTAAACCGTTTTTATAGAGGACTAATAAACTATATTGAAGAATCTGCCGATGTGAAGTCGTACTCACACCATTGAGGTCAGTCTGAGCAGATACTTTTCTGCCTTGAGGAACGCTCGTGAAACCCATGCCAAGTCCTTTAACCAGCCGATTGCTTCCCGTGACTGACCGCACCCTGTGGCGCAAGCGGCGGCGCTTGACCGCAGGCTTGTGCGCCACAGTCTGGCTCAGCAGTTGCGGTGTTTTGATCAGCAATGATGAATTCGGCCTGTCCTGGTCGGGCAAACCGCTGGCGCAATTGACACAGGCATGGGGACAACCGGCGGCACAAGATCTTCAAGCCGATGGCAGCAGTGAGGTCAGGTACGACATGAAAGAGGCGCGCTGCACTTACTGGTTCACAGCCGATAAAACAGGCAAAATCGTCTCTTACCGCTACGAAATCGGGCAGTGGGGCAGTTGCAAACCTGTTTGACCTAGGGTTGGCCTGCGTTTCAGGCGAAAGTTTCGTTCCGCCCCAAATAGCGCCATTGGCCTACAGGCAATTGCCCGAGTTTCACCCGGCCTATGCGCACCCGCTTCAAGCCGACCACGGTCAGGCCTACCAGTTCGCACATGCGCCGAATCTGTCGCTTTTTGCCTTCGGTCAGCACAAAGCGAAGTTGCTCGGGGTTTTGCCATTCCACTTGCGCCGTTTTAAGCGCCTGCCCGTCCAGTGACAAACCGTGGCGCAACAAAGCCAGTTTGTCAGCCGGGAACAGCGATTGAACATCGGTTTGCACCTCACCGGCGGGCAAACGGCCGTATTGCACCCGCACCAAATATTCTTTTTCAACACCGGAGTTTTCGCCGATGAGTTGACGCGCCACGCGGCCGTCTTGCGTCAATACCAGCAAACCGACCGAATCAATGTCCAAACGACCGGCAGGCGCCAATCCCATGCGCTGGCGCGGCACAAAACGTGTCGTTGAGCGGTCATCCCGCCAGCGGGTGCGGGCTTCAATCAGGTTAATGGCCGGTTCGTGGCCGTCTTCGGCCTGGCCGCTGACATAGCCCATGGGCTTGTGTAACAAGATGGTGACTTGTTTGTCTTGCTGGCCGCGTGCCAACGTATCCACTTCTATACGATCCAAGGGGCTGACCGGTTTACCCAGTACGGCGGTGATGCCATTGACTTTCACCCAGCCTTTGGCAATCCAGTCGTCGGCTTCGCGGCGCGAGCAAATGCCAAGTTCGGCCATGCGTTTGTTCAATCTGATGGTGGAGTCGTTCATGTGTCAGGCAGTGTATGGCTTCGCAGTGCAGGTAAATTCAATATGCGTATGCCGCCATAAGTCACGTGAATCCATTGCGCAGCTTCCAGCCGCTTCAATGCCACGTTCACCCGCTGTCGCGACAGTCCTACCAGGTAACCCAACTCTTGCTGGGTGATGTGGAGAAACTCACCGACACCGGGAAACAAAACCGGATTGACCAATGCCGCCAGGTTGCGTGCCACTCGTAAATCCGGATTGTTGATACGGTCGATTTCCCTTGCTGCAATGAACTGACCAAGACGCTCGTTTAATTGGTTCATGATGAACCGGTTAAAGCCTATGGACTCGGCCAGCAAGCTGTGGAAGCTTTCAATCGGTAAACCTGCGACCACACTGGCCCGCAAAGCATTCACGTTGTAACGGTAGGGTTCACGTTTCAAAGCCGTGCCTTCGCCAAACCAGCCGCCACGTGAGACGCCGGTGAAGGTCAGGCTGTCGCCTTTGTCGGTGTCTATGTTCATTTTCAATAGGCCGTCGATCACGCCAAACCAATAGGTGGGTGCGCGACCGATGCGGCACACCGCGTCGCCGGTTTGGGCGTCACCGACGATGATGCGCGGAACGGTGAGTAAGCGCTCTTTGTCATTTAGCAGGCTTAGCCAGGGGATGCCTTCAAGTTCCCCGGCGGTGGGCGGACGGCGTCGTTGGTGAAGAGTCAGGTCTTGGGGCATGGTTGGCAAAAACGTAAGAAACAAAGCCTAGGTATCTTCCCTAGATTGTCGCTGGAAAGACAAAATAACGTCAAACGCGGAACTAATATCTGGCGCTCCCGTGACAAGCAAGGCCTGCTTGTTGTGAACAGGGCTGATAAATGAACACCACTTTCCCCCGTTTATTGCAACAACACGCCAGTCAGCGTCCCGGCGACGCAGCCCTGCGCGAAAAGGAATACGGCATTTGGCAAACGCTGAATTGGGCGGATTTGTTCGCCATGGTCGGGCAAATGGCGCATGTGTTTGAACGCGATGGCATGAAGCGAGGCGACCATGTGCTCGTGGTCGGCGCGAACCGCCCGCGCTTATCCGCTGCCATGCTGGCCGTGCAAACGCTGGGCGCTATTCCTGTTCCCTTGTACCAGGATGCAGTGGCCACCGAATATGTCTTCCCCATCAACAACGCAGAGGTGCGTTTTGCTGTGGTGGAAAACCAGGAGCAGGTCGACAAACTGCAAGAAATACAAGCGGATTGCCCGACACTGACCCGCATTTATTACGACGACCCGCGTGGTTTGCGCAATTACCCCGCGCAAGGTTTGACCGGTTTGAACAGCGTGTTAATGGACGGGGCTGACCTGGCCTTGAAGCAGCCGCAGTTTGTCTCCGGGCAGATCAACAAAGCTCAAGCCGACGACGTGGCCGCCATGTTTTTCACTTCCGGTACCACCGGCAACGCCAAAGGCGTGGTGCACACGCACCGCAGTTTGTTGGACCGCGCCAAAGCCGGGGCCGACTTTGACAAGCTCACCAGCCGTGAAGAAGTGTTGGCGTATTTGCCGCCGGCTTGGATCGGGCAAAACATCTTCAGTTATGCGCAGTGGTTGTGCTGCGGCTATGTGGTGAATTGCCCGGAGTCGGCGGATACGGTCACTATCGATTTGAAAGAAGTCGGACCGACCTATTACTTTGCGCCGCCGCGTGTGTTTGAAGGCTTGCTCACCCAAGTGATGATCCGCATGGAAGACGCGAGTGCACCCAAGCGCGGCATGTTCAAGTACTTCATGGATTTGGCGCGTGAGGTCGGACCGCGCCGCATTGATGGTGAACCTATTGGTTTGTGGAATACGTTGATGTATGGCCTTGGCAATGTGATGGTCTACGGACCGCTGCGCAACAACCTCGGCATGTCGCGGGTGCGCGTGGCCTACACCGCAGGTGAAGCCATCGGTCCTGACTTGTTCAGCTTTTACCGATCGATTGGCATCAACTTAAAACAGTTGTACGGCTCTACAGAAACCGCGGTGTTCGTGTGTTTGCAACCGGACAACCAAGCGTATGCGGACACCGTGGGTGTGCCATGCGACGGCGTGGAAATCAAGGTGGCTGAGAACGGTGAAATTCTGGTGAAGTCCGCCGGTTTGCTCAAAGGCTATTACAAAAACCCCGAGGCCACAGCCGAGGTGTTGAGTGCTGACGGTTGGTACAAAACCAATGACGCGGGCTTCATTGACAGTCGCGGCCATTTGAAAATCATCGACCGGGTGAAAGATGTGGGCCGCATACAGGGCGGTGCGAACGACGGCGCCATGTTCGCGCCCAAGTATGTGGAAAACAAACTGAAGTTTTTCCCGTTCATCAAAGAGGCCGTGGCTTATGGCGACGGGCGCGACAAAGTCTGCGTCATGATCAACATCGATTTCGACGCGGTCGGCAATTGGGCAGAGCGTCGCAACTTGCCATATGCTGGCTATACCGACTTGGCGCAAAAACCCGAGGTCTACCAGTTGATTTTGGAATGCGTGGAAAAGGTCAACGCCGATTTGTCGGTTGACAGCTTGCTGGCTGGTTCGCAAATCAGTCGCTTCTTGGTGTTGCACAAAGAACTCGACGCGGATGACGGCGAACTCACGCGGACCAACAAAGTGCGGCGCGGTTTCATCGCTGAAAAATACGCGGTGCTGGTGCAAGCCTTGTATGAAGGGCTGGCGCAACAATTCATTGAAACAGCGGTCAAATTTGAAGACGGCAGAAGCGGCAGCGTGAGCGCCACTTTGAAATTGTCAGATGCCAAAGTGTTCAGCGCAGTGGAGCGTGCCGCATGAGTAAACACATAGGCGAAGTGATACTGAATGTGCAAAACATATCGCTGAGTTTTGGCGGTGTGAAAGCGTTGTCGGACATCAGCTTTAACGTGCGTGAGCATGAGATACGCGCCATCATCGGCCCCAATGGCGCGGGCAAATCATCCATGCTCAATTGCATCAACGGCGTGTACACGCCGCAGCAAGGGCAGATAACGTTTCGCGGCCAAACCTTCAGCCACATGGACAGCCATCAAGTGGCGGTCATGGGTGTGGCGCGCACCTTCCAAAACCTGGCTTTGTTCAAAGGCATGAGCGTGTTGGACAACATCATGACCGGGCGCAATCTCCGCATGAAATCCAATTTGTTTTTGCAGGCTTTGCGACTCGGGCCTGCCGAGCGCGAAGAAATCGAACACCGCAAACGCGTCGAAGAAATCATCGACTTTTTAGAAATACAGGCTTACCGCAAAACGCCCGTGGGACAGTTGCCCTATGGTTTGCAAAAACGTGTGGACTTGGGTCGTGCGCTGGCGCTGGAGCCGCAAGTGTTGTTGTTGGACGAACCCATGGCCGGCATGAACGTGGAAGAAAAGCAAGACATGTGTCGTTTCATTTTGGATGTGAACGACGAGTTCGGCACCACTGTGGTTTTGATCGAGCACGACATGGGCGTGGTGATGGATATTTCAGACCGCGTGGTGGTGCTGGACTACGGCAAAAAAATCGGCGACGGAACGCCGGATGAAGTGCGCAACAACCCCGAGGTGATCAGCGCCTACCTCGGTACAGGACATTGACTGCCATGGGATTCTTTCTTGAAACACTGTTGGGCGGGCTGATGGCGGGTATGTTGTATTCGCTGGTGGCTTTGGGTTTTGTGCTGATCTTTAAAGCATCGGGGGTGTTCAATTTCGCTCAGGGCGCGATGGTGTTATTTGCTGCATTGGCGATGGCGCGTTTTTCCGAGTGGCTGAATGGCGCAGGCATGGGCATTTTGTGGTTGGTGAATCTGATCGCTTTTGTGATGGCCGCGGGCGTGATGTTTTGCGTGGCATGGGTGATTGAGCGTTTGGTGTTGCGCCAACTGGTTAATCAGGAAGGCACGACGCTGTTGATGGCTACTCTGGGCATCACCTACTTTTTGGAAGGCCTGGGCCAATCTTTGTTCGGTAGCGACATCTACAAGATTGACATCGGCATGCCCAAAGAACCGGTGATGGCTTTCGAGTCCACCTTCCCCGGCGGCATTTTGATCAACCAGGAAGATTTGATTGCCGCTTTGATCGCGGCGTGTTTGGTGGCTTTGCTGTCGCTGTTTTTTCAAAAAACCGGAACTGGCCGTGCGTTGCGCGCGGTGGCCGATGACCATCAGGCGGCGCAATCGATAGGCATTGCGCTGAACCGTATTTGGGTGATTGTGTGGTGCGTGGCAGGCGTGGTGGCTTTGGTGGCCGGCATGATCTGGGGCAGCAAACTCGGTGTGCAGTTTTCTTTGGCTACCGTCGCCTTGCGCGCTTTGCCCGTGGTGATTTTGGGTGGACTCACTTCCGTGCCCGGCGCCATCATTGGCGGCTTGATCATCGGTGTCGGCGAAAAATTGTCTGAGGTTTACCTCGGACCGTATGTTGGCGGCGGCATAGAAATTTGGTTTGCCTATGTGTTGGCGCTGCTCTTCTTGTTGGTTCGCCCGCAAGGTTTGTTTGGCGAAAAGATCATCGACCGGGTATAAGTATGTTTTACAGAGAAAACGGTCAATTCAAAACCAGCTACCAAGCGGACCAGCAGATCTTCCCGATCATGCAGGACCGCTGGTTCATTGCTGCTTTATTGCTGCTGGCATTTGTCGGTGTGCCGTTCATCGCCTCTGACTACATGTTCAGCGCGATTCTCATTCCCTTCGTCATCATGGCGATGGCCGCACTGGGCGTGAATATTCTGGTCGGTTACTGCGGCCAAATCTCTTTGGGCTCGGGCGCATTCATGGCGGTCGGTGCGTACGGCGCGTACAACTTTTTTGCGCGCATCCCCGGCATGCCATTAATTCCGACATTGATATTGGGCGGATTGTGCGCCACGGTCTTCGGCATCTTGTTCGGCTTGCCGAGCTTGCGGGTGCGCGGTTTGTATTTGGCGGTGGCCACCTTGGCCGCGCAGTTTTTCGCCGACTGGATGTTTTTGCGCATCAAGTGGTTCACCTTGGACACACCTTCCGGCTCGGTGTCGGTGTCCAACCTGCAAGTGTTTGGCATGCCGATTGAAAGTGATCTCAGCAAATACCTGTTTTGTTTGAGTCTGTTGTGTGTGGTGGCATTGCTCGCGAAAAACTTGGTGCGTGGTGCCATCGGCCGCGAATGGATGGCGATACGCGACATGGACGTGGCTGCGGCGGTTATTGGTATTCGTCCCATGTATGCCAAGCTCAGCGCGTTTGCCGTCAGCTCATTCATCATCGGCATGGCTGGTGCGTTGTGGGCGTTCATTTATTTGGGCTCATGGGAGCCGAGTGCTTTTTCTGTCGACCAGTCTTTCCGTTTGCTGTTCATGGTCATCATCGGCGGCATGGGTTCCATCATGGGCGGATTTTTAGGTGCTGCATTCATCGTGGTGCTGCCCATCTTCTTGAATCAGTTTTTGCCGGTGCTCGCCGGATGGTTGGGTTTTGCGATCTCCACCACTGTGGTGTCGCATGCCGAGTTGATGATCTTCGGCGCATTGATTGTGTGGTTTTTGATTGTCGAGCCGCACGGTTTGGCGCGTTTGTGGGCCATAGGCAAGCAAAAGTTGCGTGTCTGGCCGTTCCCTTATTGAAGTTGTTTGTATCCCATTGTGTGAGTCGAATTTGAAGGAGACGAAGATGAAAAAACCAGTCTTGTTGTTATCAGCCCTGTTGACATCCGTGTTGATGTCAGTTGCCACGCAAGCCGTGGCCCAATCCAAAGAGCAATTTGTCCCGGTGCTGTCTTACCGCACCGGTCCTTACGCGCCGAATGGCACGCCTTGGGCCAACGGCTTTGTCGATTATTTGAAATTGGTGAATGCCAAAGGCGGCATCAACGGCGTGAAGATCGCTTATGAAGAATGCGAAACCGGTTACGACACCGCACGCAGTGTCGAATGCTATGAGCGCTTGAAAAGCAAAAACCCCAGCTTTGTGCAAACACTGTCTACCGGTGCCACATTCGCTATCACTGAAAAAGCCCCCGGCGACAAAATCCCGGTGCTCACCATTGGCTACGGCCGCAGCGAAAGCTCGGACGGCGCGGTGTTCAAGTGGAACTTTCCGGTGGCCGGCACATACTGGGTAGCGGCTGACACCATCATTCAAGCCATCGGTAAAAAAGAAGGCGGCCTGGACAAACTCAAAGGCAAAAAAATTGCCTTGGTCTACCACGACAGCCCATTCGGTAAAGAGCCGATTCCCTTGCTGCAAGAGCGTGCCCGCAACCACGGGTTCGAGCTGCAAATGTTGCCTGTTACGCCTCCCGGTGTGGAGCAAAAAGCCACTTGGTTGCAAGTGCGTCAGTCCAAGCCCGACTACGTGGTCTTGTGGGGCTGGGGCGTGATGAATTCCACCGCCATCAAAGAAGCGCAAGCCACTGGTTACCCGCGCGAAAAAATGTATGGCGTGTGGTGGGCCGGTGCAGAGCCAGATGTGAAAGACGTGGCTGAAGGTGCCAAAGGCTATAACGCGGTCACTATCCAACATGGTGCCGAACCCAACTCTGACATCGTCAAAACCATGTTGACCCAAATCCATGGCAAAGGCCAAGGCACAGGCCCGAAAGAAGAAGTCGGACAAGTGTTGTACTTGCGCGGTGCCATGAGCGCCATGATTGGCATTGAAGGCATTCGCTCTGCGCAAGAACGTTTCGGCAAAGGCAAGGTCATGACCGGCGAGCAAGTGCGCTGGGGTCTGGAAAACCTGAACCTCACACAAGCCAAACTCGATGCACTCGGCTTCAAAGGTGTGATGCGTCCTATCAGCACTTCATGCATGGACCACATGGGCGCGGCCTGGACACGTATTCACACGTGGAACGGCAAGGCCTGGGAATTCACTTCCGACTGGATGCAAGCCGACGAGCAGATTTTGAAACCGCTGGTCAAAGCCACTGCCGACAAATACGCCGCCGAGAAAAAACTCACGCGCCGTACCGGTGCCGATTGCCAGTCTTGATCTGAAGCCTTGAACCGGACACAGCCATGAGTACGCCCAACATTGTTTTGAATGTCAACGGCATTGAGGTCATTTACAACCATGTGATCTTGGTGTTGAAGGGCGTGTCATTGCAAGTGCCCGAGCGCGGCATCGTGGCATTGCTCGGCGGCAATGGCGCGGGCAAAACCACCACCTTGCGCGCCATTTCCAATTTGCTCAAAGGCGAGCGCGGTGAAGTCACCAAAGGCAGCATCGAGTTGCATGGCGAGCGGATTGAAAACCTCACGCCTGCCGATCTGGTGCAGCGCGGTGTGGTGCAGGTCATGGAAGGCCGCCACTGTTTTGCGCATTTGACGATTGAAGAAAACCTGCTCACCGGCAGTTACACACGCACCGACAAAGGCGAGATTTCTGCCAATCTGGAGAAGGTCTACAACTACTTCCCGCGCCTGAAAACACGCCGCACTTCTCAGGCCGCTTACACCTCCGGCGGTGAGCAGCAAATGTGTGCCATTGGCCGTGCTTTGATGGCCAACCCGAGTCTGGTGTTGTTGGATGAACCGTCCATGGGGCTGGCGCCGCAAATCGTTGAAGAAGTGTTCAACATCGTCAAAGACCTGAACCACAAAGAGCATGTCACGTTTTTGCTGGCAGAACAAAACACCAACATGGCATTGCGCTATGCCGACTTCGGCTACATCATGGAGTCGGGCCGCATCGTGATGGATGGGGCTGCAGCCGACTTGGCCAGCAACGAAGACGTAAAAGAGTTTTATTTGGGCATGGGCGGCGGTGAACGCAAGAGCTTCAAAGACGTGAAAAGTTACAAACGCCGCAAGCGCTGGCTTGCTTGAACTACTATGACTGATTGTTACGACTCACTCGAAACGCGCGACCCGGCGCAGCGTGAAGCCGCATTGCTACAAGCTGTGCCAAAGCAGATTGCGCATGCACAACAGCATGCCCCGGCTTTTGCTGAAATCTTGAAAGGCGTGAACGCCGCGGCCATCACAACACGTGAGGCACTGGCAACTTTGCCTGTCACGCGCAAATATGAATTGCTGGCACGCCAGCAAGCACTGCGAGCCAGTGATGTGTTTGGCGGGTTTTCTGCTTTGTCATTCGGCAAAGCCATGCCGCGAGTGTTTGCATCGCCAGGCACGATTTACGAACCCGAAGGCACGCGTGCTGACTATTGGCGCATTGCGCGGGCTTTGTTTGCTGCCGGTTTTCGCGCTGACGAACTGGTGCACAACTGCTTCAGCTACCACTTCACACCTGCCGGTTCCATGATGGAAAGCGGCGCGCACGCGCTGGGTTGCAGCGTGTTCTCCGGCGGCACCGGGCAAACCGAGCAGCAGTTGCAAGCCATGGCCGAATTGCGCCCCGCTGGTTATTGCGGCACACCCAGCTTTTTGAAAATCATCATCGACAAAGCCGCTGAAACCGGCGTGGCTCTGCCATCATTGAAAAAAGCCTTGGTCAGTGGTGAAGCGTTTCCACCTTCTTTGCGCGACTGGCTGGCCGAGCGTGGCGTCACCGCTTACCAGTGCTATGCCACGGCAGACATCGGTTTGATTGCGTATGAAACCGCCGCACGCGAAGGGCTGGTGTTGGATGAAGGCGTGATTGTGGAAATTGTGCGACCCGGCACCGGCGATCCGGTGGCAGAGGGCGAAGTGGGCGAGTTGGTGGTGACCACGCTCAATCCGGATTACCCGCTGATCCGTTTTGGCACCGGCGACTTGACCGCCGTACTGCCCGGCATGTGCCCGACTGGCCGCACCAACCAGCGCATCAAAGGCTGGATGGGTCGTGCAGACCAGACTACCAAGGTGCGCGGGATGTTTGTGCATCCCGGGCAGGTTGATCAAATTGTTAAACGCTTTGCACAGATTGGCAAAGCGCGATTGGTGGTCAGCGGTGAAATGGCGCAAGACCAAATGCATTTGCATATTGAAACTTCACAACACAATGCCGAGTTGGTGTCAGCTGTGGAGCAAGCGGTACGAGACATCACCAAGTTGCGTGCTGACATTGTGGTGGCCGCACCTGGCAGTTTGCCCAACGACGGAAAAGTGATTGAAGATGCGCGCAGTTACAAATAAGCAGTTAACTGCAATGACGTGTCAACACGACAAGCGCTATGTGTTTGGTGTTGTGCAAAAAATGTGTGTGCTCGGCTTGGCTGCGATGGCATTTCTATTTGCCAGCCAAGTGTCAGCGCAAACATTCCCCATCAAAGACAAGCCCGTCACCATCGTCGTACCGTTCACCGCAGGCGGGCCCACCGACCGGCTGGCACGCGACATGGCTGAAGCCTTACGCAAGCCCCTGGGTGTGAACAGCATCGTGGTGGAAAACGTATTGGGCGCGGGAGGAGCGATTGCCACGCAAAAAGTCGCGCGTGCCGCGCCTGACGGCCACACCATTTTGATTCACCACATCGGCATGGCGACCATGCCGGCGCTCAACCGCAACCCTGGTTTTCAGGTCGACACAGACTTTACTTTTTTGGGCATGATCCATGAAGTGCCCATGACCATCGTGGCCCGTCCCACCATGGAAGCCAATGATTACAAACAACTGTCTGCATGGATAAGCAAAAACAAAGACAAGGCTAATTTAGGCAATGCCGGTGTCGGCTCGGCTTCACATTTATGCGGCCTGCTGTGGCAAGCCGCCATGAAGACTGAACTCGCCACCATTCCCTACAAAGGCGTGTCCATGGCCATCACCGATTTGATGGGCGGACAAATTGATTTGTTGTGCGATCAGACCAGCAACACCATGGCTTATATCGAAGGAAAAAAAGTCAAAGCCTATGCGGTCACCAGCCCTAAGCGATTGACGCAACCGGTGTTCAGCACATTACCCACCATGCAAGAGCTCGGTGTCAAAGGCTTTCAAATCAGCATCTGGCACGGTGCCTATGGCCCCAAAGGCATGTCAGCTGACACCCAAGCCAAATGGAATGCCGCCATGCGAACAGTGTTAACTGACCCGGCATTTGTTAAAAAACAGCAAGACATGGGCGCGGTGATGATCAGCGATAAGCGCATTGAGCCTGCCGAACACAGAAAATTCGTTTTATCTGAAATCAACAAATGGAGCCCCGTGATCAAAGCGGCCGGGGTGTATGCAGACTGATGATTCAATTGATCTTTATTTACCCTGACGGGCAAGAGCAAACAGCGTATGCCCAAAACGGCCAGACCTTGTTGAGCGCGGCGCAAGAGTCCGGTGTCGCTGGTTTTGTGGCTGAGTGCGGTGGCAACTGCACTTGCGCCACCTGCCATTGCTATATACAAGCTGAACATGCGCAGGAATTGTTTGAACCCTCCGAAGAGGAAGAGGCCATGCTGGGTTTTACGGCCGAGCCGCGCGAGCAACACAGCAGATTGGCGTGTCAAATCGTCGTCGAGTACTTCATGGACGGCATGCGTATATATATGCCGGAGCGGCAGGTTTAATTCACTGATTAACTGGGGTGTAGGCGGTGTTTCGCCAAGCTGTCATTGCTTGAAGCGTTTACGGGTTAAGTGCAAAGCAATCAACCACGCAACCACTGCATAAGCCGTCAACACACTCAGGTGTAGCAACACATCTGTCGGCCATTGGTCCATGAACAGCGGTCGCACCAATGCCACTGCTTGTGTGAGCGGCAGGGCTTGCGCTATCCAACGCACTGCTTGCGGCAAATTGTCCAGCGGGAAAAACACACCGCTCAAAAACATCATGGGTGTGAGAAACAGCGTGAAGTAATAGGTGAAAAAGTCATAACCCTTAGCCAGTGCATTGAAGATCAAAGCCAGACAACTGAAGGTAATGCCCACACCAAGCAATATCGGCCAGGCCAGCAACACCTTCCAAGTGGTCACAATCCCCAAGCCCAGCATCACACACAAAATAGCAGTCACCGTGAACAAGGCTTTGAAAGCGGCCCACAGCATTTCGGCCAACAACACATCGTCTAAACGCACCGGGGCGTTCATGATGCCATCCCAGGTTTTTTGAACATGCATGCGCGAAAACGCCGAGTACAAAGCCTCGAACGTGGCCGCATTCATAGCGCTCATGCATACTGAGCCACTGGCCAGAAACACGATGTAAGCTACTTTTTGATCGCCGAGTTGTACCTCGCCGACCAATGCACCTAAGCCGTAACCAAACGCCACCAGCCACATCAGCGGCTCGGCGATATTGGCAATCAGACTGGGAATGATCAGCTTGCGCCAGACCAGAAAGTTGCGCAAAAAAACAGGCCAGAAACGAAGTCGCATCAGCCTCCCTCGCGGATTTGCCGCCCGGTGAGTTTCAAAAATAAATCTTCCAGATTCGCCGGGCGATGCAGACTGCGCACGCCGGGGTAAGCAGACAAAGACTGCAACAGCGCTTGCGCGGTTTGGGTATAGAAAAACACCGTGTCACCGCTGACCTCAATGCGTTGCGCTTGTGCGCTCAATTCACCGTGAGCAAGCGCTTGAGTGTCCCCGCCATACACCTCGACCACATCCGGTTCCAGGTGTTCAGCGATCAAATCACGCGGCTTGCCTTCAGCAATTTTGCGGCCGTGGTCCACCACCAGAAGCCTGTCGCACAGGCGTTCAGCTTCGTCCATGAAATGCGTGGTCAGCAAAATCGATTTGCCTTGCTGCAGCAACTGTTGCAAACGCTCCCACATCAAATGCCTGGCCTGCGGATCAAGCCCGGTGGTCGGTTCATCCAGCAACAGCAATTGCGGATCGTTGATCAGCGCACGCGCCAGACTTAATCTTCGTTTCATGCCCCCTGACAACTCACCAGGCTTGGCGTTGGCTTTGTGGCTCAACGCCGCGAACTCCAATAACGCAGGAATGCGCGCATCAATGTCAGCGCGCTTCATGCCGAAATAGCGGCCATAGACCAGCAGGTTTTCGGCGCATGAAAAATCCGGGTCCAAGCTGTCGAACTGGCTGACCACGCCCAAGCGTGATTTGATGGACAAGGCCTGCTTGGGCATATCCTCACCAAAAATGGTGACGCTGCCGCTGTCGGGTTCGGTCAGCCCCAAACACATACGAAACGTGGTGGTTTTGCCCGCACCGTTCGGGCCGATCACGCCGAGACATTCACCTGGATAAAGCGCGAATGACAGGTCATTCACCACTAGGTTGTCGCCAAAGCGTTTATTCAGGTGCTGGCAGTTCAGTTGTGCAGAAGTCATGGGGCTCAGAAAAGGTACTGTCTGCATTGTGCCTTGCAATAGCGTTCCTTGGCATCAACTTGGCTTGGAACAATGTCTGCAAAACGGACTTTAAACGCGGTTGAGGCGGTGTCAAATCGATGCAGATTAAGAGTGGTATAGTCTTATCCCTTACGGCCCGGTAGCTCAGTTGGTAGAGCAGCGGATTGAAAATCCGCGTGTCAGTGGTTCGATTCCACTCCAGGCCACCATATTTACCCCTTTAGGGGCTTAGATCATTATGAATTCCTCAGCCTGTGGCATTAAAAAACAATGCGGTTGTAAATAGCAAAAGCCTCAGCATATTCAGATTTTGCTTCAAATCCTCTGAATTGCGCCCATTTTTTGATGGAGCTTAAAGACAAAAAGCCTCTGCGGTTTTCATTGATTTGCGATGGAAAAAAACGTCTGATCAGTTCTATTTTCAAGTCGACCAGCTCCTCATCCAGTCGCACATAATTGTTGATGGTGTACATATTGGGATAAAGCTGATGTATGTAAGTCGGGTTTTCCATCAGCAGTATTTCTGAAGGCGAGTAATGAAAGGTCGGTCTTGTCGCTGCAATCACTGCTTCGTATAAGACGCGGTGATCCTGATGAAAAGACGGCGCCATGGTCATCAGAATATCCGGTTGAACCTGATTGATCATGAGTTCAACGAATTTGATTAACTTGGCAATTGGAAAAGTATCGAGTTTGGAATCGAAATCTATGGGTAACTGGTGGTCATCGACACTTGGCCGCAAAAACGTACCGCCAAAATAATCTACATACGCTTGGAATTCGTCGATGCGCTGTTCTCTGGTTACGGTGGCATGGTTTAAGGTGATGTCCGAGGAGTTGATCAATGCGAAATAAAATTCGTGATCGTTGGACTGTTTGAGTTTCAGAAAGTAACCGCCTGCAGCAAACATACCGTCGTCGCTGTGGGGTTCAATGATCAGCAGTTTCTTTTTCATAATTATCAATATTACAAGTTATTTGGATGGGTAAGAAGTTCAGAGTTTAAGTGCCGATGAAACCTGTTGGACCATGTCTGTGCTTGAAAGAGAGCGACATTCAAAATTTCAATCAGTAAGAATGAATATTTCAGTACCCATATTGAACAGCAATATTAAATCATTAATTATTAAATCTGTAAATTCTCGTGCCCTTAGGATAGAGATCCCGCTTAATGTCAATTTATATTGACAATATGCTTGCTGAAAAATGTAAATTTAGATAGACTGAAGTCTTAATCAGCCCTCCTCAGAAAGAAAGGTCAGTCATGAACCAGACGCTTGCAGTTCAAACACGCAACAAACTGGCCAAGGTGTATCTTGGTGGTGTAGTGGCATTCAGCGGTTTCATCACGCTCGTCGTCTCTATCGTCATGATTGTGAACCGTACTGTCTGAATTTCTGTCACAACGGCCTTAAAGCGCTGCTGTTCTTTCAACCCTTGCGAGAGATTGCAAGGGTTTTGTTTTTTCAGGCGCTCTAACACGGAGTCTCAAAGGTTATTGCCGTGCAGAGCAAACAAGCCTTGCCATGAAAGACAAAATATTGGCTTGTAATTGCAAGTAAGTGAGTGATGTACAGATGGCCAAAGACTTTGAACGCATGGAAGACAGTAACCGTTCCGGCAACCCAAGCATCCATGAGGTATCCAACCCGGCCAGAAGGCAGTGGGTGCAAGCGCTGGCATGGATGACTTTGATAGGTTCGTGTTCGCCAGCGCTTTCCATGGGTGCAAAAAAACAAGCCAAAACGGACACGGACTCGCGGCTGAATTTCCAAGGCCTGCCACCAAGCCTGGAAGATTTTGTTCAAGTGCCGCCAAATTACAGCTTCAATGTGTTGGCAGCCTGGGGCGAGCCAGTCGGTATTGCGGGACGTATGCCCTCTTACAAAGCTGACGCCAGCCATACTGCCGATGAACAAGCTTTGCAAATGGGCATGCACCATGACGGGCTGGTTTTTTTTCCCATAAACGGCAGTTCAGTTCACGGTGTCGTCATGACTAACCATGAGTACACAGACGAAGGCTTGTTACACGCGGACGGAACGCAAAACTGGAGCGCAGAGAAAGTCAGGAAATCCCAAAACGCCTTGGGCTTTTCAGTCTATGAAGCCCGGCTTGGAGTTAAAGGTTGGCAGATGGTGCGCCCGTCGGCGTTTGCCAGACGCATCACAGCGGCCACGCCTTTTGCCATCGCGGGACCTGCCGCCGGTCACCGTTTGATGCAAACCGCAGCTGACTCTGAAGGCCTGCGCGTACTGGGCACTTTGGGCAATTGCGCTAGCAGTATGACGCCTTGGGGTACGTATTTGTCAGGCGAGGAAAACTGGTCTTACTACTTCTCCGCAGGGGAATCACCTTCGGATCATCACAAGCGCTGGGGACTTCGCGACAAAAGCTATTACCAGTGGGAGGCATTCGACGAGCGATTTGATGCTGTCAAACATCCAAATGAACCTAACCGTTTCGGATGGATAGTTGAAGTCGATCCCTTGGATCCCAGCAGCACACCGGTAAAACGGACCGCGATAGGCAGAGGCGCTCATGAAGGTGCCTGGGTCACGCAAACAGCTGACGGGCGGGCGGTGGTTTACTCAGGTGAGGATGCGCGATTTGAATACATTTACAAATTCATCAGTCGCGACAAGATAGCTGCAGGCGGCGCCGCCGCTAACCGCGAATTGCTGGACCATGGGGTGTTGTATGTGGCCCGTTTTGAAGCAGATGGTACCGGTCATTGGCTGCCACTGGTACATGGTCAGGGCATGCTTACCGCAGTTAACGGTTTTGCCGATCAAGGCGAGGTGTTGATCAAAGCCCGTCAGGCCAGCGATGCACTTGGGGCTACCAAAATGGACAGACCTGAGTGGTTGACCATAGATAAAAGCACAGGTTGGGTCTACTGCACTTTAACCAATAACAGCAACCGGGGCCAGGGCAAGCACCCGGGGGTAGACGCCGCTAATCCGCGAGCCAACAACACCATGGGTCAAATCATCAGATGGAAAGATGACAACGGGTTTGCCGGTGACCGCTTTGTTTGGAACCATTTGCTGCTGGCCGGCGACCCTGGCAATGAGCGTCATGAAGCCAAAGGCAATATACAAGGAGACTTTTTCGGTTGTCCCGATGGTTTGTCTATGGGTCCGGGCGGCTTGTTGTGGATTCAAACCGATGTGCATTCCAGCCAGTTGAACCAAGGTGAATTCAAGCGGATTGGCAATAACCAGATGCTGGTATGCGATCCGGCTACCGGTGAGGTCAAACGTTTTTTGACCGGGCCGAATATGTGCGAGATCACGGGCTTGTCATTCACGCCGGACGGCACCACTTTGTTCATCAACATACAGCATCCCGGTGAATCGCCCACGGACAAAGCTGATCCGAAATACCCCAATCAGTACTCTAGCTGGCCGGACCATGTGGATGACAACCGGCCGCGCTCGGCCACGGTGGCCATACGTAAAAAAGACGGCGGCGTGATCGGAAGTTGAAGGCTTGTGCAGATGAACGTCTGTGACAGTGACGGCGTCTCCAAAGCTTGCCGTGTGAAAGTGTCCCGCTAAGATGTCAACCACAGTTTATTCTTAGGAGACGCGGCATGGACAATTTCAAATTTAGCGTGTGTGCACTGGCACTGGCACTTGGTCTGGCAAGTGTGAGCGACTTGGCGTCGGCGCAAAGTCTGGACAAGACATTCACCGTGGTCGAACCTGAGCAGATTCAGTGGAAAGACGCAGGCAAAGGCGTGAAATTTGCGGTGATTTCGGGTGACCCGTCCAAACCAGGTCCCTATGTGATACGCGTGGTGTTTCCACCGGGTGTGATGAGTGCACCGCATTACCACCGCGAAGACCGATATGTCACAGTGATACAAGGTACCTGGTTAGCCGGTACAGATGACAGCTGGGACCCCAAGGCCACACAACCGCTGAAGACGGGAAGTTATATGCAACATCCTGCCGGTGCCATCCATTACGACGGCGGCGGTAAAGAGGGCGCGACTGTGCAAATCATGGGTATTGGCCCGAGTAGCACGACATTTTTATTTCCTCAAGTCGGTGATTTCGGCGAGCCGCGCAAGTTGAACTGAAGATGCGTCAATCAACCCAATGCATTCAGTCTTGTCAGTCAGACTATAGAGCTCAGGTAAAAACTCTAAACGGGTTCAATGGACGGCCAGCATTCATTGCCGCGGCGCTGTGCAGTCTTTTAAGCTTTTGGAGTTTGCCTGCCAGAGCGCAATGGCTATGGTTGACCACAGACGCGCAAGCGCAGTATTTCATTGCGCAAGATCAGCAGCGCGAAGGCGAGCGCATCAGCGTGTGGCGTTTGTCAAATTTTGTGAAGCCGCTGACCAATTTAGAGGGTAAGGAAGTATTGTCCGAAAAAACCAAAGCTATGCTGGATTGCCAATCAGGCAAGTTGGCCACCTCTGAAATGACGCGCTTTTCCGGATTGAACGGGCAAGGCGAGGTGATGAACCATTACGAAACGCCGTTGCGTTTCACGCGTATCGCGACTGACAGTGTGGATGCTTTGTTGGTGAAAATGCTCTGTGTGAAGTGAATCGGCTTTGAGGGAAGTATTCGTGTCATGACCGCCCGCCAGCCATGTCGTTTGTCCGTTTGCCATGTTTTCTCCGGCGGCATCAATAATTGAATAATTGGGGTCAGGTTCCAATTAATTCAAAAACAGAGACGTCAATTCAGGCTGATTCGGAGGGGGTGTTTTTTTCCAGCGAAAGCGCAGAAAAAGCACACCGGATGGGCCGGCCAAGCGTGTCTTCATTTAACGCGAGCTTAAATAACGCCACGTCCGGATGGATTGGCCAAGCGTGCCTTTAAACCGCAGGAAATACAAAAAATTAAGCCATGCGCCCGGGTAACCAAAGCGCAATCATAGGGAAGGTAATCAAGATAATTAAGCGCAGTATGTCTGTCAACACAAACGGAATCACGCCTTTGAAAATCGTCATGAAGCTCACATCGTGCACCACGCTTTTGATGACGAATACATTCATGCCTACCGGCGGATGAATCAAGCCCAGCTCTACCGTCATCACAATGATGATGCCAAACCAGATCGGATCAAAGCCGAGCTGAACAATGACCGGAAAAATAATCGGCACAGTCAAAATGATCATGGCCATGGCATCCATCAAACAGCCCAGCACCAAATACATCAGCATGATCAAGGCCAGCACGCCGTAAGGCCCTAAGCCCAGTTCGGTCAAAAACCCGGTCAGCTTTTGCGGGGTTTGTGTGATGGTCAAAAAGTAACCGAAGATCAGCGCGCCAATCAACACGGTGAACACCGCCGCCGCTGTGCGTGTGGCAGACAGCAGCGCTTCCAAAATACCGGCGCGGTCTAACTTGCCGCGCAACACGCCAAGCAAAAACGCGCCCGTGGCACCGACGCCTCCCGCTTCAGTCGGCGTGAAGAAACCACCGTACAAACCGCCGATGACAAACACAAACAACAACAGCGGTGCCCACACATCTTTGAGACCGGCAAAGCGTTCGGCCCAGGTGGTGGTTTCGCCGCGCGGCAGCCAGTCAGGGCGCACGCGCACGATGATGAAGATGGTCAACACATACATGGCCATGGCGAGCAAGCCAGGGATGATGCCGGCCATGAACAGCTTGCCAATGTCTTGTTGGGTAAGGATGGCGTAGACCGCCAGCACGGTGGACGGTGGCAGCATCGCGCCCAAGGTGCCACCCGCAGCGATCACGCCAGTGGAAAACGATTGCGGGTAGCCAAAGCGACGCATCTCCGGGTAGGCCACGGATGAAAACGTGGCGGCTGTCGCCACCGATGAGCCGCAAATGGCGGCAAAACCGCCGCAGGCCAAGACAGTGGCCACGCCCAGGCCGCCGCGTAAATGGCCGATGAACGCATTGGCCGCACGAAACAATTCGCGGCTCACGCCTGACACAGAAACAAACGCGCCCATCAACATGAACATGGGGATCACGCCAAAGGTGTAGTCGGTGACGGTGCGCATGGAGGTTTGGCCGATCAACTTCAACGCCGGTCCGCTGCCTGAGATATAGCTGTAACCGCACACGCCCACCAACCCCATGGCCATGCCAACGGGAACGCGCAGCAGCATCAAGGCGAACAAAGCGACAAAGCCGATGATGGCCACCGCATCCGGGCTGAGGTTCATCAAATCCATGTCAGTGTCCCCCGCCGGTGGTGGGGGCCAGCGCTTCAGGGTCGGCGATCAATCGCCAAGTGCGAATCGCAATCAACAAAACCGCACACACATCGCCGAACCAAGCCACTGCGAAAAACGGCCAAGTCGGTAAATTGAGGTCATAGGTTTGAACGTTGTCGCGGTAGGTGTTGGCGACTTTGTCAAACAACATGATGGTTTGCACGGTGACCACCAGCAACAGTACCAGCGTGGCGAACACATCAATCCAACGTTTGTAGCGCGGGCTGGCATGCGTCCACAGCAAATCCACGGTGATGTGACCGCCTCTGTAACTGGTGGCGGCAATGCCCCAGAAAATCAAAATGCCCAGCAGCAAGCGGCCGAAGTCGTAGCTGTCGGGTATGGAGGTGTCGAAAAATTTGCGCAGCATGACGGCGATGAAAATGTTCGCGGCGACGATGCCGACAAACATGGCGGCCAGCCATTCGATGGTGTCAATGATGCGGTCGAACGGGCTTTTGCTTTTCGCTGTCATGGGTAAAGTCACATCGCGGATTTGTATTTAGTCAGGCTTTGCTGCAAAGCTTTCATCACAGCCGTCGGGTCATCGCCGCGTTTTTTCACTTCATCGGCCCATTGCTGTTTGACCGGTGCCACAGCGGTTTTCCAAGCGGCAAGTTGATCGGGTGTGAGCGAGTAAATCTCGCGGTTAGCTTTGTCGGCCATCAATTTGGTACGGCCGCTGATTTCAAAGTCGGCCCATGCTGTGCCGATTTTTTCAGCCCACTCGCTGGTGCAATGGCTGTCGACCGCTTGCTTTTGCGCCGGTGACAAGCTGTTGTACTTGTCCAGGTTCATGACCCACACAAACGGTGTCACATACAGCGGCACGTCCATGTGGAACTTCACCACTTTGTCGATGCCGAACAAAGTGAGTGAGCCCCAGGGGAAGGTGATGGCATCGGCCACGCCGCGTTCAATTGCGTCGCGTGCTTCGGGTGCAGAGGCTTGCACATTGGTGCCGCCGAGCAAGGTCACCATTTGGCCCACGGTGGAGGTGGCGGGGCGCACTTTCATGCCTTTCATGTCGGCAGGCATCAAGACTTTTTTGCGTGAATGCAAAGCGCCCGGGTCATGTGCGAAGGCAAAACAATATTTCACCTCTTTCATTTCTTTGGCGGCATAAGCGCGGTACCAGGCATCGATGGCGGCTGAACCAGCTTTGGCGTTGCTGATCTCGAAGGGCAAAGATGCCGCAGCAAAAATCGGAAAGCGGCCAGGTTGATAGCCGGGATTCACAAACGCAAAATCGGTCAAACCATCGCGTGCCATGTCGTAATGGTCCATGGCTTTGCCGAGTTGCTCAGACGGGAACAGCGTGGGGTTGATGCTGCCGCCCGAGGCTTTTTTCAGGCTCTCAATCCAGGTTTGCACCGCCGGGTTCAAGGCGTGTTGCGCCGGTACCCAAGTGGACACGCGCACTTGTTGCACTTTGTCTTGCGCGCTGGTCAAGCCATGCAACCCCATCAAACACAGAGACAACAAACTCAAGCGCAACATTGGGGCGGACAGAATTTTTTTCATGGCTAAAACAGGGATTAATGAATCGGCAAAGGATAACCCACCAGCGCAGGCACTCGTCTCGGTATCTGCCCTTGTAGCGGAGTGGTGCGTCAATCGGGTTTGCGGCGAGCGGCAGAGCGGATGAAGCGTATCGGTTGTTCAACCACTGCGCGTCGGGGCGCTCCCAAGCTTTGCAAGCGTTGGTCAAGTGCAGTGCCCGCTTCGTCGGTCAATGCGGCCTCGCGGGATTGGCGCACGGCATCAGCGCGCCACTGCGGTGACGGGTTGATGTGTGCAGCTGCCAAATATTTCAATATGTGTTGCAGATTGTGTTTGGCGCGTTCGTTGGTGCTGCCGTAGCCTTTGATCAATCTGCCGCACATGGCCAACTGCAAGCCCAGCTCGTGGTGTTCGCGCAAACCGGCGCACAGCGTGTCCAGCCATTGTTGGATATCGGTTTGCTCCACCGCAAAACGGCTGCTAAAAGGACGCAACCACTTCATGCTGGCCAGTATTCGCAAAGCCAACATGCCACCCACTGAATGCGAACCTATCTTCAAAGGCAAGGCTAAAGGTTCGCGGCCTTTCATTACACGCGCATTGTCAAACCGCAGCAGTGGCGCGGCCAGCCATGCAGGCAGTAGACCTGCCAACTCGGGCACGCCGGGTTTGAAATGCTCGTAAATGCGCAGCAGTTCGCCGTCTTGTTGTTTCACTTCCAAGGCCACGCGTTGCTGGCGGCTGGCACGGCTTTTCAAATCCGCCACCCGCACGATGTCGTCAAACGCCATCCACAGTGCCAGCCAACGCGCGGCTTCGCGCGTGGCTTGGTATTGATGCGCGTGCAATGGATCGACCGCAATTTCCGCATCCAACACCTGTTGCAGGCGTTGCACATATTGCATGGCGTAGGTGCGGTGTTGGTAATCGCAAAGTCTGGCGAAACCCAGGGTGGCGAGTTCGCGCACATTCGGCGCAAAGCCATCAAGCGCAGGCTCATGCGGTGCAGATGCAGAGTGAGTCGCATCAACATCTGCCAACATGGCTTGCACGGTTTGCGTGTTGCGTACCCGTTCAAACGCCGCGTTAAAACCGCGCAAACTCGCCGCGCTGCTGCCGCCTGTGCCAATCGTCGCTTCGTAATGTTCGCGTGCCATGGGGAACAAGCCGCTGGCCGCGATCACGCCGAACATCACGGCGCTGACCATGGTGCCTTGTTCTTTGGCCATGGCGGAAAAATCCCAGACTTGCGATTCGCGTGAACAGGTGTTCACCAGATCCAGCAAAGGTTGTGCGTCCAAGCGTCCGTCGCCCATGGGCATGCGCTCCAGCGTGGTCAAGCTGCGCGACGATGAACTGAACACGCTTGTGCGGTCGGCAGACACCAGACCGAGTGAGATTTGCCGCGCCGTTTCCAGCAACTCTGTAGACACCAACGCATCCAGCGCACCCGGCACGGGGTTGAGGCTGAACACCGGATGCTTGCCGTTCAACTCATGCAATGGCGTGGGTAACACCTCGATGTAATAAGTGGTGGCCCCCGTGCGTTGCGCCACGCCGGGAATAGATGTGCTTTGCGCCGGATAGCCTGCGCGTCTGGCTGTGTCCATCAGCCATTCGCTGAGCACACCGCCGCCTTCTCCGCCCAAGGCACACACCAACAAACTGACGGGCTGTGTCATGTCGTTTGCATGGCGCGTACCAGCCTCGATTGCAAACCCGCCCATAAGCTTTCAAACAGCCCCGGGTTTTGAATGATTTCCGCTCTGTAAAAACTCGGACACAAAGTAGCCGCGTGTGCGTTTTCGCCGCACAAACCGCAACCGACGCAACCATCGATGACGGTGGCCACCGGGTCGACTTTCAGCGGATCGGGGTTGTCTTTGAGCGTGAGTGTGGGGCAGCCGGACAAGCGTATGCAGGCATGGTCGCCGTTGCACACATCTTCATCCACACCGTATTTCACCCGCACCACGCGTTTGCCTTTTTTCAGCAGCGATTGAATCCATGGTTTGATGCGGCGCTGGCGCTCCAACTGACATTCGCCCTCGGCGATGATGACTTTCAAACCATTGAAATCTGAAGTGAAGGCTTCTTTGAGCAAAGCTTTCACATGCGCGACTTCATAGGTGTGCACCGTTTTCAACCATTGCACACCCAAGCCTTGCAAGGTGGATTCGATGGTCATGTTGGTGTGCGACAAGCTGCTGTGTTTGTCGGCGGCGGCTTGCTTCTCAGCCTCCATCGGCGTGGAGATGATGTCTTGCGTGCCGGTGGCCGAGGTGTAGCCGTTTTTGAAAATCAACAGCACCGCATCGTCGCCGTTGAACAACGCGCTTTGCACCCCGGTGAGCAAACCGTTGTGCCAGAAACCGCCGTCCCCCATGATGGCCAGTGTGCGTCTTTGCATCATGGGCGACACACCGGCGCGGCTCGCCAAACTCATGCCGTAACCCAATATCGAATGTCCTGTGGAAAACGGCTCGAACGTGCCCAAAGCATGGCAACCGATGTCGGCGGCGATATGCACATCGCCAATCTCTTGCTGCACCAGTTTCAATGCAGAAAACACCGGACGCTCAGGGCAGCCTATGCAAAAGCCGGGCGGGCGTGCAGGCAAGGTCTGGCCCAGTGCTTTGGCCACATCGGCGCGGCGTTGCTGCAAACCGGTCAACCATTGCTGGCCGCTGTGCGCGCTGTCTGCGGACACATATTGCGCGATGAAAGGCGACAAGCCCGAGGTGATGGCTTCGACGTTGTATTCACCCGCGCCGGGCAACATGTCTTTGCCATGCAAAGGTGTGTGTATGCCACGTCGGCGCAATTGCGTGGCGATGTCTTGTTCGATGTACTCGGGCTGGCCTTCTTCCACCACCAGCACCGCGCGTTTGTCTTGGCAAAAATCCACCACTTGATCGGGCACCAGCGGGTAGGTGACATTCAGCACCAGCATAGGAATATCGCAGTCACCAAAGGCATTCGCCAAGCCCAGCAATTGCAAACTGCGCAACACGCTGTTGTACAAACCGCCTTGCACGATCAAACCCAAGTCAGCGTGTTTCTTTCCGGGCATGAGCTCGTTCAAACCGTGTTTCACAATGTACTCACGCGCCGCAGGAATACGTTCTTCGAGCTTGCGTTTCTCTTGTTTGAAAGTGACCGGCGGATGCGCCAAACGCATGTAATCGAACTTCGCAGGTTCGGCCATCAGGTGGCGTGTAGACACTGCGGGTGCACGGTTGGTCTTGGCGACAAAACTGCCGCGCACATGACAAGCGCGTATACGCAACTCCAATATGCACGGCATGTTCGATGCCTCAGACAAAGCGAAACCGTGTTCCACCATGTCAACCATGCGGCTTAAATCGGGGCGCGGGTCCAGCAAACACAAAGTGCTTTTCAGTGCATAGGCATGTGTGCGTTCTTGGATGACGGAGGCACCTTCGCCATAGTCTTCGCCGACCACGATGAGCGCACCGCCGACCACACCGGGTGAAGCCAAGTTCGACAATGCATCACTGGCCACATTGGTCCCGACGATGGATTTCCAAGTGACCGCGCCGCGCAAGGGGTAGTGGATGCTGGCACCCAGCATGGCCGCAGCAGAGGCTTCGTTGGCACAGGCTTCCACATGCACGCCGAGTTCTTGCATCAATGGTTTGGCTTGCACCATCACGTCCAGCAAATGCGACACCGGTGCGCCTTGGTAGCCGCCGACATAGGCCACGCCGGATTGCAACAAAGCTTTGGTCACCGCCAATATGCCTTCGCCGTGAAAACGTTCACCATCCTTTAAGCGTAGTGACTTGATTTCTTCAACAAATGAAACTTCCAAACCCTGACTCCCTGTGAACAACAGATGGCATGGACGACATGCAGCAGCGACCCATCATAGAAGACAGCGCTGCGTGTTAGATTTGCCGCATGACTTCTTCACTTGATAAAACACAACCCCGATTGACTTCTTTGGCCCACGGCGGCGGTTGCGGCTGCAAGATCGCACCCGGCGTGCTGCGCGACATCCTCTCCAACATGAAAGGCTTTGCGCTGCCGCCGCAGTTGCTGGTTGGCATCGACACCTCGGACGATGCAGCCGTGTATTTGCTTAACGACCAACAAGCGCTGATTGCCACCACCGACTTTTTCATGCCAGTGGTCGACGACCCGTTTGACTTTGGGCGCATCGCCGCTACCAACGCCATCAGCGATGTGTATGCCATGGGCGGCACACCTATTTTTGCGCTAGCTATCGTTGGCATGCCTGTGAGTGTGCTCAGCACGGAAACGATTGGTCAGATATTGGCAGGCGGACAAAGTGTGTGTCAGGCCGCAGGCATTCCCATTGCAGGCGGGCACAGCATTGATTCGGTGGAACCGATTTACGGTTTGGTGGTGTTGGGCTTGGCGCACCCGAGCCGCATCAAACGCAATGCCTCAGCGCTTGCAGGTGACGTGTTGGTGCTGGGCAAACCGCTGGGCGTGGGTGTGTTGTCTGCCGCCTTGAAAAAAGAACAACTCTCCGCTGAGGGCTATGCGCAAATGGTTGCCACGACCACGCGCTTGAACACGCCCGGCCCGGAGCTGGCCGCCTTAGATGGCGTGCATGCTTTGACCGATGTCACCGGCTTTGGTTTGGCCGGACATGCGCTGGAATTGGCGCGCGGCTCGGGCTTGGATGTGCATATCGCTTGGCCCCAGGTGCCGTTGCTGGATGGTGTGCGCGAATTGGCGCAGCAAGGGCATATCACCGGCGCATCCGCACGCAACTGGAGCGGCTATGGTGCGGATGTGCAATTGCCCGCTGCCGGTTTTGATGCGATCGACCAGGCTTTGTTGAGCGACCCGCAAACCAGCGGCGGCTTGCTGGTCAGTTGTGCACCTGAATCACTTGATGCAGTGATGGCCGTGTTTGAACGGCACGGTTTCGCGCATGCGGCGGTGGTGGGGCAGGTGGCCCCTCAAACAGGTGAACGCCCGGGGTTGACGGTATCCAATTAACTATTCAGCAAAACTCAATCCGCATACCCTGGATTGACCCGATCCAACACCCGCATCATGGCTTCGAAATACAAACGCTCGCGCTCGGCGATAGGGTGGCGGTCGTTGGGTGCGCGTTGCAGCACCTCGGCGATGACCGCTTCGCTCATGACTTCCAACGGTTCGCCTGTGCCCATGGCCAGCACTTGGGTCTGGCAGGCTTTCTCTAATTTGTACAAACGGCGGTAAGCCTGAGCAATGGTGTTGCCTACCGTCACCACGCCATGGTTTTTCAAAAACATGACCTGCTTGTCCTGAAGCAATGCCGCCAACCGTTCGCCTTCGTCCATGGTTTTGGCCAAGCCGCTGTAGTGGTCGTCATAGGCGATGCGGTTGTGAAAGAAAGCAGCGGTTTGGCTGGCCGCAAGCAAGCGGTTGTTTTTCAACATGTTGAGCGCCGTGGCCCAAGGCTGGTGGGTGTGCAGCACCACCTTGGCACCGGTGATGCGGTGCAGCGGCGCGTGTATGCATTGGGCAGACAACTCAACCACGCCTTCACCTTCCAGCGTTTCACCGGCATCGTTGAACACAATGATGTCGCTGGCGCGTGCCTCTGACCAATGCAGGCCATAGGGCAACAGCAAATACTGGTCGGTACGCCCGGGCACCATCATGGTGAAGTGGTTGTCTATGCCTTCTTCTAAACCGTCGAGCACTGCCAAACGCAACGCAGCGGCCAGATGAACTTTGGCTTGCCACACAGGGTCAATGGCAGCAGAGGTGGGTAAGGTGTGGACTGACATGGCAGGCTTTCCTTGGGTGGTCGTGATGGACAAAGAATAACTGAACGCCAGCTGACTTTTGCCGAGATCAATGTTTGGCGAGAAATAGGCCGCGCTTGGCTTTGACGACGGGGGTTTTGCAGCAAGCTGAAGCAGTCTTAAGTTTTGCGCCATGGCGGCGCGTTTGCCAACCGGTCTTTGGCTTCTTGCGCGCGCATGGCAGCGTCATAGGCTCTGTGGGCCCAAGCTGCGGCCAGTTCCCGGTCGTCCAGAATGAACTCTGGCGCACTCCAGTAAGACAGTTTGACGGGTTTGCCGCGTTGCACAAAAGTGAAAGCTTCGCATTGCTGATCTGTGAACTGCTGGCGGTTGAGCGTATCGGTTTTCAAATACAAACGGCCTTGCGCGTACAAGCCGAACATCAAGCCGTTGCGGTAAATGCCGTGTGCACCGAACATGCGGCGGGTGGTGATGTCGCCGAAACCGGCGAACACCTCGTGCAGAAATTCGATGAAGTCGCTCATGCGGTATGTGAAATATAAAAGCGGGTGAAGTGCGTAGTGTGCGTTGATTATTGATGGTTCAGACGAAAAAAAGCCACGCGATGCGTGGCTTGGCAAGTGAGTCTCGTTCAATTAGAAATTAAAACCTGCGCCAATGTTAATTTGTGAATTGGAAGAATTGACATCGTAACCGTTTAGTTGAAACTGGTTGTATGTGATGCCTTTTAATTCGGCTTGAAGATATATACCTTTGCTCAAAATGTACCTGGCTCCAACGCCTAGGCCATAGCCATTGATATCTTTGGTCGTCGTGCTGAAGTTAAATTTGGCAGACTCATAAGACACTTTGACATAAAGCAAAGTATTGTCATTCAGCAACATGGCTGGTGCCACTGTCAGTGAATATGGCGATTTAAAGTAAAGGGAAGCTTTGTCACCTTCACCACTTTTGATTTTGTCCAGCGCCATGTCCAGACCCAGCAAAATGGCATAGTCATTGTTGATTGCCATTCCGTAACCACCGTGCAATGAGACTCCAGTATTTTTGTCACTTGTGGAAGTACTGCCTGATTCACTTTTGGCATCATTGAAATTCACATTCGCTCCAGCTTCCCAACCTGTAAATTGCGAGAGTTGTGCCATCGAAGCTGTTGAAATAAACGCCAACCCCATCACCAAAGTTTTTAATAAAGTACTCATTCAAATGCCTCTTTTCATAAAAAAAGAAATCATTCTACGCATGAATAAATTTTAAAAAGCTAAAAAGTATTACTGATTAGGCAAATAGTCGATATCAAAGAGAACATAAAGTAAAAAAACCACAAATGCAGCTCAGCCGTTGTGCCCGGTTTTCTCCGCCAACGCCTTTTCCGCTTCCACCTTCAATGCAAACTCGGCCCGCAAGGCACGCAGTTTTTCGCGCGGGTCTTCGCGGGTGGTGGCTTGTTCCAACGACATTTCGGCGATGAAGCGACTGGGCATGGCGTTCACCATCTCGCGGCCTTTTTTGCGGCGTTTGCTCCAACTCACCACCAGGCTGCGTTGTGCCCGGGTGATGCCCACATACATCAAGCGGCGTTCTTCTTGAATGCGGGTGAGGTTGAGCGCGTCTTGTTGCAGGCTGACCCCGTCTTCTTCGGGCTTGAACGGCAGCAGGCCTTCGTTCACACCGGCCAGCACCACATGCGGCCACTCCAAACCCTTGGCCGCGTGCAAGGTGGACAAGGTGACCACGTCCTGGTCTTTTTCGCGGTCGCTCAAGGTAGATAGCAAAGCGATGGTTTGCGCCACTTCCAGCAGCGATTTGCTTTCGCTCACCAGACTGACACCGGCGGTGTCATCAATCTCACCGCCGCAACGCTTGGCCATCCAATCGACAAAATCCAGCACATTCGTCCAGCGCGCCGCCGCCAGTTTTTCGCTGTCTTCGCCGTCGTACAAATGCTTTTCGTAGTCAATGTCTTTCAACCATTGCAACAACAAGGCCAGCGCGGCTTCGCTGCCTTGGGTGTGCTGGGCGCGGTATTGCAAATCGTTGACCTCGTTGCCAAAGGCTTGCAAGCTGTCGACGGCGCGTTGCGGCAACACGCTGATGAGCGAATGGCTGAACACCGCTTCGAACATGCTGATGCGGTATTGGGTGGCAAATTCGCCCAGCTTTTGCAGCGTGGTGTGGCCGATGCCGCGTTTGGGCGTGGTGACGCAGCGCAAAAATGCCGGGTCGTCGTCGTTGTTCACCCACAGGCGCAGCCAGGCGCACAGGTCGCGTATTTCGGCGCGGTCAAAAAAACTTTGTCCACCAGACACTTTGTAGGGAATCGCGGCTTTGCGAAAAGCCTGCTCCAACACACGTGACTGGTGGTTGGCGCGATACAGCACAGCGAAATGTTTCCAATCGCGCCAATGGCCCAAGCCCGCACCGGTGTCGTTGCCCGCACGCAGGCTTTGTATGCGCAACACAATGCGCTCGGCTTCGTGTTCTTCGTTGTCCGCGTCAGACAAACGCACCGGCTCGCCGGGGCCGAGCTCAGAAAACAATTTTTTGGGGAACAGCTTGGGGTTGGGGCCGATGACGTTGTTCGCCGCTTGAAGAATGGCCCCGGTGGAGCGGTAGTTTTGCTCCAGCTTCACCACTTTGAGTTCAGGAAAATCGACGGGCAGTTTTTGCAAGTTGTCCAAAGTCGCGCCGCGCCAGCCGTAAATCGATTGGTCGTCGTCGCCCACGGCGGTGAAGCGGGCCCGCTCGCCGACCAGCAGTTTCAACATTTCATATTGCGTGGCGTTGGTGTCTTGGTATTCATCCACCAGCACATGGCCCATTTGCTGTTGCCATTGCAAGCGCACTTCTTCATGTTGCTGAAGCAGTTTCAGCGGCAGGCCGATCAAGTCGTCGAAGTCCACGCTTTGGTAAGCGGTAAGGCGCTCTTCGTAACGCGCCATGATGCGCGCTGTGATGCGTTCGTTGTCTGTCGTGGCTTGGGCTTCTGCCATGGCCGCATTCAGGCCTTGGTTTTTCCACAAACTGATGGCCCATTGCCATTTGCGTGCGGTGGCCAGGTCCGAGCTGCCACCGGCGTCTTTCAAAATCGAGGTCACATCGTCGGTGTCCAAAATGCTGAAGTTTTTCTTCAAACCCAGCACCTCGCCGCTTTGCCGCAGCATGCGCACGCCTAAAGCGTGAAATGTGCAAATCAAGACTTTTTGCGCCTCTCGCCCAACCAGTTGCTTGGCCCGCTCGCGCATTTCAGCGGCGGCTTTGTTGGTGAAGGTGATGGCGGCGATGCGCTCGGGTTCCAGCCCCAACTGAATCAGGTGCGCGATTTTGTGGGTGATGACACGCGTCTTGCCTGAACCGGCACCGGCCAGCACCAGACACGGGCCTTGGACATGGTGGACCGCTTCGAGCTGAGGGAGATTGAGTGAAGCAGACATGCAGGTGACAGAAGGCGAAGCGAAACAGGCAAAGCCGCTGATCATAGCGATGACAATCAACCCCATGCTGACGATATTGACGGTGACCTTTCCCTTTTTTGCGCTGGTGTTCGCCGGTTACCTGGCGGCGCGGCGTGGTTGGTTGCCCCTGGTGGCGATTCCCGGCCTCAATACCTTTGTCTTGTATTTTGCGCTGCCATGCATGTTGTTTCGTTTCGGAGCCAGCACGCCGATGACGCAATTGTTCAATCCCTCGGTGGCTTTGCTGTATGCCATCGGTTCCATTTGTATGTTGAGTCTGGGGTTTTGGTTGCAAAGACTGGTCGGACACACGTGGAATGACTCGGCATTCGGTACCTTGGCGGTGGCATTTCCAAACACTGGTTTTTTGGGATTGCCCTTGTTGCTGAATTTGTTTGGACCGGCGGCAGTGGGTACAGCCATCGTCACCATCGTGGTCGATGTGTTTTTCACCAGTTCGGTGTGCATTGCCATGTCGCGCATGGACCATGCTGAAGAGCATGGCGTTCGCAGTGCCGGTTTGCAAGCTCTGAAAAGCGTGGTCAGTATTCCCTTGACTTGGGGCATTGGTTTGGGCGCGATGTTTTCGGCCAATGCTTGGGTGCTGCCTGACATGTTGAACAACACCGTGGGTTTGTTGGCCGCCGCTGCTCCGCCGGTGGCCTTGTTCACCATTGGCGCTGTGCTGGTGCAACCTTCACGTGCGGACATCCAGCCTTGGCGGCAATTCAAAACGGGAGGCATGGATGTGTTGTTGACTGTGGTGAAGTTGTTGGTGCATCCGGTGTTGATCGGCAGCCTGGGCTGGTTGCTGGTGCAAGCGGGTTTGTCTATTAGCACAGAAGCGCTGACCACGGTGGTGCTGGTGGCAGCTCTGCCCTGTGCCAGTAACACGGCCTTGTTGGCCGAACGTTTCGGCGCGGACAGCGCACGCATCACCCGGGTGATTTTGCTGAGCACAGCCTTGGCTTTCCCGAGTTTTTCCGCTTGGGTGTCTTTCTTCAAAGGCTAGGGCTCAGCCAGCTTGCTTCACTACGGGTCCAGCGTTTTTAAATCACCAGCGGGTCGACATCGATGGCCCAACGAAGCACCGCTTTGTGTTGGCCGCGCAAGTCTTGCAACTCGTTTTGCCAATGGCTTAAAAATAATTGCAAGGCTTTGCGTGAATGCGATTCCACCAGCATTTGCGCACGTTCGACATTGGCCACGCGCTGCAAGCCCATGGGCACCGCCGGGTAGACCGTCACCGCCAGCGATTGATCTGCCAGCCAAGTCTCGCCACTGGCTTTGGCTGCATTCAAAAACGCTTGCGCGGCTTCTTGCGTGCGCCCTTCGGCGCGCAGCAGCGCTTGAAAACTGAACGGCGGCAAACCGGCCTGACGGCGCTCGGTCAGATGCTGTTCGGCAAACCCGGCGAAATCGTGTTGCTTCAAACTTTCAAACAACGGGTGCGTCGGATGAAAGGTTTGCACCCACATTTCGCAAGCCTGATCGCGAGTCAGCGTCGCATCGCGTCCGGCGCGACCGGCCGCTTGCAACAGCAAGGCAAATAAACGCTCGGGGGCGCGAAAGTCGGCGCTGAACAGCGCGCCGTCCGGGTTGAGCGCGGCCACCAGTGTCACGCGCCGGAAGTCGTGGCCCTTGGCCACCATTTGGGTACCGACCAGCACATCCACATCACCGTCATGCACCTCGGCCAATTGGCGCACGAGTTCGCCTTTGCCGCGTGTCGAATCGGCATCGATACGGGCGATGCGCAGCGGCATGCCGTCCGGGCGTTGCATGTCATGCAGCAGTTCGGCCAAATGTTCTTCGATTCGTTCCGTGCCGTGGCCGAGTGCGCCAATGTCTTGGTTGCCGCAGGACGGGCAGGCGCGCGGTACCGGTTGCGTCAAACTGCAATGGTGGCAGCGCAGGCTGCGGTCCGATTTGTGAAACACGCGATAAGCGCTGCAATGCGGGCATTCGCTTTTCCAACCGCAAGCGTGGCAATGCAACACCGGTGCATAGCCGCGACGGTTGAGCAACACCAGTACTTGCTCACGCTTGGCAATACGTTCGCGCATGGCGTTCAACAGCGGTGCTGACACCAGTGTTTTGCTAGGTTGATTGCCCATGTCGACCCGACGAAGTGCGGGCAACAGTCCCGAGCCGACGCGGCTGGGCATGGACAAACGCACATAACGCGGCGCGGCTTCACCCGCCACAGCCGGGCGGCTGTGGTGCCAGCTCTCTAGCGACGGTGTGGCCGAACCCAGAATGACTTGTGCGCTTTCCAGTTGTCCCCGGTAAACCGCCAGATCGCGGGCTGAATACCGTGCGCCTTCTTGTTGCTTGTAGCTGGGGTCGTGCTCTTCATCGACAACAATCAATTTCAAATGCGGCATAGAGGCCAGCACCGCCAAGCGGGTGCCCAGCACCAAGCGAGCCTGACCGGTGTGCGCCGACAACCAACTGTTCAATCGTTGCGCCGGTGTCATGCCGCTGTGCATGGAGACGATGGCGGATTCGCCCAAATGTGCAAAGCGCTGGCGCACACGTACTTCCAACTGCGGTGTGAGGTTGATTTCCGGCACCAGCATGAGCACTTGGGCTTGATCATCTTGTGTCAACACCTCGGCGGCGCGCCGTAAATACACCTCGGTTTTACCGCTGCCGGTGTTGCCGTGCAGCACAAACGGGCCCGATTCCTGGGCCATGCGCGTCAGCACCTGCAACTGTTCAGAAGTCAAATCAGGCAAAGCGGGTGTCGCCGGGTTCTCACTGGATTGCACAAGAGATTGGCGTTTCTTCAGCTTGCGTTCCAATTGCGAATTGCTCAGATCACGCAATTGGGGCGGCAAGCTGCCCAGGGCAAATTCGCCTACTGAACGCTGGTAATACCCGGCCGCAAAATTCATTAATGCCATCCAATGGGCTGACAAAGGCCCGATCTGGTCCAGTGATTCCAGCACACTGCGCAGGTTTTTATCCACATGACCCGGGTCGCTGCCGGCCTGCTCAGCCCACACCAGACCCAGAGTTTCACGTGCGCCCAAAGGAACTCGCACCAAGGTGCCGGCAGGCCAGGTTTGTTCACTTAAGTAAACAAGCGGTCCGTTGAGTCGGCTGTAAGCCGGTGTGGACACCAGCACCAGCAATTGTTGCTGCATGTCAAGCCCTCAGTTGCGTAGCATTATTGAGGAGAAACTTCATTCATTGCCCTAAGTAGTTGATTGACAAGGATTTTAAGAATCATCCAGAATTTCTGTGGATAACTTTGTTGACAGCTTGTCTGACTGGGGCTGAAAGCCCGATAAATCAAGGCTTTGAACACAATGCCCGAAAATTCGGCAGCCCTTTGATTTGTTCAAAATCAACAACTTACAAATGAACTGCCGCTATTACAAATAATTTCAACATGTAAGCCGTTGGTTTAGGGGAAGCTGAATTTTTGTGCATAAGTTTGCCATCATGACAACTGGAAAAGGGAATTGCGCTGTCAAGTTGTCAGTTTTCTCTGGGCTTTAGAGTGGCTGTGTACTGCATCCACCAACGCGCTGACGTGCTCCGGCGGGGTGAACTGGCTGATGCCATGGCCCAGGTTAAAAATGTGCGTCGGGCCGGTGGTGGATGTGTCGGTATGCGGCTTGCCGAAGCTGTCCAGCACCCGATGCACTTCGGCGGCGATGTTCTCAGGGGGGGCAAACAAAATGTTCGGGTCGATATTGCCTTGCAAGGCTTTGCCCGGGCCGCCTATCTCGCCGCCGACCAACTGGCGCGCGGTGCCCAGATTCGTGGTCCAGTCCAGACCCAGCACCTCGCAATCCAAATGCTTCATTTCGGGCAGCCACAAACCTCCGCCTTTGGTGAACACGATGCGCGGGATGATGTTTCCATCGTGGCTGCGTTTGACTTGGGCCAGCACGCGCTCGGTGTAAGCCAGACTGAATTGTTGGAAAGCGCCGTCGGCCAGCACGCCGCCCCAGCTGTCAAACACCATCACAGCCTGAGCACCGGCATCAATTTGTGCATTTAAATAAGCGGCGACCGAGTCTGCGTTGATCGCCAGAATGCGGTGCATCAGGTCCGGGCGGCTATACATCAGCGATTTGACCAGGCGGTAATCGTCAGAGCCGCCGCCTTCAACCATGTAACAGGCCAGCGTCCACGGGCTGCCGGAAAAACCGATGAGTGGCACCCGGCCGTTCAAGGCTTTGCGGATGGAGGTGACCGCGTCAAACACATATTGCAGCTTGTGCATGTCCGGCACGGCCAGGGCGGCCACGGCGGCTTCGTCGCGCACGACTTTCTCAAACTTCGGGCCTTCGCCTTGGGCAAAACTCAAGCCCAAGCCCATGGCGTCGGGCACGGTGAGGATGTCGGAAAACAAAATCGCCGCATCCAGCGCGTAACGGTCCAGTGGTTGCAGCGTGACTTCAGTGGCGTAATCCACGTTGGTGGCCAGGCCCATGAAGCTGCCGGCTTTGGCTCGGGTGGCGCAGTATTCGGGCAGGTATCTGCCGGCCTGGCGCATCAGCCAGACGGGGGTGTGGGTTGTGGCCTGACGCAGGCAGGCTTTGAGGAAGCTGTCGTTGAGTAGTGGGGTAGTCATACAGATATTGTGACAGGGTAAATTGACACTTTTCTCGGGTGTTGTCCTCATGGGGATGGCTTTTCTGCGGTTCTGAAAAGTCATGCTTTGGCCAAACCATCCGGAGTTGGTTGGCATTTGTGCTCGCGTTGAATGAAGACACGCTTGGCCGGCCCATCCGGTGTGCATTTTTTCTGCGCTTTCGCTGGAAAAAAACACCCCCTCCGGGCCGGCCTGAAGTGATGTAACTGTTTTAGAACGTTTGCTTTTATGGTGGCTGTATCAGTTATCGAGCCGCAGAAATGCGTTTGCAGATACACACTTTGTGAAACACAAATGCTGTTGGAGAAATACGTCGAGCGGATCAACGACATGGCGACCAAGCCGCCGTGGCGTGAATTAATTGGAACCTGACCCCAATTTTTGAAGCGCCTGCAACACCAAATCCGGCGTGAGCAACTCTGACAACACCTGCGGCGGCTTGCCCGGCGCTTGCAGCACATACACCGGCACACCGCTGCGACCCAATACCGTCAATGCCTGACTGATGGCCGGGTCGCGCCGGGTCCAATCAGCTTGCAACAGCAGCACGTTGTTGTCTGCAAATGCTTGCAACACGCGCGCGTCGCGCAATGTGGTTTGTTTGTTCACCTGACAAGTCACACACCAAGCGGCGGTGAAGTCGATGAACACCGGTTGACTGGCTTGCAATGCCTGGTTGACCCGCGTTTCTGACCAAGCTTGCCAGCGCTTGTCGCTGATTGAAGCGGAGCTGTCAGTGTTGACTGAAGCCTGCAACACCGGTTGCGCCAGCCAAAGCAAGCCCGCCAGACTCGCTGCAAACAATACGCGTACCACGATGACCAAGCGGCCGGACAAACCCATCGACCAGACCAAGCCGCTGAGCAAAGCCAGCGCGGCCAGCAACACCGAGGCGGCATCTGTGCTGGTTTGTTTGGCAAACACCCAGAGCAGCCAGACAACGGTGAGCAACATGGGAAACGCCAGCACTTGCCGCAACACTTGCATCCAGGCGCCGGGGCGCGGCAACCAGCGCGCTGTGGCGGGTAACCATGCGCTCAGGGCAAACGGCAGTGCCAGTCCGCTGCCTAAGCTGACAAATATCAACATGCCTTGCCAGGTCGGCAAAGTGAAGGCCACGCCGACAGACGCGCCCATGAATGGCGCAGTGCAAGGTGCGGCCACCACCACAGCCAGCACGCCTGAGAGAAATGCATCGGCCAGCGGGTGACGCGCCATTTGCGCAGCCAAGCCGCTGGTCCAGTTGCCGCGCATTTCAATCACGCCAAATAAATTCAGCGCGATCAAGGTGAACAGCAGCGACAAAGCCGCCACCAGCCAAGGCGACTGCAACTGAAACCCCCAGCCCAATTGCGATCCGGCGGCGCGCAAGCCCATGACCAACAAGGCCAGCGACAACATGCTGAGCAACACCCCCGCCGCGTAAGCCGTACCTATGCTGCGCCGCTGCACGGTGCTGATGGACGCTTTGCTGAGCGACAGCACTTTGATGGCCAGCACCGGCAGCACACAAGGCATCAGGTTGAGCAGCAAGCCGCCGATAAACGCACCTATCAATGCGCTGATCAGACCGGCGATGGAAGCTTGGGCAGGCACCTCAGCTGTAGCTGCGGAAGTGACTGCAGGAGCAGCCACATAGCTTGGCCATTGGCCTTGAATATGCAATTGCACACGCCATGACTTGTGCGGCGACACGCTGTCATCTACCAGCAGCAGGCCGATGGTTTGGGGCTCTGTGCTGCGCATGCGGTTGAGCGGCGCAGTCAGTTGCCAGACACCGTTGTTCCAAACGCCGCCGTTTTGCATGCCCAGTCCGCTGGCCAGCAACTCTGGCGATTCGGCAAAGGCTTTCAGCGCATGGCCGTGTATTTCTGGCGGCAAGCCGCTTATTTGCAACGCCAGCCCTTGCGAATTGAAAGTGGCGTTTTGTGTGGCGGGCGACAACGCTGAGGGCTGCGCATCCAACAATTGCTCAAACGCCAGGCCGTGGTTGGCGATGCTGGCAGCCGCCGGCAGCTTCAGTACAAACTGGCCGGTTTGTGGAATGCATTCTTGTTTGCATACCAGCCAATCAGCTTGCAACTTGATGTCGGTGGTGCCGGGTTTGAAAGACTTGCTGATTTGAACGGGCACAGCCAACAAAACCGTGTCTTCAAAACCGTGGTTCACCATGTCGACGACAGGAATCATGCGCGGTATCGGCCATAGCGTCTCACCGGCTTGCAAACCGGCGGGCAGTTGCCAGCTGAGTTGGGTGGCCAGGCCGCTGTCACCTGGGTTGCGCCAATAGGTATGCCAACCAGGCTGATGTTGCAATTGCAAACCCAGCCAAAAAGCTTGCCCAACTTGCACGCCTTGCGGCGCGTGCGCCACCAATTCGGCGCGCACTTGCGGCGTGGTCACAACGGCAGAGGCGGGGAGTTGCGCTTGAACGGCGGCGCTGCTCATCAGCAAAGCCAGCGCTGACAAGAGATAGGTCATGGTCTTCACAATAAGCATGCGGTCCATGTTACCCAAGCGCTTAAGATGGCGTTTATGAAGGAATTACCGCGTTACTGGGCTGATTGCGTCAGCACCGATTTTTCTGAACTCGACCCGCAACACACCGTGGCGGTTTTGCCTTTGGGTGCAACAGAGCAACACGGTCCGCATTTGCCTTTGTCGGTGGACACCGATTTGGTCAACGCCATGGTGGCTGCTTCGCTGGCGCATTTGCAGCCCAGCGACCCGGTGCTGGTGTTGCCCACCCAAAGCGTGGGTTTGAGCAGCGAGCACTTGGCTTATGACGGCACGCTCAGTCTGTCGCCGGCGCACCTCATTTCTCAATGGTGTGATATCGGCGAAGGCGTGGCCCGCACCGGCATCAAAAAATTGTTGATATTCAATGCGCATGGCGGTAACGCCGGATTGATGGATGTGGTCGCGCGCGAGTTGCGAGGTCATTGCGGCCTCACCGTGTTTTCCAGCCATTGGTACCAATTGCCTTTGGGTCCCGCATGGGACGCATTTGGAGAACACGAACACCGCTTCGGCGTGCACGGCGGCGACATCGAAACCTCCTTGATGCTGGCGATTGCGCCGCACAAAGTACGCATGGATGAGGCTCAGCATTTCGTCTCTGCCTCTGAAGACCGTGCCGCCCGCTTTGCCTTGCTGGGAGATGGCAAAAGCGCCAAACTTGGCTGGCATATGCAAGACTACAACCCGCATGGCGCGGCGGGTAACGCCGCGTTGGCCACAGCTGACAAAGGCAAGGCTTTACTGGATGCAGCAGGTGTGCAACTGGCTAAGTTGTTGCAAGAACTGGTTCAGTTTGAGCCGCTGATATAAAACTTTAACGCCGCTAAACGGTGGCCCTTTATCAGGCTTAGCTGTAAATGCTATGGGGGTGTTAGCTTGAGCGCACCACGCTGGCCTTTGATCAACCTGAGCGCTTAATGCGTCTACTTTCAGTCTTGTTCAAAAAAGCTTCAGGTGAACGTCACCCAGTCGCTGAAAGGCTTTGTATCCAAGTGGTTCAGCGTGTTGAAACTGACCAGCGTAGCGCGTTTGATGTTGTAGACGCACTCGCTGACGGCGGTGTTGCGCATGCGCATGTTCAATTCGATCATGCTCTCGGGCGGCGTGCCAAGCAAAGTACCGACAGCTGTGGAGACAGGGCCGCCGCTGGAGACCACCAGCACATTGCCGCTGTGGTGTTGCCTCACATGTGCCAATGCGTCGCTGATGCCTTGTACAAAATCCTTGAAAGTCGGCATGCCCGCAGGTTGCGTGCGCCCGTGCATCCATTCCTGCAAGCCTTTGCGCAACAAACCGAAATGGTGCTTGTACAACTCGGGCGTGTTGGGTTTTGCCAGCGGCTCGGGGTGTATGCAGTGAATCACCGCCTCGCTGTCGTACTCGTTCAAACCGGGCCATACCAAAGCTTGTAACTGCGTGTCTTGCAAGCCTTGTTGAATGCCTTTCCAGGTCTGGCGGTGCCGCTTCAGGCTGCCGGTGATGACCGCTTCAAACTTCATGCCGCGCTCGCGCCAGTATTCGCCCAAACGCAGGCTTTGTTGATGACCTAAGGCAGACAGTTGGTCGTAATCATCGGCACCGAAAGAGGCCTGACCGTGGCGTACTAAATATAAATTTCCCATGGGCCAAGATTGTGACAAACATTAGCTGTTGAACCGGTCACGCCGGGGACCGTTTCAAATCAGCACCTGTCCTTGGACACACACCACGGAGTCGCCGCCCACCCAGACTTGTCCTTGTGCATCCTTAGACACATGAACCCGCCCGGCGCGACCCAGCGCCGTGCCTTGTCTGGCGATGTATTGGCCCGGCGCCAATCCAGCACCAATCAGCCATTGACCCAATGCGGCATTCAAACTGCCGGTAACCGGGTCTTCGGTCAAACTTTGGTTGCCAGGGAAAAAGGCACGCACCTCGAAAAACTCATCTTCATGCTCTATTGCGCCGACCACGCCGACTTTGCCGCGCGGACCTACCACGCCTATGTCCAAGCCTTTCAACACCTCGGCATCGGGGTGGAGTGACAGCACCTGCTCGGCCGAGCCCAGCATGACCGCACGCCAGCCCGGGCCGTTGTCGCACCATGCGTGATGAAGAATCTCTGAACGCCCAACACCTAGGCCGCGTGCGATCAACTGCACATCATCTTCCGCCAGCGGCCCGCTGCGTCTGAGTGGCGGCGCGGCAAACGCCAAACGTTTTCCGTCCTGCCGAATCTGCACCAGCCCGACTTCGCACTCTTGCACCACATGTTCGCCTTTGGGTTTGCCGCCTGCTTGCAGCCAGGCGTGGCAACTGCCTAAAGTGGGATGGCCGGCAAACGGTAATTCACGCCCGGGACAAAAAATGCGCAGTGCATAGTCGGCTTGCGGGTGGGCGGGTGGCAACACAAACGTGGCTTCCGACAAGTTGGTCCAATTGGTGAACGATTGCATTTGCTGCGTGGACAAACCGGTTCCATCCAGTACCACCGCGACCGGGTTGCCTACATAAGGCGTGGCGGTGAAGACATCAACTTGGGCGAAGGGGCGTTGTTTCACACCGACACCCGTTGCCCCAGTAATTCCCAGCGCTCCATGGCCGTCAACATTTCATCGTCTATTTGCGTGATGCGCACCGCCATGTCGGCCGCTTTTTTAGGCTCACTCACATACATGCTGCCGTCAGCCAGTAACCGGTTGAGCTTGGCTTGTTCTGCTTCGAGTTGTTCGATCAAACCGGGCAAGCTGTCGTATTCGCGTTGTTCTTTGAAGCTGAGTTTTTTGGCGGGTGCTGGTTTGCCGGAGGTTGAAGCTGAGGCGGTTGGCTTGGCAGCGGCTTCGCTGGCTTTAGTGGCTGCATTCGCTTGCGCGGCCCACGCCTTGGAGCGGTTGGATTGAGTCAACCAATCTTGCACGCCGCCCTCGTATTCGCGCCACTTTGCATCGCCCTCAAAGGCGATGGTGCTGGTGACCACGTTGTCCAAAAATGCACGGTCGTGGCTGACCAGAAACACCGTACCGTCGTAGTTTTGCAGCAACTCTTCGAGCAGTTCCAATGTGTCTATGTCTAAATCGTTGGTCGGTTCGTCCAGCACCAGCACATTGGCAGGCCGTGCGAACAATCGCGCCAGCAACAAGCGGTTACGTTCACCGCCCGACAAGCTTCGTACCGGCGAGTTGGCGCGGGCGGGTGAAAACAGGAAATCGCCCAAATAGCTTTTCACGTGCTGGCGCTGGTTGCCAATCTCAATCCATTCACTGCCCGGACTGATGAAATCTTCCAGCGTGGCGTTCAGGTCCAGTGCATTGCGCATTTGGTCGAAATAAGCCACTTGCAGGTTAGCCCCTTGACGTACTTTCCCGCTGTCGGGCAGTAACTCACCCAGGATCAGCTTCAGCAAAGTGGTTTTTCCTGCGCCGTTTGGCCCGATCAAACCCACCTTGTCACCACGCAAAATGGTGGCGCTAAAACCGCTTACGATCTGTTTGGCGCCATAGGACAGTGACACATCTGTGAGTTCTGCCACGATTTTTCCGCTCGGCAAACCTGCATCCACACTGGCTTTGACCTGACCCATGGTGTTGCGTCTGGCTTGCCTGGCGGAACGCAGTTTCTCCAGCCGCGCAATCCGCGCGACAGATCGGGTGCGTCTGGCTTCAACGCCTCTGCGCACCCAGACTTCTTCTTGCGCCAACAGTTTGTCGGCTTTGGCCTGAGTCACGGCTTCAGCAGCCAGTTCAGCCTCTTTTGTGATCAAGTACTGCTGAAAATTGCCTTGGTACGAATACAAGTGGCCGCGATCCAGTTCGACGATGCGGGTGGACACGCGATCTAAAAACGTTCTGTCGTGAGTGATGACCACCATGCTGCCCTTGAACTCGATGAGCAGGTCTTCCAGCCACTGAATGCTGTCCAGATCCAAGTGGTTGGTGGGCTCGTCCAGCAGCAACATGTCCGGCATAGTCACCAGTGCTTGGCCCAGTGCCACGCGTTTGCGCATGCCGCCGGAGAGGCTGGAAATCAAGGCGTTGCCGTCAAGGTGCAAACGTTGCAAGCTTTCAGTGACGCGTTGTTCCCAGTTCCATCCGTCTTGCAATTCAATGGTGTTTTGCAAGCTGTCCAAGTCGCCGATGCCCGAGACATATTGATCAAGTACGGCTTTTAAACCGGCCAACCCCTCGCTCACGGCTTCGAAAACAGTGACTTCTGGATTCAAAACAGGCTCTTGCGCAACGTAAGCCAAGTTCAGGTTCTGCTGAAACTGAATCACGCCGTCATCCAGATGCTCTTTTCCAGCGAGTATCTTGAGTAGCGAGGATTTGCCTGTACCGTTTCGGCCTATCAGGCCAATACGTTCTGAGGTTTCTATTGATAAAGAGGTGCGATCGAGCAGGGGAACGTCGCCGAATGCCAGCTGTGCTGACTGCAATGTGATGAGAGCCATGCAAGGATTATCAGACCAGGTGGTTTATGCAAGAGGTATTCATGATTGACTTGACCGAGATTTGCTTAAAAAATGCAGTCGGAAACCGACAAAAGACGTTGTTCCCAAGCAAAAAAATGCCTTTGAGAGCTTGAATACAGGCTTGGACTGCGCCAAATGCAAAATTTTTTAGAGTGCAAATCCTCAATGTTGACAAGGAGTTAGCTACTCACAAGGCTTGTTAAGAGCAAATAATTTCAGATGGCAGGTGCCAAACCACGAAAAGTGCGCTATAGTAGCGGGCTCAGCTTTTGAAAAGTGCTTCGAAAAAGCCTCCCAAAAGCAGAGAAACCCCAGAAGTTGACAGGACATTAAAAATCGTGTCATAATCGAAGGCTCCGCTGATCGAAGTGGTAGCAGATGAAAAAATCATCAGTTCATTAACAAATTACAGCCGATAAGCGTGGGCGTTTTAAGGTGATTGCCAAGGTTCTAGTAACCAAGTCGCAAGACTTAAAACGCTCATGAAGATAGAAGTGAAGTTCACTTCAATTCCGTTTTTAATGAGTAGCTTCGAAAGAGGCAAAAAACTATCAAGATCGAACTATAGAGTTTGATCCTGGCTCAGATTGAACGCTGGCGGAATGCTTTACACATGCAAGTCGAACGGCAGCACGGGGGCAACCCTGGTGGCGAGTGGCGAACGGGTGAGT
>CANGPN010000012.1 GCA_947456305.1 Comamonadaceae bacterium | reverse complement strand
GTTGATTTAATTAACCCCAACGCTTCATACCGTCGTAGGCGATGCGTTGAAATATTTGTTCTCTTGGCTAACTCGGAAATTTTCATGTAAAAAAGTCTATCAACATTAGCATTACGCTAACGTTCACAGGAGTGACACACATGTGACATTTCTAGTAATTCATTTGAAGGTGGCAATCCCATCTCGTCACAGCCTCCCCCACCAATACCAACCCCACACCATAGTGTCATGTTCAGCTACTCCACTCCAAACCCTCAAGCACGGTCGCACCCACTCAAACTCAAAAACAAAAGCAATCTGTGCTGACTCTTACTGTGTCACTTGAAAATTCCTCTGTCTCGCAACATCTTAAACACCCCATCACCTGCTGAAAAAGTCCCGCTATAATATGCGGCTCGGCGCTTTAGCTCAGTCGGTTAGAGCGATGGAATCATAATCCACAGGTCCGCGGTTCGAATCCGTGAAGCGCCACCAATAAAACTTAATGAAAACAAGCACTTGGAATTCTTTCCAGGTGCTTTTTTAATTCCTGCGAGCGCTAAGTCACCGAGCTGGCCTAGTTGATGCGATGTTGTATCTCTTGATTGATGCATTCGCGCAATTCACGCACTAACTCGCTGGGCGTCAAGCCTATGGGCCCGGTACCTTTGCGGACAAGACTGTCTGCAGCCACCGCATGCAATTGCACAGCCATACAACTTGCCTGCCAATGGTCAATACCGTGTTTGATACCTTGGGCAGCTATGGCTGCCATACAACCAGTCAACACATCGCCTGTGCCGCCAACTGCCAAAGAGGGATTGCCTTGCATACATTGCACGGTATTGTGTATTGGGGAAGCAATCAAAGTATGCTGACCTTTCAACACCACCACGGATCGGGTCAGTTTCACTATTTCTGTTAAAGCTCGTGGCCGATCAGCTTGCACATCCGCGCTACTGCAACCAAGCAAACGTGCTACCTCGCCAGGGTGCGGTGTCAATGTCGTAGGGTAAGTTCGCTGTTGCAATGAATCCATTAACTCAGGCTGAGTAGACAGCAGGTTGATGGCATCGGCATCTATGACCAGCGACACCGGCCAGGCCAATGCAGTGTGCAGCCATTGAATTGCCAACTGACTTTGACCCAAACCAGGCCCGATAGCAATCACATCGGGCTGTATCTGCTGCAAAGCTTGCCGGGCTTGTAAGTTGTTCGCATCGTGCACCATCAACTCAGGTTGATCTGGCACCAGATGCGCACTCTTTGCGTCCAGCATCATCAATACCACCCAGCCTGCGCCGCTGTACAAAGCGGCCTGCCCTGCCAGCACCAATGCGCCGGACATGGTGGCAGCGCCGCCTACTAACAGCACTTTCCCAGCATCGCCTTTGTGGGCATTCGGCCTTCTTTTCAAACGCTTTAACAGTGACAAGATGTCCAATGTTTCAGGTAAAGAGCTCATCAATGGGGCTTTCGCAAAGGCTTGAGCAAATCACCTAAACCGTTGTGGTCTATTTCCTGCATCAAAGCAAGTAATCTACCTATCTCTCCTTTGGGGAATCCTTCACGTGCAAACCAGTTCAAATAATTACCTGGCAGATCTGCCAACAGCTTGCCCTTGTGTTTACCGAAAGGCATGGTCATGCTTACGAGTTTTTGCAAGTCATCGGGGTTCATGGCATCAGCTTAACTGAATCTGTTTTCCATTTCATCTCTTAGCAAGCCAGACTACAACAGTTAGCTACATCTCAAAAGACAGCGTGTTCACCTAGCTGAACCTCCACTTTGCCGGCCACCAATTGCTGATAATGCTCAAACAATGTCTGTGTACCAAACGAAGTCGTGGCTTGTGCGTCATAAGCCTGTGTTTGCGGGTTCCAGACCAACATGGATTCGGTGGCGTAGTAACGCCCAATTTTCGCCAGCTCTGCCTTGTCGGCCAGCATTGGCATCAACTTCCCTAGGGTTTGTAATATAGTAATTAGCACATCCAGCAAACCGATGGGCACATGTTTGTAGCGCGGCTTTTTACCCAGCAGCTTGAACAAATATTCGCCTTGCTGCAAAGGGGTGATCGCCTCGCCAGGTCCACCAATAGGCAGAATGCGATTATGTTTTTCTACATCTGTTAAACACGCAGTGATGAAGCATGCCAGGTCTTGGTCACTGATGGGTTTACAGGCGGTTAAGCATCCATCGCCGAACAGCAAAAACGGCTTGCCTTGTTTCAAGCGTTGTATTTGTCCGGATAAAGATTTGAAAAATGCTGTAGGCCTGACAATGGAATAGATCAAGCCTGATGCCATCAGTTCTTTTTCAAAAGCAAGTTTGGCGTGTTGAAACCCGAGCAAAGGCTTTTGCACACAAATAGCCGACAACAAAACAAATTGTCTTATCCCGGCGGCCTGTGCCATCTTCAATAACTGGGAATGCGCTTTGTAGTCTATGGCCCATGCGTCTCGCGGTGTCCCGGTGCGTGACGCCAGGCACGATACCACTGCATCAAAATGTTCGCCTTTTAATCCATACTTCTCTACAGATTCAATAGACAGCACATCGACGAAACGCAGTTGCGCACCTGAAAGCCCTTTGCGTGTTTTTTCTAAATCCTCATTCCTTTTGTCTGCGGGTGATTCACGAACGAGGCAAATCACGTCATGGCCGCTGCCAAGCAATGCGGCGGCCGTGGCCGTACCAATGGTGCCGGTGGCACCTAGCAATAACACGCGCATGGTTCATGCTTTCAATAAAAAGCAGACTTTAAAAGATTTGGCATAGCTCTGTTCAGGTGACTAACGCGGCATTCTTCAAGGCAACTGCTTGCAAGATGTATTCGATAGATGTACATCCGGAGAATTAATCAGGGCTTAGCCTCTTGCTTTTTTGCCAGACCTGTTCTCAGAATCCTGCTGCTTTATGATTTTTATTGTCAAAGGATCCCGCCGTGCCAATTTCTTCCAAACGCCAAACCCTGCAATTGCTGATCACCGGCCTGTTTCTCGGCAGCGGTTTACTCAGTTCTTCTACCCTGCTGGCCCAGAACAAACCTGTACGCATTGGTGTACCGACTTCCGTGCAACTGCAAGTCGGCCGAGACACACTGACAGCCGTGAAGATGGCGGTGGACGAGATCAATAAAAAAGGCGGTGTGCTCGGACGCAAGTTTGAATTTGTATCTGCCGATGAAACCGAAAATCCTGAAACCGGCATCAGCGCTATCAAAAAATTGACTGCAGATGAAAAAGTGGATTTGCTGATCGGCGGCTACACCAGTGGCGTGACTCTGGCTCAGTTGCCACATATTTCTGCAGCCAAGACTATTTACCTGGGCGTAGGTGCTGCCTCTCCTTCTATCACCAACAAAGTCAAACAAGACTACGACAACTACAAATACGTATTCCGTGTCGGTCCGATCAATGCCGCACACCAGGCACGCGGTCTGGTTGACTTTATTTCCAATTTCGTGATTGGTGAGTTAGGTTATAAAAACATAGCAATCGTTGGCGAGAACGCCAAATGGGTTCAAGATTTAGTGCCCATCCTGTCCAAAGGCGCTAAAGATGTCGGCGCCGACATAAAAATGACGGAATTGTTTGACACTCAAACCTCCGACTTCTCCCCGTTGCTGGCCAAGGTCAAAACCAGTGGCGCACAGTACATGGTGGTGATCTTATCGCACGCCTCTAGTGACGTATTTGCCAAGCAATGGCACGATGCTCAAGTGCCGGTTCCCTACGGCGGTATTGATGTGAAAAGCATGGACGGCGATTTCTTCAACCGCATAGGCGGCAAATCCATTTCCGAGATTGCAGCCAACTTTGCGGTGCGTGCGCCCATCACCAAGAAAACCGTGCCTTTCTTTGATGAGTTCAAAAAGAACTCTTCCAACTTCCCTGTGTACTCTGCTTTCTTCGCCTATGACTCGGTGTTCATTTATGCAGATGCGGTGAAACGCGCCGCCAGTTTTGACACAGAAAAAGTCATCAAGGAGTTGGAGAAAACCAAATACGAAGGTGTGGCCGGTGAAATCACTTTTGATGAGCAACACGATGTGCAAGCTGGTCTTGGCAAAGTCAACTTCATGTTTGTGCAATGGCAGGACAAAGGTGAACGTGTCGTCATTTACCCCAAGGAACTGCGTACTGGCAAATTCATCATGCCGCCTTGGATGAAAAAGTAAAAAGTGGAAATCCTGATCTACGGCGCAGTCACCAGCGCCATTTACGCCATGCTGGCGGTCGGCTTCACGCTGATCTTCGGCGTTGCGCGCATACTGAACCTTGCGCACGGGTCGTTTTATGCACTGGGCGCTTATTCAGCGTATGTGCTGACCACGCTGGCAGGTATGCCGTTGTGGTTGGCGGCGCTGCTATCCATTGCCATCGTCGCTGTCTTCGGCGTGCTGGTTGAAAAAATCCTCATACGCCCGTTGCGGTCTTCGCAGTTAGGCGTATTGATGATTTCGCTTGCGACCGCATTGGTAGTCGAACAGGCTTTGTTTTTAACCTTTGGCTCTGAATACCGCAACGTGCCTGCCTTCATCGATACCAAATACAACTTGTTCGGTGTAGACGTTGCCGGTCAGCGTCTGCTGACACTCGCTGTTGCGACTACAGCCATCGGAGGCTTGTATGCCTTCATACAGTTCACCCGATTAGGCAGCGCCATCCTGGCAATTTCACAAGACCCGCTGGCCGCCAAGTACATGGGCATTCCCAGCGACCGCATTTTTTCTTTAGTCATGGCCATTTCGGCTGGACTGGCCGCGTTGGCTGGTGTGATGGCCGGACCGTTTTTGTCGGTGCAACCGTCTATGCATTTGTTACCCATCGTCAAAGCATTCGCCATTGTGGTGGTCGGTGGTTTAGGCTCCATTCCCGGCAGCATCGCAGCGGCCTTCATGCTCGGTTATGCAGAGACCATCGTCGCTTATTTGGTGTCCGGCAGTTGGACAGAAATCGTTTCAGTGCTGGCTACCTTGCTGATGCTGGTGTTTCGCCCAGCCGGCCTGTTCGGCAAACGCGCTGCTTTCTGACAGGCACTTCACGATGAAAGCATTCAAAGGACTCGACAATATCAGCAGCATAGGCGGCCTGATCGCATTGCTTTTGCTGGGCGTGCTGCCCACTTTGTTCACCGGCACCTACCTGGTCGGTGTGTTGACGGTGGCGGCTATTTACGGCATCTGGGCGGTCAGTTGGGATTTCATGTCCGGCTTGACCGGACGTGAAAACTTCGGCCATTCGTTGTTCATAGGCGTAGGCGCCTATGCCGCCGGTTTTCTGAACGTGCAATTCGGCCTGGGCCCTTGGTGGAGTCTGCCGGCCTCCATGCTGGTGGCCATGGTGTTTGCAGTCGTGCTTGGTTTTCCCACATTGCGATTGAAAGGACCGTATTTCGCTCTGGCCATGTTGTCTTCTGCGGTCATCATGCAACGCCTGATGCTGATCTTCTGGGAACACACCGGCGGCGAAGAAGGCATACAAGACATCACACCGCTTATCAACAATCCCCTGCATTACTATTGGTTTGTGTTGGCAGTGTTAGGTGGTATCACGCTGCTGCTGTCGTGGATGGCGCGCTCGCGCTGGGGCTTGATACTGCGTGCTATTCGCGGCGACGAAGCCACGTGTCTCGCCGCCGGTTTGCCCATCACCACTTACAAAATTGTTTCGCTGGTGATTAGCGCGGCCTTCGCTGGTTTAGGCGGTGCACTGTATGCGCATTACCAGTTACAGGTCAGCCCGCAGTTGTTTGCCGTGGTCACCTCCATCACCATCATCACCATGGTGTATGTGGGCGGCATGGGCACCATCTTCGGGCCGGTGGGTGGCGCCCTGCTGCTGACCGTCATGACCGAGGGCTTGCGCAATTTCGGCGAATGGCGGTTAATGATTTATAGCCTGTTGTTGATATTCATTTTGTTTTTCCTGCCCAACGGCATCATCGCCCCCATTTGGCAAAAGATACGCAACCGGGGGCCGCAAGCATGAACGCGCTGCTGCAAGTCAAACAACTCGATAAGCACTTCGGCGGTTTGCATGTGCTGAAAAATTTCAATATGGAACTGCACAAAGGCGAGATCGTCGGCATTCTCGGACCTAATGGCGCGGGCAAGACCACACTGTTTAATCTGCTGACCGGCTTCATACCTGCAGACTCGGGCGAAGTTTTACTGCACGGCCAGCCTATACGTCAGTTGAAAGCCAATGCAATTGTGGGTTTGGGCATGGCACGCACCTTTCAACTGTGCCGACCGTTTGTCGGTTTGAGCGTGTTAGAAAACGTGCTGGTAGGCAGTTTGGGGCCGCGCGTGCGTACCCACGACTTGGGCGAACGCGCCATGCATTTGTTGGCACAAGTAGGTCTGGCAGATAAAGCACAGCAGGCTTCGGAATTGCTGTCTTACGGGGATTTGAGGCGTTTGGAAATTGCGCGCGCACTCGCTACCGAACCCGAGTTATTGCTACTGGATGAACCGTTTGCAGGCTTGGGCTCGTCCGAAATTGAAGCGCTGTCGGTGCTCATACGCCAACTGCACAGCGAACAACATCTCACCATTTTGTTGATTGAACACAAGTTGCGCGAGTTCATGCAACTGGTTTCACGCGTGGTCGCCATTGATTTCGGCGAAATCATCGCCGAAGGCTCACCTGCTGATATCGTGAAAGACCCGCGCGTCATCGAAGCCTATATCGGCAAACAAAATCCGTTGAACCTGGACGACCATGCTTGAACTGGACCAACTCAGCGCCTCTTACGGCAAAGCCATGGCTTTGGAGAGCATCAGCTTGCGCGTGATGCCGGGTGAACTCGTGGCTGTGCTCGGGCCCAACGGTGCGGGCAAATCCACACTACTCAAAGCCATTTCTCGCGCCATCGACGCACAAGGCGGATTGACATTTGAGGGTCAATCGCTGCACAACGTGGCCACCGAAAAAGTGGTGGGCTTAGGCATTTGCCACTGCCCCGAAGGACGACGTTTGTTCCCTGAACTCAGCGTGCTGAAAAACCTGCAACTCGGCGCCTACCTGCGCCACGACAAAGCCGCAGTGGCCGTCGACCTGCACAAGATTTACCAGTTGTTCCCCATTCTGCAAGAGCGCGGCAGCCAAATGGTCAGCACCTTGTCAGGCGGCCAGCAGCAAATGGTCGCCATTGGCCGTGCACTCATGGGCTCACCCAAACTGTTGCTACTGGATGAGCCTTCAGTCGGCATTGCTCACCGCTTAAAGATGGAGATTTTCAGCGCCATACGCCATATCCGCGACAGCGGCGTCGCCATTTTGATGGCCGAGCAAGACGCGCAATCTGCGCTGCAAATTGCCGACCGCGCTTACATCCTAGAGCACGGCCACGTGGCGCAAGAAGGCGCTGCGGCGGATCTGGCCAAAAATGACCATGTGAGACAGATTTATTTGGGATTGGCTTAAAAATCGGTTCAACTGTACTTGATGTCATTACCGTGTTTTATGCGCTGCAGATTCAGCGATAACATGAACCATGACTATCAACGCACTTGAAACACACATGGACCACTTGGTTGTCGCAGCCCGTAACCTGGATGAGGGCGTCGCTTGGTGCGAAGCCACCTTGGGTATCACCCCGAATGCAGGCGGTGAGCATGAAAAATACGGCACACACAATCTTTTGTTCAAAATTGCCACGCCACGTTATCCCATGGCTTATTGCGAAATCATCGCCATCAATCCCACCGCTTCTGCGCAAAAACGCAATGCACACAAACGCTGGTTCAACTTGGATGACGCGGCTTTACAAGCATCGATTGCGCAACAACCCAGATTGATTCACTTTGTGGTGAACACCACCGATGTTCAACTCGCCAGACACACATGGAAAGCGCAAGGCCTGGACACCGGACCCGTGGTGCAAGCGCATCGCCGCACCGGCAAAGGCAAGCTTTACTGGCAAATCACGGTGCGCGACGACGGCCAGCGCCTGTTCAATGGCACTTTGCCAACTTTGATTCAATGGGGCAAGCCCGATGCGACAGATCCCATGCGCCTGCACCCGCGCCACAGTCTGCCCCGCTCGGGTGTGAGCTTGCAAAGCATCACTGTGTCGCACCCTTCCTCGGAGAAGTTGACCAATGCTTTTGAAGCGGTGCATTTGAAAGATATTGAAGTAAGTAACGGCGAAGCGAATATCTCCGTTACTTTGCAAACGCCTAAAGGGCTGGTGGTGTTGCAAAGTCGCGGGCTGTGAATTTGCTCCCGCCAAATCAATTGGTTTCGCGCCGCAGGCACACCGATAGGTGCCAACGATTTATGGATAGCCTGCCATGCACTGTCAGAAGACTGCACTTTGGTGACAAATAACTTGAAAGAGTTTCGAAGAATTAAAGGGCTCAGTCTAGAGAATTGGGTTAAATAACTTTGTTCTCAAGACTAACCTCAACACCCATCAACCCCTCCAACTCCCCCTTCGTCAACCCATCCACCAAATCGATCAACACCAATCCATTCGGTGTGCATTCAAGCGTGGCCATGTCGGTGTAAATGCGTTTGACACACGCAATACCAGTCAACGGGTAAGTGCAATGCGGCACCACTTTGCTTTGGCCTTGTTTGGTCAACAAGTCCATCATCACCCAGGTTTGTTTTGCACCAATGGCCAAGTCCATGGCACCACCGACAGCGGGAATGGCACCGGGCTCGCCGGTGCTCCAGTTGGCCAGGTCACCGGTGACCGAGACTTGAAAACCACCGAGCACGCAAATGTCCAAGTGTCCGGCACGCATCATGGCAAAGCTGTCTGCGTGGTGAAAGTATGCGCCGCCGGGCAGCAAGGTCACCGCTTGTTTACCGGCGTTGATCAAGTCAAAGTCTTCCTCGCCTTTGGCAGGCGCAGGGCCCATGCCGAGTATGCCGTTTTCGCTGTGCAAAATAATTTCTATGCCGGGCGGCAAATGGTTGGCCACCAGTGTCGGCATACCAATCCCTAAGTTCACGTAAGCGCCGTCAAACATGTCCTGAGCCACGCGTTTGGCCAACTCGTCTTTGCTGCGTTTGTGTATCGCCATGTTGTTGCTCCTGTGTGATCCTTAGGCCACGGCTTTAAAACCGCCGCCTTGTGTGGCGCGTCTTTCTATTTGCACAATCGCGCTGACAAAAATGCCGGGGGTCACGATATGTTCCGGGTCGAGTTGTCCCAGGCTCACTATTTCATGTACCGAGGCCACGCTGCGCTTGGCGGCCATGGCCATGATGGGGCCGAAATTGCGCGCAGCCTTTCTGAACATCAGATTGCCCCAACGGTCACCGCGCTCTGCTTTCACCAAAGCCAAGTCTGCATACAAGGGGTACTCCAACACATAGTGTTTGCCGTTGATGAAGCGTGTTTCTTTGGGGCTGCCGTCTGCGTTTTTGGCCAGATCGGTGCCATAGCCGGTCGGTGTGAAAAATGCGCCAATGCCTGCGCCTGCGGCGCGTATGCGCTCGGCCAAATTACCTTGCGGCACGAGTTCCAGTTCGAGTTCACCACTGCGGTACAGCGCATCAAACACATGGCTGTCGGTCTGGCGTGGAAAACTGCAAATGATTTTTTTCACTCGCCCGGCTTTCAACAATGCCGCCAAACCGGTGTCGCCATTGCCTGCGTTGTTGTTGATCAATGTCAGGTCTTTCGCACCTTGCGCAATCAAGCCATCGATCAATTCATCCGGTATGCCTGCGGTGCCAAACCCGCCGACCATGACGATGGATCCGTCGGCCACATGACCAATGGCATGGGCCACGCTGTCTGCAATCTTGTTGATCATCTGCGTTCCTTCAACCGGGAATTTCAAAATCCACTTGCGCACGCTCGGTGCGAATCTCGCGCATCAAATGTTTGATGTCTTCATGCGCCGGATGCTCGTTGTAAGCCTTCAAGTCGGCCCAAGAAGCAAACCGCATGCTGATGGCGAAATCGAAAGCGCCATCGACTTGCACCACATTGGCATCTGCAAACACCTCCAGCAAACCGGGCAGATGTTGCTGCATGCCCAAAAAAGCTGTTTTCAATGTTGCTGCATGTGCGGCTTTATCGGCGGGTGTGTCGCCTTTGAGTTTCCACATCACCAAATGCAATACCTGGCTCATGCCACACCTTCTGCCGCCAACACAAAGTCGTAATTCAAGGTGTAAAACGGTGTCTTCAGTGTTTGTCCGTCAGGTGTGTCACCTGCTTCATGTTTGATGTATTTGCCCAGCAATGATGAGCGCACACCGAACACCACATCGCTATGCAAATACGCATCGTCATCACGAAACACATGGGTGATCAAGCTTTGGTAACCGGGCGCATCAATTTTGAAATGCACATGCGCGGGTCGCCACGGGTGTCTGCCAGTGGCCAGCAACATGTGCCCGACCGGTCCATCGGTGGGCACGGGGTAAGACACAGGCAACACGGTTTGAAACGCAATGCGTCCTTGTTCATCGCTGTGCAATATGCCGCGCGCCTGGTTGGTTTGCAGATCCGGCCTTTGCACATCGTACAAACCGTCTGCATCTGCCTGCCATATGTTGACGCGTGCCGCTGGCACAGGCTTGCCTTCGGTATTCAATATGCGTGCAGTGACAAACAAGGGTTCGCCGCTGGCTCCATTCGATATGTCTTCGCCATCCTTGTATTGCGGCGGATGATCGATGTGAAACGGGCCGAACACCGTGGCTTCGGTGGCACCCGGGGGCTTGGCGTTTTGCATGGCCACGGTCAACATAGACAGTCCCAAGGTGTCGGACAACAAAATGAACTCTTGCCGCTTGTCATCGCACATATGGCCGGTGGCGGTCAAAAACTGTATGCCGGTCATCCATTCTTCTTCGCTCAATTGCACTTCGCGGGCAAAGTCATGCAAATGCCGTATGAGTGAAGTCATGACTGTTTTGAGTCGCGGGTTGTCGCAGTTGTCCAACCGGTCCAGCACCGCTTGCGTGATGGAATGCTCATTGATATTGACCATGTGTTTCCTTGAGTAATTCAAACTGTGTGTTTAGCTAAACAGCACAGTATCAGTCCAAGCGCCTTTGGGTCGGGAAAAGCGCCCAGCCCCAGCGTTGTTGCGCATAGCCCCACAAGCCTTGCTTGAAATAAATGGTGACGACGATGGCCAACAGCCCCAAGCCCATCAAATACCAACTGCCATAGTCACTGAAAAATTTGTTTAGCACCCAAAATATCAATGCACCGACGATGGGTCCTTCTATGCGGCCTATGCCGCCAATGACGACCATGAAAATGGCGAACGCCGTCCAGTTCACACTGAAAGCTGCGTCTGGCGTGATGCGTAAATTGCTCAGGTAATACATGGCACCTGCCAGCCCGGCGCCCAATCCGGCCACCACATACACCGCCAACTTGGTCCGTTGCACCGCAATGCCTTGTGATTCGGCAGCCACCTCGTTGTCTCGTATCGCCATCAAGGCCAGGCCGCGCTTGCTGCGTAAAAACACATACACCAACACGACGGAAACCACCATGCCTGCCAGCGCCATCCAGAAAGTGGTTTGTTCGCGCACGGCTTTGCTGATGCCACTGAATGCGGTGAGGCTGGTGCCCGAGCCGCCACCGACCACAGACATATTGGCAAAGCTCAAACGAAACACTTCGGCAATCACCCAAGTGCCAATAGCGAAATAACCGCCTTGCAAACGAAACGCAATGAACGAGACAGGTACAGCGATCAGTCCGGCACACAAGGCGGCTAAGGGCACTGCTACAAAGGGGTTGATACCGGCGAAATTGCTCAACATCAACATCGCGTATCCGCCAAAACCAAAATACGCCTGCTGGCCAATGCTGACCATGCCGCCATAACCGGCCAGCAAATTCCACATCAATGCAAACACCAGGTAACAGGCGATTTCCACAAACTCGCGCATCCACGCCGACCGGTTGTCCTCCGGTGCCCAGTAAGGAATGCTTGCTGCGGCCAGCACCAGCAACAGGCCAAGGCACAAGGCTACAAAACTCAATGGGTTGCTGCGGGTAACGGTAAATCTGCTCATGCGTTCAACCTACGGTTTTGGGGAACAGCCCTTGCGGACGAATCACAAGCAACATCAAGAAAACAATATGCCCAAACCAAATGCCCCAGCCGGGATCAAACAAAAAACCGATTTGCTGTGTGACACCCAACAGCAATGCGCCGATCAAGGTGCCTTTGAACGAACCCATGCCGCCAATGATGACTGACTCGAAAGCAAACAGCAACAGCATCGGTCCGTCTGACGGCGACACCGTGGTGCGCATGGCTTGCAACACCCCGGCCACGGTGATCAACATGAAGGCGATGCCAGTGGCATAGGCATACACCCGTTTCGCATTCAAGCCCATCAATTGGGCAATGTCCAAATCGTCTGACACCGCACGAAAACTGCGCCCCAAGGCGGTATGGTCGAACAACCATTGCAAACCATAAGTGGCTGCCAATGCCAAACCCAGTATCAATAAGGGCAACACACCGACCGCCAGTCCGCCGGGTAACTGCACACTGGCGATATTCAATCCGCCAGTTTCTATAGAACGCGGATCCGCTGAAAACAATTCCAACAACAGGTTTTGAATCACGATGGACAAACCGAATGTCACCACCAACGAGGGCAACGGGTCTTTGCCCAACACACGGTTGAGCACTTGCCGCTGCAATGCAAAACCGACACCAAATGCGATCAATAACAACAAAGGCGACAACAGCAAAGGCAACCACGCGGCCTCTGGTGCCAATAATTTCAAACCTGCGATACCCGCCACCGCGCTGAATGAGCCCAGCAATATGAAATCGCCTTGTGCGGTGTTGGTCAATCGCATCACGCCATACATCAATGACAAACCAAGCGCGAACAAACAGTACAAGCCGCCAAGTAAGGCACCTTGCACCAGTGTTTGCAGCAGCATGTCCATCATGGCTGTGCAACTGCGTGTTGATCAGGCAAACCGAAATAGGCCTGCGAAATTTGTTCAGCAGTCAATGCAGCAGAAACACCTTGCAGCGACACTGTGCCTTCCTGAAAACAATACAAACGGCTGGAGACTTCACGGGCTTTGCTTACATCTTGTTCAACCATCACCACGGTCATGCCTTCAGCACAAATGCGCGGCATGGCGCTGTAAATTTCTTTGATGACTATCGGTGCCAATCCCAAACTGAGTTCATCGCAAAGTAGCAAAGCAGGGTTGCTCATCAAGGCACGGCCAATCGCCACCATTTGCTGTTGACCGCCAGACAAAGAGGTGGAAGCTTGCAAACGTTTGTCTTTGAGTATGGGAAACAGTTCATACACACGCGCCAGATTCCAAACCCCTTTGCGCTCAGCACACGCACCCATCAACAGGTTTTCTTCCACATTCAGGCTAGGGAATAAACGTCTGCCTTCGGGCACCAATGCAATACCGCGTTTGACAATCTCAAAAGGTGCCATGCCGCCAATGGCTTGCCCCTGCCACATGATGTGTGAAGGCTGAACCCTAACCAATCCGGTGACGGCTTTCATGAAGGTGCTTTTACCAGCGCCATTGGCACCAATGATGGCGACCATTTCACCTTGAGCCACTTGGAAATCAATGCCAAACAAGGCTTGGGCATCGCCATAAAAAGCGGTCAATCCCCGGGTTTGCAACAAGGCATTCATGCGGGGGCGACTTCCAATCCCATGTAGACACGCTGTACGTCGGGGTTGTTCATCACGGCTTCTGGACTGCCTTGCGCCAGCATGGTGCCGAAATTGATGACCAGCAAACGGTCTGCAATAGACAACAAGGCATGAACCACGTGCTCAATCCACACCATGGTGACACCGCTGGCTTTGATGCGATGCAATTCTTCCAACAACTGTTGCGCTTCATGCACCGTCAATCCACCAGCGATTTCATCGAGCAACAACAATTTGGGTCGTGTTGCCAAGGCGCGAGCCAACTCCAAACGTTTTCGGTTCAGCAAAGTGAGTGACCCGGCGGACTTGTTGGCCTGCGCCAGCAAGCCTGTTTGTTCAAGCACTTGGTAAGCGGTGTCCCAGGCATCGCGTTCAAGCTGACCGCCACCAAAGCAAGCGGCAGTGACCAAATTTTCAAACACTGTCATATTGCCGAATGGCTGCGGTACTTGGTAGGAGCGACCGATACCGCTGCGGCATCGCTGATGGGCTTTTTCACGTGTGATGTCCCGCCCGTCATAAATGACCCGGCCGTTGTCACAAGCTGCATCGCCAGAGATGAGATTGAACAGCGTGGTTTTGCCCGCCCCGTTGGGCCCGAGGATACCCAGCGTCTGCCCCTCGTCAACCGACAAGGAGACAGACTGGATCACCTGCAAAGCACCATAGGCCTTGGAGACAGAATGCAACTCAAGCAAGGCCATGTGTCCTACCCTTACATTGGCTTGAGGGAGCCTCCGGTAGGAATATTTTTCGCCGTCTCGTTATTGACGATGACGAGGTCAACTTTGTGTTTGCTGCCTTTGACCCACTGACCAAGCACCAGCGGTGTTTTGCTGACGTTTTTGAACGGGCCGGGACCGCCCCATTTCACATGGCCAACGATGGTGTCCAAATCGGTGGCAGCGATGGCGTCGCGCAAATCTGCGGCCTTGACCGACTTGGCGCGCTTGAGTGCATCAGCTGCGACTTCAAACAAGGCATGGGCGAAACCAAGGGGCTGCGTCCATTGCTTGTTGCTGCTCTTTTCATAGGTAGCGGCCAAATCTTTGGCGCTTTGTTTGGTCAACGAGGAGCTGAACGGATGTGACGGGCTCCACCAGACTTCGGTGGTCAAACCCAGCCCCAAATCACCCAGCGCTTCAATGCCCACAGGGAACAACAAGGCTTTGCCCAATGTGATCACTTTGGGGTTGAAACCTTGCTGCTTGGCTTGGGTCAAAAAGGTTTTGGCATCCGGTGGAATCATCACGCCGGTGACGATCTCGACACCGTCTTTTTTGAAGGCTGCAATCTGCGCGCTGAAATCTTGGGTGCCATTTTGGTAACGGCCCGGGTCATTCAATGTGAAGCCCATCTCTGCCAAAGGCTTGGGAAAGCCCAGCGCCTTGTCGCCCCAAGCGTTGCCGTCGCCGTCATTCGGGAACAGGCCACCGACTTTTTTGTTGCTCTTGACACTTTTCCAGCCATTGGTGAAATTGCCGATCACGTCTTCCAATCCCCAGAAGAAATGGTGTGTCCAAGCAAAACCTTTGGCTGGATCGCCCTTGCGACCGAAGAACCACGGCTGCCAAGGGCAGACGGAAGAAATGCAAGGGGTTTCATTCAATTCACACACATCGCTCACCGGGTTGGTGGTTTCAGGTGTGCTGCTGACCACCATCAAGGTGATCTTGTCTTTCAAAATCAAATCGCTGGCAACTTCAGCAGCGCGGTTCGGGTTGGACTGGCTGTCTTTGATCAGAATCTCGACGCTGTATTTCTTGCCGGCCACGGTGATGCCGTCTTTGAAGGTTTGCTTCATCTGCTCGACCGTCCATTTGTCGGCTTCGCCGAACAATGCCAGCGGGCCGGTCAACGGTGTGACAAAACCGATTTTGATGGTGTCAGCAGCCCAGAGTGTGGTACTGGTCACTGCGGCTGCGGCGGCTGCCGTGTTTTGAATAAATTCTCTGCGATTCAACGTCATGCTTGTCTCCTGTTATGAATGGTTGCTTGATGAGCACTGATCTCTTGTCGTTGGGTCAGTCACTCCAAATACTTTCGAATGTCCGACGCTGTGGTGACTGTAGACGGCTGAGTTGCTCAGGGGTAGTCATTAATTGAAAAGTAGATTGTTCGTTGATGCAGAACAATGTACGGGGTTTACCCGTAAACCGGTGGACTGCCATCAAATGCCCTTTGCAATAACGCCCTGATCTCATCGCGCTGCGGCACACCAAAGGGACGCGGATTCCAATAAGGCTGTTTCACTGCCAAGTCAGCTGCTGAATCCAGGTCAGCCTCTTTCATGCCTATGTCTTTCAACGCCACAGGTGCGCCGTTGTCTTTGGCCAGTTGGTACACGCCCAGCGGACCGTTATTCACACCCAGTGCATGGGCCAAATCGTGCATGGCTTCCGGCGCAGCACTGGCATTGAAAGCCAAAGCATGCGGCAACACCACGGTATGCACCTCGGCGTGCGGCAAATTGAAACTGCCGCCCAGTGTGTGACAGAGTTTGTGATGCAAAGCCATGCCCACACTGCCCAACACGCTGCCACACAACCAAGCACCGTACAAAGCCAGCGCCCTGCCCTGCGGGTCATCAAACTGTTTGCGTATCAATGGCAAGGCTTTGGCCAAAGACGCAATGCCTTCCATGGCCATCAAGCGTGTCATCGGGTTGCGGTCTTGCGCATACAAACCTTCTGCGGCATGCGCGATGGCATTCATGCCACTGGTGATACTCAATCCCAGTGGCAGACCCAGGCTGAGTTCAGGGTCGTAAATCACGGTACGCGGCAACACTTTCGGGTCTTTGCCTGTTTTTTTGAGGCCGCCGTCGGTGATGCCATAAATGCTGGTCATCTCCGATCCTGCATACGAGGTGGGTATCGCCAATATGGGCAAGCCGGTTTCCAATGCAATCGCTTTGGCAAGCCCTGTGGTGGAGCCGCCGCCGAATGCCACCAAACCATCAGCGCTCAAGCGTTTGGCTTCATCACAAGCAGCACGAGCGGTTTCCATGGGCACATGCATCACTGCCTTGTGATAAGTGCCTACACATTGGCTGCCCAGCAATTCGGCCACCCTCAAGGCCTGCGTCAACTGCTCCGGCGTGCACAACACCAAGGCACGCTGCATGTTCAAGCGCTCGGCTTCTTGCGGCAGTTGCGCCAAGGTGCCCGCACCAAACAGCACGCGTGCTGCTTGTGCGTTGTAGACAAAGGCTTGCATCAGCGCGGGTAATGCGGTTTGATTTGCGCGTCGATGTTGACCCACACGCTTTTGACCTGGGTGTATTCGCGCATGGCATCAAAACCCATTTCACGACCGTAGCCGCTTTGCCCTGTGCCGCCAAAAGGTGAGCCCGGGTTGACGCGCTTATAGCTGTTGACCCAGACCATGCCTGAGCGGATTTCACGTGCAAACAAATGCGCCCGCTGCAAATTCGTGGTCCACAAACCGCTGCCCAAACCGTATTCAGTGCCATTGGCGATATCCAATGCTTCGGCATCGGTTTTGAATGTCAGCACCGTCACGAACGGCCCGAACACTTCTTCTTGCGCCACCCGGTCTTTGTAATTTTTAACTCGAACAATCGTCGGCTTCACATAACACCCGTTGGCCAAATCGCCGCCGGGTGACACGCCACCGGCCAGCACTTCGCCGCCTTCGGCTTTGGCCACTTCCACATAACTCAACACCCGGTCGCGATGCATGGCGCTGGTCAAAGGGCCCATTTCTGTCTCCGGGTCCAGCGGGTTGCCCAAGCGTATCGAATTGGCAAGCGCGATGAATTTTTCTAAAAAAGCATCTGCGATGTTTTCATGCAAAACCAAGCGCGAACCTGCAATGCAAGCCTGGCCTTGGTTGTGAAAAATCGCCCATGCAGCACCGTTGACAGCAGCGATCAGGTTAGCATCTTCAAACACGATGTTGGCACCTTTGCCACCAAGTTCCAATTGCACTTTTTTCAAATTGCCTGCGCTGGCTTGCACAATGCGTTTGCCTGTGGCTGTGCTGCCGGTGAATGCAATCTTGGCAATGTCCGGATGCTCGGCAATGTATTGACCGGCCACTTGTCCCAACCCCGGCACTATGTTGACCACACCGGCAGGCATACCGGCTTCGCGCATCAATTCGGCAATTTTCAAAGTGGTCAGCGGTGTGATTTCTGCGGGCTTGAGCACGATGGTGTTGCCAGCGGCCAGCGCTGGCGCCATCTTCCAACTGGTGAACATCAAAGGAAAATTCCAAGGGACCACTTGGCCCACCACACCCAGCGGTTCACGCAAGGTGTAGTTCAAAAACCCGGCATCGACCGGAATGGTTTCGCCTTGGAACTTGTCGGCCATGCCGCCGAAGTAACGGAAACAACCCGCTGTGCGCGGCACATCCAACATCCGGCAATCACGAATCGGGTGGCCAGTGTCCAGCGATTCCAGCCGGGCGAGTTCTTCGCCATTGGCTTCAATCAAGTCAGCCAGCTTCAACAAAATCCGCCCGCGATCCGCTGCCTGCATGCGGCTCCAAGCGGGAAACGCTTTGTGCGCGGCCTTGACCGCCAAATCGACATCGGCATGACCGGCCATGGCCACTTGCGCAATCACCGAGTTGTCATGCGGGTTGAGCGTGGCCAATGTTTCGCCGGAGATGGCATCGACAAATTCACCGTCGATAAACAACTGATGCCTGATGGGAGATTTCAAACCCACTGCTTTTTGGATGTCCGACAAATCCATAACTGTCCTTGAAATGCAGCGCATGACCTATGCAGCGCTGTGAAAAAAGGCCTGCGCCTCGCGGTCAGGCCTGAACCCGGTGCTTAAAACTGAACCGGCACTTCCGGTGCATCACCTTTTTGGATTTCATGCACCAGTGTGGGAGAACCGTTTTCCCACACCAACAGCATGGAACGCTTAGGGCTGTAGCCTTGGTGTCTGCAATAGGCCGGCATGGCAGCCATGTCACCGGCTTTCATGATGACGCGGGCCAATGGCTTGCCAGTGTTTTTGTCAGCGCAATCCCAGTGGATTTCATCGCACATCTGGAAGAACCATTCCACACGGTCGTTGCCGTGAATGATGGGCAAGATGTGCTCTTCCGTGGTTGGGCACATATAGCTGTACTTGACCACCGAGGTGAAGCTCGGGTTCCAGGTGACTTGGCTGCGCGACAAAAACGCAAACAAGTTGAAGGCATGGACTTCGTTTTCAAAGCCGGGCTCAGGATGCAACTCAGGCATGTCCTGAGGCACATCGGCAAACGCGCGGTTAATGGGTGCGCCGCGTGCATCGGTGCGCAAATCTAAATCGTCTTTCAAACCCACGCAACGGGTGGCGAGTTCGCGCGCCCGTGTGATCTTGGCGTTGTTGTTGCCGTTCTTGCGACCATAGGGTGTGCCTGTTTCCTGAGGTGCAGAGAACGGGTCAAAGGTTTCGTTGGTCCAGTCGTCCAGCATTTGCTCGAAGGTGGCGCGAATTTGGTCGGTGGGAAAGTTTTCCAACAAATCGACACCGGCGGCTTTCATGGTGCCGTTGTAACTGCCCGCATACATATCGACCGACTGGTAATGGTTGACCGTGCCGAACACGTTGTCGAAATTGACCCAGCCGTAAAAAAAGCCCCAAGCCACATCGCGCATGAGTGCGCGCAAAAAATTGCCAATGTCCATAGTGTGCGACAAAGGCCGGCCGTCGCGGGTGGTCCAAGTGATGTGAGCGAAATACTCATCACGGCGGAAATTGAAACTGCCCAGCGTGTATGCGCGGTAGCCCATGGTGGCATCCGGCGTTGAGGCCAACACTTTGGTGATCTCGGAAGGTGCGTTCATGTCTGTGTCTCCTTAAGCGGTTTGGCAGATGTCTGCCCATTTCTCAACCGACAAATCGCCTTTGCAGGTTTGCAATATCAACACACCGGCTTGGGCGCTTTTGAATTGGTAGGCGGTGTTTTTCGGCAGCAGGGCCTGGTGACCGCGTTTGATCTTCATCCAACCCATCTTGGCACCCTTGGGTTCGCCTTGCACCAGCACAGCGCCGTTTTTGTCCTCGTCTTTGACGGTTTGAGCCGCGTCCAATTTGATGAGATGAATCTCTATATCGCCGTCCATGCTGAGCGCAAATTCATCATGCGCGCAGGTGTACCAAGGCGATGTGCCTTCGGCACGCAAGGCCTCCAACACATAAATCTGGTTTTGTCCGAACACCACTTTTTCATAAGGCTTGGACTTGCTGGCAATTTCAAAGCAATTTGAAAAGGCGTAATGTTTGACATCGTCATCGATGGGCTCGACGCGGCCTTTTTCATAGCTCTTGAGCGAGCCGAAGTGGGTGTGGTAATTCACGGTCATGGCATGGTCTCCTCGGCATATCTGCCATCAAACAAATGGGGTAGTCAGACTGTAGGCTTGGCGGACTGCAGGCGGTAGACCTCAGTTAAAAAGTAGATTGTTCGCCATAACCGAACAATATATCGGGTTAACCCGAAAGCCTACGCCCGGGCTCAGGTGGAAATCAAGGTTTCGGGTATCAAACCTTTGGCAATCAAATCTGCGTCCCACGGCGGCTCGCGGGTGAATTTGTTGGCGATATGTTCAATGAACAAATTCAATTTCACCGCATGCCTTGAAGTGCCTGCATACACCGCACTCAATGAAAACGAAGACAGCAAATGCTCAGGCATGACCACTTGCAAATTCCCTTTCAATATGTCTTCGCCCGCCACCAAAGTGGGCAAACACACAATACCTGCATGGGCCAACGCGTATTCACGCAGCAAATGCACGCTGTTGGTCAAGAGACTGGCAGACAAATACATGGTCAATGAATCACCTTGGTGATAGAACGTCCATTGGTCACGCGTGGGATAGCCCGAATACAAACCCAGTTTGTGTTTATGCAAATCGCGCGGCGACTGAGGTGCTTCATGCGACTGCAAATACTGCGGCGTGGCACAAAACACCCGGCGCACCGGAAACAGTTTGCGTGAGATGAGTTCATCTGAATTGGGTGGAAAAATCTGCAAGGCGCAATCGACACCGGCCTTGACCGGGTCCACCACCACATCGCTGACGATCAAGTCCATGCGTATATCCGGATAAGCCGTTTGGAATTGGTGCAGCAGGGAAGCGAAATTTCCCAACACCAAGCCGGTCAATGCATGTACCCGCAATGTGCCTGCGGGTTTGGTCTGCACATCGCGCATCTGATCGACCACGCTGTTGGCCTGCGACACCAGTTCGGTGCAGTCGCGCAAAAAGGTTTGACCGAGTTCACTCAAGCGAACCAAGCGCGTGCTGCGGTGAAACAAAGCCGCGCCCAAATAGTCTTCGAGTTGCTTGACCCGGGTGGTCACCACCGATTTAGACACACGCAACTGCCTGGCCGCCTCGGCAAAGCTTTGTGTTTGCGCGACACGCACAAAGGTCTCGATGTTTTGCAGTCTGTCCATTCGCTTAATATAAGTCCAATGCCAAGGCCAAGTGCGCCCAACAGGAAACGCGCTCAAAACGCTGAAAAATTTGGACGTTTAACCGTTCACACACCACCACTGCCCGTACCCCGGCGCTTCCTTGGGCCACTGGCTGGCACTGTCCACACGGAGGACGCCTTGTGAAATTAACTGCACAGCCCGTGCCACACCGGCATGGGTGATCCATACATGGTCTTCATTTTTGTGTTGCCTTGCTGCATTCCACCCTTGTGCCACCCGCGCCAATACCTCATTAGCACTTTCTACTCCACCGAAGCGGTGCGCACCGAAATCATCGGTCCAGGTTTGCATCGCCGCCAGGGGTATGGCGTCCCAGGCCACACCCTCCCATTTGCCGAAGTCCATTTCACGCAAGCTCGCGTCGGTCTGCGGCTTTAAGTCCGGCCTTAGTGCAGACAGTGCATCAGAAAGTTGCAGACAACGCTGCAAAGGCGATACCAGAACTGTGCATGGCGCGGGCAGCACTTGCGCCAATGCATGCGCAGCTTGGAAGGTGTGCTGAGCGTCTGCCGCTAGATCGAGTGCCCCGTAGCAAATACCGCTATCTATCAGCGGCTTGGCGTGTCTGACTATCCACAGCTTCATGAGTGCTAATCCATGGCAGTCAAAGATCACCTAAGGCCAGCGCACAGCCCAAGTAAAACGCAATCTCACACATCTGCTGTGTGGTGCCCAGGCAGTCGCCGGTAAAGCCTTGCAAACGCCGCGCAAACAGGCGCAGAACATATACAAAGGCCAGAGCGCTGGCCAGACCGCCGCACGCCAAGACTTTCAATACGGCTAAAACCTGCGCTAGTGACAGTGAATGCACACCGGATCCTGAAAGCACAGACGCTGCAACCCATACGCTCAAAGCCAATGCACCCACACACCAAGCAACAGCAAGAAACAAGCTGCTTAAACTGATTTGATCGGCCAGCGGTTTGGACTTAGAGCCTGAATCGTCTCCCACATGCGGTAACCAACGAATGACGAACAACGGCCAGGTACGCGAAACCACATGCGCGGCCATCAAAGCCAAACACATCCAGACCGAGCCGACTGCGCCGAGCATTGCCAACAAGGCCACTTTGCTCAACAAGGCCAGCACCACGGCAATGGCACCGAAAGCACCTACACGCGAGTCTTTCATGATGATGAGAGCCCGCTCGCGGTCATAGCTGCCGCCCAAACCATCAGCCACATCGGCCAGACCGTCTTCGTGGAATGCGCCAGTCAGCCAGACACTCCAAGCCGTGCCCAATGCGGCGGCCACCAAAGGCGTATACGCCGTCGGCAAATAGTGCATGAGCGCTGCAGTCACCACCACCACCAAACCGCCAATCACCACGCCGACCGCTGGAAAATACGCCGCACTCGCGCGCAACATGGCCGGGCTGAATCCCACCCAATCGGCCAGCCGTCCGATAACCGGAATGCGCGTGAAAAACTGCAGCGCCAACAAAAAATGTCGCAGCGCTGTCATGCAATAACCGATGAAGATTTTTCAGACACACCAGCCGAGGCAAAACTGGCCATCTCTCGCAAAATGGCGCAAGCTGATTGCAACAGCGGCCAAGCCAGTGCCGCTCCCGAGCCCTCGCCCAGACGCAATTGCAAATCCAGCAGCGGCTCGGCTTTCAGGGCATTCAGCATCAAAGAGTGACCGCGCTCGCCCGAGCGGTGCGCAAACACACAGCGCTGCAAGACCAGCGGTTGCAGCGCTTGCGCCACAAGCACCGCCGCGCTGGCAATAAACCCGTCCACTACGATGACTCTTCGCTGTGCTGCCGCTTGCAACACAGCGCCCACCATAGTGGCGATCTCCAGCCCGCCGAAAGCTGCCAAGGCGTCTAAAGGCTGCGTTGCACCAGCGTGCAGCGCCAGCACTCCACGCAAGACCTCGCATTTGCGCGCCACGGCCACAGCATCCAGGCCAGTGCCCGCGCCGGTACACAGTTCAATATCTAACCCCGCCAGTCGAGCTAATAGCAACGAAGCTGCCGAGGTATTACCTATACCCATCTCGCCGAGAAGCAGTGCATTGCCGGGCAAGTCGCTTACCAATGCCATGCCATTGCTTAACGCTTGTTCGCACTGCAAGAAAGTCATCGCCACGCCTTGCGACGAATCAGCCGTACCGTATTCAGCGCCTGTGACTTTGCGAACCAACAAACCTGCGCGTTGCGTACCCGCGGGCAGACCCACCAGAAAATCGCGGTTGACGCCGCAGTCGACCACGGTCAACGCCAAGCCGTGCTGACGCGCCAGCACGCTGACCGCGGCACTGCCCGCTAAAAAGTTTTCAACCATTTGCCAACTTACATCGGTGGGAAAAGCAGATATACCTTGCGCGGTCAACCCGTGGTCGGCAGCAAACACCACCATTTGCGGATGCGTCAGCACCGGTTGCTGGGTGCCCAGAATTTCGCCTATTTGCACGGCCAATGCTTCCAACCGCCCCAGCGAACCTAAGGGCTTGGTTTTATTGTCTATGGCGGCTAGCAAGACGCTATGCAGCACCGGGTCATGTATATCAGTAAGCTTAGGTAGCACGGGGTTCATGTTGTCATTTTTTAAATCAGAGGATGCAGTCAAAGAATCAGCTCGTCCAACACGTCGGGTTCAAAGTGCGATTGCACATAGTCTGCCAGACCTTCAAACACGCTGTCCAAAGTGAGCACCGGCAGCGGTCGATGCGTACATCAGCTTGTTGCGGCAGGCAGACCATCACAAAAGCGTATGCTAGGCTTTTCATCGAAGGAGCAATGAATGGAAACCTTCTGGATATGGGCGTTGGTCTTTGTGGTCTTCAGCCCGCTGATACTGGGTCTGCTGTTGATCGGCTTGCAAAAAAAGGTGCGCATTATTCACAGCGTGTCAGGCATAGCCAAAAACGGTTACGTTGGCTACAGTTGGACGTATTTGTTCTTTGGTTGGTTGGTGCCGGTGGTTCGCGGTGAACTCGGTGTGGGCGTGCTGCACCTCGTCATCACACTGGTGTCATTCGGTTTGTCACAACTGATTTTTCCGTTTTTGTACAACCGCCAGTTCATGAACCGAATGCTCACCAGCGGCTGGGTATTGGACAGCGCCGACCCGAATTACGACTTGGCCCGGAGCAAGCTCAACATTGTTAACTGAGTTCTGAGTGTTGCTAGAAACAGTTGGGTTTATTGATCCGGGTGCCGGGTACAGCTTCGGAAGACTTCAGAGTACATCCGCAATCGCTCTCGACTTGGCATTTGCGTGTCTGAGATCAAGTCGGCGATATCACCGGTCAATTTGAGGAACTCGGGGTTGCAGTGGTGTTTGATGGAGTTTTTGTAAATCTTCTGAGGCTTCCACTGGTTTTCGCGCATCAAAAAAGCGTAATGCACCAGTTCATGACCCAAAGCCCAGCTCACCATGGAACGGCTCCAAGTCTGTAGTGTGCGTGGCGAGACATTGATTTGCAAAGCATTACCGGGCTGGTCTTCAGACGGAAATTCAAACACCATACGCGCGCTGGTGGGCAAGCCGGGCTGTATCACCAAACGCGGCAAAGGCGCGTTTGGCGGTGCGCCGGTTTGTGATTTGATGAAATCCCAAACCAGATTCAGCGCTTGACCGTCAAAAGCCTTGTCTACTAGAGGGGCTGCCACCGAAGTGATATTTCCCGCGTTGGAATAGTCGGTTTCCAGCTGTCTGGCCTGTACCTCGGCGAACCTGAAATTCAACATGCACACCTCCAGATCCAAACTGAGCGGCGGCACCATGACATTGTTATGCGCTGCCAAATTGGCTTGCATTTGCTGACTGAAGTCTTGGCTGAATATGGCCTGGCGATCCACTGCTTCACGTTCTGTGACGCCGCTTTTGATGCTCAAAAAATAACCTATGCGTGCATACATATCGCTGTGGGACAAATACGCATTTGCGCTGCGGCGCTGCTCGTCGTGCACAGGGTTGGCGGCGAAATAATTGCCTATGGTCTCAAACATGGTGGCACAGCGGCTGGCGACATAGGCCAATTCGGCTTTTTCTTCTTTCCAGCTGGGGTGCTCCACGGTCCAGTTGTGCAGTCTGGGCAGGTCTTGTGCATACGAAGCGGCACACCCGCAGAAAAAAGAAATAAAAAATAACCGCAGCCACATTCACGCCACCCCGTTTGTTCAGCGCATATTAATTCAGCATACGGCATTGCGTCTGCAAGGCAGTAATGCACCCGTGGCGCAAGGGTTTTAGCCTCAGCGCTCGTCGTAACTCAAAGTCACCGAATCACTGGTGGGGCGAGACTGGCAGGACAGCACAAAACCCTGTCTTGTTTCCCAGTCTTCGAGCGTGAAGTTTTTTTCCATGACCACGCTGCCTTGCATGACTTTGGCGCGGCAGGTGCAACACACGCCGCCCCGGCATGAATACGGCAAATCCAGCCCGGCGGCCAGACCCACATCCAGAATTTTTTGATCGGCTGACATGCGCAGTTGGTGCTGCTTGCCGTCCAGCACCAAGGTCAGTGCCACCGTGGCGTTGTCGTCTGTCTGCTCTGTAGAAATGACAAGCGGGGCCCGGTGTGTTTGCCCGTCAGTCAGAAAACGTTCGCTGTGAATTCGCTCTTGCGGCACACCAGCCTGCGTCAAAGCGCGGCATGTATCGTCCATCATGGCTTGCGGCCCGCAAACAAACACCTCATCCAAGCTGCCAGCTGCCAACACGGTATGGAGCAGTTCAGTGACTTTGCCAACATCAAGCCTGCCTTGTAACAACTCAATGTCCTGCGCTTGTTTGGACAACACATGCACCAAGGTCACGCGCCCGGTGTAGTTGTCTTTCAAGTCCTGCAAGGTCTCGTTGAACATCACACTGGCCATGTTGCGGTTGCCGTAAACCAGTGTGAAATGTGAATCCGTTTCCTGTTGCAAACAACTGGCCATGATGGACAGCACCGGCGTGATGCCCGAACCGGCTGCAAACCCGGCGCGGTGTTTTGCGCTGGTTTGCTGCACGACAAACCGGCCTTGCGGCGGCATGACTGCGAGAACGCCATCGGCTTTGAGCTGCTGCACCGCCCAGTTTGAAAACACCCCGCCCGTCACCGCACGTATGCCAATCTCCATCTCGTGGCTGCTGTCATACCGTTGCCGGCTGCTGGAAATGGAATAACTGCGTCTGACCTCTTGCCCGTCAATCAATGCTTTGACAGTCAGGTACTGACCGGGTTGAAATGAAAACAATGAAACAAGCGCAGGTGGAACAGCCAGTGTCACGGCAACCGAGCCACCGGCTTCTGGCCGCACACGCGCAATGCGCAACTCGTGAAAATTTCTGACATCAGACATACATGCGCGCCATCAATAAGGTTTGAAATAGTCAAACGGTTCCATGCAGGCTAGGCATTTGTACATGGCCTTGCATGCGGTGGAACCGAAATGCGATGTTTCTGTGGTGTTGGTTGAACCGCATTGCGGGCAAGCCACTGAGCGGTGTGTGTTTGCAGGCACCAGCTTGATGTGGTGCATGCCAGCAGGCGTGGCGATGGCATGCGGTGGCACGATGCCGTAAGCGTGCAATTTATCTTTACCCTCCAAGGTGATCCATTCGCTGGACCAGGCCGGAAACAAACAACTGATCACTTCGGCGTGATAACCCGCTTGCTGCAAACAGCTTTGGATATCGTCTTGCATTTGCGATATGGCAGGACAACCGTTGTATGTGGGGGTGATGTATACCTGCCATGCGTAAGGACCGGGTTGCACTGCTCTGAGCACACCAATTTCGCGCAATGACAGCACCGGTATTTCAGGGTCGCAGACAGACTCCAACAATTGCCAAAGCGCAAACCCGGGCGCATCCGTTGCAGGCAAGGCCAGCGGGCCGTCAGGCAATATCGGTTGGTCAATCAAGGTGTTCACCACATGGCACCAGGGTGTTGGCGAGCCAGACTTTGCATCTCTGCCAACAGGTAAGACATGTGCTCTGAATGGATACCGTTTTTGCCTTGGGTGACATAACCAGCAACGGGCGGTGTTTGCAGACCGGCTTGCGCCAGCACCTGTTCTACTGTGTCCAGCCAAGTGGGTTTCAAGCCCTGTGCATCTGCATGCACAAGCGGAGCAGCAGGCCAATCGCTCCAAAACTCTTGGGTATACGGCATTAAAAAATCCAGCGCTGCTTGCGCTTTGGCGTGAGACTCTGCGGTGCCGTCGCCAAAGCGGATCAACCAATCAGAGGAGTGCTGCAAGTGGTAGCGCACTTCTTTGAGAGATTTGTCGGCGATGGCCGCCAGTTGCTTGTCTTCATGGCTTTGCAATTGCGTCCACAGCAACACCATGTAGGCGCTGAATAAAAAATTGCGCGCGATGGTGACTGCGTAATCGCGCTCGGCCCTTGCGGACGGCGCCAGCGCAGTGGTGTGTGGCAACTCAAGCAAGGTGAAATTGAAAAAATCCTGCTGGTCGCGGAAATATGCCAAGGAATCTTCTGTGCTGCCGTCGTTGCGCAACTGAGCCACATGCTGGTAGAGCAATCTGGATTGGCCGATCAGGTCCAGCGAGTTATTGGCCATGGCCAGGTCCTCTTCCAGAATGGGACCGTGGCCGCACCACTCGGCATTGCGCTGACCCAATATCAGCGCGTTATCCGCCAAATGCAACAAAAAACGCTGATGCGAATTCACATGTGCCCCACTTCATCCGGGATCACAAAAAAAGTGGGGTGCCGATACACCTTGTCCTTGGCGGGTTCGAACATGGTGTCTTTGTCACCCGGGTCGCTGGCAGTGATGGCCGCTGAAGGCATCACCCAAATGCTCACGCCTTCTTGACGGCGCGTATACACATCGCGTGCCATTTGCAATGCCTGCTGCGCATCAGCCGCATGCAGGCTGCCGCAATGTTTGTGCTCTATGCCTTGTTTGCTGCGAATGAATACTTCCCACAAGGGCCATTCATTGGCGATGTTGTGGGTCGTGCTCATGCGGCCTCCTGTTGCTGCTGTTGGCGCTGTTGCTGTTTGCGCGCGTAGGCCATGGCGGCATCGCGCACCCATTGACCGTCTTCGTGGGCTTTGACCCGTGTGGCCAAACGTTCTTTGTTACACGGGCCATTGCCATTCACTGTGGCCCAAAACTCGTCCCAGTCAATCTGCCCATAGTCGTGATGGCCACGCGCTTCGTTCCATTTCAAATCAGGGTCAGGCAAAGTCACGCCCAGCACCTTGGCTTGCGGCACGGTGGCATCGACAAACTTTTGTCGCAAATCGTCGTTGCTTACTCGCTTGATGCCCCAGCGCATGCCTTGTGTGCTGTTGGTGCTGTCGGCATCCGGCGGGCCGAACATGGCCAGACATTTCCACCACCAGCGGTTGACCGCGTCTTGCACCATGGCTTGTTGTTCAGCATTGCCTTGCATCATCACCATCAAGGACTCAAAGCCTTGGCGCTGATGAAAGGATTCTTCTTTGCAAATGCGCACCATGGCGCGTGCATACGGGCCGTAACTGCAACGGCACAAAGGGATTTGATTCATGATGGCCGCGCCATCCACCAGCCAACCGATGACACCGACATCCGCCCAAGTGAGTGTGGGGTAGTTAAAGATGGAACTGTATTTGGCGCGTCCGGTATGCAGCGCATCCAACATCTGGTCGCGGCTGGTGCCCAAAGTTTCTGCGGCGCTGTACAAATACAAACCGTGGCCGCCTTCGTCCTGCACCTTGGCAATCAAAATAGCTTTGCGCTTCAAACTGGGGGCGCGGCTGATCCAGTTTCCTTCGGGCAGCATGCCCACAATTTCGCTGTGCGCGTGCTGGCTGATTTGCCTGACCAATGTTTTACGGTAAGCCTCTGGCATCCAGTCTTTGGGTTCGATCTTGCCGTCAGCGTCTATCACTTCGTCAAAACGCATTTGCGCTCTGTCCAAGACATGCTGTTGTTCTGGGGTCAACACCGGTTTGATGTCGTGTTTGACCGGCGTCGGCGACGGGCCGTCGGGCACATTGAAAGACTGTGTGTACATGGGTTCACCTCGCTGCGGATAGGCACATCTTAACTGATACATAAAAATGGTAAAAATTAATTTATTTTGTATCATTTCATGAGATCATTGCCCTCGCCTTTGACAAATCGAGCCATGACCTCATTGACTGACAAAAGACTGCAACGATTCCGGCGCCAAGACCGCATGCAGGCCGGCTCGCTGATTGTTTCCCTGTTCGGCGACGCCATTTACCCGCGCGGCGGCGCTGCATGGCTGGGCTGTTTGATTCAGTTGCTGGTGCCCTTAGGCGTCAACGAACGACTGGTACGCACCGCTGTTTACCGGTTGGTGAAAGAAGACTGGCTGATTACAAATGCCTACGGCAGACGTACCGACTATGCACTCAGCGCCAGCGGCATAAACCGCATCGAAGCGGCATCCAAAGCTATTTACGCATCGCAATCACCCGCTTGGGACAATCGCTGGCGCTTTCTCATGCTGTCACCTTCACTCCCCCCTAAAGACAAAGAGCGCTTGCGCAAAGCCCTGACATGGCAGGGCTTCGGTCAGTGGCAAAGCCAGGTGTTTGTCCATCCCGGGGCGGATTTGCAGGTCGCTTTACAACTGTTGCAAACCGAGGGTTTGGGACATTTGCAAAAACATATCTGGCCACTCACGGGAGATAGTCTGCAGAGCAACACTGTGGCCACTGACCGGCAAGTTGCCACCGAGTCATGGGATCTGGCGCAACTGGCCCACAGTTACCATCAATTTGTCAAAACTTACGAAACTTTGATCGACGAATGGTCAGTGGTAAAAACAAGCGCAGATCATGCTCAAAACGAACAAGCTTTTTTAATTCGCTTGTTACTGATTCATGACTACAGACGATTGCTGTTGCGAGATCCCGGATTGCCGCAAAGCCTGCTGCCCAATGAGTGGCCCGGACAAAACGCCCGGCTTGTGTGTGCACGCTTGTACGCATTGCTTGCTGTCCCCAGCGAGACATACTTAGATCAGCAATTGCAACTCGCTGATGGTGGATTGACCCGCAGCCAGAGTTTGTTTCAAAATCGCTTCCGAATATGTTGATAATCAACGTATCAAAAAAATCCTTTCACCAACAAGAAGCCGAGACATCTTGTTGCTAAAAAAAGAAAGTCAGCGATGTCGTTCAATGTTGTAGGTCTGGCGCTCAAGCGCCCGTATACGTTTGTAGTGATGGCGCTATTGCTGTTGATCCTAGGCCCTCTGGCCGCGCTAAGAACACCTACCGACATCTTTCCCGAAATACGCATCCCCGTGATTGCTGTGGCTTGGGCCTACACCGGTCTGCCGCCGGACCAAATGGCCGGTCGCATGACCACCTTGTATGAACGCGTGTTGACTACCACGGTCAACGATATCGAGCACCTAGAAGCCAATTCCTATGCGGGCTTGGGCATTGTCAAAATCTTTTTTCACCCGGGCGTCAATATTGCAACCGCTAATGCGCAAGTCACGGCTGTTTCCCAAACCATGCTGCGACAAATGCCACCCGGTACTTTGCCTCCGCTGATCGTCAACTACAACGCGTCTACCGTTCCTATTTTGCAATTGGCACTGGCAGGTAAAGGCTTGTCTGAACAGAATCTGGCTGACTATGGATTGAACCTGGTACGCACTCCATTGGTGACCGTACCCGGGGCGGCGATTCCTTTTCCCTACGGTGGCAAAACACGCTTGGTTCAGGTTGATTTGAAATTACCCGAACTGCAATCGCTGGGTCTGAGCGCTCAAGATGTGGCCAACGCACTGGCCACACAAAACATCATCATTCCAGTCGGCACACAAAAAATTGACTCACTGGAATACTCGATCAACCTGAACAATGCGGCAGTGAATATCAAAGACATGGCCGATCTGCCGGTCAAGTCTGTCAACGGCGCCATGGTGTACGTGCGCGATGTGGCCAATGTGCATGACGGGAACTCACCGCAAACCAATATTGTTCACGTCAACGGCAACCGCTCGGTGCTGATGTCGGTGCTGAAAAATGGCACCACATCTACCTTGTCCATTGTGGACGGCATCCGCGACAAACTTGAAGGCATGAAAGCCACCTTGCCGCCTAATTTGACGGTACAACCGATCAACGATCAATCGCTGTTTGTTCGCGCCGCCATCAAAGGCGTAGCAGTCGAGGCCATGATTGCAGCGGCTTTGACCAGCATCATGATTTTTCTGTTTCTGGGCAGCTGGCGCTCGACTCTGATTGTGGCTGTGTCTATTCCGCTTTCCATCATGGGTGCCATCGTCGGTTTGTATGCACTTGGCGAAACGCTCAACATCATGACTTTAGGCGGCCTGGCACTGGCGGTCGGTATTCTGGTGGACGATGCCACGGTAACCATCGAAAGCATCAACTGGCACCTGGAACAAGGCAAGTCGGTTGAAAACGCTATTCTCGACGGGGCAGCGCAAATCGTGACGCCCGCATTTGTCTCTATGTTGTGCGTGTGTATTGTGTTTGTACCCATGTTCTTTCTGGAAGGCGTGTCACGTTTTCTGTTTGTGCCATTGGCATTGGCCGTGATGCTGGCCATGGCCTTGTCATTCTTTTTGTCGCGCACGCTGGTGCCGACCATGGCGAATTACTTGCTCAAACCGCATGCCCCGCACACAGACATGCACGGCAATTTAGGCCTCCCGCGCACGCGCAACCCCATCGTGATGCTGCAACGCAGTTTTGAATCCGGCTTTGAAAATATCCGCGACAGCTATAAAAATTTGCTGGGTGTATGCCTGCAAACCCGCTGGCCCATCGTTATAGGCTTCATGGGCTTTGTCATAGCGTCGTTTGCGCTGGTGCCTTTCCTAGGCAGCAACTTCTTTCCGGATGTCGACGGCGGCCAGATACTGCTACACGTACGCGTGCCTATCGGTACCCGTGTCGAAGAAACAGCAGCCCGTTTTGCGCGTATTGAAAAAGAAATTCAAAAAGTCATACCTGCGGATGAAATCGTCACCTTGGTTGACAACATCGGCTTACCGCCGAGTTGGATCAACACGATTTACAACAACACCGGTGTGATTGGCACCATGGACGGCGACATACAAATTGCCTTGCGCAAAGAACACGTGCCAACGGCGGACTACGTTCGTGAGTTGCGCAAAACCTTGCCAGCAGCCTTCCCAGATACTATTTTTTATTTCCCGCCGGCCGATATCGTCAGCCAGATTTTGAATTTCGGTGCACCTGCACCGATTGATGTGCAAATCCGTGGCGCTAATCTCAGCGGCAACTTTGAATACTCCAACAAACTGCTGAAAAAAATACGCCAGATCCCCGGTATTGCCGATGTACGCGTTCAGCAATCCGGCCGAAGCCCGGTGTTTGAGGTCAACATGGACCGCTCACAAGCGCTGGACATGGGAATCACACCCAGAGACGTGACCAATAACCTGGTGGTCAATCTGGCTGGCAGCAGCCAGGTTGCACCCACCTACTGGCTCAACCCTGCCAACGGCGTGTCGTACAGCATCGTCATGCAAACCCCTCAATACAACCTTGACTCGCTGGACGAATTGGCCAACTTACCCATCATTTCAGGCAGCGGTCAGCAGGTGCTGGGATCGATAGCCAACTTCAACCGCACGACCAAAAACGATTTGGTCAGCCAATACGATATTCAATACATGGTGCAAATCCATGCAACATCGCAAGACACAGATCTGGCAAGCGTTGCTGCAGAAGTCCGCAAAGCGATTGCTGACACCGAAGCAGAATTACCCAAAGGCAGCAAAGTGGTGCTGCTGGGACAGGTCCGAACTATGGAAAAAGCTTTTTCTGGCTTACTGTGGGGACTGGTCGGAGCAATCGCTTTGATTTACTTTCTGATTGTGGTGAATTTTCAATCATGGCGTGATCCCTTTGTCATCATCAGTGCGCTGCCATCGGCGGTAGCAGGCATTGTCTGGATGTTGTTCACCACCCGCACCACCTTGTCTGTGCCCGCGCTTACCGGCGCCATCATGTGTATGGGTGTCGCTACCGCCAACAGCGTGCTAGTTATCAGCTTTGCCAGAGAACGGCTGGAGGCACTGGGCGATCCGGTAGAGGCCGCTTTGGAAGCTGGTTTTGTGCGATTCAGGCCGGTGCTAATGACCGCTTTGGCCATGATCATTGGCATGATTCCCATGTCACTGGGTTTGGGTGAAGGCGGCGAGCAGAATGCTCCGCTTGGCCGAGCCGTTATCGGCGGTCTGACATTCGCCACCGTGGCCACCTTGATCCTTGTTCCTCTCTTATTCAGTATGGTGCATTCGCGTCACCGTTCTTCCAAAACCGCACCGCTTTCCCCTGGAGTTCGTCATGTCTGATTTATCTTCGCGTCGTCCTTTATCCCGCGGTTTACTATGGACCTCGGCCGTTGTTTTCGCCTTGGTGGCAGCAGGCATAGTGATCAACGGCTTGCACGTTCGCTCCACTGATGCTGCCCAATTGAAAGCCAACACTGAAAAGCAGGCCTTGACCGTGGTGAGTGTGATTTCACCCACACCTGCTACCGAAGGCGGCTTGCTGTCGCTGCCCGGTCGCATTGAAGCTTTTTCACGCGCGCCTATATACGCACGCATCAGCGGCTATCTGAAAAGTTGGAAAGCCGACATCGGTACGCCGGTTCGTGCAGGCCAGGTGCTGGCTGAGATAGACACGCCGGACCTGGACCAGCAAATCCTGCAAGCCAAGGCCGAATTGGCTACTACCCAAGCTAACGCAACACTTTCCGAAAATACAGCCAAACGCTGGAAATCGTTGGAGGCAGCCAACTTTGTCTCTTCACAGGCGGTAGAAGAAAAAGTCGGCGACTACAACGCCAAATTGGCAGCTGTCAATGCATCTCAGGCCAATGTCAACCGCTTACAGGCTTTGAAAAACTTTTCCCGCATCGCGGCGCCTTTTGACGGCGTGGTCACTGCACGCAACACAGATGTCGGTGCGTTGATCAATGTCGGAGGCGGTGCGGGTTCTGAACTCTTTGTGGTGTCTGATATCAAACGACTTCGCCTGTATGTGAATGTACCGCAAAGCCAAGTAGGTTCCATTAGACAAGGCAGCAAAGCCAAATTCACATTGCCCGGCCAACCAGGCAAAGTATTCAATGCAACCGTACTGAATATGTCTCAAGCCATTAATGCCAACTCAGGCAGCATGCTGGTGCAGCTGTCAGCCGAAAACCCAAGAGGTGAATTGCTGCCTGGCGGCTTTGCCAGTGTCAGCTTTGATCTGGACGCAACAGCCGACCGTTTCACACTACCTCCAAGTGCTTTGATTTTCTCCAAAGCCGGTATCGCTGTTGCTACTGTGAACGCTCAAAACAAGGTTGAACTCAAGCCTATCGTTATCGCGCGCGACCATGGCAGCAAAGTAGAAATCCTCACAGGTATACAAGCCGGTGATAAGGTGATTGAAAACCCGCCTGATGGTGTGGCCCAAGGCGACGTTGTGCAAATCAGCGCAGTTGAAGCAAAACATTAAGTTTGTCGCCAAAGTACATAGGCCCGGTTGTTGAAAAAACGTGCGTTGTCGTTGATTTACAAATTCTCGAAAAAAGTGAAATTTAGTAAATTAATCATTTCTTGACTCAATATGACAAAACGTTAATAATTCTTCAACCTTTTGCCACGCTAGATGACACATTTAAGTTTTTTTGCGGTGCATGACAACCGAGATAACCCACCCACCAGGGAGTCATCGAGTGTTGTTTGATCACTGCGCCGAATGCCAACGATGTTGCAACGTCGAGGCGGGTTACCCGCCTCTTGACATTACCCTAACCCAAGTTGAACAAAAAAAACTCGGGTCAGTCTGCATAGAAACTCGCTGCGATCACCTCGGACCTCAAGGTTGCAACATGGGCGAAGAAAAGCCTTTCGGCTGTTCGCTCTATCCTCTAAGTTACAACCCCAATAACAAAAGTTTTTATTTCGACACCGACTGTCCTTTGATGGACGATTACATCCTGGGCTTGAAGCACACCGACAGCGATGCCTACCGACATCTGTCACGCATGCAGCAAAGCATAGACAAGCTCGAAAAAACCGATCCGGTTTTTCTACAAACCAACCACGCGGTTGACGTTACATATTTCGACTTGAAAAAGATTCCTGCGTTACATTCCACAACAAAACAATTCAAAAAAAAATCACATCCATAAAGGCAACAACATGAATGGCATGCTTTACCAATTCAAACCCGCACATCAGTTTTCCGCCGTGCCCAAGGTGCACGAGGTCGGAAACCAGAGTTGGACTGAAGACAACCTGCTGGTTGAAAGTGAGCACAACGACATTCTTTACTACACCACGCGCTGGGACGCGCTTTGCCCTTATATCAATGTGACACTGGAAATGCTGGACTCTGCACCGCGTCCTTTTGTGGTTTATGCCTTGCCGCCTGATAGCCCCTTTGGCGTTCCCATCAACGATAAATACGGCCTAGTCAACACCATGGACGAAAGCTTCTGGACCGAGCCGCGTCGCGAACGTAAATTCCGAGAATACGACAAGCAGTATAAAAATTTTGTTTATACAGAAGAAGTCATTCCCGGCGCTCAACTGACTGTCGACGATATGTTCGAAATGGGCGGTGAGCATTTCGCCAATTACTATATTGATGACCGTGAAGTCGAGGGTTTTGTGGACTACGTACGCAATCTGGATGTGTTGATTTTGCGTGTACACAGCCCTGAAGGCGAACTGGTACTGACCGATGTATCTATTTTGTTGCCCCAGTACAACCAGTTGTACGGCAGCTTCTGCCAATGGAACCGTGACTATAAAAACCGCTCTCCCGGGATTTACGCTTGTTTGCAGGCCTGCCGCTGGGCGCAGAAAAACGGCTTGCGTTATTACAACCTCGGCCCAGTGGATGATTACGGCTACAAAGCCTTGTTTGTGACTGATTTCGAGCCTATCTATGCGCTGGCTTTGATTGATCCAGAGCATCCTCTGGCCACTGATCCGACTTCACCGCTGATCACGGATTTCAAACCACATGAGTTAAACCAGATTTACCGCCATGTGCCGGTGACCCGCCAAACCGCAGATCAGCACAGCGTTTTGGCCATGGCCGGTTGATCAGAAATAGTGCTTCTCGCCGAAGCTGATGTCGTAATCGATAAACAGCTCTTCACCTTCGGCGATATGCGTAAGGCTTTCCAATGCGCCGTTTTTCTTGAAACGCAAATTGGGTTGCTTGGAGTGGTTAAGGTAGACCGCCAAATCAAATGAATTCAACCCGATGCTGGGAATACTGACTGTTTTTCTATCGTAAAAACAAAACATGTCAATCTGGCTTCTTACACCTTTTGGCAGATTTTTAATATCCTTCTTATCGATATCAATTTCCTTGAAGCGCAAATAACTCTTCATAGGGTTGATGCCCTTAGGGATAGGCCGCAAGGCAAACACGCCGATACCATGAATCGGCGACACACCGAGTTTGCAAAATATTTCAGATTCCAGATGCTGGAGGATTTTCTTCTTTGACGTAGGCATGGCTGACAACTTTCTCGGTTAAGCCGAACTATACCCAATGCAGCCCGGCAGATAGGCCTCGCTGCTTACAATCTTGACGATGTTCCTGCCCACACCAGCCCCGGACCAGGGCCGACTGACCTTTTTGCTATGGCTATGTTCCGGCGTTTTCTCGGTCTGCGGTCTGTGTTTATTTTTCTCCCCGCTGAACCTGCAAGCCATGCTGTGGCTGAACCACCTGACCCCGGGTTGGGACGGCTTCTGGTCGTTCATCACCCAATTCGGTGAGGGCGGCGCTGCCCTGCTTTGGCTGCTTGTCATTACCCGTTTCAGCCCGGGCGGAAACGCAGTCAGTTTGAAAGTGTTTCTGCTCGGTTCGCTGCTGTCACCGCTGCTAAAGTCTTGGGTGGCATCTCCGCGCCCTCTGGGCGTGATTCCGGCAGGTCTATTAAACAGCATAGGCCAGCCCCCGTCCGGTGCCAACTCCATGCCCTCGGGGCATAGCATGACGGCGTTCGCCGCCGTGGCCGTCATTTTTCTGAGCTACCACTTTAAAGCGCGCCACCGGCCTGTGGCCGTGTTGTTGGCGTTATGGGCTGCGCTGGTAGCCCTGTCTCGGGTCATGGTCGGTGCTCACTGGCCTGCTGATGTGCTTGCTGGCGCTGGCGCAGGACTGGCCTTGGCCTGGCTGGCCTGGCGCTGGGAATCGCTACAAGCTTGGCAACCGCAGTTGCAAACCCGAAACGCCCAATGGTGTTTGCTGCTGACCGAAGCTATTCTGACTGTCTATTTACTCAGTGCATCCACAGTGACATCTGCCGAGCGACTGGCATTTGACCTGATCGCCACGGTCGGTATTGCCGGCACCGTGTCCCGCTGGCTGTTCATTCGGCGGCATGCATGGGCTTGAATCCGCATAAACATCGCTTGTGGCCGGCCTGGTGCCTTTTAGCGTGCTGTGTCGTACTTTTTTTAATCTGGCCTGAACTTGATCTGATCGTCACGCGGAAGTTTTTTGATCCGATTAACCAGCAATTTCCGGCCCAGGCACAACCATGGGTCAAATGGGTTTACGACGAAACGCCGGTGATCAACCAGTGGCTGGGATTGCTGATGGTGTCAGCCTTGCTGTTGCACTGGATAAGGCCGGGCTGGCCGAACTTGCGTGCACGCAGAAGCATGTGCGCCTGGCTGCTGGTGGTGGGCATAGGCCTGGGGTTTGTGGTGGATTGGGTGCTGAAAGATCATTTCGGTCGACCTCATCCTTACCAAACGCATGTGTTCACTGGCGACCAGGATTTTGTGCCGGTCTTTCATTACCGCCCGCTGTGTGAACTCAATTGCTCGTTTGTCAGCGGACACGCAGCCGGTGGCTTTGTCTGGATGGCATGGGGCATGTGGGGAGCACGCCGGCGGCGTCAGGCCTGGCTTTTGGCTGGCGTGGCGGCAGGCAGCTTGATCGGCGTTGCACGCATCATGCAAGGCGGGCATTTTTTAAGCGACGTGGTTTTTTCCGGCTGGGTCATTTGGCTTTGCATGCAAGCCATACGCGCTTTATGGCTGCGCCTTCGGTGGCGACGTTTAAGGGTACACCAACAGGCAACAACCCTATGACCCCAAGGTTTGAAAGCCATGGGCTACAGTTCCTATTTTGAATACAAAATAAAACGCAATGGAATTATTGACTGACCCGCATATGTGGATGGCGCTTGCCACCCTGACCTTGCTCGAACTCGTGCTCGGCATTGACAACATCATTTTCATATCCATTCTGGTAAGCAAACTTCCTCGTGAGCAACAAGAAACGGCTCGCCGCATAGGCTTGTTCATGGCCATGTTTTTGCGTATTGCCTTGCTCATGCTGCTGTCATTCATCATCGGACTGGTTGAACCTTTGTTCAACGTGATGGATCAGGCCTTCTCCGGCCGCGACCTGATCTTGCTGGCAGGCGGCTTGTTTTTAATCTGGAAGAGTACCGGTGAAATTCACCATTCACTGGAAGGCGATGAGGAAGGTCATGCCGCTAATGTCAAACCCAAGGTCAGTCTGAGTGCCACCATTGCCCAAATCATCGTCATCGATCTGGTGTTTTCGCTGGACTCCATCATCACCGCCGTCGGCATGGTCGACGATGTACGCATCATGATCACTGCGGTGGTTGTTTCACTCGGATTGATGATGTTGTTCGCCCGCTCCATCGGCGAATTCGTCGACGCGCACCCGTCCATCAAAATGTTGGCCCTGAGCTTTTTGGTGGTGGTCGGCGTGGTGCTGGTGGCCGAGGGCTTCGGACACCACGTACCCAAAGGCTATGTTTACTTCGCCATGGCCTTTTCGTTCAGCGTCGAATTACTGAATATCCGCTTCCGCAAGCCCCGGGCCAAACCGGTCAAACTGCGTGAAGCGGCTATACCCGGCGAGGATGCTTCCTGAGTGCCGCCGCTGCATGAAAGTCTGAAGCGCTTTCGGCTTCGGCTGCTCAAAACCGCCGGCTGACAGGGTTCAAAGGGTTCTCAACACCCGCTGTCATTCACTGCGCCGTCAGGCATGACAGTTTTGCAGAATTTCGCATCGTCTAGTTTGGCGCCGTCCATCTTTGCGCCTTTGAGATTGGTGCCTGCAAGCACTGCGCCTTTCATATTTGCATTGAGTAACACCGCATCACTGAGGTCGGCACCGCTCAAATTGGCATCGCGCAAATAAGCGTTGGTGAAATTGGCCATATGCAGATTGGCACCACTTAAATCGGTGCGGCGCAGGTTGGCGTCTTCGAAGTTAGTGACCAGCGTGCGTTTTTCCATCGGGCGCTCGCCCATATTAGCCTTGGCCAACAACGCACCGGACAGATTGGCATTTTGAAAATCGGCGCCGCGCATATCGCGCCCGCCCAACGGGGCATCGGTCAGATCGCAGTATTTGCAAACGTTGGTGGTTTTAAAGTCTTCCATCTTGCCTGCGTCAAAAGCACCTGCAGTCCAAGGCGTTGCGGCCAAACTGGCCGCCAGCACCACGGGTAATAGTCGGAAAGGTTTAGGTATCACAGCCACAGCCAGCCCCTTGAAAGCATTGAAATTAGGATAACGAATAATAACCAAGTGCCCGATCCTGACTTGCTTCCTGATAAGTACCCATACTGGCTGATCATGCGATGATCAAGGCATTGAAAGGCTGTTATGCATTTGTTGTACTCCATTGCTTCACAGGCGCGGCCGTTTATCCGCCACGCTTTTCTGGGTCTGGCCGCTTACATAGTGTTCAGCCCTTCAGCGCTGGCCTACACACTGACTTGTGATGTTCAAGGCTCGTTTCCCGAGATGGACAAAATCACCATAGAACCGGCCTCGGTCAAGGTGGACATCACTTCCATCGGCGACCATTTATATATACGCATAGACGGCCCCAAGCTTTACAATTTTTTTGTCAATACCCTCAGAACACCCGAATTTGAAGGCATGGACCTCACCTCCAAAACCAGTATGTGGGTTAAACGCAAAAACCTGCAAACCATGGAAGAGTCTGAAATCAAAATCAACCGTGAACCGGTGAACATCAAGGCCATCAAAGATGTTCAACGCTATGGCAAAAAACTGAAGTTTTACATCAGCGGCCCTTGTCAACTCCCTCCCTGAACTCGCCATGAAACCGCCTGTCATCCGTCAATTATTGGTCGATTTGAATGTGCCGTTTGCGCTGCGCTGGAACGGCGGCGATGCCTTTACTTCCGCGTTCATGAATGCCTTGTCGCTGAGCTTTCCGGCAGGTGAACAGTTTTTTCTGGACAGCGTGCGCGAAGGCCTCAAGCAATTACCGGCAGAACAACAGGACTTGTTTAAGAGCGATGTCAAAGGGTTTATCGGACAGGAAGCCACGCACCGCCGACTGCACGCCTTGTACAACCAACATTTGCTCAGCCAAGGCATGGTCAACCACTGGGAACAACGCGCGGCCAAACGCATCGCCATACTCCAGCAAATGGACATACGGCATGCAGTCGCCGCCACCGCTGCCACTGAACACTACACCGCAGTTTTCGCCCACTGGTTGTTGTCGAATGAAGATTTTTTTCAACATGCCGACCCGCGTTTAAAAACCTTGTGGCTGTGGCATGCCAGCGAAGAGTCAGAACACCGCTGCACGGCGTTTGACATTTACCAAGCCTTGGGCGGCAGTGAAGAATGGCGGTTGCGATGGATGCGGCGTGTCACTTGGTTTTTCCTCACCGATTTGCTGCGCCAAACGGTCAACAACCTGTGGCATGACGGCAGCTTGTTCAAACTGTCCACATGGGCCAGCGCTTGGCAACATTTGTTTGCCAAAGGGGGCTTGTTCCGTGAGGGCTATAGCCTATGGCGCGACTATTTCAAGCCCGGGTTTCATCCCTCACACCACCCCGATACCTTGTCGCAACAATGGCTGCAACAACACACGGGTGCTTATGCACCGGTGACACAAGCATCATGAACTTTTGAACTTTCAGCGGATAAGACCATGCTAGACCCCCAAGCCCAAACCCTGCTGCGACTGATGATTGAACGCGGCATTCCGGCGCTCAATGCGCAATCACCCGTCGAAGCCCGCCAAGCCTATTTGATGCGCAAAGGCTTTACCCAACCCGACCCGCCTGCGGTGTCGCACTGCCACGATCACCTGGTGGCTTTGCACGGGGCTCAAATCAAAATCCGCGAATTCCTCCCCCAAGGCGTTGCTGCCAACGCTGTGCTGCCTGCACTGATGTATTACCACGGTGGCGGCTGGGTGATTGGCGACATTGACACCCATGATGTGCTGTGCCGCCAGTTGTGCGTGGCCAGCGGATGCGCCGTGTTCTCCGTGGACTACCGCCTCGCGCCCGAGCATGTGTTCCCTGCCGCTTACGACGATGCACAAGCGGCCTTTCAATGGCTGGCTACGCATGCCCACAGTTTGCATGTGGATGCCAAACGGATTGCCGTCGGCGGCGACAGCGCCGGTGGCAACCTGGCCGCAGCCGTTTGTCTGGGCGCACGCGGCGGCGAACATCAACCTGCGTTTCAATTGCTGATTTACCCGGCCACGCTGATGTACCCGGACACACAAAGTTACCGCGACAACGGCGAAGGCTATGCGCTCACCGCAGAAATCATGGATTGGTTCATGGACCATTACCTGCCAACACGCGATCTGGCCCACGACTGGCGCGCCTCGCCTTTGAAAGCCGAGTCACACGCCGGTCTGCCGCCTGCCTTGGTGCTGACAGCAGGCTTTGATCCACTGCGCGACGAAGGCCGCTTGTACGCCGACGCCTTGTCCGCCGCCGGTGGCAGCGCTGAATACATTTGCTTTGAACGCCAGATTCACGGCTTCATCACCATGGGTCGCGTCATGCGCGAAGCCCATACCGGTGTGGCTGTGTGTGCAGACGCACTCAAGCGTTACCTTTTTTAAGAAAGCCATACCATGAAACTCAACGTCAATGGTCAAAACCACACGCTGGATGTCGAACCGGAAATGCCGCTGCTGTGGGCACTGCGTGATGAACTCGACATCAAAGGTCCGAAATACGGTTGCGGCATCGCCCAATGCGGCGCTTGCACCGTGCTGCTGAACGGCGAGCCGGTGCGCTCTTGCAGTTACCCCGTTTCATCGGCTGACGGCCAGCAAGTCATCAGCATCGAAGGCCTGGCCGACAAAGGCAAATTGCATGCGGTGCAACAGGCTTGGATTGACCATCAGGTGCCGCAATGCGGTTATTGCCAAGGCGGCCAAATGCTGGCGACCGTGGCTTTGCTGAAGAAAAAACCCCAGCCCACCGACCAAGACATAGACGCGGCCATGACCAATATTTGCCGCTGTGGCACCTATGCACGCATGCGCACCGCCATACACGCTGCCGCGCGTCAAGCCGGAGGTCAATCATGAGCAGCAACGCCCTGAATCGCCGCCAATTTTTGCAAGTGAGTAGCAGCGCCGCTGCGGCGCTGAGTCTGGGTTTTGTCTGGCCGGATGCCGCATTGGCCAACGCACATGCCGAAGTCAACGCATGGATAGAGATTCACAGCGACGAGTCCATCGTCATTCGCTATGCGCGTACCGAAATGGGCCAAGGCAGCCGCACCTCGGCACCCATGTTGATCGCCGAAGAACTGGAAGCCGACTGGAAACAAGTGCGCGTGGTCGATGTGCCCGCGCATGACAACCTCAGCCGCCAGCGTGTGTATGGCGACATGGCCAGCGTCGGCAGCCGCACCATACGCATGTCGCAAGACTATTTGCGCAAAGCCGGTGCAGCCGCCCGCATCATGCTGGTTGAAGCCGCCGCACAACGCTGGGGCGTGCCGGTTGCTGAATGCAAAGCAAGCCTGGGCCAAGTGGTTCACAGCGCCAGCAGCAAGAAGCTCAGCTACGGCCAACTGGCCGCCGATGCCGCCAAGCTGACACCACCCAAAGACATTCCCCTGAAGGACCCGAAAACCTGGACGCTGGCAGGCAAGCCGATACCGCGCGTAGACATCACCGACATCGTCACCGGAAAAATCCGTTATGGCGTGGACGTGCAATTGCCCGGCATGCTGCATGCCGCCATTGCGCAGTCGCCAGTGTTCGGCGGCAAGGCCACCGCCATTGACAGCAGCAAAGTGGACAGCCGACGCGGCATTGTCAAAGTCATCAACCTGGGCGAGTTTGTCGCCGTGGTGGCCGACAACTGGTGGCGTGCCAAAGAAGCTTTGCGCGATGTGGCCATTGATTGGGACAACGGCAAACACGGCAGCGTCAACAGCGCCAGCCTGATGCAGTACTACCGCGACGGCTTGAACGAAAAAGAAGTGGCCATCGCCCGCAATGACGGCGACACGCTGGCTGCTCTTAAAACCGCATCCAAAGTGATCGAGGCCGATTACTACACACCGTATCTGGCACATGCCACCATGGAACCTATGGTGTGCACTGCTTTGCTCAATGGCGACAAAGTCGACATTTGGGCCTCCACCCAAAATCCGGAATCCACCTTGACTGCGGCTGCCTCCACCGCCGAGGTGCCGCAAGAAAATGTGCGCGTGTTTGCCATGCAAATGGGTGGTGGACTGGGTCGCAAAAGCCCGCAAGACTTCACCCGCCAAGCCGTCGCCATTGCCATGCAGTTGCCGGGTAAACCGGTGAAGCTGATGTGGAGCCGCGAAGAAGACATGCAGCACGACTTGTACCGCCCGGCCAGCCTGGTGCGCATGCGTGCCGCCGTGGATACAAGCGGCAAACCGCAGGCCTTGCATGTGCGCGTCAGTGCGCCATCCATTTTTTCTCAACTGCTGCGCATGCCGCTGCAAAACGGTGTTGACAACCAGGCCGTGGCTTGCTTCCCCGACCACCCTTACGCCATACCCAACACGCTGGTTGACTTTGCCATGCGCAGCACCCACGTGCCGGTGGGTTTTTGGCGCACCGTCGGGCATTCGCAAAACCCGTTTGTGCGTGAATGCTTTTTGGATGAACTGGCCCATGCCGCAGGCCAAGACCCGCTGGCTTACCGCTTGTCATTGCTGCCGAACAACGAGAAAGCCAACCGCGACCGCAGCATGTTGATGGCCGTGGCCAAAGCCGCTGACTGGGACAAACCGCTGCCCGCCGGCGTGCACCGGGGCATTGCCGGTGTCGACGGTTACGGCAGTTGGACCGCTTGCGTGTGCGAAGTCTCGGTCAGTGCGCGCGGCGAAGTGAAAATCCACCGTGTCGTCATCGGCATTGACCCGGGTTATGCGGTCAACCCCGACAACATACAAGCGCAATTGCAAGGCAGTGTGGTGCATGGTTTGTCCGCCATCTTCTGGGGCGAAATGACGGTCAAAGACGGTCGTGTCGAACAATCCAATTTCCACGACTACCACATGATGCGCATGAATGAAATGCCCAAGGTGGAAACCGTGATCGCACCGACCGGCGGTTTTTGGGGCGGTGTCGGCGAGCCCACGCAAGCGCCACTGGCACCTGCGTTGGGCAATGCGCTGTTCGCCGCCACCGGCAAGCGCATACGTTCGCTGCCATTGAAAAACCATGGCTTGACTTTGGTGAAAGCATGAAACACTGGATTGTGTGTGCGGCAGCCCTGTTGGCAGCCCATGCGTGGGCCGCAGAAAACAGCATGCCGCCGACCAAGTCTGCGGCCACTGCCAATGTCGAGCGCGGACGCAAACTTTTGATCAGCCGACAGGAAACCGGTTGCGTGCTGTGCCACAAAATCCCCGGCATGAAAGAAGGCGGCGACATGGGGCCGAACCTTGGTGGCCTGAGCCAGCGCATGACCGCCGATCAAATCCGCCAGCGCATCGCCGACTGGAGAGCGGTAAACCCCCAGACTTTCATGCCGGCCTACTTCAGCACCAAAGGTCTCCATAATGTCGCCAAGCCGCAGATTGGCAAAACCGTACTCACCGAGCAAGGCCTTGAAGATATCGTGGCCTATTTGCTCGACGCTACCAAAGGACCCTGATGTACTTACTGTCTCGCCGTGACTGGCTCCGACGCTTCAGCCTGAGCACGGCAGGCTTGTGGGCCGGTTTCTCAGGCTTGTCCCAAGCCCAGGACATGTCGGTGCTCGGCCGGGTGCAAGACCTGAGTGACGCGCGCTTGCGCACTTTCGACGAAATGGTGACGCCTTATGTGGTGCGCCAGCAATTGAAAAACGAAGGCATCAGCTTGTCGCTGCCCCTGTTGGCAGACAACGGTCACTTGGTGCCACTGAGTTTAAAAGTCGACAGCCCGATGACCGAGGAGTCTCATGTCACCCATGTCTATCTGTTGTCACAACTCAACCCGGCGCCGCTGATGGCCATGTTTGTGCTCGGGCCCTGGAACGGCCGCGCCGAACTCAGCATGCGAGTGCGTTTGTCCGGCACGCAAATGGTGGTGGCGCTGGCGCGGATGTCTGACGGCAATTTCCGCTATGCGTCGCGCCAGGTGTCGGTGACTGAAGCCGCCTGTGTGGACAACGGTTAAACCATGACTGCTGCCCGTTTACAAGTCCCCCCGCGCATCGTCGAAGGCGATGTGTTCAAGCTGCGTCTGCTGGTGCAGCACCCCATGGACAGCGGTTTTTTGCGCAACCTCGAAGGCGTGCTGGTCAAGCGCAATGTGATTCGCCATTTGCAATGCATGTACCACGACAAAGAAGTGTTCCGCGTCGAACCCACCACCGGCACAGCGGCCAACCCCTTGTTCGAGTTTTATTTGCGCGCCACCACCTCGGGCGAGTTGTATTTCCGCTGGGTCGACGACAAAGGCTATATCGGCGAGTTACGTCACAACCTGGTGGTCATTCCGGCCAACCAATCTTCCGCCCCTAAATCCTGATGCCACGTTTTTGTTTTCTGCCTTCACAGTTGCGCCACGCCATGAGCAAACAGTACCTGACTGCTGCTTTGCTGCTTGCGGCTGTTTCAGGTCTGGGTCAGGCCATGGCGCAACAACGCTTGCTGCCGCTGGACAAGGTGCAATCCGGCCTGGCATTTACCGGGCCGGAAATTCTGGAATTACAAGCCGACGACTTTGCCAACCCGGCTCTGCCCTATATGGACAAGGGCACAAAATTGTGGAGCCAGGCGGCTGGTAAATCCGACAAAAGTTGTGAGAGCTGCCACGGTGAAATCAATAGCGGCATGAAAGGCGTGGCCGCGCGCTATCCGGCCATCGACAAACCCAGCGGCAAGCTGCTCAACCTGGAAGACCGCATACGCAACTGCCGCACCAAACAACAAAAAGCCGCAGACTGGCCGCTGGAATCTGATGAATTGCTGGCGGTCAGCTTGTTTGTGACCTCAGCCTCCAATGGCATGCCCATACAGGCGGATATCGAAGGCAAAGCCAAAAGCCATTTTGAAAACGGCCAGAAAATCTTCATGACCCGCCAAGGGCAAATGAACATGTCGTGCACCCAGTGCCATGACCAGCGCTACGGCATCAAGCTCTACACCGACCGGCTCAGCCAGGGCCAGCCCAACGCTTACCCTGCTTACCGCATCGAATGGCAGCGGTTGGCTTCATTGGAACGGCGATTGCGTTTTTGTTACAACGGCGTTCGCGCCGAAGTGCCGCCTTGGGGCCATGGCGTGATGCGCGACATCAGCCTTTACCTGATGTGGCGGGCGCAAGGCCTGAATATTGAAGTACCTTCCGTACGCAAATAGGCTTTAGAAAGTCGCCAATACCTTTTGCCACAAGGTGGGCGTTACCTCGGGCATGACACCAAACCAGGCTTGAAATCCGGGCCGTGCCTGGTGCAATAACATACCCAGACCGTTAGCCACCGGATGGCCGCGCGCAGCGGCGCGCAGCAGCAAATCGGTTTGCAACGGCGTATAGACAATATCTGAGACCAGTGCATGCAAAGGCAGCGCCGATAAATCAATATCCAGCGCAGGCTGGCCTTGCATGCCTTGTGTGGTGGTGTTGACCAGCAAGCCTGCATCTGCCAATGCATGGTGGCGCTCATCCCAACTCAAAGCTGTGACCGGTGCGCCGAACTCGGTTGCCAAGGCCTGCGCTTTGTCCAAGCTGCGGTTGAGCAAACGAATCTCTTTCACACCGGCGTCGGCCAGCGCCCAGACCACGGCACGCGCCGCGCCGCCTGCACCCAGCACCACGGCAGCGCCTTGGTCGGCTCGCCACGCGGGCTGAGCCTCGCGCAAACTGTATATATAGCCAAACGCGTCGGTGTTTGTGCCGCGCAAACTGCCGTCGGCATTCACTACCACGGTGTTGACTGCACCGATTTGCCGGGCTACATCATCTAACTGATGAATACAGGCCAGAGCGTCAATTTTGTGCGGCAAGGTCAGGTTGCAACCGGCAAAGCCCAGTGCCGACAAGCCGTTAAGGGCTTCGCTCAAGCGGGACGGATTCACAGCCAGCGGCACATAGGCGCCGCGCAGGCCGAGTTCTGCCAACCAGTGACCATGGATGACCGGTGAACGCGAGTGTGAAATCGGCCAACCCATGACACCGGCCAGCGTGAAAGGGGGTGAGGTGTGAATGCTAATCATGGCTACAAGCATAGCGGTTTGCAGACGGCTGACCGCACCAGCGGGTGACTGTGGAACAATCGGTACTTATTAAAAAATGCTCTCTGATGTACGAAGCAAACAACGCCAACAGTCACAGACTGCACCAGTTTCTGGCCGACATGACCAGGCTGGTCGACACCGCACCCCCTGAAGCTCAATTGCTGGCACAAGGCCAGCGCCTGATGCAACACCTGTTGCAATATGACGATTGGTTGCAGCCTGAGCTGGCGCAAGCCCACCCTGCGCACTACCAGCAATACCTGATGTATGCCGATCCTCAGGACCGGTTTTCCGTGATCAGTTTTGTCTGGGGTCTGGGCCAGTCCACGCCTATCCACGATCACACGGTCTGGGGTTTGATAGGCATGCTGCGCGGCAGCGAGTCCATTCAACCCTATAGCCGCATGTCAGACGGCCGCTGGGTGCCGGCCGGTTTTCAAATCGATATGTTGCCGGGCGATATTGAAGCTGTTTCGCCGAACATAGGCGATGTGCACAAAACATGGAATGCCTTACCCGCCCAGGTGTCCGTCAGCATTCACGTGTACGGGGGTCCGATTGGACGGATCGAGCGGCACAGTTACCGCGAAGACGGGTCGCGCAGTGTGTTCATTTCCGGTTACGCCAACGTGGCAGTCAGCTCAGCGCCGGGGCCTGCCATGTCAGCCACACACCCCTCAGTGCCTGAACGTATTTCTTTGACGGACAGTCCGGCACCGGTCAACGTCGCGCCCTTGACTGCCCCGGCAAGTACCGCGGCTCTGCAGGACTCAGAACTGCCCCCTGCCGATGAGATTACAGCTCTGAATGTCACAGCAGACACGCCCGCGCACGGCTACGCCATCAGCACCTACGAAGAAGTGCGGCAGGCTTTGCTGGATAAGCAGGAAATCGCACTGATCGATGTGCGCGAAGAAGACTTGTACGCGCAAAGCCACCCGCTGTTTGCCATTCATCTGGCTTATGGCCGTATCGAAGCCGATGCTCGGCGTCGCATACCTCGCCTGGACACACCGCTAGTGTTGATAGACAACGGCGAGGGTTTGACTGTGCGTGCGGCGCAGGTGTTGACACGCATGGGCTACACGCAATTGAGTATTTTTCAAAACGGCTTGAGCGGTTGGGCCGCCGCCGGCGGCGAGTTGTTCCGCGATGTGAATGTAGCCAGCAAAGCTTTTGCGGAACTGGTGGAGTCCAAGCGCAAGACACCGTCGTTATCGGCCACCGAAGTCAAAGCCCTGATAGACAGCGATGCCGACATGGTAGTGCTGGACGCCAGACGTTATGACGAATACCAGACCATGAGTATTCCGGGCGCTATCAGCGTCCCCGGTGCAGAACTGGTGTTGCACGCCCGCAGTCTGGCGCCAAGTGCGACCACGCGCATTGTGGTTAACTGCGCCGGTCGCACGCGCAGCATCATCGGCACCCAATCGCTGGTGAATGCAGGCATTCCCAACCCCGTCTGCGCTTTGCGCAACGGCACCATGGGCTGGTATCTGGCCGGGCTGGAACTTGAACACAAGGCGGATAAACGTTTCGGTGAAGTCAAGGACGCCGACCGGCAGAAAGCCGCAGCCTCGGCGCTGGCATTGCTGTTTCGCGCCGGTGTCCAACGCATAGATACACAGGAATTACAGGTCTTGCTGAACGACAACACACGCAATACCTATGTGTTCGATGTGCGCTCGCCAGAGGAATATGCGCTGGGCCACTTGCAAGGGGCACACAGTGCGCCCGGCGGGCAACTGGTGCAGGAAACCGATCACTACGCCGGTGTGCGCGGCGCGCGCATCGTGCTGTACGACAACGATGGCGTGCGCGCCTCAATGACGGCTTCATGGCTGGCGCAAATGGGCTGGGAGACCTTTGTGCTCAAAGACCTCAAGCCCGAGGATTTGCAGGACACGGCAGTAGTTGACTTTGGTTTGCCCGAGCCGCTGACACCTGTGGCTGAGGTCGATCCGGTCACACTTAAAGAATGGCTTGCCAACCGCAGCAATCTGAGTATGGTTATCGATGTAGGAGACAGTGCCACCTATGTCAAACGGCACATACCTGGCGCCTGGTGGCTGTTGCGCTCACAACTGGCACAGGACTTCAGCCGGGTACACAAGGCCAACCGCTATGTGCTGACCTGTGCTGACGGACGTGCTTCACGTTTCGCGGTAGCCGAATTGCAACCGCTGGTTCGACCAGGCGTGCAAGTGCTTTGGTTGCCCGGCGGTAATGCCGCCTGGACCGCCCAAGGTTTCAGCACCCAGCAAGGCGAGTCTTACCTGGCGAGTCCGCGCATTGATCGTTATCGCCGCCCATACGAGGGCTTAGACAACCCGGCGCAGGCCATGCAAGCCTATTTAGATTGGGAGTACGGCTTGGTGGAGCAACTACGCAGGGACGGCAGTCACCATTTCAAAGTGATTTAGACAAGGCCTGCACCCAGGCCAACTGGCGCGGCAAACAAACGGTTCGCAAGTCATACCGTTCGATCGCCCGCGCACGCGCCGCTGCGCCCAGGCGCTCGCGCTCAAAAGGGTCGTTCATCAAACTGTGTATGCCTTGAACCCAGGCCGTCACATCAAAAAAAGGCAGCAAGCGCCCGGTGACACCGTCCTCAATGGCTTCGTGCACCGGTCCGGTGTCACTGGCCAGAATGGCACAACCGCTGCTCATGGCCTCTATCAAACTCCAGCTCAGGACAAACGGATAGGTCAAATACACATGCACCCGGCTGATTTGCAGCATCGTCAAAAACTGCGGATAAGCGAGCCGCCCCAGAAAGTGCACACGCTGCCAATCGCTGTCGGGTATTTGCATGCGCACTTCGTCGATGAAGATTTGCTTCCAGCTTTTTCCTTCAGGAGCCTTCGCGCCATAACTCACGCCGTCGCCGCCAACTATGAGCACCTGCGCATGTGGCCGTAAACGCAGCACACCGGGCAAAGCGCGCATGAACACATGGTAGCCACGGTAAGGCTCTAAATTGCGGCTGACAAAGGTCAACACCTCGTCGTCCCGCGACCAGCTGCGGCCATCGTCCAAGGTCAAGCGGGCCGCCGGATCAGGACGTATGACCTCGGTATCAATGCCATCGTGAACCACGGTGATTTTTTCGCGCATGTGCGGGGCGTAGGTCTGCGCCTGCCAGTGCGTGGGTGAGACCGCCGCATCCACGTCTTGGTGCTGTAAGACAGTCACCGCATTTTTCACCAGCAAGCGGCTTTCAGCGCTGAGTTCCGGTTTGGAAAATTCAAGATCGAAGTTCACATCCTGACCTTGGGTCTGGTAGAACATTTCGTAAAACAAGCCCAACCGGGCTGCGGGCCAGACCTGTTTAATAAACAGACTTTCACCCCAGGAAGGATGGGCGATCACGATATCCGGATAAAAACCCTGTTGCCTGAAAGCAAGCGCCCAGTGCAATACCGCTTCACCGCGTATGACCTTGGCCTCCATATCGATGATCCAAGGGTGTATGCCCGGCGTGCTGCTGCGTTTGGGGAAATATGTGTGCACTTGCACACCCTGCCACAGCATGCCGGGTTTGTTGGCAAGTATCAAGGCGTGCACTTCATGACCGGCGACTGCCAGCGCCGGCGCCAGGTGCTTGAATTGACCCGGAAAATTCTGGTGAAGAAAAAGAACTTTCACTGGTCAGCGGCACGACCCCAGCTCATGCGTTGCAGCAAACCGTCGCGTTTGACCAGCACATGCCAGACCACGGCTGCCAGGTGCAAGGCGATCAACACCATGAAAATCGAAGCAAACAATTCATGCACCTCGGCAAACAAGGCTTTCATATCGGGCTGCGGTTCAAACAAACGCGGCAGCGGGTAGCCGAAGAATTTGATGGGGTATTGCGAAAAATTGGAACCGATGAAACCAGTCACCGGCATGGCCACCATACACGCGTACATCAAACCGTGGTTTAACTTTGAGACGATGTGTTGCCATGTGCCGGGCGCGGCTACTGCCGCCGGAACCGGGTGGCTGATGCGCCAACCCAGTCGCCACACAATCAACACAGCGATGACCAAGCCTATGGATTTGTGGACATTGAACCAGCCGCCACGGTAACCCGGCGGCTCTTTGGGCAGATCTACCATCCACAAACCCAGCAACAATTGCCCGATCAAAGCCAGCGCCAGCAACCAATGCAGCGCCACCAGCAACTTGTCGTAACGCTGTAAGTCAGCCTCGTGCGCGGTTTCTTGCGTCTCATTCATTAAGGGTTCGTTTGCCATGTCAATGTCCGTCAAAAATGGAGTCTTAAGTGTGCCACGAATGAAGTGCGATGCTTGTGACAGTCATTTCCCCGAATCCCAAGCGTGCCCGAGCCGGCAAGCGGCTAAGTTATTATCCGGCCCACTCTTTAACCGCTGAGCAAGATGTAAATGGCATTACCTGCCTTTCAGCGGCAATTTTTGACAGGTGGTTTGTTTTGAAGTCTTTGTTAAAGCGGCTGAAGACAGCCCATCCTCAGTGGGATGTCGAACCCTTGTGGTTTGAGTGGCTTGTATTACTGGGCCTGTTTGTTTTTTCAACCTGGCTGCTGGGCATCAAAGGTGTCTGGCATTTGCTGATCAGCTCCGACCCAACCGGCATCACCATGGTCATCATCGTGGTGTTTGCAGTTTCTACGCTGTGGTGCGGTGTGCGATCGCGCGAACTCGCACAACAACGCGCTTTGATGGACAAGGCGGCCGCACACGGGCTCGAAGGCCTGCTTAAAGCAGATTGCTGGGCCGGTGAGTACTGGGCTGCACTGGCTGCGAACCCGCAAGACAGTGGCGCGCCGCTGGATTTGCTGATGGAAAAAACCCACGGCCCGCACTCCACCGCCTGGTGGGTCAACGGCGTACAACTCAAACTGGGATTGCTGGGCAAGGTCATTGGCTTTTCGGTGCTGGCCATGCAAATCGGGCAGATACAAAACTTTGACCCCAGTCAAGCGCAAGAATTGTTGCGCAACCTCACCTCAGGCCTGGGCGTGGCATTGCTCACCACCATGGTCGGACTGGTCGGCAATATTTTGCTTGGCCTGCAGCTCACCCGCATGGACCGATTTGCCGACCAAATGCTGGGCCAGGCACAACGCCACGGATTGATCATCGGTCGCTGAAGCGATTGACACGCCATGCGCAAAAACCGCTTTTCCCGCGAGCCCGAGGTCGACCCTTTTTACGACATGTTGTTCAACATGTTGATTGCCTTCGTGTTTTGTTTCATCATCGCTTTGCTAGCCATGAATCCCAAAGCCACCAAAAGCGGCGACATTCCCGCCAAGGCAGAATTCATCATCACTTTGTCCTGGCCGGACATGGACCCGAACGATCTCGACTTGTGGGTGCAAGGTCCTTCCGGTGAAAGCGTGTGGTTTCGTAACCGCGAAGCCGATTTGATGCACCTGGACCGGGACGACCGGGGCAACTCCAACAACACCATCATGGTCAACGGCCACAAAGTGGTCAACCCATTGCGCCAGGAAGTGGTGACCATACGCAGCATCGTGCCCGGCGAATACGTGATCAACGCACACTATTACGAAACCAAAGACATTGACGCCAGCGACCCTAAAGCCGGACAACCGGTCCTGGCAACGCTGTCCGTCATCAAGGTCAATCCCAAAGCCGAGGTGGTCTTTTACGGCCAGTCCACACTGGAAGCGCGCGGCAAGGAAGTCACCATGGCCAGATTCACAGTTACCCCCGAAGGTGGTGTAGACAATGTCAACACCATTCCCAAAACCTTAATCAAGTCTTTCTGATATGACGCTGACCTTTATCATTGTTTTTGCGCTCGTGGCCGTGTTACTGGCCTTGGCGCTGGTGTATTCCAACTGGCCTAACTGGCTCAAAGGCCTGCTGGCCCTGGGCGTGAGCAGCTTTTATTTTTTCGGCTTCAGCGCGGTGCATTCTTTGCTGGGTATTCCCAGCACCGATGCTTTGCCTGAGCGATTTGTCATGCTCGCGGCCTTGGTTGACGAACCGCGCGGCAAATTCCCCGGCGCCTTGTATGTCTGGGTCACGCCTATTGAAGAAGGCAAAAGCTTTTTACAACCACGGGCCTACAAGCTGCCCTATACACGCACCATGCATGAGCAGATTTCGGACGGCATGCGCAAAGGACGCGAAGGCGTGCCGCAAATGGGCACAGCTGAAATCAAGCAACAAGGCAACGGTAAGGGCACAAGCTGGCTCAATCCGGGCAGCGATGAGCAAGAAGTCAAGATCATGGACTTGCCCACGCCTCAGGTGCCGGAAAAATGAACACACGCTTGACTCTTTCCGCCCTGGCTGCTTTGCTTTGCTTGAGCGCCTGTGACCAACCGGTCAAAGAAAATTTGTTGTTTCCTCTGGCTGCAGGTAAAAGCTGGACTTACCAGGTAGAGACGGTGTATGACGAACCTGATGGCAAAACCCTCCGCTATACGCTTGAAATGCGCAATCTCGGCAGCGCCGCCCTGGCCGACGGCAGCACCGCCTGGATACGCCGCAGCAGCAACGGACACGAGTATTGGTTGACCAGCACGGACAAAGGTATCAACCGCGTCGCCATGAAGTCCCCTACCAAAGAAGAAGCCGTGATGGACCTCCTGCCGCGTACTGTCCTACCGGCAGCGCTCGCAGCGGGAAGCACCTGGACCGTCACCACCGTGCCTTATTTTTTACGCCGTAGAAATGAAAAACCGGCTGAATTCCGCTACGTGGATAAATACAAAGACGTGCCCATGGTGTTCACTGTTGCGGACATGGGCGTGAGCATAGAAACGCCTGCGGGTAAGTTCGAGCATTGCATGCGGGTCGACGGCAAAATGGACATGATGCTGTGGAATGATCAGGCCAATGCGTACAAGCCGACTGCGCTGACCGCGCGCGAATGGTATTGCCCTGACGTCGGTCTGGTTCAAGTGGAACGTGATGAGCCGACCACTGCCAAGTTTTTCCAAGGCGGAACCATGCGTATGAAACTGGTGAACTACCAGTAATCAGCCGTCAAACTGTCGCTAGTCTTACGAGCGAAAACGCCATCTTTAGAGGCATTGAATATTTTTCAATCATTCCTACACCAAGCTGACAATTGCTGGTGTCTCGTTTTGAGAAATTCGATTATTTGAATAACCCAACTAGGGTTTGCACTAGCGAGGGTCTTATATAAGTCTACGAAAATTCCTCCCGTTAGTTGTGTTCCCCTTAGTTAAACCCTGAAGGATTTTTTATGAAACTGTTAATCAAGTCAGTCGCATTGGCTGCTGCTCTGGGTGCTGCCTCATTGGCCAGCGCACAAAGCTGGCCGATTTACGGCGGCGACGCTGGCAACCAGCGTTACAGCCAAGCCGGTCAAATCACCCCGGCCAACGTCAACAAATTGAACGTCAAATGGGCGCTGCAACTCGGCTCCAACCGTTCACAGGAATCCACACCTATTCTGGTTGGTGACACTTTGTACGTGACTTCCTCTTTCGGACCGAAAAACGTTTTTGCTGTGAACGCAAAAACCGGTGAAGTCCGTTGGAAATACTCTCCTGAAATGCCTAAAGGCGTTGACCAGTACGCTTGCTGTGACGTGAACAGCCGCGGCGTTTCTTACAACGATGGCAAGATTTTCTTCGGCCGCCTTGACGCACAAGTCACTGCCCTCGATGCAAAAACAGGCAAGGAACTGTGGACCACTAAAGTGGTTGATTACACCCAAGGTTCAGTCATCACTTCTCCCCCCACATTGGTCAAGAACATGGTCATCACCGGCTTCGGCGGCGGTGAGTACGGTGTTCGCGGTGCCATCATTGCGTTGGACCAAGCCACCGGCAAGGAAATCTGGCGTACCCACACCGTTCCAGTCGGCAACGAAAAAAATGCTGACACATGGAAAGGTGACTCAGGCAAAACCGGCGGCGGCGCTGCATGGTTCATCGGTTCTTACGATCCCAAGCTGAACTTGGTTTACTACGGCACCAGCAACCCTGCGCCTTGGTCTGCCATCGTTCGCGGCAATGACTCTTCTGACGTCGGCAAGTTCACCAACCTGTACACAGCTTCTGTGGTGGCTTTGAACCCTGACACAGGCAACATCGTGTGGCACTACCAGTTCACACCGCATGATGCATGGGACTATGACGGCGTGAATGAATTGGTGTTGGCTGACCTGCCTATCGACGGCAAGACAGTTCCAGTCCTGATGCAAGCTAACCGTAACGGCTTCTTCTACGTCATCGACCGCGCTAACGGCAAACTGTTGTCTGCCAAGCAGTTCATCGACGGCGTCAACTGGGCAACCGGTATTGACCTGAAGACAGGCGCTCCTATCGAAGCGGCCAACAACGAAAAGCGTCCTCGCCTGAAAAAATGGGCTAAAGACATTTGCCCCAACCTGATCGGCGGCAAAAACTGGATGCCTATGTCTTACAACCCCAAAACAGGCCTGGTCTACATCCCGACCATCAACCTGTGTATGGACCTGGAAGGCATTCAAGAAGAGTACAAGCGCGGCCAGTTCTACTTGGGCGTGAACTTTGACTTGAGCAAAGTGGGCCCAGGCGGCCACGGCGGCGGTTTGAAAGCATGGGACCCCGTGAAGCAAAAACAAGTGTGGTTCAACAAAGACGAACTGCCTTTCAACGGCGGCACCATGACCACTTCTACCGGTCTGGTTTTTGCTGGTGACATCAAAGGCGTGTTCCGCGCTATGGATGCCAAAACAGGTAAAGAACTGTGGAAGTTCAACACCGGTTCAGGCATCACTGCCGCTCCTATGACCTACACACTCGACGGCAAGCAATACCTTGCAGTCGTGTCAGGCCGCACACAATCTATCCCCGCGTTCTTCGGAACATTGGGCGAGAGAATGGTTGCAGCCAGCCCTGAAGGCGGCACATTGTTTGTGTTCGCTTTGGACTGATCTCAGTTGAGATGAAAAACACCGCCTTCGGGCGGTGTTTTTTTATCTGCGCAAAGTTGCTCCATCGGCTTGATTTCAAAGTGCCTGACTTGAATACCAGATAAACCCTTGAACGTTTGTTTGTACTGTTCCGGTTTTTTGAAATCACACTGAAAAATATGACTATGCATACTTTGAGTCCATCTGAAACTTGTGTTTTAAACCCTTACAACTCGCGTTTTTTTGCATTGATTCAGTTAATTGTCAGTTGCATTCTCATAATAGACATCATGATTTTTTCAGTTCCATCCACGTACTTTGATCTGCTGCGTTTCAGCTGATTCCATTCAACTTCAGGAGTATCTTTATGAGCAAGTCGTTCAACCGTGTTGTCAAAACTGCACTGAGTGTGGTGGCTTTGGCAAGTATCACGCTGTCCTCCGCCATGGCTGCAGAGACATTGCGAGTTTGTTCAGACCCGGACAACCTGCCCTTTAGCAAATCTGAAGGCAGCGACAAAGGCTTGTATATCGAACTTGCTGAAATGGTCGGTCAACGCTTGGGCGCCAAAGTTGAATACGTGTGGTGGTTGTCTTTCAATCAGCGACGCGCTCTGCGCAACACCATGGAAGGTTGTGATGCGTATTTCGCTTTGCCCGCAGACTCCGAATACAAAGTCAAAGGCCTGTCCAAGAGCAATCCTTTCCTGAATGTCAGTTACGCCATCGTGGCAGCTCAAGGCGTGAAGGTATCCGCACTGTCAGACCTGAAAGCCAAAAAAATCGGCGTGCTGCATGCCTCTCCCCCGCAAATTCTGTTGGCCTCGCAAGGCGGCTACACAGCCAGCACTTTCCGCTCTCAAGAAGAAGTGTTTGAGGCATTAAACAAAAAAGAAATTGACGCGGCTTTGCTGTGGGGACCGAGTGCAGGTTTTGACAATAAAAAGCAGTTTGACAACCGCTGGCAAGTCATCCCCATCAACGGTGAGGGCTTGGGTGGACAAGTCGCCGTCGCTGTTTCCAAAGAGAACCTAGAGTTGAAAGACCGCATTAACAAGGCTCTAGAAGAACTCAAACCTGAGATTCAACAACTGACCGTGAAATACGGCTTTCCTTTGCAAGTGCCTCTCATCGTTAACAGCCGCAAAACCGATACGCATTACGCACAGTCGACAGTCGCGCCGGCAAAATCCGGCTTCATGAAAGTCAGCGACAAACCTCAGCAGCGTGAGTGGCTGGTGGCTGAAAGCGGCGACACCATTGCCGAAGCCAAATCCAATTTCAACAACAAGTGCTCGCATTGCCACGGCAGCAACGGCGCCAGCCCCATCCCTGAGCGCGATTTACGCAAACTAAGCAAGCGCTACAAAGATGAGTGGAAAGATGTGGCTTACACCACCATCACCAAAGGCCGTCCTGACCTGGGCATGCCCACCTGGGGTGGCATATTGCCTGACGAAGAAATCAAAGCCATCATTGAGTTTCTGGCCACCACGCAAAAGAACTGATCAACTGGTTTTTTCAAGCAGCCTTGCCCGTTAACACGGGCAGGCCTGCAACCCGGGAAAATTCTCTGTCGTGGGTTGCCAAAGCTGCGGCGCCTATGTCTAATGCCGAGGCTAGTTGCACCGCATCTGGCAACTTCAAACGGTATTGCGCCCGCAACTGTGCCGCCATGCTGGCTATGGGCGCCGATAAGGGCACCAATTGGTAGCGATTCAATGCTTTTTCATAGCGCTTGGCCAAAGCCGTCTGCTTTGCCTTGAACGGGCCAGACAACACCTCTGCCAGCGTGACCGTGGTCAAGGCCAGTTGTAAACGGCCAAGCTCTGCAGCTTCGAACAAACCCAGAAACAGCGGCGCGAATTGCGCGTGGTCTTCCAACACGTAAATCCAAGGCGCGGTGTCCACCAGCACTGTGTCGCCATCGCTCAAACCGCCCCAAGCTGAGTTGTAGGCAGACACACGCTCAGTCATGGTCTTAGTCTTACCATTCGTTGCGCAACTGCGCCACTGCTTTGGCCGCACCTTGTGGCCAGAGTCCGCGCCCTGTGCCACGCAAGGCCAAGATGCCGCCCAATGCCACCTGCTTGCCCTGCGACGCTTGCCAGTTTTGCACCGGCACGACCATGGCCACAGGCTTACCGTGGCGGGTGATTTCACTGCTGTAACCGGCTTGCGCCTCTGCGGCAATCAGCGGTAACTGCGCACGCGCTTGCTCTAAGCCGTATGTCTTCTTGTCGCTCATGACATCCTCCTTTGATTCCGTACAGACTGTACAGAATTGAGGGCGTTTGTCAAACGGTAATGTCTTTTCAAGTCATCCAGTCTTCAAGCTTCAAGCCAGCCACCCGCTTGAAGTGACGCGTGTTGTGGGTCACCAAGGGCAGACCCAGCGCCAATGCATGCGCGGCGATTTGGGTGTCCATGTCGCCAATGGGTTGACCAGTTTGCTGTAGGTGGGCGGCAATATCGCCATACCGGTCTGCGGCCTCTAGCGTCCATGGCAAAACGGGCAACTCATTGAGCAGCATATCTATGGTTCGGCGGCGTTTGTCATCGGCTTGCAGCAGTGCCAGTCCAAATCGTATTTCGGCGCGGGTGATGGCGGAGATGGCGACCTCCTGCTTTTTGAGCGCTGCCAACATGCGCTTTTGCAACGCGGCAGAACTGTTGCGCGCAAAGTAGCCCAGGATGTTGGTGTCGACCAAGTACTTGATCACTTGCGACCCTTGGGTTTGGCAGTGCGTTTAACAGAGGCTTTTGCGGATGCTTTGGGGGCTGTTGGTGCATCCCAGTTGGCAAACGGATTTTTCGGTGGCTTGTTTTGCCGACTGGCATCCGACAAAAAGTTATCGGGCAATGGGTTTTCGGCAATGGCGGCCATCAGCGCATCCAGCCGACGCTGGCGTAAGGTTTGCGTGTCTTTAGGCTTGAGGGTGATCTCACCTGTCACCTCATTGCGGGCAATCCACATTTCATCCACATCCACGCGAAAGGCCTTTGGCAAACGAATGGCTTGGCTGTTGCCGTTGGTAAACACTTTGGCGGTTGGGAGCATGGCGGCCTCCTTGAAATGTATATACGAAAACGTACCTACTTTATCACCGTCTATCAGCTACAGCCAAAGTCAGAATGCCCCCAAGCCAAGTTGCCGCATATGGCGATGGACAATACAGGCATGACCTCCCCGACTGCCAGTGCCGAACAACCGCGCAACCCCCTTCATGGTGTGACGCTCGAGGCGATCGTGCGCGCTCTTGAAGCGCACTACGGTTGGGATGAATTGGCCCGCCAGATTCCTATTCGCTGCTTTTCGCACGACCCGAGCGTCAGCTCGAGTTTGAAATTTCTGCGCAAAACACCTTGGGCGCGTGACAAGGTGGAGAGCCTGTACCTGTTCATGCTGAGGGAGCAAGTGCGCAAGGAGCGTGCTGCTGGCGGTGGTCCTTGATAGGAGGTGGCCATTTCTGAAAAGTAGTCTCATTAAGCTATGTGCCCTTGGCCAACTTCGACTTCGCCTTAACTTTGGGCTGGCTCGGCGCTGCCGGTTGGGGCGCATCCAGCAAACCAGGCGAGGGAGTTGTGTTCAGGTAGTTGGCTTTGCTCACCACCTTCTTACCCGTTTTGGCCTCTAGCGCTTTGCGGGCGTTGCCAGCAATCTTCCCGCCTTCTTTGGCTGAAGTGCGGTTTTCATCAAAACCCAAGGCGTCGCTGCGGCGGGCAATCTCGGTGGTGCTTGCTTCGCCCAGCATGGTGAAGATCAACTCCAGGTCGGTCATGTGATCGCGCAGGTTGTTACCGGTCTTCACCAGATCCAAGCCTTTAAGTTGGCTGTGTTCGACGGGCGTCACGCCAAAGGTAGCGCGGGCAATTTCGGCAGTGAGTATCGAGTACTCTTTGCCCTCGGCCACGCCCCGCGCCTTACACTCGTCGGTTAGCTCCCCACGCACGGAGATAGAGCGCAACCGCTTCTCGATCCATGCTTGCGGGTAGCCTTTGGCTTGGTACAACTCACGGGCACGGGCGCTGGCCAGTTCTGGGTTTTCAATTTCTTTGACCCGCTCGTAACCCACCTGCGCCAGCCAGCGTTTGAACGGCTCGGCCTTGGGCGACGGGATGGACTGGATGATGCGGAACAGGCCTTCTGTGTTGGCGCAATTGGTCTCTCGCATCTTTCCGTCTGAGGCCCGAAGCGCAAGGGGGGTACAAGTTGTACCCCAGTTGGTGTCCAGAGCAGGGTCACGGCTACGCATCTTCTTGATGTATTGACGTGGATCTGCCGAATCGGTTAACACCACGATGACATCGCTCAGGGCAAACCACCATTCCTCGTTGTGCCAGACACGGCGAATGGTGGTTTCTTGGAATACCGCGATGTGGTGCGCGGGATCGTTGGGGGTGATTTTTTTCATATTGCGCCCAATAAAACTGTTATTTTATACAGTGGTTTGCCGTTAGATCCATCGCTATTTTTTGCCTGGCCGATAGCAGTTTGGGACGCGCTGCAATCCACCTTCTGGTCTTTAGAACGCGGTGTTTATGCGGGCCTGACGCAAGGCGAAGTGGCCGCACGCATGGGCACGACCCAAAGCGTGGTGGCACGCATAGAAAGTGGCAGAGGCACGCCATCCATGCGGACAGTGCAACGTTTTGCGAGTGCGGTGGGAGCGCGTGCCGTGGTGCGTATGGAGCCTTTGGCGCCCGCATGAACGCAAGGTATGCGCCGTTCAACCCAGCTTTGGCCAGTTGATTTGAACTTTGCGGTTGTTGGCCAAGCAGTCGCGTAAATACAAGTTAATCAGGCTTTGGTAGGGAACCCCTGCATCCTCTGCCATGCTTTTGAAATAGATGACAACGTCCTCTGACAGACGCATGGTCACAGGCTTTTTGAGCTTGGATGCATAGGGATTTTTGCGGGCCTTGAGTTTGGAGAGGTCGTATTCGGCTTTCATGTCAGATGCCTTGATAAAACGCGCTTTCACGCTTGGTTGCCTTGCTTGTGTGCCATTCAAACTTGATCATCTGTACTTTGTAGGTAAGAGATGTCAGTTGTCAAGCGAGACGTTTCACACTTGCTGTCGATTTGTCTCAGGGTCAGCGTGACTTTCACGCCATCTTCCTTGAACGCCAACTCGGCAGGTGACGGCAGAAAATCTGCCACCACCTCAACCTCGCCCATGGGCTCATCCGAGTAAACGATCTTCTTTTTCATACGCAAATTCACTGCCAGCTAAATGGGGGGTGCTAAGACGCTTTGACCTCGCTCAGCAAATCGGGGTGGCGATCCAGTACCTTGAGCAAGGCTTGCCTTTGATGCACCCCAAGCAACTCGCTGTATCGGTCACCGTGTTCGCGGTTCAAGACGACTTCGCCGCAGGCAGGACAGAAATCACCCGTCACGTCGGGAATGGCGGTGCTTTCGCCCTTGTAGACATAGGGTATGTCGCGGGTATCGTGGATCAGTTCTGCCGCTCCACAGCTTGGGCATTTCATGGTCATAGCTCCTTGAATGAAACAATCAAAACGTCGCCCTAACTTAGCCACCCTCAATCGGTGTCTTGGCATCAGACAGCTGCCCGTGATCGACGAGCAGCACTTACGCGTTTGTTGAGGGTGACGTCTCCCCCTAAGTGGTCGATCACCACCGAAGGACGATCAGGAAACTTGGCCACCAATTCCAGCCTTCCGCCCATGCTTTCTACGTAGTGGCGCATCGTTGAAAGCAGCATGTCACTGCGTTTTTCCAGACGAGAAATAGTGTCCTGGCGCACCCCTAAGGCAGCGGCCATTTGCTCTTGGGTTTGCTGAACTGCAAGGCGAAGGTCTTTGAGCGTCGCCAACTCCATGGCCCGATCTTCCACCCGTTTTTTCCGGTCTTTGGGCAGCGTTGCCATCACGTCATCGAGTTTTCTTGCCATTTTTGGACTCCTTTGTCGACAGACGAATCGTCACAGGCTTTTTGAGCTTGGATAGTTCGTATTCGGCTTTCATATGGGAGCAATTATGTGCAGCGAATAGCTGTGGGCTGTAGAGCGCAGCAGATAGTCAAAAAAAACCTGAGTTTTGATAGCCCTCACGGCGGAGTGGGCTCACTAAGCTACTGGAGGGAAATTGCCCACATACGGATAAAGCATGGATTAAGCGCGAGCTAGGGGAGATACATGAGAAACCGAAAAGATAGCAAAAAAGCTATACTCGTAACCCAGTGGACTGTGACCCTGCATCCACTGGCGGAACATGAATGACAGAACATCCCCGCAGATATGCAAGCCCGGTTTTTGCACATCGGTGAAATGCTGGAAGAGCTAGGGCCGCAGCGTGTGGGCATGCCGCACATACGGCCACTGGAAAGCAAGCTGTGGGAAATGCGCATGACGGGCCGCGATGGTATTGCCCGTGCTGTTTACGCTGCCGTGCAGGGGCGCACTTTGCTGGTGTTGCATGTGTTTGTAAAAAAGACGCAGACCACACCACGAAGCGCGATTGAAACCGCATTGAAACGCTTGGAGGAATCGACGTGAAAAGCTTGAAAGATGTGAAAACAAAACTGCTGGCCAAGCCCGCCGTTCGCCAAGCCTATGACGCACAAGCGCCCGAGTTTGAGCTGGCCCGTGAACTGATTGCCGCACGCACACAAGCAGGCCTGACGCAAGGCGAAGTGGCCGCGCGCATGGGCACGACCCAAAGCGTGGTGGCACGCATAGAAAGTGGCAGAGGCACGCCATCTATGCGAACTGTGCAACGTTTTGCCAGTGCGGTGGGAGCGCGTGCCGTGGTGCGTATGGAGCCCTTGACGGCCACTCAAAAATAGAATGATGCCAAGTCATTGATCCCAATTTGGGACTAAAATCCTGCCATGCGAGTCATTGCCGTATCAACCCTCAAAACATTCTGGGAAAAGCCCGGACGTGGGGACGCGCAAGAGCCTTTGAAAACCTGGTACGGCGAGGCCTGTCGCGCCGAATGGAAATCTCCCGCTGAAGTCAAAGCGCAATATGGAAATGCCAGCATTGTTGGAAACAACCGGATCGTTTTCAACATCGCAGGGAACAAATACCGGCTCATCGTCGCCTTTGCCTATCGGATGCAAATTGCCTACGTCAAGTTTGTAGGCACGCACGCCGAATACGACAAGGTCGATGCGGCCTCAGTGGATCAGTCATGAGCGTCAAGGAGAGAACCATGGAAATCACCCCCATCCGTACAAAGAAAGATTACCGCGCAGCACTGCGCGTCGTGTCAAAGCTGGTCGATCAAGACCCCTCGCCTGACACACCAGCAGGCGAACACCTTGATGTGCTCTCTACCTTGATTGAGGCCTATGAACGCAAGCACTATCCGATTGACTTGCCTGACCCGGTAGAAGCCATCAAGTTCCGCATGGAACAAGCAGGGCTGTCGATCAAAGACTTGGAGCCGATGATCGGGCAGGCCAACCGTGTCTATGAAGTGCTCAACTACAAACGGCCCCTGACGCTGCGCATGATTCGGAATTTAAACAAAGGCTTGGGTATCTCTGCGCAAGTGCTCATCACGGACAGCGCCAACACACCCCTTTGACCATTGGCGTGTTTGCACGTCACATGCAGAAATCCCAATATTGTGTACACTGAGATTCACAAAATCGCTTGGGCTGTAAAGGAAAAAAGATGGAAGCTACCAAAGTAGGTATTCGGGAATTTCGCGCTGGCATGGCTGAATTCATTGCATCCAGTACGCCAGTGGCTGTGACACGGCATGGTCAAACCATTGGCTACTTCATCCCGACCCACGGCCAAGCCGATGCGGATGTTGCCTCGCTGCAAAAAGCCAGCACAACCTTGGATAGCCTGCTTGCGGCTAAGCGCGTTGATGTTGAAGCCGTAGTTGCAGATTTCAAATCGGCGCGTAAAGGTGCAAAGGCACCCAAGAAAAGCATATCTAAATAAAAAATGAGCGACAGAGCGATTGTTCTGGATGCCAACATCCTGATTCGCGCGGTGCTAGGCAAGCGTGTGCGAGAACTGATTGTTGACAACACAGAAAGGGTGCAGTTCTTTTCGCCCGATGTCGCCTACGCTGACGCTCGAAAGTATCTCCCCGCACTGTTAGAAAAAAGAGGCGTTAACAGTGCGTCAGCGATGAAAGTTTTGGATGCGCTGGAATCCATCGTTTTGCCTCTGGAGCTTGGCGTTTATTTGGGCTTCAAAACGCAGGCCTTAGAAAGAATTGCGTTGCGCGATGCTGATGATTGGCCTGTTTTGGCTTGCGCCATGGCCATAGGTTGCCCTGTATGGACTGAGGACGCGGACTTCTTTGGTGCTGGTGTTGCGACATGGACTTCCGATAGGGTAGCGCTGTACTTGGCTGGTTGATGGGGCAACACCGCTTCACAAGTAATTGGCGATGAATATTCGCCGTGTGATCTTGGGCGTGATCAGTGCATGGTGCAAAGCTGTTACTGGTGGGTGATTCTTTCACGCTTTGTAGCCATCCGTTTTGTTTGGTTATGTGCACAAAAACTACAATTCATCGTAAAAAAATTGACTGCCAGTCAAATAATACATTTTTTATGATAGAATTCATTTCACGGCAGCGCGTTTCGCGCTGACGCGATTTTTCAGATGTTTGTAGTTCCTTACCCAAAGAGGTGAAGAGCCAGTGATCGGGCTTCACATTAGTGAAGTTGCCAACGCCGTCACGGTGGCGTGGCTTGTAACGCGGACAGTGCTTGGTCTCTAAGCGCGGTCTAGCTGACAGGATCGAAGAACCGAGTTGCTCAGTGCATAAAGCAAAGCGCAACAAGGGGAAGTTCCAGCTAGCTAAGCGGCAACTGTGATGGGCTTGGTGTCGGGTTGGCTCCTATACGGCGCTGCCTTGAATGGGGAAGCAGGGCATGGTGCTCTGATATAGGAGGTCCTTATGGACAAACACACTTTGAAAAATCACATCACAGTTTTGAAAAAAATTCGTGATGCTTGCGGAAGCCAACTCGACATTGGAGCGTTGACTGAATTGGACGAAACGATTGAAGCCCTAGAAAGGCAGATTGAAGGTCGTTACAGCGCAGAGGAAGTCGCAAGACTTGCTAGGCGTGCATTACAAGTGATTGCGTTAGTGGTCAGTTTATTGACCAATATTCGCGATTACATGAAATGAGCAGGTTGAGCCCCCAAGCCCATTCTTTGTTTTGAAATTATGAATATCGGTAACGCAATTCAACTTGTACGAACTAAACGAAAACTCTCACAATCGGAGTTGGCGAATCGTGCGGGTATCTCTGTTTCGTACCTTTCGCTACTTGAGCGATCAAAACGCGACCCTGCCCTGTCAGTAGTTGAAAAAATTGCCACAGCGCTTGGAATGCCTATTGAGTTATTGTTTTTCCTTGGCGCAGAAGGTAGTGAACTTGGAAATATGAATAAAGAGCTTGCTGGACAACTTGCTTTTACTGCGCTGGAGCTTATGAATGAGCCTGCACCTCATCAGACCACATTACCCATGTGAACCCATTAGAACGGTAGCTAAACTTGCTGCGGCGCTTGGCATTGAAGAAGCAGCACTGGAGCAGTTGTCACTTCGTGCGAACACAATGTATAGGGAAAATCACATAACAAAGGCGGGAAAGACAAGGCTTACTTTTGATGCCAAGGGACTCTTGAAAGTCGTACACGAGCGCATTAAAACTCGCATACTTTCTCGTGTTGATTTCCCGCCCTACTTGCACGGCAGCTTAAAAGGGTGTGATTATGTAACCAATGCCACTTTACATACAAATAAAAAAATCATTATTTGTGAAGATGTAAAAAATTTTTTTCCCTCCATTCGATCTGAGCTTGTAATGGATATTTGGCAAAATTTTTTCTTATTTTCGGAAGACGTTGCGAGGGTGCTTACAGCGATCACGACGAAAGACAGTGCCATTCCACAAGGGGCAAAAACCAGTTCCTATCTTGCTAATTTAGTTTTTTGGAGAGTTGAACCATACTTGCAAGCAAGGCTAGCGCAAGACGGCATTACTTATTCAAGATATGTTGACGATATTGCCATGTCTGCAAAATCATTTATCTCGAAACCTTTTCAGAAAAGAGTCATTGGCCAAGTTTACGGAATGCTAATAAAACATGGATTTTCTCCGTCAAGGAAAAAACATGAAGTTTTTTCTGACTCTGGCGTGATGATGGTCACAAAACTTATTGTGAACCGCAAGCCCTCATTGACACGGCAAAAAAGGGCAAACATACGGGCACAAGTCCACCGAGCAACGACTCAATCTGAATCAATTCCAGCCCTCAACAAAGCCGCCCAAATGGTTGGATTACTTGGACGGTTTCACCCAGGTGAAGCTACTAAATTAAAGCCAAACATACAAAAAGCAAAAATTTACGTTGGAAAAGTTAGTGAGAATCTCTAGCGATAGAGTTAATTGCTAAAGGGAGTCATTGCCACATTTAGCACCCTCAAAGCATACTTGATTCAAGGTGGAATTGATGTTCGATATGCCTTTTGGGACACTTTTTAGCGCCATGTGTATGTGTAGTCTTTTCGCCATCTAACCGCCTTTACACCTAATGCGACTGCATGTGCGCAGCCCAAGGTCATAGCGTATTCATAGAAGATTCTTTGGTTGTGAAAAATTTTGTCAACGTCTTGGGTTCCATCTGCTTGCAAGGTGATGATGGCTGCATGCGAAATGTCATTGCGTTTATCTTGTCCAATTTCTTCTGTAACTATCAGCATATATTTGTCCGGCATAACAGATTCTTTATCTATTTCTTTGGCCTCTGCAAGGAGTGCAGTCATTTTTTCTTGAAAGACCTGGGTTGCATAGTGATGCGTAGTTAATTGATCTGTCGAGTAAGAGCCTTCATTAAGGACGGTCAATTGATCTGTCGAGTAAGAGCCTTCATTAAGGACGGTCTTTAGCACCTTCGGTGGGACTTCGCCTGCTTGGTTCACCTTTTCACCAAGCTTCTGCTGCGCCGACGAGAATATCTTTCCCACAGCCTCGGCGCGCTTTTGGGTGAAGTCCTTCAATCCGGTACCAAGATAGTCAGCTGTAGGGCCAAGCAACTTCTGCAAACCATCTTTCCCAAGATAGGCTGCTACAGCGCTAAGGCCGAGTGATGTTAAGTGATCAGTCATGTGTTCTTTCCACAAACAAAACGTTTGAAATCACTGGCGTTGAGCGGCGGGTTAGACCGCGGTTCTGATTCGGTGCAGTTCACGGCGAAATCCCTCTAGGTCTTCTTCTGGAAGATCAAGCACAAACGCGATCTTATTTCCAAGGCCTCCAAACGATGTGCCTATAGCTTTAGCGTCTTGGTCATCCTTGATCAAAACGCGGTCGTGGATTTCGTTTGTCTCGTGGTTCTTGAGTGAGATTCCTTTCTTGCAGCAATACTTTGCAATTGATGAATAGATGCGCCGGTTTGGGCCTGGGAGGTGAAATACCTCAAGCTTCTTGATCCTCTTTGGAATAAAGTCAATGAGCCATTCGACATATTCTGCTTGGGTGCGGAATACCTTATTTGGGCCACTAAACGAGAAAAAATAAGGATCAGAGATAGTTAGATTGTTGGTCCCAGCTAGCCAAGAGGTAATGTGTCTTCGTTCTTCGCTACGCCGCTCATCCAGTCCGGTAATGAGGTACGCAAGCCGGTCGGCGGACTCTCCCTCTGCGAGGGTGCAGCGTTGCGGCTGAAGTGTCGATAATCGTTGTTCAATGCGACTCAGGCGAGAAGATATCTCTTCGTCTGTGGGGGGGCCAAACAACCAATATCTGAGCCATGGTCTGAGTTGAGAAATGTCCGACTCAGGGTTCTCGACAACTTCAAGTAGCTCGCGGAGATGTCGGGTTAGCAGTTCGCGTTCAGTAGTCATAGTAATAGTGGTCTAACGAAATTTTTCCCGCAAACCCCGATGGATACATCCGCTCCGAGTCGATACATCTTTTGAATGAAACGACAGCAAACCTCTTGCAGCATCGCTTGTCCGGCCACAGGCTTTTTTTGTATGCAGAATTAAATTTCTCATGAAACCCGGGCCCCTTTCTTGCCATCCACCCGCTTGTTTCTTCAGATCTGCGAGCGAGTTCGGTGCCCGCACTATAGCTTCAAAACCGAAAAATATTACTTCTATTGAATTCTATTTTTCATTCGATAGAGTTTTTTAGAACTACTAAATCTGGCAGAGCACGCCAAACATATGGAAGTGCATCAACAGGCTGTGGCCGTGGTTAATCAACAGGCTCAGGTGCATAAGACGGTGAGCATTCAAGAGCAACCGGGCATTTCGGTGCGCGCACCTGCTGTGCCAAACGCGGCGTTGTGGCCTTCTTTGATGAGTTCGCTCTCGTCCATCTTGGTAGTCGGTGCCACCCAGTCCTGACCATGCAATGGACGAGGGGTGTGGGCGGACTTGGGGGCTACGCCCAATGCAGAGTGGGATAAAAAATGCTGTGCACTGGAAAAGAAAATTTATAATCGTGATTTTTAGTACTGTCGAACCTAAAATTCATGGTTAATTTTCCCCGCAACGCCACGCAGCATCTACAAAGCTTGTTTGCCGCCTTTCCGGTCGTGGTGGTCACTGGGGCGCGGCAGGTGGGCAAAACCACCTTGCTGCGGCAGGTGTTCCCCAATTTGGACTATGTGGTTTTTGATGCCAGTCTGGACTTAGAGCAAGCCCGCAGCGAGCCAGACTTGTTTTTGCGCAACCACCCAGCGCCCGTCATATTGGATGAAATTCAGTACGCCCCTGAGTTGGTGGCCAGCATCAAGCGGGCTGTCGATGCCCGGCAAGCCACGCCGGGGCAATTTTTGCTGACGGGATCGCAACAATGGCAGGTGATGCAAGCACTGGCCGAAAGCTTGGCAGGGCGGGTGGCGTTTGTGGAGTTGTCTGGCTTGTCGCTGAGCGAGTTGACACACACCCAGCCACAAACCGCCAACAGTTTGTGGCTGCACCGCTGGATGCAAGCGCAAGAGCAGGGAACGCAACAAGCGTTTGCCGACCACGCCCGCACCGCGCCGCGTCATACAGACGGCCTTGATGCACACAGCTTTTATGCAGGTAACTTGCAAGAGTGGATGTGGCGCGGCTTCATGCCCAAGGCGCAAACCTTGGACTTAGGGCTGGTGCCCGACTTTTGGCAGGGTTACCACCGCACCTATGTCGAGCGCGATGCCCGCTTGGCAGGGGATGTGGGCGACTGGCACGACTTTGGTCGCTTTGTGCGCCTGATGAGTGCGCTCACAGCGCAAGAGATCAATCACAGCCAATTGGGCCGCGAAATCGGCATCACCCCCAAAACCGCCCAACGCTGGCTGCGCATGATGCAGGCCACGTTCCAGTGGTTCGAGCTGCCGCCGTTTTTTGCCAACCGCATCAAACGTGTGAGCAAAAGCCCCAAGGGTTATCTGGTGGACACCGGCATGGCCTGCCACCACGCCGCCATGAGCAGCCCGCAGGCGCTGGGCAGCCACCCCTTGTTTGGTGCCCTGTTCGAGACCGCCATGGTGTGCGAAATCCGCAAGACCTTGGCCTTGATGGGCGGCAGCGCCAACCTCTACCACTGGCGCGCCAGCACGGGGGCTGAGGTGGATTGCATCATCGAGCGCGATGGCTGGCTGCACCCCATAGAAATCAAACTCACCGCCCAACCCACGCGCAAACAAACGCTGGGTTTGCAAGGCTTTCGCAAAGCACACCCCGACCAACGCATCGGCCATGGGCTGATGCTGTGTGCCGTTGAACAGCCCCGCTGGATCAGCGAGGATGTGTTGGCACTGCCTTGGAATTTGCTTTGACAAATTGCACCGCCAATGAACACATTCGCCCACGTCAGCAGGGCGGGCTTGGGGCAAAGCGGGGTGTGGGGTCATGGGGCGCTTCAGAAGAAGGGGGTTTTTTACACCAGCATCGGTCAGCGGGGTATCACCTAAAGCAACCGGTGCATCCATAATTGGCGCTTGCTCATTGGATTGCCAATGCCCTGCTTTTGAACCAGCCCACGCCTACGGATTTCGCATGACCCTGAGAGACTTTGCCGAACTGGACGCGCTGAAAAACCGGCTGGATGGATTGCGCCCCTTGCCGCCTGCGGCGCTGCGCAATTTGCACGAGGAGTTGGTGCTGCGCTGGACTTACCACTCCAACGCCATTGAGGGCAATACGCTCACTTTGATGGAAACAAAGGTGGTGCTCGAAGGCATCACGGTGGGTGGCAAGTTGCTGCATGAGCACTTTGAAGCCATCAACCACCGCGATGCGATTTTGTATGTGGAAGACGTGGTGCGCCGGGCCGAGCCTTTGACCGAATGGCAAATTCGCAATCTTCATCGCTTGGTCTTGAAGCAGATCGATGACGACAATGCGGGCCGATACCGTCAGCTGAACGTGACGATTGCGGGTGCCCGCCATGTCCCGCCGGACATGCTGGTTGTGCCCGAACAAATGCTGGCTTTGCTGAACTGGTACGACACCCAGGCAGGGCAAATGCACCCGGTGGAGCGGGCGGCACGCCTGCATATGGACTTTGTGAAGATTCACCCGTTCGTCGATGGAAATGGCCGGACCGCCCGCCTTTTGCTCAACCTCGAATTGCTGAAGGCAGGTTTTCCGGCCATCGTGCTGCCGGTGGAAAAACGTTTGGCCTATTACGAAGCGCTGGACAAAGCACATG
>CANGPN010000011.1 GCA_947456305.1 Comamonadaceae bacterium | reverse complement strand
CAATAGTGTCTTTGTGGACGTCTAGTCCCACGTACTTGCTAAACTTCTCCATGACCTGTCTCCTCAATATCGGCTCTGAGCCTGTGGTTGAAATCTCAAGCTTAATCCGCGACGCTTGAGGGAGGACAGGTCAATACATTCTGTCTTATGTAAATTAATTTTTCAGCACATTAGTGTTGTTTTTCAGTGCGACTTAAATTTATATTGATAAATTGATTAATTGATGAATTTAATCAGCCAAGTGCTAGTCACTGGCATTTCGTAATTCAGCGGAAACTAGTTTGGATTTAGCGATTTAAACTGCGATTGAACGCCCATCACTTCGCGGATCAGCGCCACCGGAATATCGGCCATCAACCGTGTCAATAGTGATGCCATGCGCATGACCTGCTAACTCATTCCATGGGCCCCAACGGTTCAGCACATGGCCTCTTGCTGCCAAATCAGCCAAAGCGACTTCCCCAAGGCGACTCTCCACATGTAAGGTATCCCGCGCTTCTCCCAGTGCAAACCTGCCTGACAACCAACGAGGCGCCTGCACAGCCTGTTGTATATCCAATCCATGGTCAAGCATGGCACTGTAAGTTTGAAACTGGATTTGCGGTTGCCCGTCTGCACCCATACACCCCATAACACTCCACAAACGCTGGTTTCTGAATCCCATAGAGGCAATCAACGTGTGCATAGGCACTTTTCCTGGCGCTAGCGAGTTCGGATGATCCGGGCTTAAAGAGAAATAGGCACTGCGGTTTTGCAGCAAAACACCGGTGCGGGTGTCGACCATGCCAGACCCAAATGCGCCGTACAAACTGTGGATCAGCGAAACCGCCTGCCCGCTCTCATCCACCACGGCTATGTAAACGGTATCACCGGTCAAACTGCCGTAGGAAGGCACCTTGTCCCAAGGCAAAGCGTGCAGCGGATCTATGAGTTCACGTCTCTTATCTAAATAGGCGTCGCTCAACAGCAATCCCATGGGCACGTCTGCAAACGCCGGGTCTCCTAGCCATCGATCTCTGTCGTGGTAACTGATTTGCTTGGCCTGCACCATCAGGTGAATCCGCTGAGGGTCTAGGAAGTCTTTTTTATGCAATTCAAACGGTTCAACGAGTTTGAGCATTTGCAACACCGTAAATCCTTGCGTAGGAGCAGGTGTTTCAAAAAGCGTCAAGTCTCGGTAAGTGCCCGAGATAGGCTCGCCCCATTGGGCTTGCTGAGCAGCCAAATCTTCTAACGTAAAAAACCCACCGTTATCCTTTGCAAACTTCACCAACGATTGCCCCACTTCACCGCCGTAAAAAGCCTGAGCGCCGCCATCAGCAACGGCCTGTAAAGTACGCGCAAGCGTCGGGTTGTACAAGCTGCTGCCAGTGGTTGGCAATTCACCCCCTGCCATAAAGAGACTGCGCCAGCCGGGCAAGGCTTGTAAATCATTCTGGACAAATTTCAACCAAGCAGCCAACCTTGCACTGACAGGGTACCCATTTTGGGCATACGAAATAGCAGGATCTACGCACTTTTGAATTGGCAATTTTCCATAGGCATCATGGGCGGCAAACCAGCTTGAGACCGCGCCGGGTGTGGTCAATGTGGCGGGCAAGATACCGCGAAAAGGAACCTCGCTCATCCCCCGCGAAGTGAAATATCCGATATCAGCTGCAGCAACTGCGCGGCCACCGCCGTTCAGGTAACGCACCTTGGCTGTGAGCGGGTCATGTATTAACCAAAACGCGTCGCCTCCCATGCCGGTCATGTGCGGGTAAATCACGCCTAAGACTGCTGCTGTGGCAATGGCCGCATCCACCGCCGAACCGCCGGTACGCAAAACGTCCGCACCCGCTTCAGAGGCGAGATGATGCGGTGAAGTGACCATGCCGCGAGATGATTGCACCGCGTTGCGTTCTTCAAATTGAATCATGTGTACTTTCAGGGTTGATGGCCGTCATAGCCTTCAATAATGACCAAATCAACAACAGATACCGACTCTCGTAACTTGATAGCGGACTGATACTCGGGCGAATGCCAGCAATCCAATGCCGCCTGGTAGGAAGGAAACTCCAACACCACATTGCGTGAGCGGCTTTCGCCTTCAGGATTTTCAAATGCCCCGCCGCGCACCAGGAAACGGGCTCCATACATTTTGAACGGCAGCGCATTTGCAGCTACATACAACTTGTATTGCTCCAAATCGGAAACTTCCACCCTGCCTATCCAATAACCCTTTGCCATACCTGCCCCCGATATATATGTTTCAAGACATTCTAGGTACCCTTGTTTGGCGTCATCCAAACAAAAGCGTATTGAACAGTCAGCAAACACTCAGTTCACAGCCGCTAGAATAAAAGGCATGAACGACACGATCTCTGCTACCGATATCCTCTGGGTGCCTCAACCAGCAGGGCAGCAGCGTGTCATTACCACCAAAACTAAGACCACCGGCTGAACAGCTGCGGTTCGTCCTGCCCTTCCCGGCCAGACGAGCCGGGGTCAAAACTGACTGAAAGGGCAACATCATGAAAAAAATCGGAAATCGCGTAGGACTGGTCGGCTGGCGAGGCATGGTCGGCTCGGTGCTGATGGACCGCATGCTGGCTGAAAAAGACTTTGACCTGATTGAGCCCGTGTTTTTTTCAACCTCCAATGCCGGAGGTGCCGCGCCCGCCATGGCGAAAAACGAAACCAAGTTACTCGACGCGCACGATGTCAATGCACTCAAAGCCTGCGACATCATCATCACTTGCCAAGGCGGTGATTACACCTCAGAGGTATTCCCCAAATTACGCGCAGCAGGCTGGACAGGCCATTGGATAGACGCTGCATCCACCCTGCGCATGAAAGACGATGCGGTCATCATTCTGGATCCGGTGAACTTGCCCGTGATTGAAAACGCGTTGAGCAAAGGCGGCAACAACTGGATAGGCGGCAATTGCACCGTCAGTTGCATGTTGATGGGCGTGGGTGCGCTTTACAAAGCCGGGTTGGTCGAATGGATGAGCACCCAAACTTACCAGGCTGCTTCCGGCGGCGGTGCCGCCCACATGCGTGAATTACTGACGCAATACGGCACGCTGAATGCCGAAGTTAAAACGATGCTGGATGACCCTAAATCCGCCATTTTGGAAATCGACCGCAAAGTCATCGCCAAGCAACGTGCGCTCAGCGCCGCAGAGACAGAAAATTTTGGTGTGCCTCTGGGCGGCTCGCTCATTCCTTGGATCGATAAAGACTTAGGCTTAGGCAAACACCAGGGCGACGACGGTTGGGGCACCAGCCGGGAAGAATGGAAAGGCATGGCAGAGACCAACAAAATTCTGGGACAAGGCGTTGGATTTTCAGCCCCTGCCGTGCCGGTGGACGGTTTTTGCGTGCGCGTCGGCGCCATGCGCTGCCACAGCCAGGCGCTAACGTTCAAGCTGAAAAAGAACGTCCCGCTGGCCGACATCGAAGCCATGATTGCTGCTGACAATGAATGGGTGCAAGTGGTTACTAACAGCAGAGAGGCCACGCTGCAACATCTGACCCCTGTGGCCGTGACCGGTACCATGACCATTCCGGTGGGACGTATACGCAAAATGGCTTTCGGGCCGGAATACGTAGGCGCTTTCACTATCGGAGACCAACTTTTGTGGGGCGCAGCTGAGCCGCTTCGCCGTATGTTGCGCATTTTGTTGCGCGAATGAGTCGATTCACAGGTGATAAAGGCGATTCGTTTATGATCAGGACTTCATAAGAAGCACGAGAATCTACTTCTATGTCTCTGTCGCCTAAACATTTTTTCAAACTTTCCTACATCTTAATGGCTTGGTCTCTGACCAGCCAGGTGTTTGCCATTCAAATCAGCTCACCGGTTTTGTATTCGCGAACCGATGAAGCTCTGAAACTGAGCTTTTTGATCACAGACCTGAGTGCAGCAGAAGAACAAGGTTTGAAAGTAGCATTGGCGGCAGACAAGGTGTATCAAAGCACCCAAATCACCAAAGTTGGCGGACTTGATGACATCCAATTTGAAGTAAGCAAACAAGCAGACGGTAATTACAAAGTTTTGCTGACTGGCAAACAAGCCATACCGCATCGCCATGCCGACCTGATCATTGAATTAGAGTGGGCTTCCGGACGCAGATATATCAATCTCGGTGTGGATTTTGAAGAATCAGCGCCGCCTACGAGCGAGGCTAACAAAGACAAACCGTCTGTGCCTGTGGCCGAAAAACCAAGCGCTGAGCCTGTGACGCCGCAAGCTGCCCCTACTGCGCCTGTCACTGAAAAAGGGGGCGCCTCGCCCGAAGTTGTTACGGAACCTGCAGCTGTTGAAAAACCCGCACCCGCTGCTGCTACATCGCCGCAAACGGCCAGCCCGTCAAGCCCCGAGCCTTCCAATCATTCACTGGAAGTGAAACCAGGCGACACCGCCAGCAAATTGCTGTTGTCTCATCCCGTAGAAGGCGTGTCGCTTGACCAACTGCTGCTGGCCATGCTGCATATGAACCCGCATGCCTTCGTCAATGACAATGTCAACCGGCTAGCCGCCGGTGCGCTGGTCACTTTGCCCAATGCCGACGAGGCCGGGACTTACGATGCCAGACACGCGCGCGAAAGTATTCGCCTGCAAGCAACCGATTTCAAAGCGTACCGCGCGTCTCTGGCAGCCAAAGTACCCGATGCTAAAAAAACCAATGTCAGCAAACGAGAAAGCAGCGGCAATCTGAAAGCGGATGTCACAGCTGCGGCCAAAACACCCGATGACCAATTGAGCTTGAGTAAACCCGGTGACACCGAAGCTGATAAGTTAAGCAAACAGCTTCAGGAAGAAGATGCTGCCAAGCAGGTCAAAGAAGTGCAATCCAATCTGAGTCAATTGGGCCAAATATCGCAGGCAATGTCTCGCTTCAAGGAAGGCCTGGCCGCCAAATTTCCTATGTTGAGCGCCTCTTATGAGCAATCCATGGTCTGGATCAAACGCCATGTATTTGAGTTAATCGGCGGTTTTGCCTTGCTGGTGGCGCTGCTAGTCAGCTATTCAGTACTGCGGGAACGCCGCCGCGAAAATGATCCTCATCTTTCAACCGATGACGATCAACATGAATCCCCAGGCCAAGCCTATGCACATGAAATGTCTTTGCCGCCTGAGTTGAATCTCAATTTGGATTTGGATACTGCGACCGAAACGTCCCCAACACCCCTACCTCCTCAGGCCATTAAAACGGATGCGCCACCAGTCCGCCAAAGTGTCATAGATCCGGGCGAAGACCCGTTTCTGATGCGCCTGGAGTTGGCCGACGAATTGTGGAAACTCGGTCAAAAACAAACCGCATTGGCACTGGCTCAGGAAGTGGCTGACCAGACTCATGGCGAAACCCGCGACATGGCGCAGCGCTGGCTCAAAGACCGCTCTTGAACGCCATGCGTGTGGCGCTGGGCTTGAGTTATTCAGGCCAGGCTTACGAGGGATGGCAAAGCCAAGCCTCGGGTAAAACAGTACAAGACCATCTGGAAAAAGCCTTAGCCACATTCACCGGTCACCCGGTAAGTACTTTGTGTGCGGGGCGCACTGACAGCGGCGTTCACGGTCTGCAACAAGTGGTGCATTTCGACACACCACTGGCGCGCGATTTATCTTCTTGGGTGCGTGGCACCAACACTTATTTGCCATCAGACATTGCGGTGCAATGGGCCATGGAGGTGCCGCCCGATTTCCATTGCCGCGCCAGCGCTATTGCCCGCCGCTATACCTACCTATGTTTGGAATCCCCGGTGCGCCCCAGCTTGGAGTCCGGGCGCGTTGGTTGGGTGTTCAGACCCATGCAATTGCAGCCCATGCAAGAAGCCGCGCAATACCTGTTGGGCGAACACGATTTCACATCATTTCGCGCTTCCAGTTGCCAGGCGTTGAGCCCGGTGAAAACCTTGCACAGCATTCAAATTCAACGCATAGGCAAAAGCAGTCACAGCGCTTATTGGCGTTTCGATTTTGCGGGCAATGCGTTTTTGCACCACATGATCCGCAACCTGATGGGCTGCTTTGTGGCCATCGGTCAAGGCGCAAAACCGCCGGATTGGATGGCGCAAGTGCTGGCCGCACGCGACCGCAAAGCCGCCGCACCCACGTTCGCACCCGATGGCTTGTACTTTGCCGGACCGGTGTACGACCCGAAATGGGGCTTGCCCGCCGCACCGCCGTCATATGATTGGCTACCAGGCCATACCTCATGAACCAGATACCCATCAAAATTTGCGGACTCACCCGCGAACAGGACGTAGTCGCTGCTTTCAATGCAGGCGCCACTGCCATCGGCTTTGTGCTGTACCCGCCGTCGCCTCGCCATGTTTCGCCTGAGCGCGCGGCGCAGTTGGCGGCCTTGTTGCCCGCCTTTGTCTCGCCGGTGCTGTTGTTTGTGAATGCCAACTTTGATGACATCGCTCATGCTGCTGCACTGGTGCCGGGTGCCTGGCTGCAATTCCATGGCGATGAAACCCCGGATTTTTGCGAAAACACCGCCAAACAACTCGGCAGACGCTGGCTGCGCGTGGCCCGCATCCCGCAGGAAACCCCTGAAGGCGGCACCCCGTTTGACCTCGTAAACTACGCCTCTCTTTACTCACACGCCGATGCGCTGTTGCTAGACACTTATGTCGATGCATACGGCGGCAGCGGACACCGCTTCAATTGGTCACAGCTTCCAACAAACGTCAATGCTCACCTCGTTTTGTCTGGTGGACTCACACCTGCAAACGTGGCCGACGGCATTCGCGCCGTGTCTCGGTGCGGTTTGTCGTTGGCGGTTGATGTCAGCTCGGGCGTAGAAAGCGCCAAGGGCATCAAAGATGCCGACAAAATCCGGGCCTTCGTGGCAGCAGTGCGCAGCACATCGCTTGCCGATTGATGTTTAAAGCAGCCTCACAGGCTGCAACTTTTCAGAGATACACCATGTCTACCTACCAGCAACCCGATGCCAACGGTCACTTTGGCCAATTTGGTGGCAGTTTCGTCAGCGAAACCTTGACCCACGCGATTGAAGAATTGAAAGAGGCTTACGCCAAATACCAGCACGACCCGGCATTCGTGGCCGAGTTCAAATCTGAATTGGCGCATTTCGTCGGCCGCCCTTCACCCATCTACCATGCGGCCCGCATGAGCCGCGAAATGGGCGGCGCACAAATTTACTTGAAGCGCGAAGACCTGAACCACACCGGCGCGCACAAGATCAACAACACCATCGGCCAGGCCATGCTGGCCAAGCGCATGGGCAAGCCGCGTGTGATCGCCGAAACCGGCGCGGGTCAACACGGCGTGGCCACCGCCACCATTTGCGCACGTTATGGCTTGGAATGCGTGGTGTACATGGGCAGCGAAGACGTGAAACGCCAAAGCCCGAATGTCTACCGTATGAAATTGCTGGGCGCAACTGTTGTGCCGGTCGAATCCGGCAGCCGCACGTTGAAAGACGCATTGAACGAAGCACTGCGCGACTGGGTGACCAATGTGGAAGACACCTTCTACATCATCGGCACAGTGGCAGGTCCTCATCCTTATCCGATGATGGTGCGCGATTTCCAAAGCGTGATCGGAGAAGAATGTATCCAACAAATGCCCGGGATGCACATCGGCAACCAACCCGACGCAGTGCTGGCCTGCGTGGGCGGCGGCTCCAACGCCATGGGCATTTTCTACCCCTACATCCCGTTTGAAAAAACCCGGCTCATCGGCATTGAAGCTGCCGGTGAAGGCATGGAAAGCGGCAAGCATTCGGCCTCGCTGCAACGCGGTGTACCTGGCGTGTTGCACGGCAACCGCACGTATGTGTTGCAAGACGCAAATGGCCAGATCACCGAAACCCACAGCGTCAGCGCCGGTCTGGACTACCCCGGTGTCGGCCCTGAGCACGCGTTTTTGAAAGACATAGGCCGCGCCGAGTATGTCGGCATCACCGACCAGGAAGCGCTCTCCGCATTCCATTATTTGTGTCGTACCGAAGGTATTATTCCGGCGCTCGAATCCAGCCACGCAGTGGCCCATGCCATGAAACTTGCCAAGACCATGACACCGCAACAATCGATTTTGGTGAACCTGTCCGGACGCGGCGACAAAGACATTGGCACCGTCGCCGATTTGTCCAACGCCGATTTCTTCTGTCGCCCGAGTTGCCAAGGCCAATCGGTCAAAGGCGAACAAGCCATTTCGTTGGCTGCATTGAACGGAGCCAAGCAATGAGCCGCATAGACAGCACCATGGCCGCTTTGAAAAGCCAGGGCCGCAAAGCACTGATTCCGTATTTGATGGCCGGCTTTCCTGAGCCGTCACACACTTTGTCATTGATGCATGCACTGGTGCAAGGCGGCGCGGACATCATCGAACTGGGCGTGCCGTTCAGCGACCCGATGGCCGACGGCCCGGTGATCCAAAAAGCCGGTGAAGCCGCGCTGCGCCACGGTGTGGGCATGGGCGAAGTGCTGACCATGGTGCGTGAGTTTCGCGCGACCGACACAGCCACACCGATTGTGTTGATGGGCTACGCCAACCCGGTGGAAAACTACAACCACATTCACGGTCCCGACAGCTTTGTCAAAGACGCTGCTGCTGCGGGTGTAGACGGTGTATTGGTGGTCGACTATCCGCCGGAAGAATGCGTGGACTTCGCGGCTGCCTTGCGCGCGCACCACATGGATTTGATTTTTTTGCTGGCCCCGACCAGCACCGACAAACGCATGCAGCAAGTGGCCGAAGTCGCCAGCGGTTACGTGTATTACGTGTCGCTCAAAGGCGTGACCGGTTCAGGCGCATTGGATACCGATGAAGTCCAAGCCATGTTGCCGCGCATTCGCAAACACGTGCATATTCCGGTTGGCGTGGGCTTCGGCATTCGTGATGCTGCCACCGCGCAAACCATTGGCAAAGTGGCTGATGCGGTGGTGATAGGCAGCAAATTGCTGCAACTGATTGAAGCTGCGCCCGCAGGCAAAGCCGCTGAAGAAGCACGTTTGTTCATGCACGGTATACGCCAGGCGCTGGACGCATAATCACTTTTTCTGGAGACGCACCATGAGTTGGCTTGAAAAACTGCTTCCTTCGAAAATTCAACACACCGACCCGGCAGACCGGCGCAGCGTGCCTGAAGGCTTGTGGGTGAAATGCCCGAGTTGCGAAACCGTTTTGTACAAAAACGATTTGCAGGAAAACCAAAATGTATGCCCTAAATGCAGCCACCACCATCGCATTGGCGCACGCGCACGACTCAACGCTTTTCTGGACGCTGAAGGCCGCTATGAAATCGGCCAGGAAGTGTTACCCATGGATCCTCTTAAGTTCAAGGACAGCCGCAAATACCCGGAGCGTTTGAAAGAGGCCTTAGAAAACACCGGCGAAACCGATGCCTTGGTGGTCATGGGCGGTTCAGTGCACAGCATCAATTTGGTGGCCGCGTGTTTCGAATTCGACTTCATGGGCGGCTCTATGGGCTCGGTGGTAGGCGAGCGTTTTGTGCGCGGCGTGCACACCGCCATTGAACAAAAAGTGCCGTTTGTTTGCTTTACATCCACCGGCGGTGCGCGCATGCAAGAAGGTTTGTTGTCGCTGATGCAAATGGCAAAAACCAATGCATCTCTCACGCGACTGGCGCAAAAAGGTTTGCCTTACATCAGCGTATTGACCGACCCGACCATGGGCGGCGTGTCAGCCGGTTTTGCCTTCATGGGTGACGTGGTCATCGCCGAGCCCAAAGCCTTGATCGGCTTTGCCGGTCCGCGTGTGATTGAAAGCACAGTGCGTGTGACCCTGCCGGAAGGATTCCAACGCGCCGAATTTTTGATGGAAAAAGGATCGCTGGACATGATTTGCGATCGCCGTGATTTGCGCAAAACCATTGCCAATACATTGGCCATGCTGACCCGCCAGTCGGCGGATTCCGTCAGCTGAACTGCTGTGATGCGGCCTTCTTGAGTGGCTGGTTTTTCTGCAAATGCAAGAAAATTTCTTCAATTTGCAGAAAATTTCATCACCGGTAAAACACCTCAACCCGCCCTTTGAGTTTTAACAACAAGGGCTTGCCTTTGCGGTCCAGCGTTTTACCGGCAGGCACTTTGATCCAGCCTTCGCTGATGCAGTATTCCTCCACATCGTGACGCTCTTTGTCGTTAAAGCGTATGCCGATGTCGTATTGAAACAGCTCTGCGTGGTAGTGCGGGCTGGCGGCATCGATGGACAAATGGTCGGGGAGTTCGGGGCGGGCTGGCGTTTCGCTCATATTTGACTCAATGGAATTATTTAAAAAGCCATTGTCTGCGAACTCTTAGAATGAATGATTGTCAGACGTTGCAGCGCATATATAGCGCACGTCTTTTTCCAGTCTAACCGCCAGCTTTGCTGTCATCCGCCCTCCATGACCGATACCACCGCTTCCCCCGTACCTGTAGATGAAAACCAGCTGATCGCCGAACGCCGCTCTAAATTGCAAGCCCTGCGACAGCGTCAGGCCGAAGGCGGCGCAGTCGCATTCCCCAACGATTTCAAACCGGCCCATCATGCAGATGCCTTGCACACCGCACATGGCGCGAAAACCGCAGAGGCGTTGGCAGAAGAAAAACAGCTGGTGCGCATTGCCGGGCGCATGGTGTTAAAGCGGGTCATGGGCAAAGCCAGTTTCGCCACTTTGCAAGACGGCACAGGCCGCATGCAGGTGTATGTCAAAGGCGAAGAAATTGGTCTGGCGCATTACGAAGAATTCAAACACTGGGACTTGGGCGATTTCGTCGGCGCGGTCGGCCATGTGTTCAAAACCAAAACCGGCGAGCTCTCGGTGCATGTCACTGAACTGCGCTTACTGACCAAAAGCCTGCGTCCCTTGCCGGACAAATTCCACGGTGTGCACGACCAGGAAATCAAATACCGCCAGCGCTATATCGACCTGATCACCGATGAAACTGCACGCGAACGTTTCAAGGCGCGCAGCAAAGCCATTAGCAGTATTCGCGAGTTCATGGTGCAACACGATTTCCTTGAAGTCGAAACGCCCATGCTGCACCCGATTCCCGGCGGCGCGAACGCGCGTCCCTTCGAGACGCACCACAACGCCTTGGATCAGCAAATGTTTTTGCGCATCGCGCCTGAGTTGTATTTGAAGCGCTTGCTGGTCGGCGGTTTTGAGCGGGTGTTCGAGATCAACCGCAATTTCCGCAACGAAGGCATTTCGGTGCGACACAACCCCGAATTCACGATGATGGAGTTTTACGCCGCGTATTGGAATTACCAGGACTTGATGGGGTTCACCGAATCACTGATACGCGATGCGGCGCAAAAAGCGGTGGGCAGCCAGTTGCTGACCTATGACGGCAAACCGGTGGATTTGTCGCAACCGTTTGCGCGTTTGACGATTCGCGAAGCCATTTTGAAATACACCGATGCGGGTGACAACGTGGACAACAGCACTTGGCTTTTGAATGCCTTGAAAAAAACAGGCTTATCGGAAGACAAGCACCAGCTCAGTAAGCGCAGTCTGGCCGGTTTGCAAGTCATGTTCTTCGAAGAAACCGTCGAAGACAAACTCTGGCAACCCACTTTCATTTGCGAGCACCCCGTGGAGATTTCCCCGCTGGCCCGCGCCAACGATGCGCGTCCCGACGTGACCGAGCGGTTTGAGCTCTACATCACCGGACGCGAGTTCGGCAATGGGTTTTCAGAGTTGAATGATGCCGAAGACCAGGCGGCGCGTTTTCAGTCACAAGTCGATGCCAAAGAAGGCGGCGACGTGGAAGCCATGTACTTCGACCACGACTTTGTGCGCGCGCTGGAATACGGCATGCCGCCCGCAGGCGGCTGTGGCATTGGTATAGACCGTTTAATGATGCTGCTGACCGACAGCCCCAGTATCCGCGATGTGATTTTGTTCCCGGCGTTGCGCCGCGAATCTTCACACGCTTGACAGCCAAAGCAAGCGCCCCAAACACAAACACCTGCCGACCGCGAAAGCGGTGCAGCAGGTGCTGTGGGTGGAAGCTGAAAGTGATTTAAGCGGCTTTGGTTTCAGCAGCCGGTGCGGCAGGTGCAGCAGGTTTCGGTGGTTTGCAATCGTGGCAGAAAAATGCCAGACTGCCTGCGAAACGTTGTTGACTGCCTTGGCGACGGGGTTTGTGCATGCCGCACTTGATACAAGACATGGTTTCGCCCATTTTGCCCATTCCTGCGAATGGTGAGCCATTTTCACGACTGGTAAAACGAAGACCACTCTCGTCAACAGAGGTTTTGCCAGATTTGGTTGCCATGGGATTCCTTATGCTAGTCGACGGCCCCGGTGAACAGGGCAAGTCGACTATTTTAACCGCTTATGGTTGGCGGACCGCGCTTGTTCAGCCCCAAACTCAAGGTAACAAAGCCAAAGCCTGTAAATACGGGGTCTGACGCATCAAATCGCCCCAATCTGGTGCTGGTGCGACAGGTAATAAGGCGCGACGCCGGGCTTCACTCGCCGCAGACAACTGCCATTCCCCCGCTTTTTCAGCTTGCGACAAACCTTGTAACAACTGGTCTACCGCTTGACCACCTCCCTCGCTGTCAGCTGTGCTTTGGTTGCACAACAGCACCAAATCACAACCGGCGTTCAGCGCAGTCACTGCGGCTTGGGTGTAACTGACCTGTTCGCCATCAATCAAACGTGCGCCTGCCATGGACAAATCGTCGCTGAACACCGCGCCCTGAAAACCGAGTTGTTGGCGCAAGATGTCTTGCAGCCAGCGCTTGGAAAATCCGGCCGGGCGACTGTCCACTTTCGGGTAAATGACATGCGCAGGCATGACGCTGTTCAAACTGCTGTTGAGCCAACCATAAGGCAAGGCATCGTCATTCAGTATTTGCTTCAAACTGCGTTTGTCCACCGGAATTTCTGTGTGCGAATCGGCTTTGACAAAACCGTGCCCGGGAAAATGCTTGCCGCAATTGGCCATACCGGCTTGCATCAAACCATGCATCAGACTTTTGGCCAACAAACTGACCATGCGTGGATCACGAGCAAATGCACGGTCGCCGATCACGCCGCTGCTGCCGAAGTCCAAGTCCAGCACCGGCGTGAAACTCATGTCCACGCCGCAGGCGCGCAACTCGGCAGCCAGCACATAACCGCAGGCGGTGGCGGCATTGGTCGCGTGCATGGCACCGCTGCCCGGCAATCCTTTGTCGTCTTGCATCCAAAGTTCACCGAATGCGCGCATGGGTGGCAAGTGGGTGAAACCATCGGTGCGAAACCGCTGCACCCGACCGCCTTCATGGTCGACCAATATCAACAGGTCCTGACGCACCGATTTGATGTCTGCACACAGCGCACTCAATTGCGCGCGATCCACCCAGTTGCGGCCAAACAAAATCATGCCGCCGGTCAGCGGGTGCGCCAGTCGGCGACGGTCGGTGTCGGTCAATGCGGTGCCCGCAATATCCAATATCAAAGGAGCGTGTGTTTGGGTACTCATGGTTCTGCTTGTTCAACAATGACATAACTGGTGGCGTAATCGCTTTCATCGCTGAGCGACACGTGGGCGTTCAACTGTTTGCTGTCGCACCATGTTTTCAATGCGCCGTGCAACACGATGGTCGGCTGGCCGCCGGGTTTGCGCCCGACTTCACAATGCCGCCAGGTCATGGGCATGCGCATGCCCAAACCGATGGCTTTGCTGAAAGCTTCTTTCACCGAAAAACGCGTGGCCAAATAGCGCACGCCACGGTCCGGCCAACGGGCGCTGCGGGCGCGAAAAGTTTGCATTTCCGCTTCGCTCAATATCTTCATGGCAAAGCGTTCGCCATGCTTTTCCCATGCCGCGCGTATGCGGCGTATGTCGCAAATATCGGTGCCGATACCGTAGATACGGCTCATGGTTTCAAGCAATCCAAATACGCTTGCACCGTAGCGCTGTAACCCATTTCTAAAGCGTCACCCATGAGTGCGTGGCCGATAGACACTTCTTTCACGTCAGGCACGCCTTGTACAAAATCGCGCAGGTTGAGCAAATTCAAATCGTGGCCTGCATTCACATCCAAGCCAACGTGTTGCGCGGCCACAGCGGCGGCATGAAACATGTCCAACACACTGGCGTGCATGGGCGAGCCGTGCGCTTGGGCATAAGGCTCGGTGTACAACTCCACCCGGTCTGCACCAACTTCGCTGGCTGCACCCATGGCGCGGGGGTCAGCATCCATGAACAGGCTGACGCGTGCGCCTAGGTCTTTGGCTTCGGCGATCACGTCTTTCAACTTAGCCGCATCTTCGGGAAAGCGCCAGCCGTGGTCTGAGGTGAATTGGTTTTCTCCATCGGGCACGAACGTGACTTGTTGCGGACGGACCTGACGCACCAAGTCCATCAAATTGTGAAACGGGTTGCCTTCGATGTTGTATTCGCGGTCCGGCCAGTCTTTGAGCAATGCGGCCAAGTCGTGCACATCGCCGGGACGTATGTGCCGCTGATCAGGTCGGGGGTGCACGGTGATGCCATGTGCACCGGCTTGCAAACACAGCGTGGCCGCACGGGTGACGCTGGGAATACCCAGCAAGCGTGTGTTGCGCAGCAGCGCGACTTTGTTCAGATTGACTGAGAGATGTGTACTCATAAGGCTTGCAATTCCATCATGACTTGGCGGGTGCGCAAGCTGTTGACACCGCAATGGTAGTGCAACAGATTGCGCAACTGGGTTTGCAATGCAGTGCGGTCTTCGGCAGGCCATTCGGCGCACACCCGCAACAATGCGGTCAACGGGTCACTATTGTCTAAGGCCTGGTGCAATTGCAACCAATGAGTACCGTTCAACAATGGCGCTTGTGAACTGCTGCGCAAACCGGCCTCGGCCAGCAAAGCATAGGGTTTGTCAGCCAGCAAGGGCTGCAAAGTCAAGGTTTGAACGGACAAGTCCGGTAAAAAACCGATGTCTTGCAGCAGCAGCAATTCAAAGGCCCGCAACAAAGGCGCGGTGGTGTTGTCCAAACCGCTGGACAGAATCCTGACGGTCTGACGGTACAAATCGAACAAACCCGCATGCGGATCATCTCGCGCCAGCAAACGCATAAGCAGTTCGTTCAGGTAATAGCCGGACAACAATGCGTCGCCCGTGGGCATGACATGACCGCCCGCCCATTCCGCGCTTTTCAAGGTGCGTATTTCTCCTTCACCGCCAAAATTCAACAATAAAGGTTGCAGCGGCAACAACACGGCACGCAGTTGAGACGTAGGCCGTTTGGCCCCTTTGGCCACCAAGGCAACCCGCCCTAAATGGCGGGTAAAAACTTCCAATATCAAACTGGATTCGCTCCAGTCGTAGTGGTGAAGCACGAACGCAGGTTCGTCCAGCACGCGCTGCGCGGTGCTTCTACTCGTAGCCAAAGCTGCGCACCCGCGCTTCGTCATCCGCCCAGCCGGAGCGCACCTTCACCCACAGTTCTAAAAACACTTTGGCATCCATCAGTTTTTCCAACTCCTGACGCGCCAGCGTGCCGATTTGTTTCAAACGTTCACCACCTTCGCCGATGACCATGGCTTTGTGGCCGTCGCGCTCAACAATGATGGTGGCCGCCACGCGCACCATGCGCGACACCGTTTTGCCGGGCTCTTCGGTGAACTTGTCAATCACCACGGTTGAGGTGTAGGGCAATTCATCACCGGTCAAACGAAACAATTTTTCGCGGATCATTTCGCTGACCAGAAATTTTTCACTGCGGTCGGTCAATTCGTCGGCGGTGTACCACCAGGCTTGCTCGGGCAGGTATTTTTCACATTGAACTAGCAGGCGTTGTATGTCTTTGGTGTTTTTGGCCGACATGGGCATCAACTCGGCAAACGCGTGTTTCTCTTGCATCTCCTGCAACCACTGCGCGATTTCATGCCGTTGATTCACTTTGTCCAGTTTGTTGGCCACCAATATGCAAGGAATGTTTTTACTCAATAGCGCCAGCACTTTGGCATCTGCCTCGGCAAAACTGCCAGCGTTCACAACGAACAAAACAAGGTCCACATCACCGACCGCGCCGAGCACGGTTTTGTTCAGCGACCGGTTCAAGGCATTGCCGTGCGCAGTTTGAAAACCGGGTGTGTCCACAAAAATAAATTGCGTGTGATCGGCATTGTGTATGCCGGTGATGCGATGGCGCGTGGTTTGCGCTTTGCGCGAGGTGATGCTGATTTTTTGCCCGACCAGCGCATTCAGCAAGGTGGATTTGCCGACGTTGGGCTTGCCGACGATGGCCACGGTGCCACATCGTTGTGGACCTGTGATTGTTTCTGTGCTGTCTGTCATTGCGGGTGCTCCTTGAGCCATTGGAGCATGGCGAGTGCGGCAGCTTGTTCACCGCTGCGACGAGAACTGCCTATGCCGCGTTGCGACTGTTTGAGTTCAGTCACTTCACATTCGACATCAAAGGTTTGCTGGTGCGCAGCACCCGTGGTGCCGACCACGCGGTAAACCGGCAGTTGCCAGCGCCTTGCTTGCAGCCATTCCTGCAATTCGGTTTTCGGGTCTTTGGCAGCGGCCGTCATGGTGGGCGAGAGGTCGATGTTTTCAAACAAGCGCTGCACCAAAGCTTGTGCTACCTCATAGCCTGCGTCCAGGTAAACCGCACCAATCACGGCTTCCAATGCATCTGCCAGTATGGAAGGCCGGTGTTGACCGCCGGAGCGCATCTCGCCCTCCCCAAGCCTGACCATGCCTGCCAAACCCAATTCCGTAGAAAGTTTATGCAAGGTGTCCTGCTTTACCAGATTGGCTCGTACGCGAGACAAATCACCTTCGGGCTGGTCCTGCAAAGCATGGTAAAGCATGCCGGAGACGGCCAGATTCAAGACAGAGTCGCCCAAAAACTCGAGCCGCTCGTTATGCGGACTGCCGAAACTGCGGTGAGTCAAAGCCAGTGACAACAGACTGGGGTCTGCAAAACGGTGTTGCAACCTGGCTTGCAGTGCCTCGTGGTTTTTCGCGTCCGGCGCCTGGCTCATACTCAGTTGAAACTGCCTATGCGCGAAGGATTGGAGAAATTCATCCAGACAAAGAATGCTTTACCCACGATATTTTTGTCGGGTACAAAGCCCCAGTAACGCGAGTCAAGTGAGTTATCGCGGTTGTCGCCCATCATGAAGTAATGGCCGGCTGGCACGGTGCATTCCAAGCCTTCCACGCTGTAAGTGCAGTTTTCTTTGAAAGGAAAATCATCGATGCCGCTGACGAAATTCGGTGTTCTTTCGTCATTCAACAACCGGTGCTTTTGCTGCGTGCTCATTTCAGCAGGTGAGCTGCCGATGGGCATGTCTTCTTCAAACTGCTTGCTGTAACGCATATTGTCAGCATCGAAAAATTCGGGAATAGCGACTTTGCTGACAGGCTGGCCGTTGATGGTCAACACTTTGTTGAGGTAAGCGATTTTGTCGCCGGGCACGCCGACCACACGCTTGATGTAATCGAGGCTAGGCTTGGGAGGGTAACGAAACACCATGACATCGCCGCGATTGACGGCTGTGCCTTCGGTCAGTTTGTAGTTGATCACAGGCAAACGGATGCCGTAATGGAATTTATTCACCAGAATCAAATCACCGACATGCAAAGTAGGGATCATGGAGCCTGAAGGAATTTTGAACGGCTCGAACAAGAACGAGCGCAACACAAACACCGCTGCAATGACCGGAAACAAACCTGCCGTCCAATCCAGCCACCACGGTTGTTTGTACAGTTCTTCTCGCGCTTTCAAAAATGCACTGTCGTCTTCTTTGGCAGTGATGCCCTGGCGCTTCAACTCTTCCAAGCGGCTGGCTTGTTGCGCGTCCATATGCAACACGGCAGCGCGCCTGCGCGGCAGAAAAATCAATTGCTCAGCCAACCAGTAGACACCACTGACCGCTGTCGCCAGAAACAGCAACAATGCAAACGAGCCTTCGATATTGCCGCTGTACCAGGCGGCGGCGTAACCGACAAAGCCGGTCAGAATGATGGCGGTGATGACGGAAATCAATCTTCCACCTGCAATATCGCCAAAAAGGCTTCCTGGGGTACTTCCACCGATCCGATTTGTTTCATGCGTTTTTTACCTGCTTTTTGTTTCTCTAGGAGTTTGCGCTTGCGGCTGATGTCGCCGCCATAGCATTTTGCCAGCACGTTTTTACGCAAAGCTTTGATGGATTCACGCGCAATGATGTTGGCACCGATAGCTGCTTGAATGGCCACATCAAACATTTGACGACTGATGATTTCACGCATTTTTGACACCACCGCACGGCCCCGGTATTGCGACTGGCTGCGGTGCACGATGATGGATAGCGCATCAACCCGCTCACCGTTGAGCAGGATATCGACCTTCACCACATCGGCGGCGCGGTATTCCTTGAATTCATAGTCCATGGATGCGTAACCACGGCTGACGCTTTTGAGCTTGTCAAAGAAGTCGAGCACGATTTCGCCCAAAGGCATTTCATAAGTCAGCATGACCTGGCGACCGTGGTAGGCCATGTTCAATTGCACACCGCGTTTTTGGTTGGCCAGTGTCATCACAGCGCCCACGTAATCTTGCGGCATGTACAAATGCACGGTCACGATGGGCTCGCGGATTTCTTCCATCTTGCTGGCTTCGGGCATTTTGGATGGGTTTTCCACCATGGCCAACTCACCGTCAGCGCGCAACACCTGGTAGACCACGCTGGGCGCGGTAGTGATCAAGTCCTGGTCAAACTCGCGCTCCAGACGCTCTTGGACGATTTCCATGTGCAACAAGCCTAGGAAACCGCAGCGAAATCCGAAGCCCAGCGCTTGCGAGACTTCAGGCTCATAGCGCAAGGATGAATCGTTCAATTTGAGTTTTTCCAGCGCATCACGCAATGCATCGTATTGATTGGCCTCGGTGGGATACAACCCGGCGAACACCTGAGGCTGGATTTCCTTGAAGCCGGGCAAGGCTTGTTCGGCCGGTCCCAAATTGTTGGGAAGCTTTTTTTCCAACGTGATGGTGTCGCCCACTTTGGCGGCTTGCAATTCTTTGATGCCTGCAATGATGTAACCCACCTCACCGGCTTGCAAAGAATCGCGTGGCTCGTTGGCCGGGGTGAAAACACCCAGGTTGTCTGCGTTGTAAACCGTCCCGGTGGCCATCATTTTGAAACGCTCACCTTTGTTGAGGTGCCCGTCAACCACGCGCACCAGCATCACCACACCGACATAGGTATCGAACCAACTGTCGACGATCATGGCGCGCAAGGGCGCGTCAGGATTGCCTTTAGGGGCCGGTATTTTGGCGACCACTGCTTCGAGGATCTCTTCCACGCCCATACCGGTTTTGGCGGAACATGGAATGGCTTCACTGGCATCAATGCCGATGACATCTTCTATTTCTGCTTTGGCATTGTCCGGATCGGCAGAAGCCAAATCCATTTTGTTGAGCACCGGCACGACTTCGACGCCGAGGTCGAGCGCGGTGTAACAGTTGGCTACCGTCTGCGCTTCCACGCCTTGGCTTGCATCCACCACCAACAAGGCGCCTTCACATGCTGACAATGAACGGCTGACCTCGTACGAGAAATCGACATGGCCTGGTGTATCAATCAAATTCAGGTTGTAAATCTGCCCGTCTTTGGCTTTGTAACGCAGTGCTGCGGTCTGGGCTTTGATGGTTATCCCACGCTCTTTTTCGATATCCATAGAGTCCAGAACCTGCGCTTCCATTTCCCGGTCACTCAAGCCGCCGCAGCGCTGAATAATGCGGTCGGCCAGCGTGGATTTGCCGTGATCTATGTGCGCGATGATGGAAAAATTTCTGATGTGGTTCATCAATGCAAGCGTTTAAGTGTTTGAATTTACAGAGGAGAAAGACATAAAAAAGGGCGCGTCAGGTGATGACGCGCCCGGAACCAACAATCTATGGCAACTGCGATAGTTGGGCTTCCATTGTAGGCAGAAAGCCCAGTAAAGACATCATCAGAAGGTCTTTGACAGCCCCATGCCTGGTTCAATTCAACTAAGTTATACACAGATTATGCACATTTCAAAATAAGATTATTAGGGATAACTTGTGGGTGAACTGTGGATCGCTATGTACAAGCCTGCTCTCATTCCATATCATGGTTGTTTCTGACTTTCTTATGTCGATTTTTTTGATTTTAAAGACTTACTTAGATTAAATTGAAATTATCAAACCGCAAGCCCGGCAGCTGCCGGGGTCAAAAATATTTTTTCTCAGCGTTGGCAGAATCCATCATTTGGGCAAATCAAGGGTTATTACGGAGCCCGGCCATGTATTAACGCGGGCGGATCACAGTGTACTGAGACCAGTCCCCGCGTCGCAACAACACACTGACGGCTTTGGATTTTTCAAGCTTGCCTACGATTTGGGCAAAACTTTTACTGTCAGTCACCTCGTTATTGGCAATCTGAGTGATGACATCGCCTTCGCGGATACCTGCGCGCAAGGCCGGTTCAGCGACCGCATCCACTCGCACGCCGCCGCGCATTTTCAACTCTTTCTTCTGCGCCTCGGACAAATCACTGACAGTCAGCCCCAGCAACTGAACCGCAGCGTTGGTTTCCGGTTTTTTCTCCGGTGTCGCAGCGGCTTTGGCTGTGGGTTTATCAGCTTCAAATTCGCCAACAGTGATGGCGATATCTTTGGTCACACCCCGGCGCAACAAGGAAAGCGTGCTGTGCGTACCGGGTTTGGTACCGCCGACGGTACGCGGTAAATCTGAGGACTTTTCAATCGTCTTGCCGTCAAATTTCAAAATGATGTCGCCCGCTTCTATGCCTGCTTTCTCGGCGGGCGAACCGGCTTCGACGCTGCTGACAAATGCGCCTTGGGGCTTGGCCATCCCTAGCGATTCAGCCACTTCTTTGGTGACCTCGCCTATGCCCACGCCCAATCGCCCGCGTTGCACCCGGCCGCTGGCACGTAACTGGTTGCTGACATTGGCAGCTTCATCAATGGGAATCGCAAAAGAAATACCCATAAAGCCGCCGGAGCGGGAATATATCTGGCTGTTAATGCCTACGACTTCGCCGCGCATATTAATCAGCGGGCCGCCGGAATTGCCGGGATTGATGGCCACATCGGTTTGAATAAACGGCAGGTAGTCACCGGTGTCACGCCCTTTGGCGCTGACGATACCAGCGGTGACCGTATTTTCCAGACCGAAGGGCGAGCCAATGGCCATGACCCATTCACCGACCTTGAGCCGGTTGGGGTTGCCCAGCTTGACCGGCGGCAGTCCGCTGGCTTCAATTTTGACCACAGCCACATCGGTCCGTCTGTCTGCACCGACGATGCGGGCGACAAATTCGCGCTTATCAGTCAGTGTCACGATGACTTGCTCGGCGCCGTCGACGACGTGCGCATTCGTCATGATGAAGCCGTCCGCAGTGAGTATGAAACCTGAGCCGACACCGCGCGGTTGTTCATCAGGTTGCTGCTGCGGCCGGTTGGGCCGTTGTTGGCGCGGTGCGCCGGGGGGCGGCATACCGAAAAAGCGCCGGAACAATTCCTGCATCTCTTCGTCTTGCGGGTCTGCAGGTTGCGCGGCAGAGGCCGGCGCGGCTTTGTCTATGGTTCTGATATTGACCACTGACGGGCCGACTTCTTCCACCAGATCGGTGAAGTCGGGCAGAGTCCGGGTTTGTGCTTGCGCCTCAGCAACGCTGAACACTGCCGGTAACAGCCAGGAGGTGATACTGAGCGCAGTGGCTAACAGCACTGTGCGGACTTGTTTATGGCTATGGAAATCAATCAACATTGTTCAAATCTCCCTAAGGTGTTTATTCGGTTGTAACGACAATCACCTGTTGCAGGCCTACACAATCCCAGTTTCCTTGGTCAGGCAAGGGATTTGGGCGAATTCAAATGCGCTTAAATACCAGCGTACCGTTGGTTCCACCGAAGCCGAAATTGTTCTTCATGGCCACATCTATGCGCATATCCCGTGCTTCGTTGGGGCAAAAGTCCAAATCGCATTCGGGATCGGGATGATGCAAGTTGATGGTGGGCGGGACTTTCTGGTCGTACAAGGCAAGTACAGTGAAAACGCTTTCAATCCCCCCGGCTCCGCCTAGCAAGTGCCCGGTCATGGATTTAGTGGAACTGATGACCATGTCATGCGCATGAGACCCGAAAGCGGCTTTGATCGCATGGGTTTCATTGATGTCGCCCAAAGGCGTTGAGGTGCCATGTGCATTCAGGTAATGCACTTGATCTGGGGACATACCGGCATTTTTCAACGCCGCTTGCATGGAACGGCGCGGACCGTCCATGTTGGGTGCGGTCATGTGTCCGGCATCAGCGCTGCGGCCGTAACCGGCGAGTTCCGCGTAAATACGCGCGCCGCGAGCCTTGGCATATTCGTATTCCTCCAGCACCAGTACGCCCGCACCCTCGCCCAAAACAAAGCCGTCACGCTCTTTGTCCCAGGGGCGGGAAGCGGTTTTCGGGTCGTCGTTGCGGGTGGACAAAGCGCGCATGGCTGCAAAACCGCCCAGTCCCAAAGGAGAAATTGTCGCCTCGGAGCCGCCCGCCACCATGACATCGGCATCACCGTATTCAATGATGCGCCCAGCTTCGCCTATGCTGTGCAAACCGGTGCTGCACGCCGTGGCTATCGCGAGATTCGGGCCTTTGAAACCGCAGCGCATGGAGACATGGCCGGAAATCATGTTGATGATGCTGGCCGGTACAAAAAACGGGGAAATACGGCGCGGGCCGCGCGCCATAAGTTCATCCCGCATGTTTTCGATGAGGGGCAGCCCGCCGATGCCTGAGCCGATCAAACACCCGATGCGGTAAGACAGTTCTTCGTCCAGCGCTTCACCGGTCGGTAGCCCGGCATCCGCCACCGCCTGCAAACCGGCCGCCACACCCAAATGAATGAAGCGGTCCATGGTCCGCGCTTCCTTGGGCGAGATGTACTCGTCGAGATTGAAGTTTTTGACTTCACCCGCGAAATGACAGGCAAACGCAGACGCATCAAAATGGGTGATGGCATCTATGCCTGACTGACCTGCCAGGATTTGCTTCCAGGAAGCCTGCGCTGTGTTTCCCACAGGAGACACACAGCCCAAGCCGGTCACGACAACGCGACGACGACTCATGCGAAACCTCTGTTTCAGGCCTTTTTGTGGCTCAGTGCGTAATCAATGGCGTTTTGCACGGTGGTGATTTTTTCTGCGTCTTCATCAGGGATTTCGATCCCGAATTCGTCCTCCAGCGCCATCACCAGTTCTACGGTGTCCAACGAGTCGGCACCCAGATCAGCCACAAAAGCTTTTTCAGATGTGACCTGGGACTCTTCCACGCCGAGTTGTTCGGCAATGATTTTTTTGACTCGTGATTCAATATCGCTCATGTTTCCCTCAAAGGGTTGTGGTTAGAAGTCCGCGATTTTAGCCGCGCGGACGATACGGCTTGATTCTGGCTTATACCAAGGCCTTATGCCATGTACATACCGCCGTTCACATGCAGCTCCTGACCGGTGATGTATGCAGCCTGCGCACTGGCCAGAAAAGCCACCGCGTGTGCCACATCATCAGGCTGCCCCAGGTGCCCCAAGGGGATTTGACCCAGCAAAGCTTTTTGCTGCTCTTCGGGCAAGCCTGAAGTCATGTCGGTATTGATAAAGCCGGGCGCCACACAATTAACAGTGATCCCGCGACTGCCGAGCTCACGGGCGAGTGCGCGGGTCATACCGGCCACGCCGGCCTTGGCGGCGGCGTAATTGGCCTGACCCGGGTTGCCAGAGGCGCCCACCACGCTGGTGATGTTGATGATGCGGCCATAGCGCTGCTTCATCATAGGGCGGATGGCGGCGCGGCTGAGCCGGAAAACCGCTTTTAAATTGGTGTCTGTGACTTCGTCCCAGTCGCTGTCTTTCATCCGCATGGCCAAGGTGTCACGCGTGATGCCGGCATTATTGACCAAGACATGCAAGGCTCCGGTTTCAGTCACCACACGGTCAACCAATGCGTTCAGTTGATCCGCATCATTGACCTGTAAGACCACGCCGTGACTACCGGGATAGGCCGCCAATGCCTGACTGATACGGGCAGCGCCATCGTCGGTGGTCGCGCTGGCATACACACGAAAGCCTTGTTTGGCCAATTGCAAAGCGATGGCGGCACCTATGCCGCGCGACGCGCCGGTCACCAGCGCTGTTTGTGATGAATTGTCGTTATTACTCATAGTCAAGCTTTTATCCACGCCAGAGTTTCAGCCAAGGTAGCCGGATCGAACAAGGCCTGGGATTGCAGTTCAGGTGCAATGCGTTTAACCATACCCGTCAAAACCTTGCCTGGACCGCATTCCACCACGTGGCTGACACCGAGTTGATGCATGTGCGCAATGGTTTCCACCCAACGCACTGGCCCGAACGCCTGGCGGTAAAGCGCATCGCGGATGCGCGAGCTGTCGCTTTCCAGAGCAACGTCTATGTTGTTGATAACCGGGATTTGCGGGGCTTGCAAATCAATGCCTTCAAGGTGTTGGCGTAAACGCTCTGCCGCGGGTTTCATGAGTGCACAGTGAAACGGGGCGGACACCGGCAACAGCAATGTGCGTTTAGCGCCTGCTGCTTTGAGTAATTCGCAAGCTTTGTCCACTGCGGCTTTGCTGCCGGAAATCACCGTCTGACCGGGGTCGTTGAAATTGGCGGCCTGCACCACTTCACCACTGCCCGGGGTGAAACCGGCTTGCGCCTGCGCGCAAATATCCACCACTTTCGCAGCATCCAAGCCCAGTACAGCGGCCATGGCACCAGCGCCAACAGCCACGGCTTCTTGCATGGCTTGGGCTCGCAATCTGACCAATGGCACGGCCTGGGCCAAAGTCAGCACGCCGCTGGCCACCAGCGCGGAATATTCACCGAGTGAATGACCTGCCACATAAGCGGGTGCTGCGCCCCCTTCAGCAATCCATACACGGTAGGCGGCAATCGCTGCGACAAGCATGACCGGTTGGGTGTTGGTCGTCAGCGCCAAATCTTCTTTCGGACCTTGGTGAATCAGTTGCCCGAGGTCTTGGCCCAAAGCCTCACTGGCTTCTGCCAAAGTGGCCTCGACCACAGGATGGTCGTTCCAAGCGTCCAGCATGCCAACCGATTGGGAACCTTGACCGGGAAATACAAATGCAAATGTCGTCATATCAATAGCGGAAAAGTATGGAGCCCCAGGCAAAGCCGCCGCCTACGCCTTCGAGCATCACCAATTGTCCGGGCTGCAATTTGCCCGCACGCACGCCTACGTCCAGCGCCAGCGGTATCGATGCTGCCGAGGTATTACCGTGATCCGCCACAGTCAATAAAACCTTGTCCATGGTGAGTTTCAATTTTTTGGCGGTGCTTTGGATGATGCGGATGTTCGCCTGGTGAGGCACCAGCCAGTCCAGATCTGATTCTTGCAAACCTGCTTTGGCAAGCACGGTTCGTGCGGTGTCTTCCAATACACCTACCGCGAGTTTGAACACACCTTGACCGTCCATTTTCAAGACAGGGTCGCCCAAAATCTGACCGCCATTCACGTGACCCGGCACACACAGCAAGCCGACATGCTTGCCGTCAGCGTGAATATCGGCGGCCAAAATCCCCGGTGTTTCAGAGGCTTCGAGCACCACCGCTCCGGCGCCGTCGCCGAACAAGACGCAGGTGGTGCGGTCGTTGAAATCGAGCAAACGGGAAAACACCTCGGCGCCGACCACCAAGGCGCGCTTGGCATTGCCGGCCCGGATCATGGCGTCGGCCACGCTCATGGCATAAATAAAACCGGCACAAACCGCTTGCACGTCAAAAGCCGCAGACCCGGCAATACCGGCAGCCTCGGAGCTGATTTGCGCCAGTTTGTGCTGCAGGATGCAGGCGGTGGAAGGAAACACCATGTCCGGGGTGGAGGTGGCCACAATGACCAGATCGATATCCTGCGGGCCCAGCCGGGCGGCATGCAAAGCCTGCTTGCAAGCCTCGAATGCCAGATCACTGCTGAAAACACCCTGATCGGCAAAGTGGCGGGCGCGTATACCGGTGCGCTCGACTATCCATTCATCGGATGACTCCACGCCTTTGGCGGCGAGTTCAGCCACCAGATCGGCATTACTGAGTCGGCGTGGCGGCAGGTAGCTTCCGGTGCCGACAATTCGGGAATACAAGCTCATTCGGATTCAGATAATGTGGGTACGGATTGCCCGGACGCCGTCAATAACGGGGCGGCATGGGCCAATTGGGACTTCAGGCGCGCCAGCAAATCATGGTCTGCCGCATCATACGCGCGCTGCAAGGCAGTTAAAAACGCCAACTCGTCGGCTGATCCGTGACTTTTGAACACCAAGCCACGCAGGCCCAGCAAAGCCGCGCCGTTGTGCCGCCGATGATCAACCAGTTTTTTAAAGCCAGATAAGGCAGGATAGGCAACAATACCGGCAATTAAAGTAAATATATTGAGAGAAAAACTCTTTTTCAAAAAATGACTGACCATCGCGGCTAAGCCTTCACTGGCCTTGAGAGCGACATTACCAACAAAACCGTCGCATACAACGATATCAGTGGTGCCTTTGAAAATATCGTTACCTTCGACATTGCCAAAAAAATTCAAATCACCGGAGTTAGCTGCTGATCGCAGCAATTCACCGGTTTTTTTGATGATTTCATTACCTTTGATCGCTTCTTCGCCGATGTTAAGCAAACCGACAGAGGGTTTGTCAATGCCAGTCAACACCGACACCAATGCCGACCCCATCAAGGCAAATTGCAGCAAATGCTGAGGCGAGGAATCTACATTGGCACCCAGATCCAACATTGTGGTGCCACCGCCTTTGATATTGGGCATTTGACCGGCGATCGCGGGACGGTCAATGCCATCAAGGGTTTTAAGCACATAGCGTGCAATCGCCATCAAAGCCCCGGTGTTGCCAGCGGACACCGCCACTTGGGCATGACCGTCACGCACCTGCTCAATGGCCACGCGCATCGATGAATCTTTTTTACGCCGTAATGCCACTTCAACCGCATCGTCCATACTGACTACTTCAGAGGCGGGAACTATGCGTGCGCGGGGATGGGTGAAAGAGGAAAGCGCCTCAGGCAGACCAACCAGCAGCAAAACGGCTTGCGGATGCTGGTCAAGAAACTGACGGCAAGCGGGCAGTGTGACGCCGGGTCCGTGGTCGCCGCCCATGCAGTCAACAGCAATCGTCAGCATGGCGGTTGGGCTTGTAAAGGGTTCACAAACAGCTGGCCATCAAGCAAAAAGCCCGCGCGAGACAAGCTGCGACGGGCTTTGGTGCCGGATCAAACTCAGGCTTCAGACTTGGTTTTCAGCACCTTGCGTCCACGGTAAAAACCGGTAGGGCTGATGTGGTGGCGCAAATGCACTTCGCCGGTGGTTGGCTCGACAGCCAAGCCAGGCACGTTCAAAGCATTGTGTGAACGGTGCATGCCCCGTTTAGAGGGGGATTTTTTGTTTTGCTGGACAGCCATGGCAGGCTCCTGAAATCATTGGTTCAATCGGACAGCCTGAACGCTCGCATGGCGGCTGCAGGCAAAGAATCAAACATTATAACTGTAAGCCGGGTTATCAGGTTTTGGACTTTTTCAGACCCGCCAAGGCAGCAAACGGATGCGGCAAGTCATCAACAAGTGCCGTGCTAGCCGGAGGCTGGCAATCGGCATGGCTGACGATCAAGGGCAAAGCCAGCAGCAGTTCGTCTTCCAGCAATTCAAACGCATTGAATTCGCCGGATGTCACCAGCAAATCCTCTTCGCAGTCATCGTCTTCGGCCAAGGCAGTGGCCTCATCGTCCACAAAACGGAACCAGCGGTTGACCTTGATATCTACCGACATGGGCTCCAGGCAGCGCTGACAATGTTGCGGCAAGCTAACAGCGGCCTCTAATTGCAGCCAACTTTGCCGCCGTGGACCTGATCCGCGTATTTCACCGCTGAGTGACCATTCGCATTCTGTTTGCGTTGCATTGACGCCGGGGTTGTCGCAAACCTCTTGCACGCGCGCCAAGCTGTGCAAGCCGGTGTGGAATGCGGCGTGTCCGGCTGACTCGGTGAAGCGCTGGGTATCCAGCAAGCGGGCATTCCATTCATTTGTCATAGCAGGCAGTGTAAGAGAATGCCATTTATGTCTCAGACTTCCAATGCTCGCCCTTTGATCCTGGGCTCCACCTCTGTCTACCGGCGCGAATTGCTGCAACGCCTGCGCCAGCCGTTTGATGTCGTCAGTCCCCTGGTGGATGAAACCCCTTTGCCCGGCGAAGCGCCTCAGGACTTGGCCGTGCGGCTGGCATTGGCCAAAGCACACGCCGTGGCTGACAAGCATCCACAAGCTCTGGTGATCGGCTCAGATCAAGTGGCCGATCTGGACGGTAAACCGCTGGGCAAGCCAGGCAACCATGCCAACGCCGTGCTTCAGTTGCAACGAATGCGCGGGCGCACCGTGGTGTTTCAAACGGCCGTCGCTGTGGTCTGCCATGAGACGGGTTTTGCAGACCAAGCGCTGGCACAGGTCAAGGTGAAGTTTCGCAACCTCAGTGACGTGGCCATAGAAAACTATTTGCGGGCTGAAACACCTTACGACTGCGCGGGTAGTGCAAAAAGCGAAGGGCTGGGTATTGCATTGCTTGAAAGCATAGACAACCAGGACCCGACAGCCTTGGTTGGTCTGCCCTTGATACATACCTGCCGTCTGCTGCGCTCAGCAGGGCTGGCCTTGCTGGACTGACAGACATGCCATCAGGAACTTTGACCAAAGGCAAGTTGTATCTTGTGCCCGCGCCTTTGGACTTCATGTGCGAAACCCAAGCGCCTTTGCACCAAGTCATGCCTGACGGCAGCTTGCTGATTGCAGCCCGGCTGAGTCATTGGGTCTGCGAGAACGCCAAATCCACCCGCGCCCTGCTCAAACGCATCGGACTGGTCCACCCTTTGTCTTGTGTAGTGCAAGATCAGCAGATTGCGGAGTTGCCAAGGCTTGTGCATAAAAAAGGCGATCATGCGGCAGGTTTGGATACCAGCAGCTTGCTCGCGCCAGCGCTGCAAGGCCATGACATGGGACTGGTCAGCGAAGCAGGCATGCCTGCGGTGGCCGATCCCGGATCGTCATTGGTGCGCGCTGCGCATGATGCAGGCATTCAGGTGATCCCCTTGGTAGGCCCGTGTTCGCTGCTGTTGGCACTGGCAGCCAGTGGTTTGAACGGCCAGCAATTTGCTTTTCACGGCTACTTGCCGCAAGACGCCGCGCTTCGCGTTCAGCAGATTCAGTCGCTGGAAAAACAGGCTTTAAAGAGCGGCGAAACCCAAATCTTCATCGAAACGCCTTACCGCAACCAGGCTTTGCTGTCAGCTTTGTTGACAAGCCTGCAAGCAGACACCCGCTTGTGCTTAGCGGCTGATCTGAGTCTGGATAACATGCAGATACATAGCCTCAAGGTATCTCACTGGAAGAAAAAAGGGCTCTTGCCTGACAAGCACAGCCCTGTGGTGTTTGCTTTCGGACCTTGACAAGGCCGGGTGCGTTCAAGCACCCGATGGAGCCCGGCAATACCTCAACGAATATGCGGCAACAGCTGAAGCGAAGCTTTCACCATCGCCTCGCCCATGGCGGCACCAAAACGCTTGGCCAATCGTTCGGCCACATTGTCCTGCCGTGTGTAGTCCACAATGTCCTCGGCCTTGACCACGTCGCGCGCCACGCTATCCAAGGTGCCGTAGCCATCGGCCAAACCCAATTCGACGGCCTGCTGACCGCTCCAGAACAGGCCGCTGAACAACTCAGGGGTTTCTACCAAACGATCGCCGCGACCTTCGCGTACCACCTCAATGAACTGCTGGTGAATCTGATCGAGTAAGCGCTGCGCATGGGCTTTTTGCGGTTTAGTCGGGGTACTGAAAGGGTCCAGAAAACCCTTGTTTTCACCGGCAGTCATTAAACGACGCTCGACACCGACTTTGTCCATCAAGCCGGTAAAACCAAAGCCATCCATCAGCACGCCTATGCTGCCGACGATGCTGGCTTTATCCACAAAAATTTTGTCAGCGCCTGCGGCGATGTAGTAAGCCGCTGAAGCACAGGTTTCCTCAACCACCACGTACACCGGTTTTTGGTGCAGGCTTTTCAAACGCTTGATCTCATCATTGATCATGCCGGCCTGTACCGGACTGCCGCCGGGTGAATTGATCAGCAAAACCACTGCTTGCGCACCCTCAGCTTCAAACGCCTGACGCATGGAATCAATGATCCATTCAGCGTTGGCATTGGCGTCTGAATCAATTTCACCTTTGATTTCGACCAACGCCGTATGGGCAGTTATGTTGGTCGATGTGGCTGAGTTTTTGCCGTGGTGAAACGAATACCAGAGACCGCCCAGAAAAAGCAGGGTCCAAAACAAGCGAAAGCCGACACGCCAGCGCCTCGCTGCGCGCTGCTCATTCAGTTGCGCCATGACCAGGCGTTCCAGGGTTTCACGCTCCCAGGCCAGAGATTTTTCAGCAGTTGCTGACGCGGCAGGTGCCGGGGCGGCAGGGGATGCCACCGGTTCGGAATGCGCACCGGTCGTATCCGGCGAAGGCGCGTTGTTGTCGTTTTGCATAGTCAAAATTCCAAAGGCTTCAAGTTGTAAGCAGTATGCCAGTGCACCACGCCGCCGGTTTCGCTGAGGTTAATTTTCACCAGACCGCCCCGACACGGACCACCGACACAATCGCCTGTATCAGGCGCATAAGTCGCACCATGAGTGGCACACAGCAACCAGCGGCCTTCGGTGTCAAAAAAACGGTCGGGCTGGTAATCCATTTCCATGGCCACATGGGTGCAGCGGTTCAGATAGGCTTGCACTTGGCCCTCAAAACGCACGGCGAATGCACGGCAAGTCTGGCCTGCATACATCACATCAAATGGCACAGCCAAACCACTGTCCGCCAGATCGGCGCTGTTGCACAAGGGAATCAATTCGTCAGCCATGTCCGATCAACCAATCGTGCAATTCAGTCACGGTATGCGCCACCATCAACGGCTTCCAGCGACCAAATTCTGATATACCATGGGCCCCATAGCTGACCGCGACACAAGCGCAACCGGCGTTGTGCGCCATTTCCAAATCGTGCGTGGTGTCTCCGATCATCAAGGTGCGTTCGGGGGAAACACCGAATTCAGCCATCAGCTCATTCAACATCAACGGATTGGGTTTACCGGCGGTTTCATCGGCAGTGCGTGAGCCGTCAAACATGCCGCGCAATTCCACTAAATGAAGGGCATCGTCCAAGCCTTTGCGGCTTTTACCGGTGGCCACCGTCAATAGGTGCTGTTTTTCACGCAAAGCTTGCAACATGGGAAGAACGCCATCGAACAATGACAAATCATTGTGATGTGCAGAGTAATGGTGCCGGTAGCGCTCACCCAGCATCGGGTATTTCTCTTTGGGCACATCGGGCGCGGCATGCGCTAGGGCCGGCATCAAGGCCATGCCGATCACGTACGCCGCTTGTTCATTCGTGGGCTTTTGTCCACCCACATCAACCACCGCCGCCTGTATGCAACGCACAATGATTTGGGTCGAGTCGTACAGCGTGCCGTCCCAGTCGAAAGCAATCAGATCAAACCGGCGTGGGCGGTGGGGGTTGGACATGGTCAATGAAATTTTGTAATTCTTCAGGCAAAGCGGCCTCAACAGTTTCACTGCGGCCAGTCTGGGGATGAATGAACTGTAACCGCCACGCATGTAAAAACATGCGCTTCATGCCTTGTGACATTAAGCGTTTGTTCAAATCGAAGTCGCCGTATTTGTCGTCACCGACTATTGGGTAGCCCTGGCTGGCAAGGTGCACACGTATTTGGTGGGTGCGACCGGTCTTGATGGTGACTTCCAGCAAGCTGTAGTCACCGACCAGACGAGACACCCGCACCAGCGTGATGGCGCGCTGGGCATTCGCATCGTCTTTGTGGGCAATGCGCACCCGGCGCTCGCCCTCGCCCACGCCGTTGGGAATCAAATAGCGTTGCAGCGGCAGGTCAATCACTTTTTTGTTTGACGGCCATTGGCCCTTGACCAAAGCCATGTAGGTTTTGCCGGTTTCACGGTCACGAAACTGGTCTTGCAAACGCGTGAGCGCGCTGCGTTTTTTGGCCACCAGCAACACGCCCGAGGTATCACGGTCCAGCCGGTGCACCAGTTCCAGCATGCGCGCGCCCGGTCTGGCTTGTCGCAATTGTTCGATCACGCCAAAGCTCACGCCGCTGCCGCCATGCACCGCCACACCTGCGGGTTTGTCGATGGCCATCATTTGCTCGTCTTCCATCAATACAGGGAATTCTCGACCGGGCGCGACCGGCGCACTGACATCGACCGTGGCGACCCGTACTGGCGGCAAGCGCACCAGATCACCGGTTTGCACCCGGGTGTCCGCATTGACCCGGCCCTTGTTGATACGCACTTCACCGGTACGGATGATGCGGTACACATGGGTTTTAGGCACGCCTTTGAGATGGCGCATGAGAAAGTTATCCAAGCGTTGACCGGCGGATTCTTCGTCGACCTGCAAGGTCTTGACCGCAGCCGTCGTCGGGCTGTAGGGTGTGTCTATAATGTGCTTCACCAGTGTCCGGTTCTAAGTGCTTGATTTGAATAAGAGATTAGAGCACGTCCCACCTGCACTGAGAGGTCGATGCCCGCTGTGGCCGCCGCAAGCCCTACCGCCTCATTGCGGTCTGCCCTGCGTCCACACAAGCCTATGCCTAGGAAAATCGCTGAAACGGAATACCCCCATTGCAGGTTTGTTGTGAACCTGCAAGGACCAAAGTGAGATTGACGATACATATGAACCTGATCTGGGTGCTTATCAAAATGTGCTTCTCCTGGCTGTTGCCGGTTGAAGAACTGCGCATTTACCGTACCTATGTTCCTGGTTCTTCAATGAACCCCATGGCCATGTTTGCCATGCCAGTTCGCCTTCAACTCGCCACCATCCACCCGCCACCTGCCCGACGTCGCCGCTAAAGCGGTGTGTCCGGCGCAAAACTGCGCGGTATTCCCTTTTCTTTTTCCTGCATCAGCTGACGGCATCGTTGGGGCCATCGAGGCCCTGTGTTGTAACGCTATGAAAAGGAATGCATCATGAAACGGATGCTGATCAACGCCACGCAAGCTGAAGAGCGCCGCTTGGCCATCGTCGACGGACAAAAACTGCTCGACTACGAAATCGAAATCGAAGGGCGCGAACAGCGCAAAGGTAATATTTACAAGGCCGTGGTGACACGCGTCGAACCCTCACTGGAAGCCTGCTTTGTTGATTACGGCGAAGAGCGCCACGGTTTTCTGCCTTTCAAAGAAATCTCCAAACAGTATTTCTCCAACAACGTTTCCGCTTCACAAGCACGTATCCAAGACGTGATCCGTGAAGGCCAGGAACTGTTGATCCAAGTGGAAAAAGAAGAGCGCGGCAATAAAGGTGCGGCGCTCACCACGTTCATTTCACTGGCCGGGCGTTATGTGGTGCTGATGCCCAATAACCCACGTGGCGGCGGTGTCAGTCGTCGCATCGAAGGCGATGACCGGACCGAGCTCAAAGAAGCCATGGACCAGTTGGAATACCCCAACGGCATGTCCATCATCGCGCGCACCGCCGGTATCGGCCGCAGCGCCCCCGAGTTGCAATGGGACTTGAACTACCTACTCAAACTGTGGACCGCGATTGACGGCGCGGCCAAAGGCGGCAAAGGCGCGTTCCTGATTTACCAGGAATCCAGCTTGGTGATTCGCGCCATCCGCGACTATTTCAACAATGACATCGGCGACATTCTGATCGACACCGATGACATTTACGACCAGGCCCAGCAGTTCATGGCGCACGTCATGCCTGAGCATGCCGCGCGTGTGAAACGCTACCGCGACGATACGCCGCTGTTTAGCCGTTTCCAGATCGAACACCAGATCGAATCCGCGTATGCACGCACCGTGACCTTGCCCTCGGGTGGTGCCATCGTGATCGACCACACCGAAGCGCTGGTGTCGGTGGACGTGAACTCGGCGCGCGCCATCAAAGGCGGCGACATCGAAGAAACCGCCACCCGCACCAACTTGGAAGCCGCCGACGAAGTGGCCCGCCAAATGCGTTTGCGCGACTTGGGCGGTTTGATCGTCATCGACTTCATCGACATGGACGAATCGAAAAACCGCCGCGAAGTGGAAAACCGTTTGCGCGACGCGCTGCGCCAAGACCGCGCACGCGTGCAGTTCGGCACCATCAGCAAATTCGGTTTGATGGAAATGAGCCGCCAGCGTTTGCGCCCGGCGCTCTCCGAAGGCGCATCCATTCCCTGCCCGCGTTGCGGCGGCTCCGGCCATGTGCGCGACACCGAAAGCTCGGCGCTGCAAATTTTGCGGATCATCCAAGAAGAGTCGATGAAAGAAAACACCGCCGCCGTGCACGCGCAAGTGCCGGTGGAAGTCGCCTCTTTCCTGTTGAATGAAAAGCGTCCGGAAATCGCCAAGATCGAGTTAAAGCAACGCACCCATGTGCTGCTGATTCCGAACAAAGGTTTGGAGACACCGAACTACAAACTCGAACGCCTCAAGCACGATGACCCGCGTTTAGACAGCATCCAAGCCAGCTACAAAATGGCCGAAGAAATCGAAGACCCGACCGCTGTCACACGCCGTTCGCAAGAACCGACCAACAAGCAAACGCCCGTCATCAAAGGCGTGTTGCCTGACATGCCGGCACCGGCGGCTGAGCCGCGTCCCGTGCGCCCGCCAAGCCAGACGGCCCGAGCGCCAGCGCCAACTGCTGCACCCGCAGAAAAAGGCTTTTTCAGCTGGCTCAAAGGCTTGTTCGGCGGCGACAGCGCACCGGCAACACCCGTCACAGACAAACCTGCCAGCAGCACCAAACCAGGCGAACGCAGCGATGGCCGCAGCGGTGGTCGTGGTGGTTCCGATGGACGACGCGGCGGACGACGCGGTGAAGGCCGTGGCGAACGCACAGAACGCCCCGAGCGCCCAGAGCGCTCCGAACGCGGCGACAAGCCGGAGGCACGCAGTGGCGAACGCCCTGAAGGCCGCAGCGGTCGGGGTGGTCGCGGCGACAGACAAGACAGACCTCGCCAAGAGCCGCGTTTGGATGAAACAACCGCTACAGACACGCAACATTTGTCCACCGACAGCGCAGACAACGGCGCCGAGCGTCCCGCACGTCAAACGCGTGAACGCGGTGATGGCAGACGCGGTCGTGGTCGACGCGGTGAACGCCCGGCCAATGGCACACAAGAATCACTGCCCATCTCTGACGAGCACACCACGGACTTGGCGGTCACCCACACTGCCGCGCCAGCGAAGGAACCTACCTCTGCGGAACACAGCCCAAGCCCGGCTCAGGAGCAAACAGGCGAACGCCGTGAGCGACGTGGCCGCGAACGCCCGGGTCGCGAACGTCAGGCACGTTCCCACCAGGAAGGCGATGCATACGGCAGCAGGTCTTCATCCTCCGAAGCAACAGCACATGCGCCAGAGCAGTCACACACGCCTGTACCGGCAGTTGCCAACACAGCGACGGTGGCCAGCATGCCCAAAGTCACCAGTTACGATTTGCCTATCGCGCAACTGCACGACGTGGCCCGATCCTCCGGCTTGCAATGGGTGAACTCCAACCCGGAGCGGGTGGCGCAGATTCAAGCGGCGATTGCTGCAGAACCTAAGCCGGTCCATGTGCCGCGAGAGCGTCCTGCGCCGGTGGTGTTGGACGAAGGTCCGTTGATATTGGTGGAAACCAAACGCGATCTCGGACAGTTGCATATGCCGTTTGAAAACAATTGAAACTGACTGTATGCAAGTAAACAAGCGGCCTGCGGGCCGCTTGTTTACTTGCGCGCCTCAAAGTGGGTTCACACTTTGGCTGACAGCTTCCAGCACGCCAATGCTTGCGCCGTATCGCCTTTGTTTTCAGCCAGTTCAGCCAACGCCCGCCAGGCCTGGCGCTGCAACTCGCCGTTAGGCAGTCGGGGCGCGACCATTTCCAGCATTTGCTGGGCTTTGCCCCACAAACCGTGGCGCAAACAAATCATGCCGCTAAGGTATTGCAATTCCAGACTGCGCGGGTTGACCAGCCGCGCCTGCTCAATGCGCGCCAGCCATTCGCTGTCGGGCTCCACCGCGTGCAAAGCCGATGACAGCACCTGAACCATGCGTTGTCGCGAAACCACCTGCAAGCCGTCGCTGCTGTTGATCAATGCCTGCCAAACCGGCAGCAGCCATTGCAAAGCAATTTGCGGGTCACCTTGTACTTTCAATAAACACTGGGCCGCATGCAATGCCACTTCAGGAATAGCGCGTTCCTCGGCTTGCAACAGTTTCCAACTGGTTTGCAATTGACCGCTGTCGTGGCAATCGTCCAGACTGGCAATGGCCAGACCGCGCACCAGACTGGCAGCGGCGGCGGCAGAAAAAGCGCCGTGCTTAGCGAGTAAGCGCGCGGTATCCAAGGCCGGTAAATGCTGTTGACTCAAACGATCCGCCTTGAGTCGCAGACGCAACGCCAAGGTACGGCGCGCTGTGCCGACGGGCAATTGGGACAACCATTGCTGCGCATTCTGGCTGTCTCGGTCGTGCAATGCCCATCGGGCCGCGCTGAGGTAGGCAGCATCGCGCAACTCAAGTGTCTGACTGACACGCTGCCCGGAGTCTTGCAACAAAGCCTGCTGAAAATGTTGTTCGCGCGCGCTGAGGTCGCGCAAAGCGTGGGCATTTTCTGCGGCCAGCAAATGCAGCAGATTGCGCATCAAAGCCAGCGATAACTGGTGCGGCGACTCGCCGCTGGACAGCAGACTATCGACCTGGTTCAAACCTTGCAAAGCAGCTTTGCGCGAACGCAAAAACCGGCCCGTCATCCACAACAACATGGCGTTCAACAAAGCCTGCTGCGCCGACCGCTCGCGTTGCTGCGCGCGCCAACGCCGGGCCTGAACGGGCAATTCGAACAAGTTGTTCAAACCGCGAACCACCGCATACAAGATCAAAAAAACCAGTAGCAAGGAAACCATCACCAGATTCAGTGACATATCCAGGCGGTAAGGCGCAATAAACACCGTGACTGTACCGACTTGTAAGCTCAGTCCCAAGGCGACAGCCACGGCCACGCCGAATAAAGCCAATAACCACAAAGACCAACGCATATCAGCGGCCTGCCGACGCGGTGGCCAGCGCGGCGAGTGAGCCGTCCAGACGCGGAATATCGGTCTGCCGGATTTGCGCCTGCACCTGTTTCATCAAGGACTCAGCGGCACGGCCCTGTTTCGAGGCAGTGTCAAAGAAATGCGCCATATCGCGCTCGGCCACCTGCAAGTCGTTACGCGCGGTCGTGATCTGGCGCGACAACAAGGCGAGTCGCGTATTCAGCAAGCGCAACTTCATGTTCTCGCGCACAAAAAAACTTTGCTCAGGCGACAACATGACGGCTTCGGGTTGCTCAATACGACTGACCCGCACCAAGCCGGTGACTTCTACCCATATGCGCTGCCCGACTGCAGCCCAGTCGCGGTCTTGCCAGATTTGGGTCCAGGCATGCGTCGCCGGTTTATCTGGCGCTTGCGCTGAACGGGCATGCGTACCGACGGCGTTTTGCAGGGGCAAAGTCTCCACCAACGCCACCAATTCATCCAAGCGAATCAACAAACCCGGGATATCCGTCAGACTGGTCGATTGCAACCGTTCTATGTCGTGTTGCAAAGCACGTAACACCGGCGCTAAACGCGGCTGCGGCACTTTGCCTAGTCGTTTCTGGGCGGTTTGCAAGGCCGCCAGCATGGGTTGCACACTGCCGGTCAACTCGGCCTGTTGCTGCGCCAGACCAAGAGCGGATTCGATGTCAATCACCAGGTTGTCATCTCGCGAGCGTGACAGGCTTTGCATCAATTCTTCCAACTGGCTGCGCTGCAAAGCGACTTCACTCAAACGCGCGTCCAAAAGCGCTACCCGCGCAGCGGTTTCCTGCGTCAGTTGTTCTGCGTGCTTGGCCATGCTTTGGGCTTGAACGGATAACTGGGCAGTGTCGGCACTTTGCCGGGCCAGTTGCTCTTGCATGGCAGATAACTTGAACCACAGTTGCACACAGGCTGCGGCACACAGCAGACTAAGCGTCAGTGCCAGCAAGGGCAATTTCTGACGCCACCAAGAGGTGCTTACAGGTGGTGCATCAGGGGCAGTAGCTTCGGGCGGGTTGTTGTGGGGTGCACTGCTCATGCAAGCGATTCTAATGAGCCCAGCAAAGCATCCACTGTAGGCTTGCAAAGCTTCACGCGGCCCGCGCCCGCCGCGCTGGCTGCCCGACCTATGCGTTCATGGGTAGCCACTACTTCAGCACTTGACCAATCCTGCCCGGGCAACAGCTTTTGCAAGTGGTCCACCGCCTGTGAACTGCTGAACACCCAGACACTGCCGTCACTTGCCGCCCGGCTTGCCCGCGCCAGCTGTTCCTGGTCCCATGCAGGACAAGCCCGCACATAAACCGCCAAGGTATGTACCGCCACGCCGGCCTGCGCCAGTTGTTGCATCAGCCAATCGCGGCCAACGCCTTGTGCAGAGGTATCCATCTGGTCGGCTTCGCTGCCGCGCAAAATCAACACCGGCTTGTCAGTCTTGATTCCGGTATGAACCACTTGCCACAGCGCTTCGGTATCGAATTGAGTTGCATCTGTCGGGGGCGCGTCTATCAAATGTGCGGGCACGCCCGCTTGTATCAAAGCTTGCCGGGTGCCCGGGCCGGTCGCCCATGAGCGTGTGTTGCCCCAACCCGTAGCCGGATGACCTGCGTTGAAAGTATGAATGACCGCATTGCGGCTGACAAACATGACGGCCTGGTATCGCTGCCAATCGGTCAGCGCTTGCTGAATTTGAGCTTGATGGGCAGTGGGCGCAATGTCAATCAAAGGCCAGTTCATGACTTCATGACCAGCGGCTTGCAAGCCTTGGATCCAAGTCTGGCTGTCGCTGCTTGGACGGGTCAGAATGACACGGCGTCCGTTGCTCAATTAACCCGCCCCCTGGGCCCGCAATTGACGGGCTGCCGATAAGCCCAGCGCCTCAGCGTCTTCCAGCGTGGCGACCTCACCCTGGCTGTGGGCTCTCACCAACGGGGCTTCGGTGTTATCAGGATTGCCCCAGGCGGCATGCAAATCCAGCACCTCGCCGCGCAACACCGCATGTGCCGCCAATGGCATGGAACAACTGCCACCCATGGCGCGACTGACAGCGCGCTCGGCAGCCACGGCCAACCAGGTGGTGTGGTGAGCCAAGGGCGCAAGAATGGCACGGACATCGTCGCGGGCGGTGCGGATTTCAATTCCCAATGCACCTTGACCGGCGGCGGGCAACATCTCGGTGACATCAAAAATGTGGCGGATACGCTCAGACAGTCCGAGACGCTTCAAACCCGCTGCGGCCAGCACAATACCGTCGTATTGACCTTCATCCAATTTGCGCAAACGCGTGTCCAGGTTGCCGCGCAAAGGCTCAATCAGCAGATCAGGTCGCAAAGCGCGCAACAACACAGTGCGACGCAGACTGGAAGTGCCAACCACGGCGCCCAGCGGCAGGTCTTGAAGCTTTGCGTAGCGAGAGGACACCCAGGCATCGCGCGGATCTTCTCGCTCCATCACACAGGCCAGTTCAAAACCGGGCGGCATATCCATAGGCACATCTTTGAGCGAATGCACCGCCAAGTCGGCGCTGCCCTCTTCCAGAGCGACTTCGAGTTCTTTGACAAACAATCCCTTGCCGCCGACTTTGCTGAGTGAACGGTCCAGGATTTGATCGCCTTGCGTGGTCATGCCCAGAATATCCACCTGACACCCTTGTTCTTGCAACAAGGCTTGCATATGGTGCGCCTGCCAGAGGGCGAGACGGCTTTCACGGGTGGCGATGGTGAGGTGTGGTTTGCTCAAAACAGTGGACCAAGGGCCGTCAATCAATAGGGCGGGTGGATGCTAGCATGGGCTTTCGTCGTGGTTTTCCCTCTGTGTCACACAGTTCATACATGAATATTTCTAAGCAAAGCAAACCCACAGCGGCACGCCAATCGGCTGCTTTAGCCAGCCATGAAAGACCGCTGGTTGACGATATACGTTGGCTGGGTCGCATCCTCGGAGATGTGATTCGCGAGCAAGAAGGTGACGAGGCGTTTGCGCTGATAGAGCAAATTCGCAGGTTGTCGGTGGCTTTTAGGCGGGACGCGGATGCGCAAGCAGGCACGGCGTTGAAAAAAAGACTGGCCTCGCTCAGCAGCGAACAAGCCGTGAGCGTGATCCGCGCCTTCACTTATTTCAGTCACCTGGCCAATCTGGCCGAAGACCAGCACCACATACGTCGCCAGCAAGCCCACGAACGCGCAGGCGATGTGCGCAACGGCAGTTTGACTTCATCGCTTGGCAAACTCAAAGCCGCCGGTGTCACAGCCAAAGCCATTCGCCAAGCATTGGCACAAGCGCATATATCTCCGGTGTTGACCGCGCACCCGACCGAGGTGCAACGCAAAAGTATTTTGGATGCCGAACGCGGTGTGGCCGCGTGTTTGCAAAGCCGGGACGACATCGTCTCGCGCGGCACAGACGCCACCAGCGCGCGACAACTGGCGCAAGTAGAAAGTCTGGTGCGTGCACGCGTGCTGCAACTGTGGCAAACACGGCTGCTGCGTTTCACCAAACTCACTGTGGCCGATGAAATTGAAAACGCCATGGGCTATTACGAATCGACGTTTCTGGCTGAAATACCCAAGCTCTATGCAGACTTGGAACACGAACTCGGCGGCCAGCCCATCGCCTCGTTTTTCCGCATGGGCCAGTGGATGGGCGGCGACCGCGACGGCAACCCGAATGTGAATGCCGACACCTTGAGCCTGGCCATGCAACGCCAATGCGAAGTGGTGTTGCGGCACTACCTGACCGAAGTGCATTGGCTGGGCAGCGAGTTGTCCACCTCGGCCATGCTGGTGGGTGTGCCACCTGCTTTGCAAGCCTTGGCCGATTCTTCACCTGACACGAATGCACACCGCCAAGATGAACCTTACCGTCGCAGCCTGACATTTATGTACGCCCGACTCGCCGCCAGCCTGCTGCAATTGACCGGCAAAGAAGCCGCGCGTCATGCTTTGCCGCCGCAACAGCCCTACCCGGATGCACAAGCGTTTTTGAAAGACTTGCAAACTTTGAACGATGCCTTGAGCGCACAACATGCTCAAGCACTTGCGCTGCCACGACTGCGCCCCTTGATGCGTGCGGTGCAGGTGTTTGGTTTCCATTTGGCAACTGTGGATTTGCGGCAAAGCTCGGACCAGCATGAACTGGTGGTGGCCGAACTGTTTAAGGTGGCAGGCATTGACAGCCATTACTTGAAACGCGATGAAGAAGCACGTCGGGACTTGCTGCTACAAGCCTTGAACGATCCGCGACCGCTGCGTATCCCAGGGCATGGCTACAGCGCGCACAGCGTGTCTGAATTGACGATTTTTGAAACCGCTCAACACATACGCCAACACCACGGCGCTGATGCCATACGCCACGCCATCATCAGCCACACCGAAACCGTCAGCGATTTGCTGGAAGTTTTGTTGCTGCAAAAAGAAACCGGGCTGCTCAAAGGTGTTTTAAAAGACAAAGCACAGGCCGATTTGATCGTGGTGCCGTTGTTTGAAACGATTCAAGACCTGCACCAAGCGCCGCATATCATGCGCGACTATTTCGCTCTGCCAGGCATTGCCGCGCTGGTGGCACGCAGCAGCGGCGAACAAGACATCATGCTCGGCTATTCGGACAGCAACAAAGACGGCGGCATCTTCACCAGCAACTGGTCGCTATACCAAGCGGAAATCGCTTTGGTTGATGTGTTCAACACGTTAGAGGAATTGCACGGCATCACGCTGCGTCTGTTCCACGGGCGCGGCGGCACGGTAGGTCGCGGCGGGGGTCCAAGTTACGAGGCCATATTGGCGCAACCGCCGGGCACGGTGCGCGGGCAGATTCGCTTGACCGAGCAAGGCGAAGTCATCAACTCCAAATATGCCAACCCGATGCTGGGCAGACGCAATTTGGAAACATTGGTGGCCGCCACGCTCGAAGCCACGCTGCTGCCGGCCAGCAAAGGCGCGCCGCGCACCTTCATCGAAGCCGCCGAGTTGCTGTCGCACAGCAGCATGCAGGCTTACCGCGCCTTGGTGTACGACACACCCGGTTTCAGTGAGTATTTTTTTGAAGCCACGCCGTTGCGTGAAATCGCCGGACTCAATATCGGTTCGCGCCCGGCCTCGCGCAAACCCTCGCAACGCATTGAAGATTTGCGCGCCATTCCCTGGGGATTCAGCTGGGGCCAATGCCGCTTGACTCTGCCCGGTTGGCTGGGCTTTGGTTCGGCAGTGCATGCTTTCACAGAGCAACACCCCACGTCGTCGCCCACACAAGCGCTGGCCTTGCTGCGCCGCATGCACAAAGACTGGCCGTTTTTCCGCACGCTGCTGTCGAACATGGACATGGTGATGGCGAAAAGTGATTTGGCGCTGGCCACGCGTTATGCCGAGCTGGTCAAAGATGTACGGCTGCGTAAAAAGATTTTCAAAGCCATTGAAACCGAATGGCAATTGACCACCGATGCGCTGCAACGCATCACCGGTGCCAAACAACGATTGGCAAACAACGCATCACTTGCGCGGTCTATCAAACACCGGTTTCCCTACATCGATCCGCTGCACCATTTGCAAGTGGAGCTCATTCGCAGACACCGCGCGGGTATTACGGATGAACGCGCGCAACGCGGCATACATTTGTCTATCAACGGGATTGCGGCGGGGTTGAGGAATACTGGTTGATCAACCGGTTTATTTAGCTGCGGGTGCAGGCGAAGGTGCTGCGGATGCTTCAGCCGCCGGTGCAGCAGGCGCGGCTTTGGCCGGTTCAGCCTCGTGTGACACCTCGCTGCCGTGCTTTTCACCACCCATGTCGACGTTGTCACCTGCTTTGAAAATGGCAAACAAAACCAAGGTCGCGAACAACATAAATCCCAATGCCAGTTTCTACATGACCCATGCCTTCCAAAAGTTGATTCCCGAACCCGGGGTGTAGGAGAAATTTGGTACTGGCGGTCAAGGGTTTGGCTTACGGGCGTGCCCAAAGTAGAAGGACAGTCTGCGCACCCGGGACAGCCGCATGGCAATGTCGGTGCCCACGCTCATGCGCATGGAAAAAGGCGACCTGTCGGTTGGCATGGCATGTATGCCACAGCACTGTGGCTGATGGGCCGACACGCTGCCCTGCCCACATTTCATTCGTTGACAGACATGCACCAGGCGGTGCAGCGCGTCTTAACGGTTAAATAAAACAATCCTGCGCGTTAGAAAAATCATATTAAAGTGCTAAATAAATAATTAAATATAGCTATTTAATATAAAATATTATTACCTTAATGACAGTAACTGGTGCACTTAGCACGCGTATTTAGACAGCAAATCAGTTCTGCGGGGTGCTGGCGGGTTTGTACCAGCCACGAATGTTCAATTTTTTTAACCACTGAAAAGGAATGGCGATGAGAAAAGCAAACTATTTGACTCTAGCGCTGGCTGTGGCATTGAGTGCGTGTGGAGGAGGAGGGGGGAATACTCCTGCAGCTAACTTTGACGAGTTTTACGGAACATGGAAAGTTGCAAGCGGAACATGTACCCAAGAGAAAGACTCTTGGGCGGGCGGACGTTACTATTACAACAATGCGGTCACTAGCGCGACCACAAAAATTGAATCAAATAGCTATGAAACTAAGGTAACCTATTATTCTGATAGCGCCTGTAGTATTAAGGCAGGCGTAAAAACTGTATCAGGAACTTTAAAATGGAGCCAAGGCAGTGTGGCAGGTCGTAGCAATGTGGCGCGAATATCAGCGACCGATACCGGTTATCAATTCAGTGCGGATGGTGGCACAGGCCTTAGCTTAAGTTCTGTACCTCAGACAGGTAGTGAGTCGAAGTCTTTAATAGACATAGTCGACGGGAAAAACTTGTGCTTTAGCAACAACACATCATCATCAGTCCTTGACAAAGACGGCTATCCCACAACATTTCCCGATACGCCCACTTGCCTCATTCGTTGATGGTGCAACAAATAGGTTTTTAGCGGTTTACTAAGCAAGGCCCCGCCTTTGACCAGCGGGGTCTTTATATTGCATGCCCTGACCTAGCCCAGCCCCCCTCCCCGCCACCTAAAATGCCCGGATGACTTCCTCCAATTCGCTAGACCGCAAATCCCAGGCTTGGTCCGCCTTGTTCTCCGAGCCCATGAGCGAATTGGTACAGCGCTACACCGCCAGCGTGTTTTTCGATCAGCGTTTGTGGCGGGCCGACATACAAGGCAGCTTGGCGCACGCCGACATGCTTGCGGCGCAGGCCATCATCAGCGCACAAGACCTGGCCGACATTCAGCGCGGCATGGCGCAAATCACGCAAGACATTGAAGCCGGTCGCTTCGAATGGAAGCTGGAACTGGAAGACGTTCACTTGAACATTGAAGCGCGGCTGACGCAACTGGTGGGCGACGCTGGCAAGCGGCTGCACACCGGGCGCAGCCGCAACGACCAGGTCGCCACCGATGTGCGCCTGTGGTTGCGCCATGAGATTGACGCCATCAGTGAATTGCTCCGCAGCTTGCAATTCGCGCTGGTGGAAGTGGCCGCGCAGCACACCGACACCATCATGCCGGGCTTCACGCATTTGCAAGTCGCGCAACCGGTGAGTTTTGGCCACCACCTGTTGGCGTACGTGGAAATGTTTGCTCGCGACCAAGAACGTTTACAAGAGGTGCGTGCGCGCACCAACCGCTTGCCGCTGGGCTCAGCGGCGCTGGCCGGCACCACCTATGCACTGGACCGCGAACGCGTGGCCCGCACGCTGGGCATGGTTGACGCGCATGGTGCGGCGCAAGTGTGTCAAAACAGTTTGGACGCGGTCAGCGACCGCGACTTCGCTATTGAGTTCACATCTGCCGCCACGCTGTGCATGTTGCACATCAGCCGCTTGAGCGAAGAGCTCATCATTTGGATGAGCCAAAACTTCGGATTTATACAAATCGCTGACCGCTTCACCACCGGTTCAAGCATCATGCCGCAGAAGAAAAACCCGGACGTGCCCGAACTCGCACGCGGCAAAACCGGGCGTGTCGTTGGTCACTTGATGGGCTTGATCACTTTGATGAAAGCGCAACCGCTGGCCTACAACAAAGACAACCAGGAAGACAAAGAGCCGCTATTCGACACGGTGGACACCTTGAAAGACACGCTGCGCATCTTTGCCGAGATGATTGGCGGGCAAGTCAACCCGGCCACCGGCGCCAAAGAAGGCGGGCTTACCGTCAACAAGTCGCGCATGCAAGAAGCGGCGAGCAAGGGCTACGCCACTGCGACTGACTTGGCTGATTACCTGGTGAAAAAAGGTTTGCCGTTTCGCGACGCGCATGAAACTGTGGCGCATGCGGTGAAAACCGCGCAAGGCTTGGGTGTGGATTTGTCGGCTCTCACGTTGGCCCAGTTGCAAGCGTTTCACCCGGCCATTGAGCAAGATGTGTTTGAGGTGCTCAGCTTGCAAGGTTCGCTGAATGCACGCAACACCTTAGGCGGCACGGCACCGGCGCAAGTCAAAGCGCAAATCGCCAGACACCAACGCAGACTGCATACCGACTGATCACTTCTGCGCTTGCATGCTGCAGCCGCATGTTCACGAACCGCTTGCTTTATGATAAATAATGGTTTTCCCTAGTAGCAGCTCTACTCCTTGGATCTGACATGACTCAACCCAGGCCTCATGTGGTCATCATCGGCGGCGGTTTCGGCGGCTTAGAGGCAGCCAAGTCGCTGGCCAAAGCGCCGGTCGACATCACGCTGATAGACAAAACCAACCACCATTTGTTCCAACCTTTGCTCTACCAAGTGGCGACTGCCGGGTTGGCCGCACCCGCGATTGCCGCGCCCACGCGCAGCTTGTTTCGACACCAAGCCAACCTGACCACCTTGCTGGCAGAAGTGGTTGATATCAATCCCCAAGACAAAAAAGTGCATTTGTCGGACGGCACCGCTTTGGTGTTTGACCACCTCATCGTGGCCGCCGGTGCTACCCACAGTTACTTCGGACATGACGAATGGTCGGCGTTTGCGCCGGGTTTGAAAACATTGGAAGACGCGTTTGAAATACGCCGCAAAGTGCTGTTTGCGTTTGAGTCGGCGGAGAAAGAACCTGACCCGGAAAAACGCCAAAACTGGTTGACCTTGTGCGTCATCGGCGCAGGACCGACTGGCGTGGAAATGGCTGGTGCGTTTGCTGAAATTGCGCGCCAAACCCTGGTGGGCGAATTCCGTCGCATCAACCCGCATGATGCGCGCATTTTGTTGATTGAAGGCGGGCCGCGTGTGTTGCAAGCCATGCCTGAAACGCTGAGCCAAAAAGCTTTGCAGCAATTGCAAAAGCTGGGAGTGGAAGTGCGATTGAACGCCATCGTCACCGGCATCGATGCCACCGGTTTGCAAGTGCGAGGCCCGGCACCTGCGGGTGTGGTCGGCACGGTGGATTACCGCATCGCCAGCCAATGCGTGGTGTGGGCGGCAGGCGTGGCGGCCTCGGGCTTGGGCCGCGTCTTGGCGCAACACACAGGCTGCCAGACTGACCGCGCCGGTCGTGTGGTGGTGAATGCAGATTTGACGCTGCCCGGTTATGCCCATGTCAGCGTCATCGGCGATTTGGCCGCCGCCATGAGCCACCGTCCCGGCAAACCGCCCGCGCCTGTGCCGGGTGTGTCACCCGGTGCCAAGCAAATGGGCAGATGGGCGGCGCGCAACATCTTGCACCGCATCGCCGGTGAACCCACGCAAGCATTCCGCTACGCAGACTACGGCAACCTGGCCACCATCGGGCATAACTCGGCAGTCGTTGACCTGAGCACGCCGTTCGGGCCGCTGCGCTTCTCAGGCCGCTGGGCCTGGTGGTTCTGGCTGCTGGCGCACATTTATTTTTTGATCGGCTTTCGCAACCGCTTGGTGGTGTTGATGGACTGGGGTTCGGCGTACTTGAGTTTCAGCCGCAATGCGCGGGTGGTAGCCGGTACCTTAGACAAACCCGTCACACATGTCGGGGAAAGCTGAAAAACTGTTTAGCTCGCATCATTCGCTTGGCCACACAGCGACACAAAGCCCGGGCAGGTTCACTCAATGCAAGTGATGGGCAGTGAATCCAGCGCTATAAAACTTTGGGTCATATTGCGGCTTTTCAAATACTTGTGCTGGACTTCGTAGGCTTCGATTTCCCTGGCCTGCCAGCGCTGACAGGCGCGGGCTTCATCCTCAAATTTGTGATTCACTTGCTGCAAATGGTGAACCAGTTCATGCATCAGTACCGAGCGCGCGTACACATCGTTGAACACGTCCAAGGTTTCATTGACCATCACACCTTTGACCGGGTGATACAGCGCTTTGACTTTGCAGCTATGCCCTTTGCAAGCTACTTCCTGCAATTCCTTTAAGGACACAAATTGCACCTGAGGGATCTCCTCGGGCACGGGGTAGCCCGAAAGCAGTTTAATGGTCAAGAACAATTCGGCAATCAGCTTTGACAGGTCTTCAGGATTCACAAACAGCCTTCACTCAGAAAAAAGGACAAGGTGCTGAAAGCAACTTGTCCTCAATATCCCACAGTTGAAGCAGGCATGAATAACGCTTTGAAACTCAGGGTTTTCTCAGCTTGATGCCGTAATGCGAGTAAATGTCAGCCAAAGTACCGTTGGACAGCAACTGATCCAGCACTTTGTCCACCGCTTCGACCATTGCTGCATCGGTGTTGCGGATGTTGACCGCCACGTTCCAGGTCAGGCCGCTTTCGTCATTGAACACATCCACCATCTGAATACCGGACTGCGGGTTTTGCATCACAAAGTAACTCAGAGATGCGGTCGATACAGCGCCGCCGTATAACTCGCCTTTGGCCAAGTCTTCAATCATGTCGGATTGAAACGCATAAGGCACCAGTTTGGCGCCCGCTTTGCCCAGGTATTCAGCGGCTGTTGAATTGATCATCACGCCGATACGCTGACCTTGGAACAATTCTGCTTCTTTGCTGACCACGGCAGAGTTGCCAGCCAGTCCCAGTATGACGCCGGATTTGTTGTAAGGCTGGGATTGGCGGTTTTTTCCCTTGCTGCGTTTCTCGGAATCGCTGATCGCGTCGAACTGCAAATCGCAATTGACCACATTGGCACGGCGGCGCGGCAATATCCACTCCATGCTCAGCGATACACCCAGGCCTTTGGCAATTTCGCGCGCGAGTTCCACTTGAAAACCTGCCGGTCCGGGCTTGCTGCTCGAATAAGGCAAAGCATCAGGATTGACACAAACCAGCACCGAGCCCATGGCTTTGACTTCTTCCAGGGTCCGCGCCTGGGCCAGGTTCATAGCTGCAGCAAATACGAGGCTGCAGCCGATTATTTTTTTCATCATGACGGATTCTCTGGTTCAACATCGGGTCTGAGCGAGCGAATGAATTTGACAATCGCCCAGATCTTGTCATCAGTGAATGCCACACCGAATGAGGCCATACGGCCTGGCTTACCGTTTTTGATACGGTTGAACAATTCCTCGTCGGTCTTGGCGCTGTTCATCAACTGCGGTCCTTTGCCTTCCTGGCGACCGTAGTTCTGATGGCAGAAAGCACAAATATTTCTGAAATTGGCTTTGACATCGAAATCCTTGGCGTAAGGGTGCTCTTCCTGCGCCACAGCCGTGATGCTTGCGCCGGGCAACAAGGCCAGCACCACCAACACCGGCCACAAAGCCTTGCGCAAATCATTAATCACTGACATTTTTTCCTCTGGAACTGTATTCGCTGTTGCAATTAAATCTGAATATTGAAAAAGGGTGGTGTCACAAAGACACCACCCTTTCAGATGTTACGACTGAAAACCGTGAGGTCAGTCAACCGAGAACACTTTGAGAACGCCTGAGTCTTTAGGCATGCTCTTCCATGGCTCACCCCAGAGGTCGCCATAACCGTCGCCCACCAGTGAACCCCAACCGGTCATGACAGCAACATATTGCTTGCCTTTGGCCATGTAAGTGATGGTTCCACCGACACTGCCTTGACCGTTGTTGTGTGACCAGAGTTTCTTGCCGTTCGCTGCATCGTATGCAGTGAACATGCCGTCGGCTTCAGGAACGAAGAGCACATTACCGGCCGTCGTCAACAAGCCGCCGTGTGGCACGCCTTTGGGGTACTTGATTTCATACTTGACAGCGCCGGTGATGGGATCGCGTGCGCGGATATGGCCCCAGGCCTTGGTATCTTTGGCAGTCGCATCTTCACGGGCACCGGTACCAGGACCGTGCATGGTGAAGTCAGCACCGATGTTCAACTGAACAACCGGCTCAGTGATGGGTTCGGTCTTGGTGATTTCCAAGTCCTGGCACCATTCAAAGCCGACTTTGTACATCAGTCCTGTTTTCGGGCTGTATGAACCGGCATTCCAGCTGTAACCACCGGCAATAGCGGGGCACAGATTGGCGTGCTTGCCGCCTTTGGGATCCCAGCGATCGACCAGTTCACCGTTAGGCTTGATGTCTTTCACAAAGTTGATAGCGTCCACACCTTTGTAAACATTCACAGGCTTGCCGGTAGTGCGGTCAAACACGAACACGAAGCCGGACTTGGAGGGGTGAACCACCAATTTCTTGCCGCCGCGGTCAATCATCATCAACTCGCCTTGGGCAGGGTCAAAGTCCCATGCATCATGCGGCAACACTTGGTGATAGCTTTTCAGCTTGCCAGTGTCCGGGTCGAGTTGCAACACGGAAGAGGTGTACAAGTTGGTGCCGGGACGCGGGCCTTTGGTTTGCCACTCATCGCCCGCCCAGTCGTACAAAGGCGCGGGATTGGCAGTGCCCCACCATACGGTGTTGCTTTCAGCGTCGTAGCTGCCGGCCATCCAACCGCCGCCGCCGCCCACTTTGTAGGACTCGCCGCCCCAAGTGTTGCGCGCATCGGATTCGGTACCGTCGTTACCGCCGGCAGTTTTGAATTCCCAAATCTTGGCACCGGTCTTGGCGTTGACACCAAAGATAGGACCACGGTCAGGCCATTCGCCGCCTTGTGCACCGATGATGATTTTGTCTTTGACCAGCAAAGGGGAGCCTGTGAAGCCGACTGTCAGCTTTTCGGAATTCACCAGCTTGGTTTCGAATTTCAATGTACCTGTTTTGGCATCGATGGCGACCAACTTGCCGTCCAACGTACCCATGTACAAATTGCCGTAACCGGCAGCCAGGCCGCGGTTGTAAGGCGAGTGAGTTTGACGAGCAACCAAGTCTTCATTCAGCTTGTGTTTGTAAGTCCAGAGCATTTCGCCGGTAGCGCCGTCCAGGGCATAGACCTGGTTGTACGGACTGCTGTAATACAGAATGCCGTCGATGGCCAAGGGCATGCCTTGCAAACCGCGGTTAGCGCGGGAAGCCACATGTGACCAAGCTTCTTTCATCTTGCTCACGTTACCTGTGTTGATTTTGTCAAGACCGCTGTAATGGTAGGACTTGTAAGACCCGTGGTAGGTCATCCAGTTACCCGGCTCTTTGTCTGCATTTTGAATGCGGTTACCGTCGACTTCGGCGGCAAAAACCGAACCCATTGCCAAGACGCCTGCAGCGATTGCTGACAGCGCCAGAGCTTTGCTCATTTTTTTCATACTCGTCCCCAAAGGTTAATTTGTTTTCAAAACTGACGGTTTTAAATGGACGGCAGGTATTGACGAAACCAAGCACCTGTCGCCGGGAAAAATTCCCTCAGCCATCGGGAATATAGGTGGTTCAAAGCCAACTTATATAAGTGATTACCTTAATACGACTGAATTCAAATAACTTTTTATATTAATAACGATGCCAACATAAGCAAAGTATTCCTGAAGAAAATTTAACGCCCTGTCTCGCAGTCTGTACGCATGATGTTGCCGGCGCTCTCCACCGTCCAACTGTCACCATAGCCGCCAAACACCAAGCGCATGACATTGGTCATGTTTTGTTTTTCCACAGAATCCTCTGGTTTGAGTTCTTCCAGTTTGGCCTTGGCCTGCGGGATGGTCATACCGTCTTCGCGCCACTGCATGGCTTGCGACGCAAAAGTGCCTATATCCTCACAAGTCATGCTGCCAAGCGGATAAGGTGATGCACTTGATTGAAATGCTGCACACAAGAGTCCACAGAATAAAGCTAGGTTGATTTTTTTCATTTGCCGCCTCTTTGAAAGTTGAGCTTATTTTGCAATACCTAAAAATCTACTGTAGTCAACCCTGAATTGCATAGGTGAATTCAAGGTATGTGCGTATGATTTGTCAAAAATACCGGCTACTGCCGCGATGATGAAAGACTAGGAGGCACCACATGACTCAAACCCCATCGGACTTGATACTCGATCGTATTTATGCCAACGAACAGACCTACGCGGATGAGATTTTCCTGACCCAGCCGCTGGGTGGCGGCATCACCCAGGATTACACCTGGGCACAAACCATGGACCAGTCGCGGCGCATGGCGGCTCACCTTAAATCACTCGGCTTGCCCCGCGCAGCACGCATCGCTATCTTGTCGAAAAACTGCGCGCATTTCTTCATGGCAGAACTTGCTATCTGGATGGCCGGTTACACCACAGTAGCAATTTTTCCGACTGAACAAGCTGATACAGTGAAGTTTGTGCTCGAGCATTCCGAAGCCAGTTTGCTGTTTGTCGGCAAACTGGATGAGTGGCATAAACAAGAACCGGGTGTACCTGCCGCGCTGCCGCGCATTGCGTTTCCGCTGGCCCCTGCCAACAGCTATGACAAATGGGACGACATCACCGCGCGCACCCAGCCCTTGCAAGGCGAGATACAGCGTGAGCCCAGCGATATCGCCATGATTATTTACACCTCGGGTTCCACCGGCCAGCCCAAAGGCGCCATGCATTCGTTCGAGCGCATGAGCGCAGCGGTCGAAGGCATTGTGCAAAACTTTGTTGAGAATCTGGGGGCTGGGCGAAAGCATCGCATGCTTTCGTATTTGCCTTTAGCCCATGTGTTTGAACGCGCTTTTGTCGAATGCACATCTTTGATGTATGGGCGCTTGCACATATTTTTCGCTGAATCACTGGACACATTCATACAGGATTTACAACGTGCCAGGCCCACCGTTTTTATTTCCGTTCCGCGTTTGTGGCTGAAATTCCAGCAAGGTGTGTTTGCCAAAATGCCGGCCGGCAAATTGAATGTGTTGCTCAGTATTCCTGTACTAGGCAGCGTGGTCAAAAAGAAAGTGCTCACCGGTCTGGGCTTGGATCAGGTGGAGTTGGCAGGAAGCGGCTCGGCTCCCCTGCCCCCCGAATTGATACGTTGGTACCGTCGTCTCGGTTTGAACCTGGTCGAAGGCTACGCCATGACCGAAGACTTTGCGTATTCACATTGCCAGACCAAAGAGAAAAATGACCCGGGGACCGTCGGCCCGCCTTATCCGGGCGTGCATGTGCGCATCAGCCCTGAAGGCGAAGTATTGATCAAATCACCGGGACAATTAATTGGGTATTACAAACGGCCTGATCTGGACGCCCAAAGCTTTACACCGGACGGGTTTTTCAAAACCGGTGATCTGGGCTCGCAACTGCCTGACGGGCAATTGAAAATCACCGGTCGCCTGAAAGAGCAATTCAAAACCAGCAAAGGCAAGTACGTAGCGCCTGCCCCTATTGAAAACCGACTGAACGCACACCCCATGATCGAATTGTCCATGGTGTCAGGCAGCGGTTTTGACAAAGCCTATGCGCTGGTGGTGCTGGCCGAGCATTTGCGACCGTCCATGCATTCCGACCAGGTACGCGCCGAAGTGGAAGCTGAATTGACCGGCTTGCTTGACCAGGTCAACAAACAAATCGCCGACTACGAACAACTCAAAATGCTGGTGATTGCCAAAGAGGCATGGTCCATTGAAAACGGTTATTTGACGCCCACCATGAAAATCAAACGCAGCCGTATCGAGTTTGGCGTACAGCACGAGGTTGAACACTGGTACGGCAAACAAAGCAATGGGGTGATTTGGGCTTGAATACCGCCTGTGTGTATATTTCTGCCTCAGGTGAATGAGCGCTTTTAAAACCGTTTCTTCACCCATACATAAGATGTGCTGCCATGTCTTGCCTGACAGCAACACGGGTTTGCTCGGACGCCAAAGCGTAAGGCGCTAACATCCCGCGTTAGACAAGGAGACTGAAATGACAGTGATCACCCATATTGATGATTTGAAACAGCTGGCCAAAAAACGCGTGCCGAAAATGTTTTTTGAATATGCAGATTCAGGCAGCTATACCCAAAGCACTTACCAGGCCAACGAAGATGATTTTCAAAAAATCAAATTCCGTCAGCGCGTCGCTATCAATATGGAAGGGCGCAGCACGGCCTCCACCATGATCGGTCAGAACGTCAGCATGCCAGTTGCTATCGCACCCACTGGCATGACCGGTATGCAGCACGCCGATGGTGAAATTCTGGCAGCACGAGCCGCCAAAAAATTCGGTATTCCGTTCACTTTGTCAACCATGAGTATTTGCTCCATCGAGGATGTGGCTCAACACGTCGGACCAGGATTCTGGTTTCAGTTGTATGTCATGCGCGACCGTTCGTTCATCGAGCGTTTGATCGACCGCGCCAAAGCCGCGCAATGCTCTGCGCTGGTTTTGACGCTGGACTTGCAATTACTGGGACAACGCCACAAGGATTTGAAAAACGGCTTGTCTGCACCACCCAAACCTACCTTGATCAACTTGCTGGACTTGGCCACCAAGCCTCGCTGGTGCTTGAACATGTTGGGCACACCGCGGCGCAAATTCGGCAATATTTTTGGCCATGTCAAAGGCATAGACGACATGAGTTCTTTGGGCGAATGGACCAACGGCCAGTTTGATCCCACACTCAATTGGAACGATGTGGAATGGGTGAAAAAACGCTGGGGGGGCAAATTGATTTTGAAAGGTATTCAAGATCCTGAAGACGCTCGACTGGCAGTGCAAAGCGGCGCTGATGCGCTGATCGTTTCCAACCATGGCGGGCGCCAGCTTGACGGCGCCGAGTCCAGCATCAATGCTTTGCCAGGCATTGTGCAAGCGGTAGGTAAAGACATTGAAGTACATATGGACGGTGGCGTGCGCAGCGGCCAGGATGTCTTGAAAGCCAAGGCGTTGGGCGCCAAAGGCACTTACATCGGACGCGCCATGCTCTATGGATTAGGCGCCATGGGCGAAGCCGGTGTCACCAAAGCTTTGCAAATCATCCACAAAGAACTTGATACCAGCATGGCCTTGTGCGGTCACACCGATATCAACAAAATAGACACCAGCATTTTGTTGCCGCATACGATGCCCCACGCCTAAACGCATACACATGACATCAATTGGAAAACCGGACGGTAATTTCAGGTTTTTTGAAAGCGGCTGTATGTAAGTCAGGGCGGTTTGTAAAAAACTGCTTCACCGCTTACCTCGCTAAGTGCTCGGCTATGCTTTAGGTGTGAGCTCAGAAACACCTAACCTACCTAGACGCATCGCCCACTTAGACATGGATGCGTTTTATGCATCTGTTGAGTTGCTGCGTTATCCGCAACTCAAAGGTTTGCCGGTGGTAATTGGCGGCGGCAGAAGGCGTGAAGACGATTTACTGGCCCGCATGCGCGCCGCCCAACCTGACCGTGAATGGACCATCGAACACCTGGCCGAGATTCCGGTCGATATGTTTCCCCGCATCAATGGCTATACCGGGCGCGGTGTCATTACTACAGCCACCTATGCCGCCCGCGCCTTTGGTGTGGGCTCGGCCATGGGCGTGATGAAAGCGGCGCAGTTGTGCCCGCAAGCCATATTGCTGCCGGTGGACTTCGAGCAGTACCGCCACTATTCGCGCCGCTTCAAAGAGATGGTGTATGACATTGCGCCGTTGGTGGAAGACAGAGGCGTGGATGAAATTTATATCGACTTCACCGACGTGCCCGGTGGTCAACGTCAAGGCGGTCGAGCGCTTGCACGATTGATACAAAAATCCATCACCGATGCCACAGGCTTGACTTGCTCGATTGGCGTGGCTCCCAACAAACTGCTGGCGAAAATGGCGAGTGAGTTGAACAAGCCCAATGGCATTTCGATTTTGCAAGCAGAAGATTTGGCAGAAAAAATATGGCCGCTGGCCTGCAGAAAAATCAACGGCATAGGGCCTAAGGCCGATGCCAAACTGCAAGCCCACGGCATACACACCATAGGCGAGCTTGCAGCCCGCGAACCGCAGTGGTTGATTGAACATTTCGGCAAATCGTATGGCGCTTGGTTACATGCTGCATCGCATGGAATAGACGATAGGCCTTTGGTCATCGAGTCTGAACCGGTGTCTATGAGTCGGGAAACCACGTTTGAAAAAGATTTGCATGTACTGCATGACAAAGCAGCTCTAGGCGACATCTTCACCCGCTTGTGCCAGCAAGTGGCTGCTGATTTGCAACGCAAAGGCTATGTCGGCAAAACCATTGGCATCAAATTGCGGTTTGACAATTTCCAAAGCGTGACCCGCGACAGCACGCTGGACGTTTACACCGCAGATGCCAAAGCCATCAGGCATGCGGCTGGCTTGTGCTTGAAGCGCGTGGAGTTCAAACGCCGCATTCGATTGCTGGGCGTGCGTGTCGGCTCGCTGGTGAGGGCGGACTGTGACCAAGCCTTGCATCCGTCGCCCCTCAAAGCTTTATCCTCTGTGTTTTCCGCTCGGGAAGCGCAACCCTTGAAAGAACCCCACCATGAACAAGCTGACCTGTTTTGAATTGACGATAGACCAACATATCGCGCATCTGGTGATGAACCGGCCGGACCGCATGAATGCCTTGGACATGACGCTGTGGCGTGAGCTCGATGAGGTGTTGCAACAGTTGCACCAAGGCAACCAGGCGCGTGTCTTGATGATCAGCAGCACTGGTAAACACTTCAGCGCAGGCATGTCACTGGATGCATTCGGTGGCTCTGTCAGCATGGACGACCAAAGCGCCGAAGGACGCGCTGCCATCTTTGACATGCTGGGTGGTTTGCAATCCACGTTCACGCGCTTGGAAACATTACGTATACCGGTGATCGTCGCTATCCAAGGCGGGTGTATAGGCGGCGCGGTCGACATGGTGACTGCGGCTTGTCTGCGTTATGCCAGTGCTGATTCTTTTTTCTGTATCCAGGAAATCAATGTCGGCATGGTGGCCGATGTCGGCACCTTGCAGCGCTTACCCAAACTCATGCCCATGGCGGTAGTGAAAGAACTGGCCTACACCGGTCGCAGGTTGTCAGCGGACAAAGCCATGCAATATGGTTTGGTGAATGAGGTGTTGCCAGATGCAGCGGCTGCCTTGGCTGCTGCAATGAAGGCTGCGGCTGAAATTGCGTCCAAACCACCGGTTGCAATTTGGGGCACGAAACAGGCCTTGAACTACGCGCGCGACCACAGCGTTGACGATGCATTGAAACAAATGGGTTGGTTGCAAAGCGGCATTTGGAGCAACCGGCATGTGAAAGAAGCCATCACTGCATTTCAACAAAAACAAGCGGCGCATTTTCCTGAACTCGCGCCTTTGACTTCGTTCAAAGACGTGGCTTGATGCTTATTGTCTGGCGGTGCGGATTTGAGGCGGCATGGCCTGCGGGTGGCTGCTGCGCCAGGGATTGATGTCCACACCGCCGCGCCGGGTGTAACGCGCTTGCACGCTCAACTTGGTCGGTTTGCAGCGTTGCATGATGTCGGTATACATGCGCTCCACGCAATGCTCATGGAATTCATTGTGGTTTCTGAAACTCACGATATATTGCAACAAACCGGCTTGCTCAATTTGCGGACCGCTGTAGCTGATGCTGACGCTGCCCCAATCGGGCTGACCCGTCACCAGACAATTGCTTTTGAGCAAATGGCTGCACAAGGTTTCTGTGACAGGTTGTTCACCAAAGGCCGCAGTCAACAATTCAGGGGCCGGTTGGTAATGGGTGCAATCCAAATCTAAACGGTCCAGATTCACGCCGTCTAACTCGTGGATTTTTTCTGCGCCAAATTGCTCAGGTGTCAGCAATTGCACACCGACCGCTGCTTGCACCGCGCCGCCATGCCAAATCGCTGCACTCAGGTCCTTTTGAAGCACTGACTTCATTTCATCAAAGTCGGCGAAGCGTGAATTGTTCAAGCTGTTCAAGTACAGCTTCAAAGACTTGCTCTCCACCAAATGCGTGCTTTCGCAGGGCACGATGAACCGTCCCATGGCCACCTGCGGCTTACCGCGTGGGTTCAACCAACTGAGTTCATAAGCCGTCCAGATATCGGCACCCAAAAAAACAGGCTTACCGGTGATGCCGATTTCCGCGCGTTGCGCCGCGCGCGGCAAGGGGTAGAGCAATGAGGCATCGTAGTGGTCTGCATAGCCGACAACTTTGCCCAGCAAGGATTGGTCAGGTGAATTCATAAGGGTGTGTGGGCTTGCAAAAACGGCTTGAGCCGGTCCATCAATTGAGACACAGCGGCGGGCGGGAAATCGTGGCCCATGCCTTCTATGCCGAACAACTTCGCGCCGGGTATGCGGGCGGCTGTGTCTTGCGCGCAGGCATAAGGAATCAACGGGTCCGCTGTGCCGTGTATGACCAAGGTGGGCGCAGTGATTCGAGATAACAACTTCCAGCGGTCTGTATCCGCCATGGCTGCCAACATTTGGCGATAACTGCCGACGGGCCGGTTGCTGCGGTTGAGGGAGTCATCCACCAATTGCTCTTGTGAACCTGGCGGGTGCACAAACCCCGGACCGGCCAATGCTTTAACGAAACGCAAACCTTGTGCGCGTGCAGCCGGGCTGCCCGGCTTGGCCGGTGGTGTCATCAATACACGGCGCATGGCCGGGCTGGGACCGGGCAATCCTTTGGCACCGCTGCTGCTCATGATGCTGGTCAGACTCAGCACACGCTCAGGTGCAGTCACGCACAAGCGCTGGGCAATCATGCCGCCCATGCTGACACCGACCACATGCGCTTGTTGCAAATGCAAATGGTCCATCACACCCAAAGCATCGCGGGTCATGTCTTGGATGCTGTATGGCAGATTGACGCTTAATCCGAGTTTTTGTTGCAACATGAACCACAGCATGTTCGGCGCACCCAAGTGGTCCATGGATTCAGACAAGCCGTTGTCCCGGTTGTCAAATCGAATCACTCTGAAACCTGCCTGGTGCAACTGCGACAACATCGCATCCGGCCAAACAATGAGTTGCATAGACATGCCTGCTATCAGCAATACCGCCGGGCGGTCACGCTCTCCCGTGTCTTCCACTTCCAAGCGCAGGTTGTTGACGTAGATTTGCATTGGTCAGTCAATCCACCAAGTGGCGGCGAAACACCAAGCTGTCAGCTTCAGACACATCGGGTGCAAACGCATAGCCTTCGAGATTGAATGCCTGCAAATGCTCGACGCTGCTGGCCTTGTGTTGAATGGCATAGCGCGCCATCAAACCCCGGGCGCGTTTGGCAAAAAAACTGATGATCTTGTATTGACCATTTTTATGGTCTTGGAATACGCATTCAATCACACGGGCTTGCAAAGTTTTGCGATCCACCGCTTTGAAATATTCCTGTGAGGCCAGATTCACAATCAACGGATTTTTTTGTCCGGCCAATTGCTGATTCAGGTAGTCGGCGATTTGCGATCCCCAGAATTGGTAGAGGTTATTTTGTTTGCCGTGCTTGATCGAGGTTCCCATCTCCAGGCGATAAGGCTGCATCAAATCCAGCGGTCTGAGCACGCCATATAAGCCACTGAGAATCGCCACATGGTCTTGCGCCCATTGCAAATCTTTGGGCTTGAGGGTTTTGGCATCCAGCCCTTCATACACATCGCCGTTGAAAGCCAAGACGGCAGGTCGTGCGTTTTGCGGCGTGAATACGGGCGTCCAGGCTTTGTATCGCTCCACATTGAGTGTGGACAAAGCCTCGCTCAAATCCATCAACTCGGCAATTTGCTTGGGCGTTTTCTTTTTGAGCGTGGCGATCAACTCGGAAGACTGCGGCACAAACTGAGGTTGCGTGGCGGTGACAGCGGGTAACACTGACTCGTAATCGAGCGATTTGGCGGGAGAGAGTAGGAACAACATCCGGCGATTATTTCAAATCACCGGCCAGGGCGGCCAAAGCCTCGGGCGCTATCTGTGTATGTGCCGGATAGTGAGTATGGTCGCAACCCAATTTCACCGCCGCACCAGCCAGTATGGCGGCCTTGGTGGCGGCATCAAATTCAAACCGTAAAAAATGCACCGCCGATGTTTTGTCTTCGTTATCCCGCTCCAAATCCTCGTCCGCTATGGCGTACACCCGAACATGGCCTTCCACTTCAATGAACATGCGGTCTTCAACGCCGATCAACCGGGCGAGTTCGCGCTTGCGTTCGTTCACATCCGGGTATTCAATCAATAAGGTGGCTTTCCAGTTACTGCCATCAGGCACCAACAGGGCATAGGCATCTATCTCTTGCTGAATGCCTGCTTCTTCAAAGATTTTTTCAATACGCAGTATTTCCTGAATTTGGTAGCGTATGGTTAATTCACTTTCAAACTGCACGCTGATGTGCTCGCCCAAATGCACTGTGCGAAGTTTGCGGTGAGCCAGCACCCCGGCTTTGTGCGTTTTGCGGAATTTGCTGTAGGCCTCCAGGCTCATCAAATTTTCGGCAGTGATGTGTCCGGTGATTTGCATCTTGTCTCTTTCTTGGTTCACCAACGACCGGCGCTTAAAGCTGTGCCCTGATCAATCGACCAGTTCAGCCAGGGCCTTGGCATAACGATTGGCGTGTGAACGCTCAGCCTTTGCCAGGGTTTCAAACCAATCAGCAATCTCGTCATGGCCTTCTTCGCGTGCGGTTTTGGCCATGCCGGGGTACATGTCGGTGTATTCGTGGGTTTCACCGGCCACTGCGGCTTTGAGGTTGTCACGGGTGGCACCTATGGGCAAGCCGGTGGTGGGGTCGCCGCATTGTTCCAGCCATTCCAGGTGACCGTGTGCATGGCCGGTTTCGCCTTCGGCTGTGGAGCGAAACAAAGCCGCCACATCGTTCTGGCCTTCCATGTCTGCCTTGTTTGCAAAGTACAGATAACGGCGGTTGGCCTGTGACTCACCGGCAAACGCGGCCTTCAGGTTCTCTTCGGTCTTAGAGCCTTTGAGGGTTGACATAAGGAATTTCCTTGAATTGTGAAAAAGGCTTTGGCGCAATGCGTCAAAGTCGGTGCCTAGGTTAACTGTATCTGCCTGCTTGGAATGACAGTCACATTGTTCAGCTTAACCACATATTTCCTCCGTTAAACTGAATTCCAACCGGAGAACGATGATTATGGTTGACATTCAAACGCTGCCCCCGCCCGCCAAAGTCATGCAATTGCACCATTACGCCTACCGGGCGAGGGATGCAGAAGAGACCCGGCATTTTTACGAAGACATACTGGGTTTGCCTTTGTATCACCTGATTCAAAACGACCATGTGCCCAGCACCGGCGAATACTGTCCTTACACACATTTCTTTTTTCGCTTGCAAGACGGCTCGTTCATCGCATTTTTCGACCTCGGTGACGACACTGCCGCCCTGCCATCGCCCAACACACCGGCTTGGGTGAACCACATTGCTTTCAGTGTGGAAAGCTTACAAGCGCTGGAAGACAGCAAAGCGCGTTTGCAAGCGCATGGCATTGAGGTATTGGGCATCACGGACCACCGGATTTTCAAAAGCATTTATTTTTTCGACCCGAACGGTATTCGCTTGGAACTGAGCGCGCAGGTCGCCCCGCCTGAACAAATGCAGCGCGAAAGCCTGGATGTGCGCGCCCAACTGGATGCTTGGACACAACAAAAACGTGAGCGTCAACAGCAACGTGGCTAAATCAAAAACGAAACCCAGCTACGCGTTACCTGAATACGCGTTTGTCGCACCTCCCGAAATTCAAAGCGGCGAGGTGAAACACCACCCGGTCGTCATCGTGGGCGCAGGCTTAAGCGGTTTGACGCTGGCTTGCAAACTCGCGCAATCAGGCATACCAGCTGTTGTATTGGACGAAGACAACACCGTCGGCGTCAAAGGCGCTTCATCGCGTGGCATTTGCTACACCCAGCAATCATTGGAAATATTTGCGCGGCTGGGTATTTACGAGCGCATCGCCGCCAAAGGCGTGGCCTGGCAAGTCGGGCGCACATTCGCCGGTGACGCTGAAGTGTTTTCATTTGATTTGCGCGAACGCAGCCAGTTTTCAGCCAGTTGCCAGCCGCCGTTCATCAACATCCAGCAGTTCTACATAGAAATGTTTCTGGTGGATCGCATCCTCGAATTGAACAAAGCAACACCATGCATCGATCTGCGCTGGTGCAACAAGGTCACGGGTTTTTCACAAAGCGATGAAGCCGCTTTGCTAGAAGTACAAACCCCGGCAGGCAACTACAGCCTGCAGGCCAGTTATGTGGTGGATGCCACCGGTTCGCACACACCGTTTCATGCGTGGGTAGGTGCCACCATGGACAGCAAACGCGGTGATGACCGTTGGTGCATCGCTGATGTGCGCTTTAAACACACACCGCCCGCAGAACGGCACACCTGGATAGAAGCGCCGTTCAATGACAACCGCGCAGTCTGGCAACACCTGATGGGCGACGATGTCTGGCGCATCGACTACCAAATGGCTCCGGACGCAGACCCAGCCTATGTCAGCCGTGAAGACGTGGTGCGCGAACGCTTGGCCAAACAATTCGGCAAAGATGTGGAATGCGACATCGTTTGGGTCGGGCCCTATGCCTACAAATCCCAGTGTCTGCACCAACTACAGCATGGGCGCGTGTTTTTCATTGGCGACACCGCCAAAGTGGTCAGCCCGTTCGGGGCGCGCGGCGGCAACACCGGCATTGCCGATGCAGACAACCTGGCTTGGAAACTCGCTGCGGTGTTGCGCGGGCACGCCGCGCCTGCATTGCTCAACAGTTACAACCAAGAACGTTTGCAATCTGCCCAACGCAATGTGCAAGTGACCAACCGCACCGCCCGCTATTTGCGTGCGCCTGAGGGCATGGAACGAACATTTCGCACGGCCACGATCGGACTGGCAAAAACACATGCGTTTGCCCGGGGCTTGATCAACACCGGACGCATGGCTGAAGCCAACCGGTATGAGGTGTCTGATGTGTGCCAGCAGGATGGCGGGTTCATGGTGCAAAACGCAGCGCTGCTTTACAACCGCCAACACTGCGGCTCTTTGGCCGAGCTTTTGCAATGGGCCAACGGACGTTTGCTGTTATTGGTATTTGGCCAGTTAAGCCGCAAAGATATTGCCAAACTGCAGTCTTTAAGTACTGCCGCAGGTGTGAATGTGGTGCAAGTCACGCACACCAAGTCCGGTCAAGTCAGGGAACATGTGATGGACCCGGACAAAACACTCAGACGCGCATGCCACGCAGAAAAAGCACAATGGGCTTTGGTTCGCCCGGATGCATATTTGTCGGCCAAAGGCAAAGCCATCAATGGTCAACTGATCAAGGCATTGGCTAATGCCTTGGCTTTACATGAATGAAACACAAGGACTTGCCATGAGCACCCATTTGAAAATTGATTTCGTCTCTGATGTGGCCTGCCCTTGGTGTGCAGTCGGTCTGGGTGCTTTAGAGCAAGCACTTGAGGAGGTGCAAATCGACATCACCGCCGATGTGCACTTCCAACCGTTTGAACTCAATCCCGATATGCCACCCGGCGGCGAAGACTTGGTGGAACATTTGGGCAAAAAATATGGCTCGACCGCTGAGCAGCAATCGCAGATGTACCAGAACATCAAAGCGCGCGGAGCTGAAGTCGGCTTTGCGTTTCATCCCACCGGCCGTGGCCGCATCTTCAACACTTTTGACGCACACCGCTTGCTGCATTGGGCGGAAGTCACAGGCGGCGCAGATACGCAGCGCCGGTTGAAAAAGGCTTTGCTCAATGCCTACCAAGGCCGTGGTGAAGTGATTGATTCACACGAGGTGTTGCTAAACATTGTGCAAGCCGAACATATGGACGTGGCTGCCGCCCGTGCAGTGTTGGAAAGCGATGCCTACGCCGATGATGTACGGGCCAAGGAAAACTTCTACACAAGTGCAGGCATTCACTCCGTGCCGGCGGTCATCATCAACGACAGGCATTTGATTTCTGGCGGCCAGCCTGCACATGTGTTTGCGCAGGCCTTGCGAGATATTGCAGCCCAAGCCTGACATCTGTATTGTGGGGAGCTTTGACTGAAATACGTTCAATGCGAAGCTCCTCGTTAAAATGGAGTCTCCCCCATTGATTGACACAAGCCGGCGCATGCCCGGCTTGTTTTTGTAAAGCCTTTATGACCAGCCCAAGCGCACAACCCGGCTTAGACAGCCTGTCCAAATCTTTTGAACCCGCAGCCCTTGAGGCCCATTGGGGACCTGAATGGGAAAAACGCGGTTACGGTATAGCCGGTTTCAGAGGCACAGGCGCGCCCGTCGCCGATCAGCCTTCGTTTGCAATTCAGTTACCGCCACCCAATGTGACCGGCACGTTGCACATGGGGCATGCGTTCAACCAGACCATCATGGATTCGTTGACCCGCTACCACCGCATGTCAGGCTTTAACACCGCTTGGATACCCGGCACCGACCATGCAGGCATTGCGACACAAATCGTGGTCGAGCGCCAATTGCAAGGCCAAGGCATCAGCCGCCACGACATGGGACCCACACCGGCTGAGGCGCGCAAAAATTTCATTGCCAAAGTGTGGGAATGGAAAGAGCAATCGGGCAACACCATCACCCAGCAAATGCGCCGCATGGGCGACAGCGTGGACTGGACGCGTGAATACTTCACCATGGACGACAAGCTCTCGCCCGTGGTGACCGACACCTTTGTGCGTTTGTATGAACAAGGTTTGATTTACAGAGGCAAGCGCTTGGTGAACTGGGACCCGGTGCTCATGAGTGCGGTGTCTGACCTAGAAGTGGAAGCCACAGAATCTGAAGGCAAGATGCACTACATCTGTTATCCGTTTTCTGATGGCCCGCAAAAGATAGACGGCGTTCTGCAAAAAGGCATGACGATTGCCACCACCCGACCTGAAACCATGATGGCTGACGGGGCGCTGGCAGTTCACCCTGAAGATGATCGCTACAAACATTTGGTTGGCAAGATGGTGGATTTGCCTTTGTGCGACCGGCAAATTCCCATCATCGCCGACGACTTTGTAGACCGCGAATTCGGCTCGGGCTGCGTCAAAATCACCGGCGCTCACGATTTCAACGACTACGCCTGCGCTCAACGACATGGCCTGCCGCTGATCACTATTTTTACGCTGGACGCCAAGGTCAATGGCAACGGACCTGCCGCCTACCAAGGCATGGACAGGTTTGACGCACGCAAAGCAGTCAATCGAGATTTAGAAGCGCTGGGTTTGATGCTGGAGATCAAGCCGCACAAAATGATGCTCCCTATTTGCGCCCGCACCGGCCAAATTGTTGAACCCATGTTGACCGACCAATGGTTTGTCGCCATGAACAAAGTCAGCGACACAGACCCGACCGGCAAGAGCATTGCGCAAAAAGCCATTGACGCAGTGCATTCAGGCGAAGTGAAGTTCGTGCCTGAAAACTGGATCAACACCTACAACCAATGGATGAACAATATCCAAGACTGGTGTATTTCGCGTCAACTCTGGTGGGGCCATCAAATTCCAGCCTGGTACGACGAAGACGGCAAGGTGTATGTGGCGCGCAATGAAGCCGAGGCGCAAGCACAGGCACCGGGCAAAACACTCAAACGCGACGAAGATGTGCTGGACACTTGGTATTCATCTGCGTTGGTGCCGTTCAGTACATTGGGTTTCAGTACTGATGCAGCAGGCGGTCGCGACGGACTCGGCCTGGCTCCCGTGCGCTTCGCGCCCGAAGTCGCTGCGGCCAAGTCCATCACACCCACCGCTGCCACCTCATTGAGCGACCATGATCTGTACCTGCCCAGCAGCGTCCTCGTCACCGGCTACGACATCATCTTTTTCTGGGTCGCCCGCATGATCATGATGACCACGCACTTCACCGGTCGCGTGCCATTCAAACACGTGTACATACACGGTCTGGTGCGAGACGCGCAAGGCAAGAAGATGAGCAAGTCCGAAGGCAATGTGCTGGACCCGGTGGACTTGATTGACGGCATTGCGCTTGAGCCACTGCTAGACAAACGCAGCCAAGGTTTGCGCAAACCCGAGACCGCGCCGCAAGTGCGCAAGAACACACAAAAAGAATTTCCTGATGGCATTCCGGCTTACGGCGCTGACGCTTTGCGCTTCACGTTTGCGGCGTTGGCTTCCTTAGGTCGCAGCATTAATTTCGATAGCAAACGCTGCGAAGGCTATCGCAACTTTTGCAACAAGCTATGGAACGCCACGCGTTTTGTGTTGATGAATTGCGAAGGCCAGGATTGCGGTTTGATGGACCACACCAAAGCCGATTGCCAGCCCGGCGGTAAAGCGCACGGCTATATGCATTTCAGCCAAGCCGACCGCTGGATCAGTTCGCTGTTGCAACAAACCGAAGACCAAGTGGCCAAAGGGTTTGCCGACTACCGCTTAGACAACGTGGCGACTTCAATTTATGAATTTGTGTGGAACGAATACTGCGACTGGTATTTGGAAATTGCCAAAGTACAAATTCAAACCGGCACTGAAGCCGAACAACGCGCGACGCGCCGTACGCTGATTCGCACGCTCGAAGCCATACTGCGCTTAGCGCATCCCGTCATCCCGTTCATCACCGAAGAGTTGTGGCAAAAAGTCGCTCCCGTCGCCGGTATCAGTGGCGACTCGGTCAGCATTGCGCCCTACCCGGTGGCGCAATTGAATAAGGTGGATGAGCAAGCGATTGCCAGCATCCATCAACTCAAAGCACTCGTCGATGCCTGCCGTAATTTACGCGGCGAAATGAATGTGTCGCCAGCCACCAAAATGCCGTTGTTCGCTTTGGGCGATGCAGATTTCATTCACAGCAATGCGGCGGTTATCAAGGCCATGGCCAAGCTCAGCGATGTCAAGGTGTTTGAAGATGAAGCCACGTGGCAAGCGGCAGCGCAAACAGCACCTGTCGCTGTCGTCGGGAGTATTCGCTTGTGTCTGTTCATTGAAGTCGATGTGGCGGCGGAAAAAACGCGCCTCACCAAAGAGATCACACGCCTTGAAACAGAGATCTTCAAAGCCAACGGCAAACTGAGCAATGAAGCCTTTGTGGCCAAAGCGCCGCCTGCGGTCATCACGCAAGAGCGTCAGCGGCTAGCTGACTTTGAAGCTACTTTGAATAAAGTCAAGGATCAGTTGAAGCGATTGAATTGACAACTGATCGAGCTTCATATTAATTTATCTGCAGCCAGGGTTGCTAAGAGCGAACTTGATTCTTCAGCACATCATGCGCGCAGTGCGTAAAAAGCCAGAGCCGGGCTGCGTATATCCAGTCTCTCGAAATGCTGGAACCCGGCCTGCGCGGTCAAAGCCCGGGCACGTTTCTCACCCCAGCATGCTCCCAATCCCAAGCCACCGGATGCCAGAGACTGAGGTACGCAATGCAAGCAGCTGATACCGTACAACATACGGGCAAACGGATTTCCCAAGTTATCTTTCAAGTCATCGGCGACTTTGGGCTCCACCATCAAATACGTGCCACCTTGGTTCAAAGCGCGCCGCATATGTCCGAGTGCGGTCACCGGATCTGGCAAATCATGAATCACATCAAAAGTGCTGATGAAGTCCCAGCCTTCGCCAGTCGGTAATTCTTCAACACCACGCTGAAGAAACTGCAATCGTTGCGGGTCATTAATCTCCGCAGACCTCGCTTTGGCTAAGGCAATGGAATGCGCATCCACATCAATGCCCGTGATTTGAGCTAGAGGAAAACCACGCGCCAGCGCCAAAGCTACTACACCCATGCCGCAACCAATATCCAAAGCTTTACCGCCGGCTTGAAGACGTTGCACCACTTCAGGCATGAAAGGCATCCAGGTTTTGACCAGACGGGATTCATACACAGTACGGTTCATGTCTGAGAGAGTTCGAGGCAATTCACTGCCGTAGTCTTTGAAACTGACACCACCGCCATGCTTGAAGGCGTCCACCAATTGAGGAATAGCACCTGCCATGGTGGGCAGGCTTTGAAACAAGCTGGCCAAATAATATTCAGACTCGCTATCCGCCAAAAAAAGTGCGTGCTCATCAGGTAGCGTGAAACTGTGATTGTCAGCGTCATATTCCACATAACCGGCACCTGCCATGACAGCCAGCCACTCTTGCACATAGCGTTCGCCTACCCCGGATCTTGAGGCCAACTCAGCAGGGCTTAGAGCACCGGCATTCGCCATGGCTTTAAATAAGCCAGCGCGATCACCCACAACCAATAAAGCACCGGCTAAAGCCGAGCTGACATCGCCCACCAGTTTGAGCATGAATGCATTTGATTTTTGCTTATCCACGACTTAGCCTTTGCTGAAAATAAGGAATTGAAATGTAACCACGCCACTTCACACGAGAAATGATTTTGCTACCTATGAATCAAGCCACCAGCCGTTCAACCAGCCAAACACTGGCCATCGCAAAGGTAGCGATGGAACCGTATTTCAATAAGAGTTTCTTGGCATGAGTTTTTCTGACCAGCAACAATACGGGTACAGCGACAACTGTTACCGCAGACAACTGTCCTAGCTCAACGCCAAGATTGAATGCAAACAAGGTTTCAAGAAAATAAAACGATGATAGTCCCAAGTCTTTCAAACCATTGGCGAAACCCATGCCGTGAATCAAACCAAAAAGAAAAGCAATCTTCCAGTGACTGAAACGAAAACGATCCTGCAAATTCAATAACGCAGACACCATGATGGAGACGGCAATCATGGATTCAATCAATTTCTCAGGCAAACTCACCCAACCAAAAACAGAAAAAGCCAGAGTGATGGAATGCGCGATGGTGAATGCGGTAATTACTTTCAAGGCAAATCGCAGCGCAGGTGAATCTGTCCAACGCTGACCGTTACTTGTGGATTTAGCCGGTTGAACGGTCAACATCAAACCTGGCAGCAACAAGCTCAGCAAAAATAACAAATGGTCAGTGCCTTCCCATATATGTCTGGCACCTTCTTGCGTGAACAAACCTATGGTTGACCAGCGTTTGGCATTTCCCAACGCGAATCGCTGTATGGGCTGGTTTTGATCTATGACAGAAGAAATTTCATCATTGCGTAATTCAATCTTCACAAATGCACGACCGGATTGTTCTTTTTGTGTAAAGAACTCGTATTTGATGACCAGGAATTTGGCGTCTTGAAGGACAGCGGGTGCGGTGAATTGCTGGCGCACATACAAGCCGTCGCTGTGCATGACCACGGACTGGTGGTCAAAATTCAATGGCACATCCTGTTCATCTATTTCAAGATGCAAGGAATTTTTCAAAGCCTGGGTGATGCAGGCCTGCATCGCTTGCAGTTTTTCAGGCAACAGGGATATTTCCGCTGGCTTGCACTCTACAGGTAGCAAATTGTCCAGGTCGCGCGCAATGAAATCGAACTCGACTTGCAACTGACCGGCTGACTCGGTGATGCTGAGATAACTGTTACCCGTTTGGTGCGCATGCGCCGAGTTGAGCACACCGGATATACCCAGTAAGCTCAGGCAAACCTGAGCAATTAAAGCGGTGAGTTGCCTGAAGATACGCATGTTTCAATTAAGCAAGTTAGCGCAGAAACTATTGCTTCTTGTTCACTGCAGCTATCAAGTCGGTCAAATTGGTGTATTGAAAATTAGGCACGGTATAAAGAATATTGGAGCCGAAGGGCAAGACATAGCGGCTATAACTATCCGGTGTGGCTTTGCCAAAGGCCAAATTAAATGCAGGCTGTAACTCATTGGCTCTGTAGCCTATGACCAGCACGCTTGGCATACCAACGCCGTATTCATCTGCTGTTGGGTTAATACAAACGGGTTTGGCAGCCTCAGGGCCGTTGTGCTTAGGGTGGGCCGAGTTGCCGCCTAAGGAGTTGCACTTGTCCTCATAAGGTATTTTTTGTTCACGTTGCGCACGCGTGAGCATATTGAAAGCCAGCGTGATGGTTTCGACCTGCTTGGCATCCGCATTGTGAACATTCAATGCAGCGCTGTCGGCATGTTGCTGATGGAAAAACCAGGCGCCTTGTTTGTCACGCTCAAAGCGGTGTGACTTGCCTTCAAAAATGACTTCAATGGCGCCAATCTCTTCGACGGCCAACGGTACCAGCCACCTGCTGTCACGCGCTTCTATAACGGCTTGCGGTGGCGGAGCATTATTTTTGGTGAAAACAATAAATGCCGCAATTGAACCGAGCAAAACCCAGATCAACACCAGTTTCAATGAACCTGCTTTCACCGCTGTTTCCACCAGACGACCATGCCAAGACCAGCCATCAGCAAGGGGATAGCAATCAGCGAAAGTATGAATGTGAACTTCATCTGAACATTGGTCATTTCTACCCTCGGTATGTCGAAGGTCCTAGGCTCTAAGCCAATCAAATTATCGCTGGAAGATAAGAAATTGACTGAATTGAGAAACAACTGGCCATTGCCCATGACGTGAAAAAAGGAATTGGTGGCAAAGTCAGAATCACCAATCACAATGATTTTGGAAGGCTTACGATCGGTTTTAACAACGGGAGCAGGCGCTGGCTTTTCAGGCCCGTTCGAACGCAGTTGCTTCATGATGTCAGCTGCTGAATTCTCCACAGCGGCACTGAAAATGGATGAGACCATCAAAGTCAATGGGCCTTTGACGCTGCTGCCTTCAACATAGTCTGTGCTGGTCTTGACCAAAGAGGTGTAACTTTTTTGCGATGTGTTGACCACCGGTCTGACCGAAACGCCTGCCACCGGTTCAGCCGTGGGCTGCAAAGGACGTGCCCCCGGGAAAAAAGTCAAAGGCAGTTTCATGCTGACTTCGTGCGGGTTGTAGTTGGTCACAGCAGGTGCAGATACATCAGCCCAGAAATGAGTAGAAGGATCAATAGCAAGGCCTTTACCCATTACCACACCATATTGAGCAATCAAGGCATCCAATCCGGTTTCAACAAACGGGTCAACCATGAACAGCGCATTACCGCCGTTGTACAAATAGGCTTGTATTTGTTTGATTTCTACCGGCATCAAGGGCAACTGTGGACCAGCCACCACCAGCAAAGAACACTTGGAAAAATCTGTCTGGCTGCCAGCCATATTGATTTTTTCAACTTTGTAATTCAAAGTTTCCAGTCCGTTGCGCGCCTTGGCCATGCCGTGACGTTCGTGGTTAACAATCTTGGTTTCCACACCGTGTGAATGTCCTGCACTGCCTTCCATGTGATCATGAGACTCGAGGCTGAAAGGGTCAGGCTCGCCATGACCATCGAGAAAACACGCGGTCTGTTGTTTGCCTTGGGTGACACGCATGATGCCGTTGGCGATATCGGTTTCGCTGGGACTGCTGACAGTGACTTTGCGCTCTTCGCTCTCAATCAAAGCTGTTCCTGCATACTCCACACCGCGCAAACGTGCTTGAGAAGGATTGAGCACCGGATCAAAAAACTCTATGGTGATTTTTTTATTCAAATCAGCCATCTGCGCATACAACTCCACCGTGTCACGCATGCCGCGGTCGTGAAAAAATACAATATGCACGGGCTTATCAATTGCGCGTATCAATTTGATGGTTTGCGGCGCCAGTGAATGTTCTCGATTCTTGGTCAGATCAAAGCGCACCGGATACAAAGCGGCTAACCAGGCAATTGCGATAAAAATACCTATCAAACCCGCAGTCGAGAGCACCAGTTCACCACGGTCGTGGCGGAAATATTCAGTAATTTCGGATTTCAAATTAAACAGTGCAAATCCACATATCAGTAATCCGATTACCCATAAACCGGTGCTGACCCAACCCGCATCAACCAGTAAAGAATCTGCAATCAAAGAAAAAATACACGCGGCTAAGCCAACAATAAACAGCAGACCTGCTTGAAATGATTTATTCATGGTTATCTACGCATCTTCAGAAAACTGATATTCAATGTCAGAGCAGTTGCGATCACTGCCAGGAAAAACACCAAGGCTTCACTGCGAAACAAACCGCTGATGAAATCACCGAAATGCAAGGCAAATGACAAATTGATGAATAACTCGCGCATCACAGCGCTAGCCTGCAAGCTTTTCAAATGACCTACAAACCAGAATGCCAGTAGAACGGGAATAGTGATCAGCGCAGCAACAATTTGGTTTTCAGTCAGCGATGAGAAAAACTGTCCGATGGCGATGCAAGACATACCCAGCAGCACAAAACCCAGATAGCCTGAAAAAATATTCAAGGTTTGCGGGTTGCCGTAGATGTACAAAGGAATCAGGTTGATGCAACTGGCCAACGTCATCAGCAAAAAGATAGTCACCGCGCCGAAGTATTTACCTAGCACCACCTGCCACTTGGCCAAGGGCAGCGTCATCAACAATTCAATGGTGCGTCCGCTGTACTCAGCAGAAAACAAACGCATGGTCAGCACGGGGATCAACGTGAGCAACAAAATGCCCATGTTTTGCAACGTTTGGTCCATGGTGCCTACGCCGGTCAAAAAGATGTTGTAGGTAAAGAAATAACCGGTTCCCAGCAAAAAAACCGCAATCACAAAATAGGCGATAGGCGAATAAAAATACGCCAGCATTTCTTTTTGGTAGACAGCCTTGAGTCCGTTCAATGCTCTCATTTCGCTTGCTCCGCATTCTTGGATGATTGAGCCACATAGCGAAGAAAAATATTCTCCAGTGTAGGCTTGCGTCTTTCTAGTCTTTGTAATTCACCCGCCGAAGTCACTGCGCGGGCAATTCGCTGCTGTATGCCTTCGTCATCGGTGACCATGCAATCAAAACTCAATAATTTGGAATTAGGCACGGTAGAAGCACTGACACTGACCACCCCAGCGACCGCTTGCAAAGCTTGCTTTATATTGTTTTCATCCCCTACCGCTTCGACCCACACAATATTGCTTTCTTCAGCAGCTTGTTGCAATCTGTCGGGCGTGTCCACAGCTAGCATGCGGCCCTGGTTGATGATGGCGACACGGCTGCAAAGCAAAGTCACTTCTGACAATATATGGGTAGATAACAACACAGCACGTTCACTGCCAAACAAGCGGATGACTTCGCGTGTTTCATGAATTTGTCCGGGGTCCAGGCTGGCGGTTGGCTCGTCGAGTAACAACACCTCAGGGTCGCCCAACAGCGCCTGAGCTAAACCGACTCGCTGTCGGTAGCCTTTGGATAATTTGTAAATTTCTTTATCCACCACGGAAGCAAGTTTGCAGGCATCCACCACTTTTTCTAGGTGAGCGGGAAATTGGGTTTTGCTTAGACCTTTGGCAGTTGCCACAAAGCGTAAATACGATTTCACATCAAGCACGTCATAAAGCGGAGGATGCTCAGGCAAATAACCCAGTTTTTGTGAGGCCAGGTGGTTTTGTGTGGCCATATCGAAACCGGCTACTTTGACCGTACCGGATGTCGTTGACGTAAAGCCTGAAATCATGCGCATGGTGGTGGTCTTGCCTGCGCCGTTTGGACCTAAAAAACCAACAATCTCACCTTTTTTTACGTTGAATGAAATATCGTGAATGATGGTCTTGCTACCGTAGCGCTTGGATACTCTATCTAGTTCAATCATGTTCATCTAGGGATTGTGTGAATTCATTAAAGCATTCACATTTTCAGCAACTGAAAAAAAGCCCCCACAAAGTGGGGGCTTTGCCTCAACCAGTATACGGCTGATTATTTATGCCATTTGTTACCACCGGTAGCAAACTGATTTGCATCGTGAGAGAACAGCAGTTTGGCACCTTCGAGGTCACGCATGAATTTGAGTTTGTTGGCCGAGTCTGACCAATCTTTGACACTGTAGTTCAAGCCAGCAACGTAACCGTCAGCATTCTCTTGCATCCACAAAGCATCTTGGGTAATGATGATGGTGTTGCCTGAACCCAGTTTAACTTTCATAGACTGGTGACCGATGGTGTGGCCAGGAGTGGAGATGATTTTCACACTGCCGTCACCGAACAGGTCGTAGTCGCCGTCGATTTCGTAGTAAGTGTAGTTACGTGCAGCCATCAAGTCAGCCAACACGAAGGTTCCAGGTGTTTCACGACCTTGGAACTTCTCAGGCCACCAGCCTTGGTAAAGTTCTTTCTTCTGGAACACATGAACAGCTTTGGGGAACATACCGATGTTGCCAGCGTGGTCCAAGTGGCTATGTGAGGACACCACAACTTTGACATCATCCACTTTCAAACCGACTTTTTCCAATTGCTTGTCGATCACATCTGAACGCTTTTGGTTGGGCTTGAGGAAGTCGCAGTTACCGGCAGACCAGTATTCTTTGCACTTGCCGTCAGAAATGGCTACGTTGTTACCTGTGTCAAACACCACAACGCCTTTGGTCGGGTGCTTGATGATCCACATGGACACGGGGATGGTGATGTCCTTGGCAGTGGGATAGGTAGGGATCAGGCCCTGGATGTTGAAAGGACCGAACATACCGCTGGTGGTCCAATAAACTTCCTGAGCATTGGCTGCAGGTGACATACCGGCCATGAGGCCAGCCAACAAAGATGCGACGAGAGCGATTTTTTTCATGTGTGAGTCCTATACAAGTGTTGAAAGCAATGAAAGTTACAAACTAACCGGGCAATACTATTTCGGTTTTATTTAAAGTCAATGATGGTTTTCCGATTCAAAACCTGTTTTTGCATCACCCTATGATGTTGTAACAGGCATAGATTGATAAATAAAGCCGCATGCCTAAGGCTCAAGGGATTACCCTTATGCAACTTTACGTAGCGGTAATTGTTGCGTTTTTGATGAAAAAAATCACCGCCGCTTAAGAATATGAACGAAATCTTCGCCCACCGTTTCCTGAGCCACTAGTTCGTTACCCGTCTGCTTGGCAAAAGCTGCGAAGTCACGCAGCGAGCCTTTGTCAGTTGACACCACTTTGAGCAACTGACCGGTTTGCATAGGTGTCAATGCTTTCTTGGCTTTCAATATGGGCAGGGGGCAGTTCAAACCCCGAGTGTCAAGTTCAAGATCAATATGCATAGGACATTGGTTTCAAAAAAGAAAATACTAATTTATTCCAAGCTTTGCGCGGCGCGCTCTTCCCAACTCATGAACCTGGGCTCTATGCCTTGGGTGCGCAACCAGTCTCCCATGGCGTAGCCTGTACCGGCCGGCCAGCAAATGATGTCCTGGTAGTTGTACAACTTGTACTCGGCAAGTTCAGGGGATAAACGCACCTCACCGTCAGCCACGGCATGGTAAGCAATGATGACCTGGTTCATGCGCTGAAAGTCATACACACCGATCAATTTCAACGCTGAGACTTGCAGGTTCGTTTCTTCGGCAATTTCACGTGCGATGCCCTCCTCAGGTGTCTCGCCAGCTTCCATGAACCCGGTGATCAACGCGAATCGTCTGCCTGGCCAGGCTGCGTTTCGCGCCAGCAATATTTGGTCACGGTACTGCACGATGCCGGCGAGCACCGGTGTCGGGTTGTTCCAGTGTGTCCATTGACAGACCACGCAACGCATGCGTTCTTTGGGGCCGCCGTCTTCCTCCATGCTGATGAGTTGCAGTTCGGTGGCGCACATCGGGCAGTATTGATAAGCACTCATGCGGGAAACACTCCGGTGGACAAATAACGGTCACCGCGGTCACACACGATGAACACAATGGTCGCGTCGCGCACCTGTTGCGCGATTTGCAACGCCACCCAACACGCGCCCGCTGCTGATATGCCCGCGAATATGCCTTCTTCACGCGCCATGCGTCTGCACATGTCCTCGGCATCTGTCTGACTCACGTACATGAGTTCATCCACATGCGTGGCATCATAAATTTTCGGTAAATATTCGGGCGACCATTTGCGTATGCCCGGAATGCGCGAGCCTTCGCTGGGTTGCGCGCCTATGATTTTCACTTCCGGGTTTTTCTCTTTCAAATAGCGCGACACGCCGGTGATGGTGCCGGTGGTGCCCATGGCGCTGACGAAATGCGTGATGCGTCCATGCGTTTGCTGCCAGATTTCGGGGCCGGTGGTTTCATAGTGAATGCGCGGGTTATCGGCATTGGCGAATTGGTCCAACACCCGGCCTTTGCCTTCGGCTTGCATGCGGTCCGCCAAATCACGCGCGCCTTCCATGCCGGTGGTTTTGGAAGTGAGTATCAATTCCGCGCCAAACGCTTTCATGGTTTGCGCGCGCTCAATGGACAAGTCCTCGGGCATGATCAACACCATGCGATAGCCTTTGATGGCCGCTGCCATGGCCAATGCAATACCGGTGTTGCCTGACGTGGCTTCAATCAAGGTATCGCCGGGTTGGATGTCACCGCGTTCTTCAGCACGCTGAATCATGGAGAGCGCGGGGCGGTCTTTGACAGAGCCTGCCGGGTTGTTGCCCTCTAGTTTGCCGAGCAACACATTGCCCCGTGCTGCGTTTTCAGCAACGCCTATGCGCTGCAAGCGTGCAATAGGTGTGTTTCCTATGGCCGATTCGATGCTTGGATAGTTCATCCCCACACTGTGCCATAATTCGGCTCCCTCTCCTGCCGGAGTGGCGAAATTGGTAGACGCAGCAGATTCAAAATCTGCCGGTGCAAAACACCGTGCCGGTTCGATTCCGGCCTCCGGCACCAGCCGAT
>CANGPN010000010.1 GCA_947456305.1 Comamonadaceae bacterium | reverse complement strand
ATCGCCGTTTGACACGGCGATTTTTTTTGAAAAGCTTGACATAAATTCAATTAATTTGATCAATCAAATCAAATGAATTTCACTGGCTTGTTGAATCTACTTGTAAACTGACGTGCATGTCTGAAGAAAACCATTCAATTCCAAGTACTTACCGCATTCCCGCAGTCATAATGCATTGGATACTCGCAATTGCATTGGTAGGTATCTTTGCAGTTGGTCTGTTGATGGCGGATTTGCCAGTTTCACCTTGGCGGCTCAAGCTGTTCAATTGGCACAAATGGGCCGGTATTTGCATATTAACCCTCAGCCTGTTGCGCTTGTCTTGGCGCTTGTACCAGCCGCCTCCCCCTTTGCCCTCTGAGATGCAAGCTGATATGCCTGCCTGGCAGCAACTGGCGCACCATGCCACTCAGTACGCCATGTATGCTTTGTTTTTCATCGTACCGCTGGTCGGTTGGGCTTACAGTTCGGCTGCAGGATTTCCGATCGTCGTGTTCGGTGTGTTGCCGTTGCCCGATTTCGTCATGCCTGACAAGGCTTTGGCAGAACTGATCAAACCCTGGCACGAAATCAGCGCATTTGCTTTAGCGGGATTGGTAGGACTGCATATAGCGGCTGCGCTGAAACACCAGTTTGTCGACAAACATGCATTGTTACAACGCATCTTGCCATCACGTCATTCTCAGTAAACAAAGGCATTCCATGTCCTCATTCAAATACCTAGTGACAATCGCCATTGTTTTGTCCGGCCTGACATCGCTGACCGCCCAAGCAGAGCAAAAGCTACTGCCCGCCCAGAGTGACATTGTGTTTGTCAGCAAACAAATGGGCGTGCCTGTCGAGGGCAGGTTCAAAGCCTTTGACGCGCAAATCAGTTTTGACCCGGCAAAACCTGCCGCAGCAAAAATCAATTTCAGTGTCGACATGACCAGCGCCACGCTGGGCTCTAAAGAAACCGATGCGGAATTAGTCAAACCCGACTGGTTCCACACTGCAAAATATGCCAAAGCCGTCTTTCAATCCAGCGCAGTCAAAACAACTGGTGCAGGCAAATATGAAGTCAGCGGCAAACTCAACATCAAAGGATACAGCCAAGACATCACCGTCCCGGTTAACCTGACCCAAACCGGCGGCCTCACCACTGCCGTGGGTGCATTCGCTCTCAAGCGCTTGCCCTTCAAGATCGGTGACAACGAATGGTCTGACACCTCTATGGTGGCAGACGAAGTACAAGTGAAATTCAAATTTGTACTGACAGGCGTTGCCAAGCTTTAATTTCAACCAGAACCACAGGAGTTTTCCATGCGTCAATTTTTCCTTGCCTCAGCCTTGACCGCCACCGCTTTGGCCAGCGGCATATCTGCCCAGGCTGCCACTTACAACATCGAATCCACACACACCTTTGTGACTTTCGAAGTCACCCACTTCGGCACATCCACCAACCGCGGCCGTTTTGACAAAAAAGAAGGCACGGTTCAATTTGACCGCGCAGGTAAAACCGGCAAAGTGGACTTGACCATACAAGCCGACTCCATCAACACCGGCACAGAAGCCTTCAATGCCCACCTGAAAAAGCCTGACTTTTTCGACGCAGCCAAGCACCCCACCATGCACTTCACGGCTGACAAATTCAACTTCAACGGCGACAAAGTCTCTGAAGTGGCCGGTAGCTTGACCATGCTGGGCAAAACCGTACCCGTGGTGTTGAAAGCCACCAACTTCAATTGTTATGACCACCCCATGCTCAAGCGCGAAGTCTGCGGCGGCGACTTTGAAACCACCATTTTGCGTAGCCAATGGGGCATGAACTGGGGCATCGACTTCGGTATCCCTGACAAAGTGAAATTGCTGATTCAAGTAGAAGCCGTTAAACAGTAATCCAGACAGATTTTCAGAAAAAAATCTGGACTTCAAACCGCCCACCTTCAGGTAGGCGGTTTTTTTCGCATGAAGTATTATTTTTAGCGACATTTTGCATTGAGTTAAATTCTTTATAGTCATAAAATTTATGAATGCCTCATACGCCAGACCCTCACAGAGTCAATGCTTCAAGCGAAGCTTGGGTTAGACCACTCAAGCGACCGTCTGGTGAACTATCAGGCTCAAACAACAACCCAGAATCCACGCCAGAGTTAGCCGTGTTTGCCGCAATCGCACTCAGCGCTTGCAGTGGCGATGAAATCGCTCGGGTGAAATCGAATAACCCCAGCATCCCCACAACCGAAACCCAAGCCGCACGATTTTTAGCGCAAGCTTCATTTGGCGGGACGTATGCCCAGGTTCAGGACGTGATGAATAAAGGTTTCGAAGTCTGGTTGGATACAGAGCTGGCAAAGCCGTGGAACGAGGCGGATTCCCATTACAACTGGATCACAAAAAGCGGTTTTTTGGATGCCGGAAGGTCTTCAAAAATAGGCACTGACAACACCTTATGGCGCAAACTCATGAGCGCTACGGATGTTTTAAGACAGCGCGTGGCCTATGCTTTATCGCAAATATTTGTGATATCTATTGAAGGCTTAGGCGACATCACTTGGCGCAACGTGGCAGCTGCGGCCTACATGGATGTATTGGAAAAAAACGCATTTGGTAATTTCGCCGACCTGCTTAAAGCTGTCAGCCTCTCGCCTGCCATGGGAGCCTACCTCAATATGAAGGGTAGCGTTAAAGCCACCGGAAACAGCGCGCCAGATGAAAATTATGCTCGCGAAGTGATGCAACTCTTCACCATCGGCCTGTACCAACTGAACGCCGACGGCAGTCGCAAATTGCAAAACGGCAAGCCCATTGAAACGTACCAGCAACAAGATGTTTCCAATCTTGCCGCCATATTTACCGGATGGTATTTTGGAAGCGCCGATGACGCCAGCAACTTAAATTACCTACGCGAAAATATGTCACACAACGCAAATTTTTTTACACCAAATGACAAACCTTATTTAGGCGGTGTCATTGCCAGCAATGTCTCTGGCCCTGACGCACTGAATATGGTCATGGATTATTTGGCGAACCATGACAACGTGGGTCCGTTCATTGGCCGTCAGCTGATTCAGAGATTGGTTTGCTCTAACCCCAGTGCGGCGTATATCAGCAGGGTCAGCGCAGCATTTACAAAATCAGTCAACGGCAAGCGTGGCGATATGAAATCCGTCATCAAAGCCGTACTCTTGGACCCTGAGGCGCGCACGCTACCGACAAATCCAAGTGCGCTGGCCCAATACGGGAAATTACGCGAACCCGTACTGCGCCTGGTGCAATGGGCGCGTACGTTCAATGCAAAACCCTCGGACCTGACGGTCAAGCCATCCGCTGCCAACAGTTGGTTGGGGCCTTGGAATATCGGAGATTTATCGGATGACGTGACAGGTATTGGACAAAGTCCCTTACGCAGCCCCAGTGTGTTCAATTTTTACAGACCAGGCTATGTACCACCGCAAGGCGAAATGAGTGCAAACGGCATCACCGCTCCAGAGTTTCAGCTTTGTAATGAGGTATCGGTCGCCAGATACTTGAATTTCATCAATGGCGCTATTGGTGACGGTCGCTACGACGTGAAAGCGGACTACACCGGCGACTATGAACTGGCGAAAGATGCAACAGCACTGGTAAATCGCTATGCCCTGCTACTAGCAGCCGATGGACTTTCAACCAGTACCCAAAAAACAATTGCAGACGCGGTGGCTACCCAAGCTGCCAACGATGATGCCGGCTGCTTGATTCGTATCAAGGCAACTATTTTTTTGATCATGGCTACAACCGAATACATCATTCAAAAGTGAGGCCGGCCGTGTACATCAGCCAACTTGAATCCTTGAAACGCAGAGAATTTCTGCGCCGCACCGCTGCTTTGGGGATGGCGGGGTCTGCCAGTTCATTGGCTTTGTCACTTGCGGGCATAGGCGAGGCTGCCGCACAATCCGCCCCGGACTACAAAGCGCTGGTCTGTGTATTTCTTTATGGAGGCAACGACCATGACAACACCTTTGTGCCTTTTGACACCACCAGCCACGCGGTTTACAAAACACTGCGTGATATCGGCGATGCTTCAACGAAAATTTATATTCCCCAAAGCGAGTTAACCGGCCTGTCCACCAACGGCCTGCCTTCCGGGCGGCAATACGCCGTACAAAAAGCCATGTCTTCACTGGCAACGCTTTACGAGGCTAAAAACATTGGTGTCTTGCTGAATGTCGGGCCGCTGGTCAAGCCAATAAGCAAATCAGGCTATAGCAACGCAAAATCCGGAGACTTGCCCCCCAAACTTTTTTCACACAATGACCAATTCAGCTTATGGCAAAGCGGCTTGATTGAAGGTGCCGAGGGTGCAACCAGCGGTTGGGGTGGCCGACTCGGCGATTTGTTTTTGGGCAGCGATAAAAAAGCCCACTTCACTTGTATCAATGTGGCGGGCAACGCGGTATTCATGTCGGGACAAAACGTTCTACCTTACCAAGTGACCAGCAATGGCCCCGTAGCCATCAGTAGCATTACATACAGTTCAGGGGTCTACCGCAATGCGGCATGCCTAGCAGCACTCAACACACTACTTAGCAAATCGCCCAGCCATTGGATGGAAAAAGAATGGGCCCGCATGGTCAAGAGCTCGATTGACAACCGCCAAAGCGTTACCACAGGCTTGAATCTGACATCTGCGGCCAATTACTTCACCACACCATTCGGGACGGATAACTTGTCCGCCCAATTGCAACTGGTGGCGCGCATGATTCACGGGCGAAGTAATTTAGACGTCACAAGACAAGTTTTTTTTGTGTCCCTAGGCGGCTTTGACCACCACGATGGCCTCAAAGCAGCGCATGCAGGCGCCGATGGTAAAGGTGGCTTGCTTAAAAAACTCAACGATGCGATGTACAGTTTTTACAAAGCTACTGAGCAATTAGGTGTTGCGAATCAAGTCACCACTTTCACCGCATCCGACTTTGGTCGCACCTTGTCGTCTAACGGCGACGGCTCGGACCATGGCTGGGGCAGCCACCACATGGTCATGGGCGGCGCAGTCGATGGCGGCAAGTTTTGGGGAACAGCTCCCGATTTATCTACTACCGACAAAGCTTTGAATGGCCCTGACACCGTAGGCCAAGGCCGCTTGCTACCCAGCACATCTGTCGATGAATTGGCAGCAAGCCTGGCACGATGGATGGGCGTTTCAGAAACCGATATCAAATCTGTGCTGCCGAATCAATACAACTTTTCAAGCAAAGCTGCACTTCCTGTATTCAAGTCATAAAAAAATAATATTTAAGCGTCTTAATAATATTGTTAAATAAAATCAGGATTCACAAAGGGTATATGCTAATTGTGACAGTCTGAAAAAAGTTGAACATAGGATAGTTATCGTATGCGTAACGCCATTCAATCAAGGAGACACAATGAAACCTACAACAACAACCCCATCAACAGATACCGTGACTGAAAAGCCTCAATCACTGGCTCGTCGCGGCTTTTTGGCTAGCGCTGCTGCAGGTGTGGCTGCTGCCACCGCCACCGCAGCAAGCGCCGATGACAAATTCCAGCAAGGCCGTGACTGGACCGGCAACCACCCCGTCACATACCCTGAGCCAGCATTTGAAGTAATGGACAAACGCTTCAGCGGCCGCCAAGGCAATGCCACTCTGCAACGCATTTGGCACGGTCAAGGCCATGACGCAGCTCTGTGGTGTGAAGGTCCGGTGTGGATGGGTGACTGGGGCTGTTTGCTGTGGAGCGATATTCCTAACAACCGCGTTTTGCGTTGGAACGAAGAAAACGGCGCTGTCAGCACTTTCCAGTCTGATTCCGGCTACTCCAACGGCCACAGCCGTGACATACATGGCCGTTTGATTGCCATGGAACACGACACACGCCGTGTTCGTCGTCGCAACTATGACGGCACCTGGACAGTGTTGTGCGATAGCTTCGATGGCAAAAAACTCAATGCCCCTAACGATGCAGCCACCACACCTGACGGCTCCATCTACTTCACAGACCCCGGCTACGGCATCATGGGTCCTTACGAAGGCCACAAGGCTGAGTTTGAATTGCCCACACGCGTTTACCGCATTGCACCGGACGGTAAGGTCACCGTGGCGGCTGAAGGCCCTATGCGCCGTCCTAACGGTATTTGCTTCTCACCTGACTTCAAGAAATGCTATGTGGTCGACACCGGTGCTACAGACGGCCCGGGCAACCCAGCCAACATCATCGTGTTTGATGTGAAAGACCAGAAACTCAGCAACCCTAAAGTGTTCGCCGATTTCGCACCTGGTTTCACCGACGGTATCCGTTGCGACACCGACGGCAACGTGTGGTGTGGCTGGGGCTGGGGCGGCATGGAGACCAATGGCGTGCGCGTCCATCACCCCGATGGCACTTTGTTGGCTTTCCTGCACACACCTGAAGTCATTGCCAACCTGACCTTCGGCGGCACCAAGCGCAACCGTTTGTTCATGACTGGTTCTACGTCCATTTACGCCCTGTACGTGAATGCACAAGGTCACGCACTGAGCTGATCTATATAAGTCTTAATGGCCTAAAGCCCTGCAGCGTTTAAGCGTTGCAGGGCTTTTTTGTTGTCCCTTGCCATCACCAAGGTAGAAACCCTGAGCCAGTAATCTATAAACTTATTGCTAAACCCGTTTGGCTGGAGGTTAACTTGGATATGCCTATATTGAATGCGCAGGAAATCGCCGATTACCATCGCAACGGCTATGTGGTGCCGTCCTATCAACTGCCACCAGAGATGGTGAGTGATTTACAAATCACATTGCAGCGACTTATAGACGCTAACCCAGGCGTACGTCCGGAAAAACTGGTCAGCGCACATATCGAAGGAAAAAATGATGACGGGGTAAACGGCAGCAAGCGTTTTTTGGAACTGGCCATGTACCCCCCTCTGATTGAACTAGTGTCTCAGGTCATAGGCGAGGACATTGCTTTGTGGGGTTGCCAGGTATTTTGTAAACCGCCTGAAGACGGCTATGCCACGCCCTGGCACCAGGATGGCCAGTACTGGCCAATACGCCCACTGGCTACCTGCACGGTGTGGATTGCACTTGAACCCAGCCTCAAGACAAACGGATGCCTGCGCGTCATTCCTGGATCCCACAAAGATAAAGTGTTACACCCGCATTTACACGAAGACCGGGCTGAATTGACATTGAACCAATCGGTCAACACAGATTGCTTTGACCCCTCACAAGCCCAAGACCTAGAACTGCAACCCGGGCAAATGTCGCTGCATGATGTGTTCATGATCCATGGCGCAAATGCCAATACCTCTGACATTCGCCGAACCGGCGTGGCCATACGCTATATGCCGACCACCTCACACTTTGACCGCAACCTGCACCCTGCTAAAGGTGAAAGCGGTTTGAATTTGAATTTCGCCACTCGCCCCTTGTGGCTTCTCAAAGGCAAAGACGCCTGCGGCTTGAATGATTTCAGCACGGGTCACCGCCCGGTACTGTGAAGAATCAGCAGCGAACTGATTGACCAGACAGGCTGTAAACATCAAATCAAGTGTGACTGGCAATGTTTAAAAATTCAGAATTAAGAACAGGATTGAACTATGGTTAAGACATTCAAATTGGCCTTAATAATTGCCTCGGTGTTTAGCGCCGAAGTGTGCTTGGCTCATAACGGTCAATTGCCCGACGAAAAAGAACAACAAGTGGATTGCCGCACTTTATTCAATTTCACTTTTCCCAAGATTTTAGATTTTATGACTTCGATTGATTGCAATCAATTCATCAGTAATAACGACGACTGGGTTTGGCGCTACCCTAACAGTTATTTTGATCGCCCTTTCATATCGGCTTTCTCACCCAGAACCCGTAAAGCCGAGACCGGCATTCGCTTTTTCAGACGTATTTCCGCTTATGAAGCAGACCAAGCAGAGCGCCTGGAAGCCTATGAAAAGATTTTCAAAAATCTCAGAAATTTTCCTGATAAACACCCGCCTAAAAGAATGATACGCATGGATACGGTGAATGACATCAAAGACGAGACTCAAATCTATTTCGGCTTTAACAGTGACGATACAGGTTGGGCAGTGGTTTGCTCGCCGGACTGCGCTCCTGAATATTTCTTTCTGATTGAAAAACGTTAAAAAAAAAGCACTTCCCGTTAAGGAAGTGCTTTTCATATATCAACGCCTAAATAAATCAGGCATTAAGATATCAATATAAAACCATAGGGTTGCCGGGGGATCCGGTAGCGCCGATGATCTTTAAAGGCGCCCATATGAATGCGCCCTCTTTCACGCCTGCATTGACAAGGCTTTCTGTGTCTACGTTTTCCAGATTCCATATGCCGCGACGTGTCTGCATTTCAGTATGGCAAGGGACAGCATAACCCTCGACCTCATTACCGGGCTGGGCGTCATTGGCAGATGTATCACCCATGGTCAAAGCAATGTTTCTGCTGGCCATGTATTGACATGCGCTGATTCCAAAACCCGGTTCGCCATCTGCGAATATGGCACGCGCTGCAGCGCGTTGCTCCGAAGTCAAGGATTTATAACGGGATGCACCCCAGGTATTGCCCTGACCGGTATGCAAGGCTACGCAGTCTCCTGCGCCGATTTCCTTCATGCCTTGAAACTTAACAATGGCTTGGACGTCATCTGCTGTGATGATGCCGATGTCGCCGGGCTTGCGAGGAATAGGCAGCATTTCAGCTGTGGAGGAGAGTTTGCCTTGTGACTTACGGTATGCCACTGCATCCAGTACCACCAAACGGCAAACAAAACCGACTTCAGCGATGTTATCCACGCCATGCGGGCCCATGCCCACTACCTGATTACCGGCGCCGCGCTCATAAGCGTCCCAGCTGACGATACCGTTGTAGCCCATCGGGCCTTTGGAGGTGTTCACATAAATGTGACCTGGGCCGTCGAATTGGGTTTGGATCTGTCCAATTTGGGTCAACACCAATTCATCGTGGTAGACCAAGGCGTTTTTACCGAATGGGCCGCCTGTAGGTGTTCCGGGAATGAACATGTTCCACTTACGAGGACCAAAGCCGGGAGCTTCGGAATGGTAGTGCTTGCCTATGGTGATGGATTTATTTTGCTTGACCGTTGACAAAGCCCGTGCAATATTGCCGGGGCTACGGGTGTGATTGGCGCTGCCGATACGGTCATCTTTGCCCCACTGGGAAGGAGCCCAAGTCAGTGCGTTATCGTCAATCGGGCCTTTCAATGCATGGTGTTGCGTGCCTTCCTGGGCAAGCGCAGAACCCATCAGCAACGAAAGTGCCACTGACATGATGGTGGAAAGTTTCATGGAATCTCCTTAGGTTGTGCATGGAATAAAAACGACCGGTCTACCACTCTGATCATTTTCAATATTCATGTTAACTATGAATCCCTCATTTCAGTTACTAGGGTAAACGTTTTCGTACTTACCCTAGCCTTGTAAAACACATTAATTAAGGATGTGGCCCCCAAGGCGCAGCAACCATCAATTGCACATTTTGCGAATTGAGCAAAGGCCGAAGTTGCTTGGCGAAAGCCATGAATTTTTCATCAGTAAACAACTTTGCCCAAAAGGACCTGCGATTGTCGTCGCTGTCAAATTTCCACAAATGAATCAATTGGTGCAGATCGCCGGTATCGCTGGTGAAGTACCCTATCAAATGTTTGTCATAGCCTGCCGCACTTAGTGCCGGCCAGCCTTCAGTGGTGTACAGGCGTTTGACTTCGGGCATCTCGCCGACTCTGATGGCATAAGTACGTTTTTCGTAGATAGCAGTCATGGCTATGTCTCCTTGGTTTGATGTCTAAAGTTACATGCTATCAGTAGCTTTTACTTTTCATTCAGAATACGAATGACAATTGCCGATATGCACACCAGTCTCTCCACCCCTGATAAAGAAGCCATAGCACTGCTCCCGCCATTTGAACGATTGGGACTGGACCGCATCCATTTGGTGAACACTGCTTCACAGGCCTTGCACGCGCGTGATCAATTGTTGCAAGCCCCGGCCTGGGGCTTTGACACTGAATCCAAACCCACATTCAAGGTGGGCGAAGTTTCAGACGGGCCGCATATATTGCAACTGGCCACCGCCAGTCATGCGTGGGTCATTCAATTGCACGACCTTGAATGCCGCGCCATCGCAGCCGGTTTGCTGGCGCAATCTGGCATTGTGAAAGCCGGGTTTGGTTTGGGGGACGATCGCAAGCGCATCATCCACAAACTGGGCGTGGACCCGGCAGACATGCTGGAGCTCAACACCGTGTTTCGTGAACGCGGTTACCGCAAAGACATGGGTGTCAAGGGCGCAGTTGCCGTCTTGTTCAACCAACGTTTCATCAAATCCAAAAAAGCAGCCACAAGCAACTGGGCCAACGAACAACTCACAGAGGCACAACTGATTTATGCAGCCAACGATGCGTTCGCTGCATTCAGGGTGTGGCAGGCGTTGTCTGCCAGTCCAACGGCCATGCCCCGCTGAGATGGTTTTGCAGCCAGAGCAAACCGGTCAGTGTTTTTGCATCCGTCAATTCACCGCTGCGTGACCATGCCAACAATTCTTGCGGGCTGGCATCAAACACATCTAAAAATTCGCCCTCGTCCAATTCCCGCGCTCCTAAGCTCAACCCCTTGGCAAACCAGATCTCAATGAACTCGGTGGAATAACTGATGACCGGGTGCATAACACCGGCATATGCCCATTGAGATGCTTCATAACCGGTTTCTTCTCGCAACTCGCGTCGCGCACATTCCCAATGGTCTTCACCGTCGTTCAATTTGCCAGCCGGAAACTCAATCATCACTTGCTGCACCGGGTAACGGTATTGGCGCTCCATCACCAAACGGCCGCTGTCCAACATAGGAATAATCATCACTGCACCCGGGTGAATCACAAATTCGCGTGTGCCTGTGCTTCCATCCGGGTTTTGTACCGTGTCGCGAAACGCATGTAAAAAATGGCCTTTGAATAATTCAACATGGCTCAGTCTGCGCTCTATCAAGTGGTCTGCTTTATTTTTCACAAATGCAATATTTTTATATTTGAACAACAAGTCTACATCGACCACCCACAATGAGCCAAATTATTTTGGAGATCTATCCAGTCACCGCGTGCTGCAAGGCCAACAGGCAAGGCACACTCACCAAAGCAAACACCACAGAGAGTGACAGACTTACCGATACCTCGGCCTCTTTGACTTTGTACCTGCTTGCGAACAAATAAGAGTTCGCGCCGACAGGCATACAAGCAGTGAGCATCATCACCGTCATAGGCAGAGGCGGCAAGCCCAGCAAATAACCACCGGTCAGTATCAACAACGGGTGAAACACATTTTTCAAGGCGACGATTTGTATGACCTCTCGCCAGACGACCGCGGGTTCTGAACCATCTGCTTGCGCCTGCCCTAACTTGCCACGGCCTAATACCTGTTGCAATTGAATGCCCACCATGATCAGAGCCAGGGGAGAAAAAGAACGCCCCAGCCAGTCCAGCGGTTTGTCTATCAACTCGGGTAATTGAAGCCCCGTGAGAGAAAACATCAGCCCCAAAAATGCGGGCAACGACACGGGATGCAGCACGGCGGCCTTGGCAGCTTTCAACACCGTCGTGCGCAGACTCTGCATTTGTGCACCGGGCACACGCCCGGCTTCGCGGGCACTGGCAATCTCAAATAACAAAGTGGCATAGGTCAGAATAATCAGCGCGTGCACAGAAACCAGCGTAACTATGTACACCAAGCCTTGCGTGCCGTATGCCAGCGACACCATGGGAATGCCGATCATCACCGCGTTGCTGTAAGTGCCACCCAAAGCGCGCATACAACCATGTTGCGTCAAGCCATACACCATCACCCAAGCAGTGAACCACAACAAAGTCAGCACGTGGTACATCATGACCGGGCTCAAATCGAGTTCATCCAATTGCACCTTGCCCAATGTGCGAAAGAGCAAAGCCGGACCCAGCAGATTGAAAGCCAACTTGGAAATGTCTTTCAGGCCTTGGTCGGATACCCAGCGCAATTTACCAGCCAGGTAACCGCAGGCGATCATGAAGATCACGGGGAAGAGTGCGTTGAAAATGACTGGCATATCAGGCCTGTGTGCCGTTCAGCTTGTCGTCAATCATGGGGGAAAGCAGAAGAAATGACAGAAGCGACTATCCTAACGTCGCGCTTAGATACCTAGACTCATTCAAATGAGCCCGAACCGTTGCCGGTTCGGGCTTTACGAGCAGTCTGGTTGCTCTGGATTTACTTCCGCGCGGGAGGCAAATCCGTACAACTGCCATGCGCCACTTCCGCCGCCATGCCAATGCTCTCGCCCAAAGTGGGATGCGGGTGAATCGTCTTGCCAATGTCCACCGCGTCAGCGCCCATCTCTATCGCCAATGCAATTTCTCCGATCATGTCACCCGCATGCGTGCCGACGATGCCGCCGCCGAGTATCTTGCCGTGGCCATGGGCTTCGGGGCTGTCGTCAAACAGCAGTTTGGTGAAACCTTCGTCGCGTCCGTTGGCAATCGCACGTCCGGATGCCGCCCAAGGGAACAGGCCTTTTTTCACCTTGATGCCTTGCGCTTTGGCTTGGTCTTCAGTCAGGCCTACCCAAGCCACTTCGGGGTCGGTGTAGGCCACGCTAGGAATGACGCGCGCATTGAAAGCAGCGCTCGCCAATTCGTGGTTTCCTTGCAATTCACCCGCGATGACTTCGGCGGCGACATGCGCTTCGTGCACCGCTTTGTGTGCCAGCATGGGTTGACCGACGATGTCGCCAATGGCGAAGATGTGCGGCACGTTGGTGCGCATTTGAATGTCTACGTTGATGAAACCGCGATCGGTCACATCCACACCGGCTTTGTCAGCGGCAATCTTCTTGCCGTTGGGTGTGCGGCCCACGGCTTGCAACACCAAGTCGTACAACTGTGGTGCAGGTGCGCCCTCGCCTTCAAATGTCACTTCAATGCCTTTGGCCATGGCGCGGGCTGACACGGTTTTGGTTTTCAGCATGATGTTGTCAAAGCGCGGCGCGTTCATTTTTTGCCAGACTTTCACCAGGTCGCGGTCCGCGCCTTGCATCAGTCCGTCCATCATTTCCACCACATCCAAACGTGCGCCCAGCGTGCTGTACACCGTGCCCATTTCCAAACCGATGATGCCGCCGCCCAATATCAACATGCGCTTAGGCACTTTGGCGAGTTGCAATGCGCCGGTGCTGTCGACCACACGCGGATCATCCGGCATGAACGGCAAATGCACGGCCTGGCTGCCTGCTGCAATGATGCAGTTTTTAAAACCCACCACTTTGTTCACGCCGGTTTTGTCCTGCGCTGTGCCCGTGGTTTCTTCAACCACCACATGGTGGCTGCCAACGAATGCGCCATAGCCGCGCAACACAGTGACTTTGCGCATCTTGGCCATGGCTGCCAAACCGCCAGTGAGTTTGCCAATGACTTTTTCTTTGTGAGCGCGCAGTGCATCGATATTGAGTTTGGGTTTGCCGTAGTCCACGCCCAGCGCAGACAAATGGCTGACTTCGTCCATGACCGCCGCCACATGCAACAGCGCTTTAGAAGGAATGCAACCGACGTTCAAACACACGCCGCCGAGTTGTGCATAGCGCTCAACCAAGACCACGTTCAAGCCGAGGTCTGCGGCGCGAAACGCCGCCGAATAACCACCGGGGCCACCGCCTAAGACCAACAAGTCGCACTGCACATCCACAGCGCCAGAGTAACTGCTGGCACTGGATGCGGAGGGTTTGACAGCAACCGGGGCAGTTGCCGCGACAGGTGCAGGTGGCGCAACAGATGCAACTGACGGCGTAACAGCCGCTGCCGGTGCTGCTGTCGCACCAGTAGCTTCCACGGTCAGCACGACTGAGCCTTGTTTGACCTTGTCGCCTAACTTCACTTTCAAGGCAGTGACCACACCGGCATGGGACGAAGGAATCTCCATCGACGCTTTGTCGCTCTCGACGGTGATCAGGCTTTGATCGACGCTGACGGTGTCGCCAACTTTCACCAACAGCTCAATGACCGCGACTTCATCAAAGTCGCCAATGTCCGGTACTTGTATGTCTATCTGTGCCATGTCTTGTTCCTGATGAACAGCGTAAGTGCTGTGAGGTCTGTGTATTTAAAGAAGTACCCGGCGGAAGTCAGCCAGAATCTGTCCGAGGTGGGCGTTGAACCGCGCTGCAGCAGCACCGTCGATCACGCGGTGGTCCCAGGTCAAAGACAAAGGCAACATCAAACGCGGCACAAATTCTTTGCCGTTCCACTTGGGCTCCATCTGGCTTTTACACACACCGAGGATGGCGACTTCCGGCGCATTGATGATGGGCGTGAAATAACGCCCGCCAATACCGCCGAGACTTGAAATAGTGAATGTTGCACCACTCATTTCAGCCGGACTGAGTTTGCCTTCGCGGGCTTTCTTAGCCAGCTCGCCCATCTCCGCGCTGATTTGCAAAATGCCTTTTTTGTCTGCATCTTTGAGCACAGGCACCATCAAGCCGTTGGGCGTGTCTGCGGCAAAACCTATGTGCCAATATTGTTTGTACACCAACGCATCGCCATCCAGCGAACTGTTGAATTGCGGGAATTTTTGCAAAGCACTGACGCAGGCCTTGATGAGGAAAGCCAGCATGGTCACTTTGACACCGCTCTTCTCATTCTCTTGGTTGGTCTGCACACGAAACGCTTCAAGCTCGGTGATGTCTGCATCGTCATGGTTGGTGACAGCCGGAATCATCACCGCGTTGCGCAACAAATTGGCGCCACTGATTTTTTGTATGCGTCCGAGTTCTTTTCGCTCGATGGGGCCGAATTTCGCGAAGTCCACTTTGGGCCAAGGTATCAAACCCAAACCAGCGCCATCACCCGCCGGTGCTTTGGCAACTTGCGATTGTGTGCGTGTTTCACCGGTCATGACTGCGCGGCTGAAAGCCTGCACATCTTCTTGAGAGATACGGCCTTTAGGCCCGCTGCCCTTGACTTCATTCAAAGGCACACCGAGTTCGCGTGCGAATTTGCGCACCGATGGAGACGCATGCGGCAAATCACCGGACAGCGGTGCTGTGGGCTGATGCGCTGGCGCAGCAGCAGCGACCACAGCAGTCGCGGTCACAGGCGCAACAATGGCAACGGCAAGCGGCGGTGCAGCAGCGATAGGCGCGCTCGCAGCGGTCACTGCAGGCGCGGCAACAGGGGCAACTGATTGAGGCGTTGAAACAGCAGCGCTGTCAGACGTTTCCAGTGTCAGCACCACCGAGCCTTGCTTGACTTTGTCGCCCAGTTTGACTTGCATGTCTTTGACCAAGCCTGCGTGCGACGAGGGAATTTCCATGGAAGCTTTGTCGGACTCGACAGTGATCAACGATTGCTCGGCGCGTACCTTGTCGCCGGCCTTAACCAGCAGTTCGATGACAGCAACTTCGTCGAAGTCGCCAATATCAGGGATAGTGATATCAATGATGGCCATGTGGTGTCCTCTTGCTTTATGCGTTCAGCGGATTGATTTTGTCCGCTGACAGTTGGTATTGTTGAATCGCCTTGGCCACGGTAGCTGCAGGAATGCTGCCCTCCTCACTCAACGCTTTCAATGCGGCCACCACAATGTAATGCCGGTTGATTTCAAAATGCTCACGCAGTTTGCTGCGGAAATCGGAGCGGCCGAAGCCGTCTGTGCCCAGCACTTTGTAGCTGCGGCCTTTGGGTATGTATGCGCGAATCTGGTCTGCATACGACTTCATGTAGTCGGTAGATGCAACCACCGGTCCTTCGTGCGCACCGAGTTGCTGCGCCACAAAAGATACGCGTGGCGTGTCTGTCGGGTGCAGCAGATTCCAACGCTCTGCTTCTGCGCCGTCACGTGCCAGTTCATTGAAACTGGGGCAACTCCAAACGTTGGCCGCAATGCCCCAGTCAGCTGCCAGCAGATCACGCGCCGCCATAGACTCACGCAATATGCTGCCCGAACCCAGCAAATTGACGCGCGGCATTTTTTTCGCGCCATCAGCTGCTTGCAACAAATACATGCCTTTGATGATCTGCTCTTCAGTACCCAGTGTCAGCCCCGGCATGGCGTAGTTTTCGTTCAGCAAGGTGAGGTAATAAAACACGTTCTCTTGCTTTTCCACCATGCGTTTCAAACCGTGCTGCATGATGACCGCCACTTCATGCGCAAAAGTCGGGTCGTAGCTGATGCAATTCGGAATGGTGCCCGCCAGAATGTGGCTGTGGCCGTCTTCGTGTTGCAAACCTTCGCCGTTCAACGTAGTGCGACCGGATGTGCCGCCAAGCAAAAAGCCGCGGGCTTGCATGTCGCCTGCCGCCCATGCCAGATCGCCGATGCGCTGGAAGCCGAACATGGAGTAGTAAACGTAGAACGGAATCATGATGCGGTTGTTCGTCGAATACGAGGTTGCCGCCGCAATCCAACTGCTCATGCCACCGGCTTCGTTGATGCCTTCTTGCAATATCTGACCGGCCTTGTCTTCTTTGTAAAACATCACCTGGTCTTTGTCGACAGGTGTGTACTGTTGACCGTCGGGGTTGTAAATACCGATTTGGCGAAACAAGCCTTCCATGCCGAAAGTGCGGGCCTCGTCGACCAAAATAGGAACCACGCGTTTACCCAGCGCTTGGTCGCGCAGCAATTGTGTGAGAAAACGCACATAGGCCTGCGTTGTAGATATCTCGCGACCTTCGGCTGTGGCCTCGGTGATGGGTTTGAACACTTCCAAACTCGGCACGGTGAAATGCTCATCGGCTTTGGTGCGGCGGTGTGGCAGGTAACCACCCAGGGCTGCACGACGCTCGTGCAAATAACGCATTTCAGGTGTGTCGTCTGCCGGTTTGTAAAACGGCAATTTGGACAATTCGCTGTCAGGAATAGGAATATTGAAGCGGTCGCGGAAGGCTTTGATGTCTTCGTCGGTCAGCTTTTTGGTCTGGTGAACCGTGTTCTTTCCTTCACCGGAAGTGCCCATGCCAAAACCTTTGACGGTTTTGATCAATAGCACGGTGGGCTGGCCTTTGTGCTTGACCGCTGCCGCATAAGCCGCGTAGACCTTTTGCGGATCGTGACCGCCGCGACGCAAATTCCAGATGTCGTCGTCGCTCATCTTGGCGACCATCTCTAAAGTGCGCGGGTCACGGCCAAAGAAATGTTTGCGCACATAAGCGCCGTCGTTGGCTTTGAAGGCTTGGTAGTCGCCGTCGACGGTTTCCATCATGATTCGACGCAGCGCACCGTCTTTGTCGCGGGCAATCAGCGGGTCCCAGTTGCTGCCCCAAATCAGTTTGAGCACATTCCAGCCAGCGCCTCTGAATTCACTTTCCAGCTCTTGAATGATTTTGCCGTTGCCGCGAACCGGGCCGTCCAACCGCTGCAAATTGCAGTTGATGACAAAAATCAGATTGTCGAGTTTTTCGCGAGCCGCCAAACCGATGGCGCCCAGTGATTCAACTTCATCCATTTCGCCGTCGCCGCAGAACACCCAGACCTTGCGGTTTTCAGTGTTGGCGATACCGCGAGCATGCAAATACTTTAAAAAACGGGCTTGGTAAATCGCCATCAACGGGCCCAAGCCCATGGACACGGTAGGGAACTGCCAAAACTCGGGCATGAGCTTGGGGTGCGGATAACTTGACAAACCTTTGCCATCCACTTCTTGACGGAAATTGAGCAATTGCTCTTCGGTCAATCTGCCTTCCAAATAAGCGCGTGCATACACACCGGGTGACACATGGCCTTGTATGTAGAGCAAGTCACCGCCGTGGTTTTCGTTTTCGGCATGCCAGAAATGGTTGAAGCCGGCACCGAACATGTGGGCAAGCGAGGCAAATGAACCGATGTGTCCGCCCAAGTCACCGCCATCGGCGGGATTGTGTCGATTGGCCTTGACCACCATGGCCATGGCGTTCCAGCGCATGTAAGCGCGCAAACGTTCTTCTATTTCAATATTGCCGGGGCATCGCTCTTCTTGGTCCGGCTCCAAGGTATTGACATAACCGGTGTTGGCAGAGAACGGCATGTCGATGCTGTTTTCTCTGGCGTGTTCAAGCAATTGCTCTAATAAAAAATGCGCTCTTTCAGGACCTTCTGATGCAATGACGGCAGACAACGCGTCCATCCATTCACGGGTTTCTTGAGAGTCGCTGTCATTAGATGCAAACGTATGTAAGTTGTCGGGCAATGCGGACATGTTGGTCTCCTGATATTCGCAGAGATTTAACTGCTGTTGATATGGTCGCATTTTGACACAATTTCAAATAGCGCTATGGCATTTTGTATTATGAAATTAACAAAATGACTGAGCTCTGTGGCCTAAACTCGGCACACATGAAAAGCAAACTGCTAAGAGCACTTAATACCCACTGGGTCAGTTGGTGGAAACGACAAAGCCCTAGCAGGCAAGACCGTTTTGCCTTGATAGCCCCCATTGCAGCCGTTGGCATTTTTTTGCTGACCATCGTCAGCAGTGTGGGTTACTTACGCATAGAGGAAATGGAACGCGAGCAAGAAAGCGTTCAGCGGGACCTTGAATACGCGCAGCAAAAGTTACGGCTCCATTTGCTGGAACAACAAGAACAAATGCTGCGATTGGCACGCGATGTCAGCAACGACAAATACACCGTCATTGAATTTGCCAATGCGGCTATGGACTTGGCCAACCAATACCCTGAAGTGGCCAGCATCAGCTGGGTTGATCCGCTACGCCACATCCGGTCACACTACGCGTCGAGTGCAGCGGATCTAAAGGCTTTTACACGCCAAGGTAACTGGCTGCTTTATCCCCAAACGGAAGATTCTTTTTTACTTTCGCGTGAAATCAGGCGTTCAATTTATTCAACGCCTATATTGATCAAGTCAGACGACGCCAGCGGTTTGCAGGAATCGCATATTCAGTTGCACATTCCCATGTTCAACAATGAGAACTTCAAAGGCGTGGTGCTGGTGGAGTATTCGCTGGACAATTTGTTGCGTTACGCTGTACCGGCTGAGGTCAGCGCCAGACACGCGGTTTCTTTGGTTGATGCGAATAACAACTTACTGGCAGGGCAAAGTATCAAACCCCGCAGCGGATTGTTCGATTACGCGCCTTGGGAAGCCAAAGCCTATGAATACAGTGTTCCTGTCTCCACTGTTGGCAACAGCTTGCAATTGCGTGCACAAGCGTACCGGACTTCACAGGTATTGATAGGCAGCGGATTATTCTGGCTGGTGTTGCTGCTCAGCGGCATGACTACCTGGATGTTGATAGGCACCTGGCGGCACACTCGCAGACGTTTGCAGGCCCAACAAGCTTTGGTGGCTGAAACCAATTTCCGCCGCGCCATGGAAAATTCTATTCTCACAGGCATGCGTGCCATGGACATGAACGGGCGCATCACCTATGTGAATGCAGCTTTTTGCCAAATGACCGGCTGGACAGAAAAAGAACTGGTGGGCTTGCGCTCACCGTTTCCTTATTGGCCCGAGGAAGACCGGCAGTTGCTGAACGCCAAATTAGACGATCAACTCAACGGCCGGACCACCTTGAGCGGTTTTCAGATCAGGGTGAAACGCAAAAACGGCACCTTGTTTGACGCCCGCTTGTATGTCTCTCCGCTGATAGATGCACACGGTCAGCAAACTGGCTGGATGTCTTCCATGACTGACATCACCGAGCCCAATCGCATCCGTGAACAACTGTCAGCGTCTTATGAACGTTTCACCACGGTGCTGGAAGCGCTTGACGCCTCTGTCTCAGTCACACCTTTAGGCAGCACTGAGCTGCTGTTTGCCAATAAACTGTACCGGCAATGGTTTGGCAACCAAAGCGACGGCCACATGAATTTGGTGGCGCAAGCCGGTATGTTGTCGCTGGATGCGTCTAGCAATGACGAGACCGTTGACGATTTCTCCGGCATGCCCGGTATCACTCTGACGCAAGCTAAATCAGAAAACTCTGAAATCTATTTGCCCAATTTGAATAAATGGCTAGAGGTACGTTCGCGCTATTTGAATTGGGTCGACGGCCGACTGGCGCAAATGGTGATTTCCACCGACATCACGGCGCGTCGCCAGGCAGAAGAGCAAGCGGCATTGCAAGCAGAGCGCGCTCAATCTGCCAGCCGATTGATCACCATGGGCGAGATGGCTTCCAGCGTAGCGCATGAACTTAACCAGCCTTTGACAGCCATTTCCAACTATTGCAACGGCATGCTGACCCGCATACAAGGCAAGCAAATCACCGAAGAAGAATTGCTCAAAGCCCTGGAAAAAACCTCGCACCAGGCTCAACGCGCCGGTCAAATTATTCAACGTATCCGCAGTTTCATACGCCGCAGCGAATCCAACCGCGTGCTGACCTTGATTGCGCCCATGGTCAGTGAGGCGGTGGAATTGGCAGACCTTGAAATGCGGCGTCGACAGGTTCGTCTCAGCCTTTACGTGTCTGATCGCATATCCAAAATTCTGGTCGATCCGATTTTGATCGAACAAGTGTTGATCAACTTACTCAAAAATGCAGCCGAAGCGATTGAACACGCCAAGCGCCCCTTGGAAGACCGGCATGTCGAATTGCAGATTGTTCCCAAGGTGATAGAGGACCAGCAAGTCGTGTCTTTTTCAGTCACAGACAATGGCAACGGCATGTCTGAAGAAGTGATGGAACGCGTATTCGAGGCTTTTTACACCACCAAAAAAGAAGGCATGGGCATAGGACTCAATTTATGCCGTTCCATCATCGAATCTCACCAGGGTCGCATGCAAGCAGAGAACATCTACAATGGAAAATTGGTTGTTGGTTGTAGATTTTCTTTCTGGTTACCCGCCAACCCTGTGATGGTCAATGTTTAACATTTCTTATCGTTAGCAATCTGGAGTGACTGATGAGTTTGATCCCTAAAAAAGGCAATGTATATGTAGTGGACGACGACGAGGCCGTCCGTGATTCATTGCAATGGTTACTCGAAGGCAAAGACTACCGCGTACGCTGTTTTGATTCTGCGGAAACATTTCTCAGCCGCTACGACCCGCGTGAAGTAGCTTGTCTGCTGGTTGATATACGTATGCCGGGCATCTCCGGCCTTGAACTGCAAGACCGTTTGCTCGAACGAAAATCGCCTTTACCTATTGTGTTTATCACCGGTCACGGCGACGTGCCAATGGCAGTCAACACCATGAAAAAAGGCGCCATGGATTTCATTCCCAAGCCTTTCAAAGAAGAAGAATTGCTCAGCGTGGTTGAACGCATGCTGGAGCAAGCACGCGAAGCCTTTGCCGATTACCAGCATGCAGCTAACCGTGACGCATTAATGGGCAAACTCACCGCCCGCGAATCGCAGGTGTTAGAGCGTATCGTCGCGGGTCGCTTGAACAAACAAATCGCCGATGATTTAGGCATCAGCATCAAAACTGTGGAAGCCCACCGCGCCAACATCATGGAAAAGCTCAATGCCAACACCGTGGCTGATCTACTCAAAATCGCATTAGGCCCCAATTCCAACAAGTCCTGAGCTTATGACAGCCAATCTTATTGACGGTAATGCGCTGTCAGCTTTGTTACGCCAACAAGTCGGCGATCGGGTCAGAGCTTTGCAGTCTCGCGGTATCACGGCCGGTTTGGCTGTTTTACTTGTCGGCGACAACCCTGCCAGTCAAGTCTATGTACGCAACAAGGTCAAAGCCTGCGAACAAACCGGTATTTACTCGGTATTGGAAAAGCACGACGCTACGCTAAGTGAAGCGGATTTACTCGCTCGCGTGCATGCCTTGAACAAAGATGACAGCATCCACGGCATATTGGTGCAGTTGCCCTTGCCTGCACACATCGATGCGCAAAAAGTCATTGAAGCCATTGCACCGGAGAAGGACGTCGATGGCTTTCACGTCGCTAGCGCAGGCGCTTTGATGACCGGCCTGCCCGGTTTCTGGCCATGTACGCCACACGGTTGCATGAAAATGTTGGAACACATAGGTTATTCTTTGCGCGGCAAGCACGCGGTAGTCATTGGACGCAGCAATATCGTCGGCAAACCCATGGCCTTGATGCTGCTGCAACAAAACGCCACGGTCACCATTTGTCACAGCGCCACGCCTGATTTGAAAGCCCATACCTTGCAAGCCGATGTCATCGTCGCCGCGGTAGGCAAGCGCCATGTATTAACAGCTGACATGGTTAAACCCGGTGCGGTAGTCATTGATGTCGGTATGAACCGCGACGATGACGGGAAGCTGTGTGGCGACGTGGATTTTGCGGGAGTCAGCCAGATCGCCTCTTACATCACGCCGGTGCCGGGTGGCGTCGGTCCTATGACTATCACCATGTTACTGGTCAATACCCTTGAATCTGCCGAACGACACGCCATCTAATCTGCATGAATAATCCTTTGCTCGACTTTTCCGGTCTGCCTTTGTTTGACCGTATCACCCCTGCTGATGTCACCCCCGCTATCAGCGAATTGTTGAAAAATGCAGATGCGGCGCTGGCCGAGGTCACGCGTGCTGAATTTCCCGCAGATTGGACGCGCATTTCTCAAGTGCTGGACACAGCCACTGAACAACTCGGCCGCGCATGGGGTGCAGTCAGTCATCTGCAAGCCGTGGTCGACACACCTGAACTGCGCGCTACATACAACGCTGAATTGCCGCGAGTGACAGAATTCTGGACCCGCTTAGGCGCCAACGAAGCGCTGTACGCTAAGTACAAAGCCATCAACCCGACCAGCTTGAACCACGAACAACAACACGCGCGTGAACTCGCTTTGCGTAATTTTGTGTTGTCCGGTGCGGAGCTCACAGGCGCGGCCAAAGAGCGTTTTGCCGCCATTCAAGAGCGTCAAGCCGAAGTCAGTCAACTGTTCAGCGAGCACGTGCTCGATGCCACCGACGCCTGGTCACTGATCGTCGGCGTTGAGGAAACTGCTGGTATTCCAGACGACGTTTTGCATACTGCTCGTACTGCTGCGCAGGCCGACGGCAAAGACGGTTACAAGCTGACTTTGAAAATGCCTTGTTATTTGCCGGTCATGCAATATGCACACAGCAGCAGTTTGCGCGAAAAGTTGTACCGAGCCTACGCCACCCGCGCCTCCGACCAGTCCGAACACTTGCAGTTTGACAACAGCGCTTTGCTACAAGAAATACTTCAATTGCGACTGGAAGAAGCCCGTTTGCTGGGCTATACCAACCACGCCGAAGTGTCACTGGCCAGCAAAATGGCCGAGTCGCCCGCGCTCGTCGTGGGCTTTTTGCGCGATCTGGCCGCGCGCGCGCGCCCTTATGCAGACAAAGACCTGGCCGAGATGCGTGCGTTTGCCGCTGAACAACTGCAAATGAACCAACCCCAAGCATGGGACTGGACATTCATTGGTGAAAAACTCAAAGAAGCCCGTTACGCGTTCAGCGACCAAGAGGTCAAACCGTATTTCACCGCGCCCAAAGTACTCGACGGCTTGTTCAAAATTGTGGAAACCCTGTTCGAGGTCAGCATCAGCAAAGACCAGGCTCCGGTGTGGCATTCGGGCGTGTTGTTTTACCGGATAGAGCGTCAAGGTGAATTGGTGGGACAGTTTTACCTGGACCCCGGCGCCCGCCAAGGCAAGCGCGGCGGTGCCTGGATGGACGATGTGCGCGCGCGCTGGCTGCGCCCGGACAACGGACAACTGCAAACCCCGGTGGCTCATTTGGTCTGCAATTTCGCAGAGGGCGTGAACGGCCAACCGCCGCTGCTCACGCATGACGATGTCATTACGCTGTTCCATGAATGCGGCCACGGCCTGCACCACATGCTGACGCAGGTCAATGAACGCGACGTGTCCGGTATCAGCGGCGTGGAATGGGACGCGGTCGAATTGCCCAGCCAGTTCATGGAAAACTTTTGCTGGGAATGGTCAGTGCTGAAACACATGACCGCACATGTAGAAACCGGAAAACCCTTGCCGCGCGAGTTGTTCGACAAAATGCTGGCCGCTAAAAATTTCCAAAGCGGTTTGCAAACCTTGCGTCAAATCGAATTTTCATTGCTCGACATGTGTTTGCACGCTGACACTTCAGAACGTGTAGACGTGATGGCCGTGTTGCAGCAAGTGCGTGATGAAGTCTCTGTCATGCACCCGCCCGCATTCAACCGCATGCCGCATTCGTTCAGCCATATTTTTGCCGGCGGTTATGCAGCCGGTTATTACAGTTACAAATGGGCCGAAGTGCTGAGCGCTGACGCTTATGCGGCGTTTGAAGAAACCGCATCCGCCGACGGTGAACACAGCATAGAGACCGGACGCCGTTACCGCCAATCGATTCTGGAGGCCGGTGGCAGTCGCCCTGCCATGGCATCTTTCAAAGCCTTTCGTGGCCGCGAACCGTCGCTGGATGCCTTGCTGCGCCACCAAGGCATGTCAAGCGCAGTTCAATAAACCAAGGTTTGCACGCCTTGCGGTGTGCCCAGCAAGCACACTTGTGCGCGTTGATGCGCGAACACCCCGACAGTGACCACACCTGGCCATTGACTGACCGCATTTTCAAAAGACAAAGCGTCTGAGATACGCAGGCCTTTGACATCCAGCAAATGCTGGCCGTTGTCTGTGACCAGCGTTTGGCCGTTCACTGCGCGCAAAACAGCTTGAGCGCCCATGGCTTTGAATCGACGTGCGATTTCAGGCACAGCCATGGGTATGACTTCTACAGGTAAGGGAAAAGCCCCCAAGACGGCGACATTTTTAGACGCATCTGCAATGCAAATAAAACGATCAGCTTGTGCAGCGACAATTTTTTCGCGCGTCAAGGCAGCCCCACCGCCTTTGACCATGTGACCCTTAGGATCAATTTCGTCGGCCCCGTCGATATAGACCGACATGCGCTCGACCATCGCCAAATCCACCACGGGAATACCTAAAGACTGCATACGCTCGGTAGACGCTAGCGAACTGGATACTGCGCCCTTGATGGCAATGCCGCTGTGCGCCAGTGCGTCTATGAATTTGTTCACAGTGGAGCCGGTGCCGACCCCCAAGTATTCGCCTGGCACCACGTAAGCCAGCGCAGCCTGGGCAACAAGTGTTTTCAATTCGTCCTGGGTGGGGGCAGTCTGGCTCATCGGTAACAATTCCTGGTTTGTAAACTCGGATTATCCATGTCAGCCCTGCCCTATTCTTTGATCCGCCCTCTGCTGTTTGCCGTGGATGCCGAAACCGTGCATGACCGCACCATGGACTTGCTGGCAGCGACCCAGCACACGGTATGGCGACAGTTGTACAGCCAAGCCCGCGTCAACGACCCGCTCAGCCTGTGCGGACTGCACTTTCCCAATCGCATAGGCTTGGCCGCCGGTCTGGACAAAAACGCGCGCTGTATAGACGCCTGGCAAGCCATGGGCTTCGGCTTTGTTGAGGTCGGGACGGTCACGCCTGTGGGGCAGCCCGGGAATCCCCAACCGCGCATGTTTCGTTTACCTCAAGCACAAGCGCTGATCAACAGACTGGGGTTTAACAACCAGGGCTTGCCAAGTTTTTTAAGCAATGTCAAACGGGCTCGATTCAGACAACTTAGCGAATTGCCCATGTTGGTAGGTTTGAATATAGGAAAAAACGCAGCCACACCCATAGAAAACGCCAACGATGATTACCTGACGTGCTTGGACGCAGTCTACCCGTACGCAGACTATGTCACTGTCAATATCTCCAGCCCCAACACGAAAAATCTGCGGCAATTGCAAACCGATGAGGCATTCACCAGCCTGCTGCAAGTCTTGCAAGAACGGCGTCGTCAATTGACCGACTTGCACCAGAAACATGTACCCGTGTTCGTCAAAATCGCACCGGACCTGGACGACAGCCAATTGGCCGCTCTGTGCGCCACTTTGCGGGCTGTCTGTATGAAAGGCGATGAAGTGAGAGACCAGGCTTGGGGCGTGATCGCTACCAACACCACTTTGTCAAGAGAGGCGGTGCAAGGACTGCAGCACTGCGCCGAAGCCGGTGGCCTGTCGGGCGCGCCGGTGCGCCAAGCCAGCAACCATGTGATACGTCATTTACGCCGTGAACTAGGCGCCGCATTTCCCATCATCGGCGTAGGTGGCGTGATGACACCCGCAGATGCGGTAGAAAAAATCCAGGCCGGGGCTGATCTGGTGCAAATCTACACGGGTTTGATATACGCCGGTCCGTCACTCATCAACCAAAGCGCTTTGGCCATCAAGCAACACACGGGATGAATCAGCGGCTATGGTTCCAGTGCGTTTGCCAATTGGCCTTGTAACTGTCGGCCAGACCGGCAGACTTCAATACCAGCAGGTTTTCTGCGTTGCGGGTTTGCGCTGAATTGGTGAAATTGAAACTGCCGGTGATCACCAGTTCGCCGTCGACCACAATCACTTTGTTGTGAGCGATTGCATGGCTGGCATCCAGCCGCAATGGAATTTGCTGGGCTTGCAATAAATCGGTCACATAGCGGTTGGTTGCGTCAGTCTTGGCGTCCAGCAGCACTTTGACGGCCACGCCTCTGGCGTGAGCCCTGACCAAGGCTTGAGCAATACCGTTATGCGTGAATCCATAAGCCTGTACCAGTACCTCTTTTTTGCTTTGGTCTATCACTTCAATCACGGCCGATGCCACATCGGAGGGCGGCGTGAAATAAATCCCCACCACCTCGGCTTGCGACAGCGCCTGACTGGCGCCGGGGCTGATTGCAACTGGCGCCTGTACTGGCGCCTGTACTGGCGCCTGTACTTGCGCCTTAGCCGCCACCGCAGTCAAAAAGACGCATAACCGCACCACTTGCAGGCCGGCTTGCAGTTGTTTGCTCATGGCCTTGACTTGCAGTCTCAGGCCAAGGCTTACACTGATGTTTTGATGTTTTGAGTTACCCATACAGCCCATTCTATGAATCACACCTTACCGACAGACAGCGAAGCCGCTGAACTGGCCCGTCGACTGGAAATGCATCCTTCATACCGCGTCCTCCGTCATTTGGTCCCCAGACAGGAATTTGCACCCGCTGCGCCCGGCCGCTCGTTGCTCAAAGGCGTGGTACTTGACACCGAAACCACAGGCTTGAGTCCTGACACAGACAAGGTAATCGAGCTGGGTATGCTTGTTTTTGAATTTGACGCGGAACTGGGCTCGGTGCACAGCGTGCTGTCGGTGTTTGATGAGCTTGAGGACCCGGGACGTCCGATTCCACCTGAAACCGTGGCGGTGCACCACATCACCGATGACATGGTTCTAGGGAAAAGAATTGACGATGCAATGGTCAACCAATTGCTGAAAGACGTGTCCGTGGTGATTGCCCATAACGCAGGGTTTGACAGGCCTTTTGTCGAGCATCGCTGGCCAGTGTTTGAATCCAAGCAATGGGCTTGCAGTATCAAAGACATTGACTGGAAAGCCGAGGGCATGGGCTCAGCCAAGTTGGAATATTTGCTGCAAACACAAGGTATTTTTTACCAGGCGCATCGGGCGGAAACCGATTGTTGGGCACTGCTGGAACTGTTGTCCATGGTGTTGCCGCAAAGCCAGCAACCTGTGCTGCTGCAATTGCTTGAGAGCTTGAATCAGCCGCAGGTGCGTTTGTACGCCGTGGGCTCACCATTTGACAGCAAAGACATGTTGAAAGCTCGGGGTTACCGTTGGGACGCGGAAAAACGCAGTTGGCATCGAAACCTATTCGGCGACAAGGCACTGGAAGATGAAATTGATTGGTTAAAACGCAAGGTATACACGGTCAAAAAAACCAATGTAGTACAAATAGAAACCATGGGCGGCACCATCCGCCACTCAAGCCGCCAAGGCGAAATGTTGACTCGCGAAATTTGATATCAGTAATTCACAGGCTGCCAAGGGATGGAACAGGTGGGAACCACAGGGTAGTACTGCTGGCTGATCGGGCAAAAATAAGCAACCCTTGGCGGGCTGTACTGAACCACCGGCGGTGTGACGATCACTGTGTTTACCTGCGTATCTGCCAAGGTATTGGCAAAGTAAACCGTGGAACCTATAACTGCTGCGGCTGCTAAGGGAGACCACCCCCAATCGCTGCGGTAATGGTGGTAACCCCCATGGCGGCCCCAGCCTTCGTGGGCAGACAAGCGCATTTGCGAGCCGCCACGCGAATGCCAGCGATCGTCGTCAGCGCGGGCCGCGCCTGACAGGCTAAGCAAAACCAATAAGATCACAGGAAGGCAGCGATTTTTCAAATGTATTCCCCTTGTCAGGTCAACCTTGTCAAACGCAAGGACTGGTATGTCAACGCTTGAGACCAGTCGCTGGATGACAGACAAATGGCATAAGATTCAAGCCATGAATAAAGCAGTCAAAACAATCATTTCAGGAATATTTTTGAGCGCAGCCTTGTTGGCGCTGGCTGAACCTTATGTTTACCCTGGCGTGTCTTTGCATGATCTGCCCGGCGCTTTGCAAGAGGCCTACAGGCACGAAAAACCCAACTTAGGTGACATTGGTCGCTGCGTGGTCAGTTATGACAGCAGCATAGACCAGGAAAAAATGATTTTCACTTGTTCGATTTACGTCAAGATGTCTGCCGTGGCCGAACGTAAAGCCATGGAACGTTGCGAACAAATGAAAGAAAAACGTGGTGTCAAAGGCCCTTGCCGTGTGATCAAGGAATAAGCACAGACAGCGGTTTTAGCGGATCAGTAATTGCACATAAATAGCAACACAACTGGCATAGCCCAATAGCCAACACAGCGTTCTGAAGCCTGCGATATCGGCGACATAAGCCACGAGATAAAGCACTCGAGCCGCCACAAATACCAGGCAATAGCGGTCCAGCACGGCGGCATCAAGTTCTAGCACCAACCCTAAGACCACTGCCACCGCAAAAAACGGAAACGCCTCGAAGGCATTGTGCTGAGCAGCGTTGGCGCGGGCGCGAAATCCGGTTTGCTTGTCCAACCACTCGCGCGGGTTGTTGTTATCAAATTGAGAAAATCCCCATTTGGCTATGGCCGTACTGCAAATCGGCAGTACACCGGCCACCAACAGTGAAGCCACCGGAATATTCACAAGGCAATGCCTACCAGGCCTTGTATAGCCAAGGCATAACCTTGAATGCCCAGGCCAACAACAACACCTTTGGCCACCGGGGAGATAAAAGAATGGTGACGAAAGGACTCGCGGGCATGTACGTTAGAAATGTGGATTTCGACCACCGGCAAACCGGTGCCTTTGATGGCATCATGCAAAGCCACCGAGGTATGTGTAAATGCCCCCGGATTGAATACGGCGCCCAAGGCTTTGCCATCGCGATACAGCAAACCATAAGCGTGTATCTTGTCTATCAATTCGCCTTCATGGTTGCTTTGAAAACACTCAACTTCGTGGCCAAGCGACTTGGACGTCAGCTCGCATAAGTGCTGAACATCAGAAAGCGTGGCATGCCCGTACTGCTCGGGCTCGCGACTGCCAAGCAGGTTTAAATTAGGGCCATTCAAGACAAGTATCTTCATCAATTAAGTATACGATGAGGCTCTACAAATACGGATACGCAAGCCGGTACAGCAGCAAAAGGAGCAAAGAATGATTCGATTGGTGGTGTTTGACGCCTATGGAACGCTGTTTGATGTGTACTCCGTGGGTACGCTGGCGGAATCACTGTTTCCCGGCCAGGGAGCGGCCTTGTCGGTCTTATGGCGTGACAAGCAAATTGAATACAGCCGACTGGTTTCTTTAAGCGACCCGCTCAACCCCTTAGGCAGCAGACACTACCAGTCATTCTGGGATTTGACCCGACTGGCCTTGCAATACGCTTGTCAGCGGCTGCAGCTTGAACTCACCCCGACAAGGCAGAAACAGTTGATGGACCAGTACTCTCACCTTGATGCTTTTCCTGAGAATCTAGAGGTTTTGCAAACCCTGCAAAGCAACGGTATGCGTTGCGCGATCTTGTCTAACGGCAGCCCTGAGATGCTGCATTCCGCCGTCAATAGCGCCGGTATGACCGGCTTGATAGACAAGGTGTTATCGGTTGATGAGGTGCGGCAATTCAAAACCACGCCGCAAAGCTACGGCCTGGTAGCTTCGCATTACCCTGTGGATGTGCGGGAAGTTCTGTTTGTCTCCAGTAACAGCTGGGACGCTTTAGGGGCGACCTGGTTTGGTTTTAAAAGTTTCTGGGTCAACCGCCAGGGTCTGCCATTTGAGACCCTGGGCCCGCGCCCCAGCCACAGCGGAAATAACCTCAAGGACATATTGCCTCTGCTTTAGCCGCTTGTTATTTAAAATCATCAGCTATGCGAAAAAGTAGTTGGTGTTTTTTACCCGCATTGACCGGGATTTTTATAGGGCTGTGCTGCGGGGCACAGGTTCAAGCGATGGGCTTGATATCCAGCGCCCCGACGCTCAAACAGTCGGAACTGACAACCGCTGAACTCAAACAACTCAGCATGCAATCTGGTTGGTCAAACGATGACCCGGGATTGATGCTGTTTGAGATCAACAATAAATTGAACGCCCCGGTATTTTGCATAGGGGCTAATTTCGAATTCAAGGACGGGAAAAAACGTGTCCAGGGCTTTGACCCAAAGCTCTATGTTCCGGCGGATGCTGTGCGACGCACCAGCATCCGTGGGATAGAAAAAAAGGATGTGAAGTCATACAACTTCAGCTGCCTGTGCATGAGAGCTTCAGCACAAGGTCCTTGTGAAAAAAAGATTAACTAGCCTCTTTGCCTGGCACAGGTGCAGCCGGCTTGGGCGCTGCCATGACAGGTGTGGCAGACGGGTAAACAGGCGCAGCGCCGACTTGCTGCATTTCCCCGCGAAACTCGCCGCCGCGCTCGATCTGAATTTGTGAATATTCCAGTTTGCCCGACACCTTTCCGGATGCGCGAATGTGCAAATGGTCACGACAATGAATTACCTGGTGTAATTCACCCTCGACTTCAATGCTGCGTGCAGTAACTTTGCCGGTGATTTTTCCTGACTGACCGATAAAAATTTCCTCAGCGGTCAATTCGCCATCCACCGTGCCGTAGATGGTGGCTTTTTTGGGCACATTCAAGGTTCCTTTGAATGTCACGCCATTACCAATCACGAGGTTATTGGATTGATCCATATTGGTTGCCATAAACGTCTTTCAGTGGGGGAGTGTTAGAAAAAAAGGAAATATCCGTTGAGCGTACAAAACAAACCGACTATACCCAGCAGTAATGATACATAGGCCATGGCGGGCCGCCCGGTGATGATAGCCACCGAAGTCAGCACAATTGCCAGTTGCAGCAAACCTTCAGCGTAATCAAACCATGGGTCTTTTTTTAGCGCTGTGTCGCGTTCATGTTCGAATTCTTTGGCTTTAACCATGAGTTCTTTTTTGCCTTCACCGTTTTCAGGCTCGGACTCGTAGCGATCAATGGTTTTTTTGTAGGCCGTCAGCTTGTCTTGCAGCAATGTCTTGGCTGCCGGGGTCAATTTGTCTGAGTTCAACTGAATTTCAAGCTGGTCAGCGGCAAGTTTGTACTGGGTCTGGCGAACACTTTTGGCCTGGTAGAACGAGTAAGTATTCGACGCCAGAATATTGTTCATGGTGGCGTCTTTGCCTGTATTGCTGCCGCCCATACTGCACACCGCCAAAACCATGGCAATAACCGATACCTGCAAAGCGCAGTATGTTTTGAACGGGTTGTTAGCCGCTTCAGCAAGTTCTTTAGGGTCCGTGGATTCCATACTTCAAAATTCAAATAATGAGCTATTGTAGGTCAGCGCTTGACCGGCTTGTTTTCATAAGGGGCGATGCTGACAGCTTCCAACAAATAACCGCTGACGCCCTGACCAGTACTGACGCGGCCTTCTTTTAATTCACCTTCCACCCACAACACGTCCATAGACTCGGGCATTTTTTTGATTTTGCTTTGGGCGGTCGGGCGTACCAACACGATCTGGTTGGCGGGCGGCGGTGGCGTGTGTATGCAGGCCCCGAAATACGGCACCAGCAAAAACTCACGTTTGTCAGAGCGCTCGGCATCCAAGGGCACGGCATAACCTGGTATGCGTACTTTCTTATTCAGCTGCGTTTTCACAATCGGGGCTTCATCCAGTTTTTTTCGAATAGCGCTCATGGCCTTGGTTGCTTCATCACTGGAATCCTGCAGATAAGACAACTTGCTCATGGCCGCCATATCCTTAGTCATTTCCTTGACCCATGGGTCAGGCATGAGATCGTTCCAATCGATGGTTTTATAGACCTCGGATTCGGCGCGGCTTAAACCAGCTGAGGCCAGTGCCGCCAACATGAACATGGCGTGTCGACGTGCCAATGGGGTTTGAAAACTGAACACGGGTAACTCCTGCATCAAAGCGCCGGTGGATGCAAACCATCCATCAGCGACAATCGGTATGCCCGCCAGGCGGGCATTAAACTGGCCAGAACTGCCACACTGAACAAAGCCGCCAGACTCGCCAGACTTTCAACGGAAGGCAAACCGGGTTGGACCATGATGCCGAAACCGGTACGCAGTGCGTCTTGGGCGCCCCACATCAGCAACTGACTGACAGCGTATCCGCAGACTATACCGAGTAGACACACCAACACGGACTCAAGCAATACAAAACCCAGCAACGCGCGAGGTGCAGCACCCATAGCCCGCAAAATAGCCAACTCTTTGCGACGGCCGCTCATGGCCACCAATAAAACGGCGGCCACACTTAGCATGGCACTGACGGCGACCAATGCACCAATCAGCACCAGGCTGTTTTCCAGCACTTTGACCACCTGCCATAACTCGTCCAACGCGACGCCAGGTAAAACAGCCATCAACGGATCGCGGTTAAAACTCTCAATCTTGCGACGCACAGAAAATACTTCAGAGCGGTTGTGCAAGCCAACCCACACAGCCGACAAACTGACGGGTTGCAAGTCTTTGGGATTGAGCGTTTCGGGCAATGCCGCTGCGGCGGATTTCAGTGCCTGAGGCGATATACCCATGCCCCAACCCTGGTGCATGGCTTCGAAGCCTTCCAGGTTGAGTAACACGGTACGGTCAATAGGTGCACCAGTGGCCGCCAGAATGCCGACAATCGTCAACGGATGGTCATCGTGATCGGTGTCGCCGGGACCGCCCCCGGCACCGTGGGTGAGCACCAGTTTGTCACCGACATTGTGACCAAAACGTTTGGCCACTTCAGCGCCCAAAACAACCTCTGACATGGCGTCCGGCTTGTCTAAAGGATTGGCAAATGCATGGCCCTGAGCCCATTGCAAACCTTTGCCCTGGCTTTTGAATTCAGTGAACAGCGTCGGTGTGGTGCCCAACACCGGATGGCCTTTGTAAGAATCGCCAAGCTGAATCGGCACCGCCCAACGAACTTGAGGCATGCGCAGTATCTCTTCATAACCACTGATACCCATGTTGCGCGAGGGCCTGCCGATTTGAAACACGCTGTAGAGCATCAACTCGGTGGCGCTGCCGCGCGGGCCGACAATCAAATCTACACCGCTCAAGGCGTTGGAAAAACTGCGTCTGGCGTCTTCGCGCAATTGCTGCACGCCTAGCAGAATCAACACAGAGACGCTGACTGACACAGTCACCAGTGCCAGCGCGAAGCGACGTGACCAGGCGCTGTGCCAGGCGAGCGACATCCACAGACTCATGGTGTGCCTCCAGCGAACATTTCAAATACCTGGTCAAAGCGTTGAGCCAAGCGTTCGTTATGGCTGACCATGATGACGCTGGTGTTTTGCTGGTCTGCGGTTTGCAACAACAGGTCTAAAAATTCGAGTTGTCTGGCGTCGTCGAGTGCCGATGTAGGTTCATCGGCAATCACCAGATCAGGCGCGCCCATCAATGCCCGCACTGCTGCCACGCGCTGTTGCTGACCAACCGACAACTGGTTGATCGGCTGACGCCACATTTTTTCACCCAAACCTAGCGCCTGTGCCAATGCCTTGGCTTGTTCAACCGGACTCCCCCAGACGCGCGCGGATGCCGCAGCCCGGCTGGGAAAAAGTCGTGTGGGCATCAATACATTGGCCTGCACGTCCAAGTAAGAAAGCAAATTGAATTGCTGAAATATCACGCCCATGTGGTCGCCACGCAGACGGTCGAGCTCCACATCAGACAAACGGCCCATGTCCCGGCCCAGCACTTCGCACACACCTGATTGCACAGCTTGCACACCTGCGAGCAAAGAAAGCAATGTGCTTTTACCGCAGCCGCTAGGGCCTTGAATGAACAAATGTTTGCCTTGAGGCAGGGTCAGTTCATCAATATGAAACAACGGCGGTTGCTGAGGCCAAGCGTGGCTTAGCTGAGAAAGATGAATGGCTGCAGTGTTCACCAGCGCAACACCGGATCTTTGGCTTTGACCGTCAAAGACTTTTGGCCTTTGGGTCCGGCCAGGTCAACTTTCAGGCTGCCGAGTCGCGGGTGTTTGGCAAACAGCGGGAATTCGATCTGGTTCAAAGCCTGGGGCTTGGCGCATTCAAATTCAAAATCGACATCTAAATCTGAATGCTCAGACTTTTTACCCGCAAACATGGCGGATTCGGCGGTAAGGGATTTTTCTTTGCATTCGGCCGCCGCAGGAAAGCTGACGAAATAAGAAGCCTTGGAGGCCGCTGCTTGCAGATCGGCCAAGGCTTTTTTTTCTGCTGCACTGCGCGGCAGGTACTCGTGGCCCAGCAAGCTTTCCATAGGTATTTCAAAATTGCCTTTGACCATTTTGCCGTCGACGGCGATTTCCAGCGTGCCTAGGCCATGCGAATGGGCCGCGTGTTTTTCTTCAGCTTGACTGTGCACAGCCAAAAGACTGAGCAAAATCAGCAACATCAACGATGATTTTGGTGCATTCATGGGAATGTATTTCAAAAAAGAGCTCGAGTCAGTGTTCAAATAAACAAGCAATGCTCACTTAAGCTTACACGGCAAAAACAGAGAAGTGTTTTTACTCTCCAGCAACTTTCAACATGATTTTTCCTATGTGAGCAGAAGACTCCATCAACGCATGGGCTTGCACCACCTGATCCAACTCAAACACCTGGTGAATCACCGGCAGGCATAGTCCGCGCTCAATCAAGGGCCAGACGTTTTGCTTGAGTTCAGCAGACATGTGCGCTTTGTCGGCTACGCTGCGCGGACGCAAAGTAGAGCCCGTGAAAGTCAAGCGCTTTACCATCAAGCTTATCCAATCAACTTCGGTTTTGGACGGTTGCAAAAAAGCGATCTGAACCAGACGACCGTCGACAGCCAGCGTTTTTAAATTGCGCTGCATGTAGTCACCGCCGACCATGTCCAAAATGATGTTCACACCTTGTTGTGCGGTTGCAGCCAAAGCTTCATCGACAAAATCCTGGGTACGGTAATTGATTGCGATATCTGCACCGGCTTGCAGACATGCCTCTACCTTGTCTGAATTGCCGACTGTACACATTACGCGGGCTCCAAAAGCCTTGGCCAACTGAATTGCTGTCAAACCTATGCCCGATGAACCGCCGTGAACCAGAAATGTTTCACCAGACTGCAATCGCCCGCGTTGGAACACATTGGTCCAAACGGTGAAATAGTTTTCGGGCAATGCCGCCGCTTGCAGCAAGGACAAGCCCTTGGGCACCGGCAACACCTGTCCGTGCGGAATCGACACGTACTCGGCATAGGCACCGCCATTGGCCAAACCGCACACCGCATCGCCAACTTTCCACTGAGTCACACCTTCGCCTAAGGCAACAACATGGCCTGAGGCCTCTAAACCCAGCACAGGAGAAGCGCCGGGCGGCGGCGGGTAACGGCCGCTACGTTGCAAACAATCAGGCCGGTTTACACCGGCATAAGCTACCTTGATCAACACCTCGCCCGGACCCGCCTGAGGGGCTGCCATCTGCGACAAATGCATCACATCCGGCTCTCCGCCCTTACCGTGTTCGATGTAGCGCATAGAAATAGTCATGACAGGCCTTGTTTAATTGAATATTGAAGAATGAGGATAGCACCTTGCTAGCGCCAGATACGGGGCTCGAAATGCACACTGCCGCGGCCCGAACTGAGCGTCATACCGGACTCTTGTATGGTGACTTGTAATTGCATGCTGCGTTCTGCCATGGCCGCCATGGCCAACGAGGCTTCATGCGGAATTCTCACCACTCCTAGCTTGGATTGGCGGTGCAATTTATTTTCAATACCGCGCCACCAGATGTCGGCTGATGAAGAAAATGCATAGACCAGCACACTGTCGGATTTGCTTCCTGCTCGCTGTAAAACCTTGTCGTCTGGCTGACCAACCTCTATCCATAGTCGTTTGCGGCCGGTGAAATCGGTGAGGGATACATCAGGGTCGTCAGGATCAGATAAACCCGCACCAAATGCAAGCACACCATCACCTTGGCAGACGGCGTTCAATTGGTAGGCGTTAAGTGACAAAGCGGCCAGTCTGATCATCATACGCTCGTCGGTTTCGCTGGGGTGACGGGCCAAAGTGAGCGCGTGGTCTGCGTAATAGCTGTTGTCTATGTCTGCAATTTGTAATTGAGCTTTGTATACGGTAGATTTGAGTGCCATGACGAATCATAGTCGTCACAGATCAAGATATATATTACTTAAGCCTTAACCGCGCGCAAACTGGAGTACAAGCGGGACACCGGTCGGCTTTTTTGCTCGGCCTCTTGGGCCAACTGAGTTCTGATGCGCTCAAAAGTATTGCGGATGGGCGTGTGCTCTGAGGGAACATACTGATAGCGGCGGTCAATTTCGGCGCTATTGCCATCCGTTTGCAGTTGAAGAGACTTATACATAAATGGGTCCGTTAACAATCTTGAGATAGATAACGAAGCACCCCGCCAACCGGATGACAAAATTCTAAAAAAAGTAGGGAAAAATGTACAAGGCAAATAAATTGAGTTGTTTTTGGTTAATTATTTGGCCCAGTGTGACTAAAAAAAACGGTTTTTATTTTTTGGGTATGACTGTATCGCCGTTTTTAATTGATTGATTGTGCTGAATCATGGTGCCTTTGAACTGGCCGCCGCGTTCGATTTCAATATCAGCATAATCAAGTTGGCCAGACACACTGCCGCTGCGATGAATCATGATGTGCTCATGGCAGACAATCTTGTCCGATAAAACACCGTGCACATCTATCACCTTGGCTTCTATTTTGCCGGCGACATTGCCTTTGGGACCAATTTGCAAATCCGCAACAATCACTTCGCCGTTGACAGTGCCATTGATACTGGCTGTACCCGGCGCGTGGATAGAACCGGTAAACATAACCCCCTCACCAATAATCAGGCTGCTAGGAGAAGAGACTTGATCTGCCATGAAAAACCTCAATGATTGTTAATCTTAGGTTCCTATTCTAATTCAGAATTTACATTTTTTTATATTTATCAATAAACAAAACTATTCACAATCATTGACTTTTATTACTTTTATAAAGTCTGGATTCTTTATTTACACGGTCCATAAGGCTCAAGTACAGGCATGATCAGCCGATCCCAGTAGTGCAAGAATGGCTTGCAAACTGCAGTCAATATTGACTATTTTCCAACCTCTCTTATGTCCAGCCTGAATAAATACTTGATCATGGCCTTATTGATGACTGCCATCAATGTGCCCATGTACTTTTATTCGAAAGCGCTTTTAAAGGCTTCGCAGCCGCAGGCTGCCGGCGTTGAAGATGCGGCGGCTCACGCGCCTCAGGATGCACACGCAGACACACGCCATGCACCTGCACATGGTGCCGATCATTCGCCACCGCTGGAAACTTCGACATTGCAAGAAGATATGGCGGCGCAAGAGAGACCAGGACGCTTTCAAACCCTTGGGGATTTGTATAAGCCGCCGCTACTGGGTAAATGCAAAAAACTATTCGAACGCTATAACCGGAAAAACTTTCCTGACAAACCGTTCAAAGCCTTTGTCTACAGTTTTGATGGCGAGGCAGCTTACTGTGCAGACGCCTACACGGACAAAAGTCAGGAAGCAGCAGAAGAAATCGTGATCAGAGATTGCGAAGAACACCATGCAGGCTCAGGTAAATACTCCCCGTGCCGAATTTATTCATCTGAATGAAAGACACAGGAAACACCATGGATTGCGGCGCTTGCGGAAAACCCATCTCTCTGACTGCGAAATTTTGCGGTAAATGCGGCGCGCCCGTTAAACGGCCTGCTGCAGCTGCTGAGCAAGATACTCAAGCATCGTCATTGTTGCAAGCAACTCTGACGGACATCCCCCCGCCGGCCGAGGCTAGCGCAAATACTTTGCATGAAGTTGAAGATTTGGTTCTGACCCTGGACGTCGCACCATCAAGCGTTGAGCACGCTTCGTTGTTGAAAATCGATCTGGACTTGATGGCGCATCCCCAGGATGAGACAACCGATCATAAAGTCGCTGCACAGCCTCCTTTGGCTACCAAATCCGAGGACACAGTCAAACCTGAAACAGCCAAAGTTTCTGCTGAGCAAAAGTCCGAATCTATCAAACCTGATGCTGTTGTTGCCGAAGTCGAAGTGGATAAATCCCTGTCTGGCGACGCCAGCCATCCCAAGACTTTGCTTGCGGTCGATTCTGAATGGCTGGCAGACAGAGAACAAGCCGAATCCGGGATCAAAAAATTGCTGGATAAGCATACACAAATGCTGGATTTTTTGTCTTTGAATTCTCAGCAGATCAGCCATTTGCAGTCTTTACCCAATCCGGCTGAAGCTTTGCTTAAGCAAGTGATAGATCGCCAGAATCAGCTCACTGATCAACTGGCTGAGATCAAAGTCCAACTCAGCCAAGCGCCAAGCGCAGGTGTCATCAAATTGCCTGAAGAGTTCAAGCTCTCGCTGGATAAGCAAAAAATCGAATTGCAGAAATATTTCAGCCAGAACATCACCCTGAATGCAGCCAACGTAGAGTCTTCCAATCAGGAAATTCTGGCCCGGATTGAGAGTTTGATGGCAGAGAACACACAATCAGCCAAAACCCTGGAAAGCAATCTTGCACCCATGAGCGCAGCCGTCAATGAGCTCAAAACCAAGCTGCAAGCCATCAGTAAAAAAGTTGACGAAACAGCAGCCAAATCAGCCAAAGCCACCAAGTCAAGCCAAGACGACACAGAGGGCAGCGGCGGATTCATTATTTTTGTCATCGGTTTGCTCTGCGGCTTGACCGTGGTGTTGAGTTCTTTGGCCATTTATAACTTCCTCAGCCGCGAAACATCACCAGCGGCCCATACCTCGCACGATGCTGCGACTGGCGAATCAGATGCCGGTCATGACAAACCTGCACACGGCGAAAGCGGGCATGATGCACCTGCCCACGACGCACCCTCGCATGGTGAACCGGCCCATGGGGAATCTGCCCACGGGGAACCGGCCAAAGATGCACAGAGCAAAGAGGACAGCGGTCACGGCGCTTCCTCCTCACACGACAAACCCGCCTCAGGCAGCAGCAAGCCTAAGAGCCATTGACAGCGATGCACATCGAAAGCCAGCCATGATTTGCACCAGCTGCTATTTCATCAACCCCAGCGAAAACGTTTTTTGCCAGAATTGCGGCTCTCACTTACCGCATGTCGAAAAACAGAAGCCCAGCATCTCACCGCTGATACTGGCCAATACGCTGGACAACAGCTCATTGCTGATTTCCCGCAGTCCATGGCAAATGCGCATGGATTTGTGGATGCCGTTCATATGGCTTGCCATGCTGGTTTTTGTGGCCACTCTCAACAACACCTACGCACTCTGCATTCTGGGTGTGGGTCTGGCTTTTGCGCTTTATAAGTCGCACGATACCCAACAAATCATCCAACAAACCATACCTGTGGAGTTGATCAATAAAACCATCATCGCCTATGGCCCGGCCAATACTACCAGCCGGTTTTCTATGCCTACCGGGGTGCTTTATTTATTGTCAGATGGCTTGTATTTCAAATCGTTTGACAGCAACGAAGAGATTTCGTTTATTCACATAGAAATCTCGTTCACTGACACAGCGGTACGCAAAGGCGGCTTGTCGATTTTTGCTAACTGGCATGAAATAGAAATGAATAACGGCATGAAAGACCGCTTCACTTTCACCGTGCAAAACGGCGGTGAGTGGATGTTGCTCATGAAAGTGATCCGCAGCGAACTCAGCAAGCGCTGAGTCGCCGGTGAATTAAAACTGAAACAAACTTTCCATTTCTTTGCGGATTTTGTAGGCTGGTAAAGCCGTGTCCATGGCCACATCGTCCCAGCACAAAGACTGACCTTTTTTGACATCTCGGACCAGTTTGACTTGGTGTGCCAGACCCAAGGGCAAACCACCCTTGGCTGCAGACACTTTGGCGGGCAGCAATTTACCCCAGACCGTATAGCCACCCTCGCCGTCCAGCATTTCACCGGCTTTCAAGTCGCGCTTGGCTGTGGCCACCACATCGGCATGCCAAGCCTGAGCCACACCGGTGGCCTCGCCCCGCAAAGCGACGCTGGCAACAGACATGCCGACTTCAAGTCCAATCAAATGCCAGCGTTTGTAAAGCGTGAAATAGCGTCCGCTCGGATCGGTGTGTGCGTTGTATTCCTCGAAACAATGTTTGATGTAGTCGGTTTCAGCCTCCACCGTGACCCACACGCCCATGCGAATGTCGTAAGGAATGACACGACCATCGGCCTCCAGTGAAGAAATCACCTCGACCATGCCTTTGCGCTCGAGCACACCGCCTTCGCTGATAGGACGGGTGACAAATGGTATGTCTTCTACGCTGGCAGGCGGATACAGCAAGCCGTTGGACGGCACGTGCAGACCTGTTGCATTTGAAACCGCTGTGCATTCAATCGAAGGCTTGGAGCCGTCCAAAAAACTGTTGAACATTTTGGGGTTCAATCCGCCACGCGCGGCTTGTTCGGGGGTCAAACCGTAATTGCCCCAAACCGTTTCAGGCGTAGATTCGCTGAAATGCGGCAGCCATTTGTGGCCGCGACCGGCAGCAGTCACCGGGAATCCACAGGTGCGGGCCCAGTCGACCAAGTCGCAAATGAGTGCGGGCTGATCGCCAAAGGCCAGCGAATACACCAGGCCAGCGTCTGCGGCCTTGCGAGCCAGCAATGGTCCGCAAAACGCATCCGCCTCGACCGTGACATTCACCACGTGTTTGCCATGGGCGAAAGCAGCCAGGCAATGCTCTACCGCAGCGATAGGGTTTCCGGTGCATTCCACCACCACATCAACCAGCGGGTGCGATACCAAGGACTGCCAGTCTTGCGTCAAAAATGTCAGGCCTTGTTTGAACGCATCGTCAAGGGTCTTTGCTGAGGCTTGGTGTGCCGGCCAACCAACGCGCTGCAAATTGGCGCGCGCGTTGTCAATCGATAAGTCGGCAATGCCAACCAAATGCACTCCGGGGGTGCGCGGCACTTGCGCCAAATACATAGCCCCGAACTTACCGGCTCCAATGAGCACCACTCGGACCGGGTTGTTGTCAGCAGCCCGTTGTTGAAGTTGTTGGTAAAGACTCATGCGGCGGTTTTGGTCTGGTCAATCGGCACATCGGTGGTGACCAGCGCACTGGCGGGCAGGCCTTTGGCCCAAGGCAAATCTACCGGGTAAGACTTGGTCAGGCAATCATCGGGCAGACATTCGATGGGCGTGAAATCCCGGTGTGCAATGTATTCAGGGCGCTTATGGCGACGGATGTGGTTGGACACAGCGCACAGGCTGAGATAGACACTGACACGGTTCCAAGGGGACAAATTACTGGCCGAGGCGTGAACCAGACAGCTGTGAAACAAAATCATGGAACCTGCCGGACCGGTTGGGCTGACGATGCCGCCTTTTTTGCCGCCTGCGCGCTCCACCAACTGGGCGATCAAATCGTTATCAACAGTCCACAGCGGATAGCTGGTGGTGGTCAAGTCATGCTTGGCATCAATCACACCTTTTTTATGGCTACCGGGAATGAACATCAAAGGGCCGTTGAATTCGTTGACATCGTCCAGAAAAATGGCCACGTTCATGGCACGCTCTGTGGGCATCATGTCGTCGTTGAGCCAAGTGCCATAGTCCTGGTGCCATTGCCACACATCGCCTTCAAAAGCCATCTTGCCGTTGATCTTGAACTGGTGCATGTAGAGCTTTTCACCGAACAAATCTTCGACCGGATTGATCATGCGCGGGTGACGGGCCAGTTTGGCAAACGGCTCTGAATACATATGTGCGGCGAAATTGGTGCGCACCGCGTCTTTGCCTTTTTCGCGTACGTTGTAAGCCTCGCGACGGCTGTAGAGATTCGGCACCTCGTCCACCAGATTTTTGGTTTCCTCTGGGGTAAATAAGCCAGGGAAAAACAAATAGCCTTCGCGGTCAAATTCAGCGAGTTGTTCAGGTGTGAGTCTCATGGGGGCTCCAGTTTCAAATCAGATACCGGCATTATCCAACCAAGTGACTGCACCGAGTGTCAACTTGGTGCCATCTCTGCATAATGCGGTTATTCCCGCTTTTCAGCCTACTTTTTGAAAGTAAATCATGACCAAACACCTGTTGATAGTTGCCCTGCTAGGTTTGAATCTGCAACTGGCCCAAGCCGCCGATACCTCGGGCCCGGCTGCGGCTGGTACTGACTTGGGTAATGCCAAAGCCCAGATCGAGAAAAAAGACTGGTCCGGGGCTATCTCAACCTTAGAAAAATTTGTCAAAGCCAACCCCAACGACGCCGACGGTTACAACTTGCTGGGTTACAGCCTGCGCAACGCCAAGCGCTACCCGGAAGCCATCTTCAATTACAAAGAAGCCTTGCGCATAGACCCGCAGCACCGGGGCGCGCATGAATACCTGGGCGTGGCTTATGTGCAAACCAAGGAAATCGCCAAAGCCAAAGAATTGCTGGCATCGCTGGAAAAAATCTGCGGCGTCAAGTGTGAGGAATACGTGGACTTGAAAAAGGCCATAGACAAAGCCAAGTGATACAGCAGAACAGCATGCGCGGAAAAACCCAGTCGCAGCTACTTTGAATTGATCAATCCGTGGCTGAGGTTTTCAAAGGCAAAGCTGTTTTGTAACGCACCTGCTTTAATGCAAAACTGCTGCGGATTTTTTCTACCCCGGGGATGGGTGTGAGTTGCTCCAAGATGAATTTCTCCAGCGCCGCCATGTCGGCAATCGCCACGCGAATTAAATAGTCGGAATCGCCGGTCATCAAATAACACTCCATTACTTCGTCGTGCTCGGCAATGCGCTGCTCAAACTCGGCCAGCGCCGCCTTGGACTGTTCCTTCAAACTGATGGAGATAAATACATTCAAACCCAAACCCAGCGCCTGCGGCTGGGTCAGCGCCACATATCGCTGAATCACGCCTGCGGCTTCCAAGGCCTTGACCCTTTGCAAACACGGCGACGGCGACAAATGCACCCGTCTCGCTAGCTCTACGTTGGTCAAAGACGAGTCTTCTTGCAATTGCGCCAATATTTTGTAGTCCACGGCATCTAAAAGCATAAATAACCTTAAAAACATATTTTCATGGTATTTTATGCTATTTGAATAGGTAATTCCATGCTTTATCCACAGCACATTCCGCGCTCAACTCTTTATATTCATCAGCATCTGATTCACGCTTTTGAGACGACACATGCTGCAAAAAACCACTGACATCGACCCGATTGAAACCGCCGAATGGCGCCAGGCTTTTCAAGGCGTGGTCGGCGCTTACGGTCCGGAGCGTGCTCGCTACTTGTTGGACCAAATGGTGGCATTGGCGCACCAAAGCCAGATTGAATGGTCGCCCGAACTGGTCACGCCTTATGTCAACACCATTCCGGTGCAAGCTCAGCTGCCCTACCCCGGCGACCTGGCCATCGAGGAAAAGCTCGCATCACTCATGCGTTGGAATGCGTTGGCCATGGTGGCTAAAGCCAACGGTGCTTATGGCGAACTCGGCGGCCACATCGCGAGCTACGCCAGCGCTGCCGATTTGTTCGAGGTCGGCTACAACCATTTTTTCCATGCCCGCGACGACAAGCACCAAGGCGATCTGGTGTTTTTCCAGCCGCACAGCGCACCCGGTGTTTACGCCCGCGCCTACCTCGAAGGCCGATTGAGCGAAGCCGACTTATCGCATTACCGCCAGGAACTCAAAGCCCCGCGCGAAGGCGCACGCGGCCTCTCCAGTTACCCGCATCCGTGGTTGATGCCGGACTTCTGGCAGTTCCCCACCGGCTCCATGGGCATAGGCCCGATCAGCTCCATCTACCACGCACGCTTCATGCGCTACTTGACGCACAGGGGCTTACTCAATTGCCAGAACCGAAAGGTCTGGGGCGTGTTCGGCGACGGCGAGATGGACGAACCGGAGAGCATGAGCGCCCTCACGCTGGCCTCACGCGAACGCTTAGACAACCTGGTCTGGGTAGTGAACTGCAATTTGCAACGCTTGGACGGGCCGGTGCGCGGCAATGGCCGCATCATCGATGAATTGGAAAAACTGTTTCGCGGGGCCGGGTGGAACGTCATCAAATTGATTTGGGGCAGCGACTGGGACGGCTTATTCGCACGCGACACGCACGGCGCATTGGTCAAGGCGTTTGCCAACACAGTCGATGGCCAGATGCAAACATTTGCCGCCAAGGACGGTCGCTTTAACCGCGAATCCTTCTTCGGCCAAAACCCCGAGCTCGCGCAACTCGCGCAAGGCTTGACGGATGAGCAAATCGACAGACTCAAACGCGGCGGCCACGATCTGGTGAAAATCCACGCAGCCTACGCAGCCGCAGCCGCTCACACCGGACAACCCACTGTCATTCTGGCGCACACCAAAAAAGGCTATGGCATGGGCCAAGCCGGTCAAGGCAAGATGACAACGCACAGCCAGAAAAAACTTGACGAATCTGCCTTGCTCGCATTTCGTAACCGTTTCAATTTGCCTTTATCGGATGCGCAGGCCACCAACCTGGACTTCTTCAAACCGGCGGCGGATTCGCCTGAAATGCAATACCTGCATGCCAAACGGACGGCGCTGGGCGGCTACTTGCCCAAGCGCGACACGGCTTGTGAGGTTGTGCCGGTACCCGCGCTCTCCAGCTACGCAAGCTTTGCTTTGCAAGCCGACCACAAAGAAATGTCGACCACCATGGCCTTTGTGCGCATTTTGGGACAGTTGCTGAAAGACCCGCAACTCGGACCGCGTGTGGTGCCCATCGTCGCCGATGAGGCGCGCACCTTCGGCATGGCGAACTTGTTCAAACAAGTTGGCATTTATTCCAGTGTCGGCCAGCAGTATGAGCCTGAAGACATAGGTTCGGTGCTGAGTTACCGCGAAGCCATGGACGGCCAAATATTGGAAGAAGGCATCAGCGAAGCCGGAGCGATTGCCAGTTGGACGGCAGCCGCCACCAGTTACAGCGTGCATGGTTTGGCCATGTTGCCTTTTTATATTTACTACTCAATGTTCGGCTTTCAGCGAGTAGGTGACGCCATCTGGGCCGCCGCTGACCAACGCGCGCGCGGTTTTTTACTCGGTGCCACATCGGGCAGAACCACGTTGGGGGGCGAAGGTTTGCAACACCAGGACGGCAGCAGCCATTTGGTCGCGGCCACCATTCCAAATTGCAAAGCCTACGACCCGGCATTTGCAGGTGAAATGGCCGTCATCATCGACCAAGGCATGCGCGAAATGCTAGTCGAGCAGCAGGACGTGTTTTATTACGTCACCTTAATGAACGAAAACTACGCCCAACCCGATTTGCCCGAAGGCGTGAACGAGCAATTGCTCAAAGGCTGCTACCGCTTGTCAGCGCCACCCGCCTCATTGAAAGCCAAAGCAAAGCCTGTGACATTGATGGGCTCGGGTGCAATTCTGGGCGAAGTGATCAAAGCCGCCACATTGCTGGCCGAGCAAGGCATTGCAGCTGAAGTGTTCAGCGTGACAAGTTGGAGCGAGCTGGCACGTGACGGTGTACGTTGCGAGCAAGAAGCCATAGACGGCTTGAGCAACACCACGCCATTTATTCAACAGCAATTGCAAAGCGGCAGCGGCCCGGTGATTGCCGCCACCGACTATGTGCGCGACGTGCCGGAGAGTATTCGCGCTTACCTGCCTAAAGACAGACGCTACATCACACTGGGAACAGACGGTTTTGGTCGCAGCGACACGCGCCAAGAATTACGCAGCTTTTTCAGGGTCGATGCAGCCAGCATCGTCAAAGCTGCTGTGTTTGCTCTCGGTAAAAACTGAACGGGCTGATCAGCCGTTTTCTTTTTCGAAGCGGTGCATGTAGTCGCGCAAGCGCTGAACGCTTTCAAGCGACATGGCGTTGTAAATGGAAGCCCGCATGCCGCCGGCCGAGCGGTGGCCTCGCAGCTGCACCATGCCTTCTTTTTCTGCGCCTTGTAAAAACGCTGCGTTCAATGATTCGTCTTTCAAAAAGAAAGTCACGTTCATGCGCGAGCGGTCTTCGCGGGCCACGCGGTTGCTGAACATGGCGCTGTGGTCTAAAAACTCATACAGCAGATCTGCTTTGCGTTGGTTATGTGTGTGCATGGCGGGCAAACCGCCTTGTTCTTTTATGTGCTGTAACACCAAGCCCATGATGTAAATGGCATAGGTGGGCGGCGTGTTGTACATGGACTCGTTATCGGCCTGAATCTGGTAATTGAAAGCCGAAGGCGTGACGGGCAATGCATGTCCTAACAAATCACGCCGCGCGATTACCAGCGTCACGCCGGAAGGCCCCATGTTTTTTTGTGCACCTGCGTAAATCAAGCCGTAACGGCTGACATCGAGCGGCCCCGACATGATGTTAGACGACATGTCTGCGACCAGCGGTACGTCACCAGTGTCAGGGGTCCAATGGCATTCCACGCCGCCTATGGTTTCGTTGCTGCACATGTGCACATAAGCCGCTTGCTCGGACAACTTCCATGAAGACTGTTTGGGCATGGACAGAAAACCGCTGTCCTTGCTGCTGGCGGCCAGATTCACTTGCCCGTACTTGACCGCTTCTTTCATGGATTTTTCCGACCACACCCCGTTGACCACGTAGTCGGCTTGACCCGTCTTACCGATCAGATTCATAGGCACGATGGCGTTTTCTGCAATCGCCCCGCCTTGCAACAGCAAGACCACGTAGTTTTCGGGCACTCCTAACAAGCTGCGGATCAGCGACTGCGTTTCGGCCAAGATGTCTGTGAACTCAGGGCCCCGGTGGCTCATTTCCATGACAGACATGCCGCTGCCGCGCCAATCCAGCATATCGGCTGCTGCACGCTGCAACACGTTAACTGGTAATGCGGCCGGGCCGGAACTGAAATTGATCACACGGGACATACTTCTCTACTTTCAAAAACGTTCTTAAGTCTATGTCAAACATAGCTTATTTCTTTAAATCCATGCATAATATATGCGTCTAAGCTAATCCAATTATTGTTTCCAATGCTGTATGTGCGTTGTCCATTGCTGTGTATTCTGACTTGTGTGTTGTGGGGTTGTGCCAGCCAATCTGCTCAAACCATAGGCAGCCTGGACAACGAAAGCCCGGAATATGCCAGCGCGGCTTGCCAAAACGCCAGAAGAAACGCCTGGATACATGAAGAAACCCAAAACGCAAAACTTTGGGCTGGACCTTCAGCTGTACTCTTTCTGGGCCCTGCAGCCATTGTGCCGATGTTCTTCACCAGTGTTGGGGTGAATACCGCTGACCAAATGAAGGCCAATGACATTGCCGCCAATTGCGGCGGCCACGCCAAATCTCAACAAGAGGTCAACGGCCAAATCGCTATGGATGCCACGCTGTCGCTGGCCGTAGGAAGCGTCTTGCCTATCGCAGGCAGTGCCAAGTAAATTGGGTTCAGTCTGGCGGCCGGATGACTTCTTTCAAATCTATGTTTTCGTGGGCCGCAATTCGCTCCAGTGCTTGCTCAAACATAGCTCTTGCAGAGCCAGAAACCGCTGTTAAGTAGGCATGCAGACGCGCGTCTTGGGTGGAGTTGCTCAAGCAGTCCTGGCTATAAGCTTCAAAGCTGTTGAGCATACTGATCAGGTCTGCGACATGTCTGGGACATTCGCACAATACATTGGTGGATATTTCAGCCATGCGCCTCAATACCGCGTCGCTGTATTTACGGGGCGCAATCGTCGCTTGCATGCCCGGGTCGGGAAGCAGCAAACTGCTATCCACATAGGCTACAGACTGAATAATGTCTGTCAATTCCTCATCCGTCACCGGCTCGCGACGCGCCACCACACCGGCGGAATGTAAATACTGCAGAACCGCCACGGTTGCGAAGTGGTAAATCAAAATACAGCGACGCACTCCCCATTGCTTGCGCAAACGCACCAAATCTTGGGCCGCACCGATTTGCACCGAGCCCATTTGCACCAGCAAGACTTGCGGAGCGTCTGTCACCTCAGCTTGCAAAGCGTCTTGCAACTGATGGAATACCTGGCTGAGCTTGAGCGTGGCCTGTCCTAAACCCTGCATGAAACGCTGGGTCTCCAACCGGCTTGCTATTGAATAACCCACGACAGCCAAGCGTATTTCAACCGGCTCGCCGCTGGCATGCCCGCGGCTGGAGTGGGCAGCTCGGTGCTGGTTCAGCATGGCTTGTAATTCGTCGAGGGAAAGTACGCTCAAACTGCTAATGCCGTGGCCTTGTTGGGTCAGGGTTTTGAGCATGGTGAGTTTTCGCACGTCTTGTTTGCTGTAGAGGCGCTGGCCGCCGCCAGTCTTGGGCGGTGCCACCAGACCGTAGCGCCGCTCCCAGACTCTCAGGGTGGCCACTGGAACGCCGGACAGATTGGCCACGGCGCCAATCCGGTAAATCCCAGTCAGCACGTCTGCATCTGCTTCATTGATTTGCATAAATCTCTCTTTGAATAGCTTTTGACCAATTATTTCACAAAAAATACCTGAATAAAACCTAAACAAACAAAGATTTGTCATATTCACATCTACATTCCGGATGTGAATATTTAAGTCAGTCAGCTTTGCCATCCCCCGGAGTATTTGAACAGGAGATAAATATGTTTTCCAGTCTGACCCGCAACGCCGTGGACACCTTGTTATGGGTATGCAAAAACCAAGTACATGGTCCAGTAACCACTGACTCGATCAGTAAACGCCTAGGGCTGTCGATTTCTTACCTGGAATCGCTTTTATCCCGATTGAAAAAACTCGGTTTTTTGATTTCTTACCGGGGTCCGGGCGGCGGCTATTGCACCAATGGCAAACCCGAGGATTTGAAACTTATCAACCTGGTTCAGGCACTGGATTTCAATCAACCCAGTAAATCTTCAACCGAGGCTGTATCCCTTTGCTTCATAGACAAGGACTTGGTCAATTGGCTGATGCAAGACCATTTGTCACAAAGCCTGCAACATATGAGTTTTGCAGACATTATGGATATGGTCTCAGAAGATACCTGGGGAGCTTCTATGCCCAAACCTGTGAATCAGATTGAGCCTCGCAAGTTCAAACCGCTGCAAATCCACAAATTGCCCTCTGGACCCAATTCTGTGTTTAACCTCGCTGCCAGCATGTCACTTTGAACACGATTTTGTATTGAGATAGAGTAACCGCTGTTTTTTTCCTAAGTGGTACCTATGACAACAATACACATTCACTCCGAGCCGGGCACTTGGCAGCACCGGATTGAAACCTTTATGGCACATGACTGGATACAGCACGGTCTGGTTTTTTTGATTGTCCTCAACGCCGCGATCCTGGGCTTGGAAACCAGTTCCGAACTGATGCAAGACTGGGGTGAGGTGCTGCACTGGCTGGATCACGGCATTTTGGCCATTTTCATGACTGAAATTGTGGTGTTGATTGCCGCCCGCAAGCTGGCCTACTTTTCAGACCCCTGGTGCGTGTTTGACTTCATCGTTGTCGGTATAGCCTTGATACCAGCCTCAGGCTCGTTGTCGGTGCTGCGCGCCTTGCGGGTATTGCGGGTGCTGCGTTTGATCAACAAAGTTGACAGCATGCGCAAAGTGGTCAGCGGCTTGCTAAGCTCACTGCCCGGCCTGGGCTCGGTTTTCGGTCTGATCATTATTATTTTTTATGTGGCAGCTGTGATCGCCACCAATCTGTTTCACAACGAATTCCCCGATTGGTTCGGCAATATGGGGCTGAGCGCATACACCTTGTTCCAGGTGATGACCCTGGAAGGATGGTCACAGGAAATTGCCCGCCCGGTCATGGAAGTATTTCCTTACGCTTGGGTGTTTTTCGTCTTTTTTATTCTGATTGCCACTTTCATCATCTTCAATTTGTTCATCGCGGTGATCGTGGACTCGATCACGGCTGACAAAGAGCAAGACGAGAAAGACCGCGCCAAATTTGACTCCATACATACCGAACTCAGAGAAGTGATGGCCGAATTGGCCGAGGTCAAAAAGCTTTTGGAGAAACGCTAAGACATGAATCCCCACGTGCTGCACAAATCTCCAACAGCACTGTGCAACCGACTGCAGGCCGGGCAATTACCGCCACCTCCACTGGTACTTCGGCAATGGATTGGCGGTCGCATCAAGCAATTGACCGGGTCTACAGGTTCTCCTGACGCATTTACTCGTCCTGCCGGCGATCCCGGCTTGTTCGGTCCGCTCGCCATGACCTGGCGGGTGCACGCGCATTTCGTCGGCATGCTGGTCGGCGGTTTATCGTCATTGCTGCTTCAAGCCTTGCATCCGCGCGCGCTGGCAGCCGTCTGGGACCATTCCAATTTCCGTCAAAACCTTAAGGGCCGGTTGGGCCGCACGGCTTACTTTGTGGCGATTACCACCTATGGCGGACGCGAAGATGCATTGCTAGCCATAGAACGTGTTAACCGCATACACGCCAACGTCAAAGGATACATGCCGGACGGTTCGACTTACGCTGCCAACGAGCCTGCATTACTTCGCTGGGTGCACCTGGGTGAAGTGAGCAGCTTTTTGCAGGGTTACCAGCATTTGTCTATGCAAACTTTATCCCCCGCACAAGCCGACAACTATGTGAATGAAATGGCATTGATAGGACACAAGCTGGGAGCGGTTGATTTACCGTTAACAGTCAGTGCGTGCAATGAAGCCTTGCAGGCATACCGTGGAGATCTGGTTTGCAATCAGCGTACCCGTGACATCGTACAGGTGATTGAAAACTACCCTGTCGACCTCTGGGACAAACCGTTCATGCATCTGGTGATCAAAGCCGCCTTCCACACCCTGCCCGAATGGGCTTTGCATATGCTGGGTCGACCGGTCGCTTCAGAACCAGAGAGGCAGCTGGTCAGACACGCTCTGCGGCTGGCAGGTTTACCCGTGCAGGCAACGCTGGATGAAGACGGGGTTGCCGCTCAGGCCAAACGCAGAGTCATGCGTGTAGCTGATGGATTCAGCACTGCAACACCTCTCACTTAATCTACCAACGCCCCTTCCCGTTCTGTCTTAATCAAGCCACTCAAACATATGCGCCGTCACCGATGGCCATTTTGTATGCGGCTCGGAAGTCGCACAATACCTCAACAGCTTTTGCCCGGCGCATTGCCTGACCAGACATCCCGAAGCCTCGGTAATCACTTCAGCTTTGCATTGCATGCATTGTCCCCACCACTTAGCTGCACCCTGACCGTAAGCTGGAAACAATTCATCATCGGGGTTGTGCAATAGAGTGACATTCAACGGAGCTGGACACTTTTCCTGTGCCAAATCTTCTGCAGTGATGCCTGCGGCGCTGATGACCACGTGGGTCGGCTGCAAACTGTGGTCAGTTTCTCTGACCGTCAATCCCGCGGTCACGCTGCCGCCGTCCGAGTGCCCGGCAAATACTATTCTTGAAGGATCGATACACCAAGTCGCCATGACTTGCGGAACAACTTCGTGCTGCATACGCAGCGCACGAGTTGACAGTGCAATCGCAGCGCTGTAAACCACCACATAACCCTGTGCGTTCGCTCTCGCAGTCAATTGGTAATAGCGTTCAGCAGATTCCGCCGAAAAACCTGCGGGTGGAAAAACCATCACCAAGCCGTATTTGTTTTGAACCGAGTAATTCGAAGGCGTAATCACACTAAAGCCAAGCCCGCTGTGTGTATGCAAATCCGCATGCCGCCCCGGCTTGCCGCTCAAACCGGAAGAACAATTGCCGGGCACATCTTTCAACGCAGCCACCGCCTGTGGTAATGCGGGCTTGAACAAAATTTGCACCAACACCACACATAGCCCGGCCAACAGCAAAACGGTAATCAGCCGCTGGCCCCATTGCAGCACATCGGTTTTGGGAGGCGATTGATGCACAGGTTCAGTCATGTTGATGTATGGCTGCCGATTTGATTTCGCCCTCAAGCGACAAACTGTCATACAAAACTTTGAGCTCAGCGACAGGTGCCGCGGTTGGCATTTCATCGGACCGCCAACGGGCACGCACAAACCCAAAACGATCAATCAAAAACTCTGTTCTGGCCACCTGCTGATCTTGATTTTCAAAATCCGGTGAAGCGAAGCTGCGACGGTAGTGTGACCATGCCTTGGCAATATCGCCATTCTTATCGGCAACGATGATGGCTTCGCAAGATCCTTTGTCAAGAACTTGAGACCATTCGGGTTTAACCACGATGACAAGTTGGGCTGGAAAGCCTTTCATCTGGGTTAACAATTCCTGTGCTCTTTTTAATTCCGCTGATTGATTGACGATAACCAGGTGTACCGCATGCAAGCCGCGCCACTCAGACAAAGAGATGAAGCTGTTGTTCTCCATTTGAAAGCGGAAATCAATACTGGGCAGCCAAGGATTGAACGGCGCGGGCTTAGGGGTGAGCGTGCGCGCTTCGTAACCCATTGACAGCGTAATCAACCAGTTGATCAGATGCCAGCGCTCGTCAATTGACAGTACGTCTGCAAATCCCGGCATATCCCCTTTGCCGTGGCTGAGCCACCAAAACATATCGCCATGGGTGTGCCAATTCACATGAGGTTCAGTCAGGTTGGCAGGTTTCAACTGGTTTAACCGGGCCACAGGGCCATCCCCACGAGCGTGTAGGCCATGGCATGCCAAACAATGCTGCTCATACAAAACCTGACCTGCGTAAACGGAAGCAGTATCCAGTCGCGCTGGTGAATGGATATAAGTGCTGGGGTAAGCGGGAATGCTGGTGGCAGCCAGAGTCACCACCGATGCGGTCAATACGCTAATGATCAGCGCCCATTTCGCGCGGCGCGGGTAGGCTTGGCGCCAAATCAGCCATAAAGAAAGACCAATCAAGCCAAGCATCATCCCCAGTGCCAGTTGTTGCCCGGTGCTGACAGGATCTTGTTGCCATGCAAGTACAGCGGCCCAGCGGAAAGTAAAAGGCCAGAAGATGGTCTCATGGGCAGCAGGTACTGTGGATGCCAACCAACCGGCCATGAACAATACAGCCAAGGCCAAGCTGATTTCACTGGTCAACCAAGTACGAGCCATTGCATTAGAAGTCGGGTGGGTACTGAGCCAACGACGCAATTGAAAGGCGCATAACAACACGCCAGAAACCATCATTAATTTAATCATCAGCAGCAATCCGTAAGGCGTTGCCAACAAACCCGGCCAGCTCGCCACAGTCCATCTGGAAAGAAGGATGCCAGAAAGCAAGATCAGCGACATAGCGGGCAACGCCCATTTTGAAAATCGCGCCAGGCGCAGGCGCCAAATGTCGCTTGTGGATTCACTGGATTTAGCCTGCCAGCCTAGGCTGATCAGACCTGCCAGCCACAACTGGGCAAACACCACATGCAAGACGGACACCACTGTCTGGCTCCAGTGGTCTGCCGCCGCAGCGACATGACCAGACAAAGCAGAACCCAGCATGGCGATGAATAAAAAAAACACACCGGGTTTGATGGAAGTGATGAACAACAGGCATACAAGCGTCAATAGCAAGCAAGCGGTTTGTGCACATATGATTTGGCCCACATAGGTTTGCGAAATCAGTAGGTAAGTATTTTCTTCGCCGCTTAATCCTTGGAGAGTCCAGGCGGTACAAACCAAACGAATCAAGGCCAAAACTAAAGCCAAAAAAACCAAACCCATGGCGGTGCGAGTTGCAGGATTTTTTGACTTGCCAAAGGCCTTGAAAGATGAAGTCCACAGCACACCGAATGCAAATGCCGTCAATGCCGTTTGCACACCTCGCAATGCGATGATTGGATCCACAGCTAAGGCGATTTGACTTTAAAGACGAACTGCCCTCGACTCGCGTGTCCGTCCTTTGCCAAGATAGACCATTGAACCTCATAGCTGCTGGCCTGATGCACGGGCAAATTAACCAACAGTGTTTTGGTTTCAGCAATCCATTGGATATTTTCTGAAGTCAATGTCAAACTGTGTGAATCAGCCATGACATTGATACGCACAAACTTTTTCTCGATAGGCTCAGAAAACCGCAACCTCAATTGGTTCGGAGATTGGCTGATGAGCGCATTGGCGGGCGGTTCTGAGTTCAGCAAATGTGCATGCGCAGAAGCCCACAAAGGCAGACACGCCATACTCAAAAAAAACCAGCGCTGTAAGGCGCGCATCTTCAGTGTGCCTTTGGGTCGTTGAAGTCCTGCATGGCCACATCTCTTTGCAATCTTTGACGACCGACTTGCAGACCCAACACGGCCAACAACAGCAAGAGAACCAGGCCCAAGGTGTATTTCCAATAGGCTGTCACTGGTTTGCCTACCGAGAAGGGAAAAACCGAAGCGTATTGACGGTTAGCCCCTGCATACACCAGGCCTACATAGTCGCCGTCCTCCATGAAGTCATGTCGCACCATCAGTGTGCCTTTGGGATATACAGTCGGGTTAAGCTTAAAGACTTCAGGAGCAGAATCCAGTGAGCCATCGGTTTTGCGAACGATGCGGAATTCAATGGGTAAATCCCGCAGCGCCAAGTCCACCACATCAAGCACGATGATGGTCGGGCCTTTATGCGGTATGTCTTCGCAAAACTCTGTTCGCTGCGCATCTTCCTGGTAACCCGCAAAATGCATCATGTAGGGACCGACAGTGAGTTTGCACATGTCTTGCTCCATGGACAAACCACCGTGGGCCATAGCACCGGCGCTTGCCAGCCACAGGCAACAGCCCGCCAAAACCTGATTTATTTGCATTTCACAAAGCCGTGAAGGTCGGAAGAATAGGACCGCTGATTTCAGTCATCAACCGGTTGCCGGATTTGTCAACAAAGAACAGCAAACCACCGAATTTGGAGTCCACGTCAGTCAAGAAACTGACCAGTCGCTCTACTTCCCAAAGTGCGTCGCTGGCTTCGAACTTGACATCACGGGTTTCACCCGGCATCAAAGGTTTTTGATCTGAAAGTCCCAGTCCGCCGCGAGCAACCAAATCACGCGGATAGTCGGCACTGACGGCTTTGTCGGCGCCGGGGGCTTGCTGATTCACAAAACGCAGATTGGCTGTGGCGAACTCAAGCACAGACACCGGCTCAGAACCATGGTTGGTCATGCGCGTAGTGACGTGCATGGCGCGTCCGGGTACGTCATAGCTGGCTTTCAATACCGAGACTTCTACCGAGTGAGCAGGTTTGGGCAGAGGATCAATTTTGTTGGTACCGGCTTGCAAGGGAACAACATAAGGGTACTCCTGCTTGGCGTAGAAATAGCCGCCAAATGAGATTGCAACCACTACCACGCCCAAGATCACGCCCACCGTGATATCACGGTTGGAGATCAACACATCTTCGCGGCCTTTTTGTAAAGCCATCCAACGGGGTAACAGCAGCGGCCGAACCAACCAGAACAGCAACCAAAAGGCAGCCAAAGCAATCCACACGCCATACCATTTCAGCGCACGTGAGATTCCATAGAACTCGATGTTGTCGATCTTCACGCCATTCATAGTCGTCACAGGCATCAGGTAATCTGCTTTGCTGCCGGTTACTTCTATCCATTGCCCGGGCCCTACCAGGGGGCCAGAACCTTTGACAGACAGTAATGGATGGATGTGGTGTCTACCCGGTATGCGACCCTTCATAACTAACTTGAATTCGTAGTCACGGCCCAATTCAAGCTTGGAAAATGACTGGCGCGCAGGCATGCCATTGAGGTAGCTTTCCACGCGTGTGATCATGGGACCGGGTGCATAGGCGGACAAGAAAACAGTCTCAGGCAAGCTGACTGCATCCGGCCAGTCTTCCATCAAACGGAACTTACCGACCAAAGTGAATTCCTCGTTCACTTTGACTGTTTGCTTGTCGTAATGCACGTCATAGTACTGAACAGTGCGGGTACGCAGATAAGGTTCTTGAGAACGCTCTCCATGCGCCCAGGCAGTCTCAGTGGCAGCACCGGCCGCCAGCACCAGCCCCAGGCAAAGCGCCCACATCTTCATGGTTTTTTGAATTAACAGCACGATTTTTCCCCTTGAAGGCAGGCGCTCAAGCACCTGCTTTTGCGTCTGCTTTGGTGCCCATCAATGCCATGACTTTGGCGTTGTTGGGCAAGAATTTCATGGATGACATGGCAATGCCCAAGTACCACCAGGCATAGTGCATGAAGATGCAAATAAATCCGCCAAAAAGGGCCGACACCCAACTGGCGGAGTCGCCAAAGGTGCGCAATGTGCCGCGTTCGATGATGCGTATATACTCCGGCGTGGCAGAGCGCGGATACACATAACCTATCAAGTCGGCCATGGAGGCCATCATGCCTTGATGGCTGACTGGCACATAAAACGGCGCAAAAATGGTGTAGTTGGACGGGTAGAACAAAAACGCAAATGCAAAACCGCCGAATATGGCGGTGAACAACGCATTACGAAACACCAGCAGAAACACATCCAGCACGATGGCACCCGCAATCATTTGCGCCGGCAGTACCAGATTGAGGGGGTAGTCTGTCCACCACATGAAGGATGCGGGTCTGGAAATAGACACGGCCAACATCAAACAAGTAGCACCTACGGTCGCGCCTATCGGTAAGCGAAAGTAAGTCCAGAAAATGCCCTGCAAGGCAGCCGGGAACATGATCATGACTACCGGTGATAAGAGGGGCCAGTACTGACGGTCTTTCCAGTCAAGAAACATGTCCCAGTCGCCGGCTAACAGCAAGACGTGCAAGTGGATAGCGCCGGCAAACAACATGATGATAGCGGCCACCACAAAAAGTTCGAAGACGCGGGAATAGTGAAGTGCTTTGGGGGACAGTCCTGACACGCTGATCACAGTATCTTGGGCGTGCGTTTGTCCTGCCGCCGCACCGCCAGGGTGTTGCAGAGTTTCAGTGTTCATGGTGAATTCCTAAGTAGGCTGGCTGGTCAGGCTATTTCGTTTTTGAAAACGATGGGCATCAGTTCACGAAAGCGCGAAATGATTTGCATCAAGACGCCTGCGAGTGACAAGGCATTCCAGCCCAGCACCACAAAACCCCAATGCAAGGGATGAGAAAAGATTTCTTCAGTCAACCAGTAGGCATGGCCCCATTCGTTGTAGCCCAGATTGGGCAAAATCAAAAATGGGCCCACTACAGCGAACACGTGCATCAATGAAATGCCTTTACAAAATGCAGGAATACGGGTCATGGCATAGACAAAACTGCCGATACCGAACATCAGGTACATGGGAATACATGCGTAAAACAAGACCACATGGCTGGGTGTGATGGGTGTGTCACGCAGCACTGTTTGGTGCCAGTTGCCGTCGCCTTCGCCAAAGAAGCTGCCGATCCAGTAAAAAGTGAAGGTGTAAACCACCAGCCACATGGTGAGATAGAAATAACGTTTGAGTTCAACTTCAGGTGTAATGGCATCTATGTTTCGGTCGCGGGTGAAAAACAGGTAGACCTGAATCAGCGCAACAATGCCGAACAAAACCGGCAGTTGTATATAAAAAAGGCGCATCCAGATGTCCTGGAAAATAGGTTCTGTCGAGTCCAAGCCGGCAGTCATGCCGTACATCTGTTGGTACAGACGGTAAGAGACATAAACGCCTGTCAGCACAATCATGGCGACGGCAAACCAGACATAGCTGAGGGTAAAGCGAGAAACTTTTTCCTCGGAACGGGTCAGGTTGATTTGTTGACTGGTTAAGGTAGACATTCAGCGGCTCCTTGTTTAGGAATGGAAACTGATTGAAAAGAATCGACAACAATTATTTCAACCATGCACCGGAATGCAACCGTGTAAATACCTATGCGATCAAGGGTTTCTCAATAAGTCTTGTCTTATCAACAAGCAACGGGCTTTGAATGTCCAAAATTTATGCATTAAATTGCATGCTAACGGGTGCTGTTCAAGCCGACTGCACCCAGGCCTGCTGGCATTTGGGGCATTTGATTTCCATGTGTTTGAACAACTTCACACGGCATTTCTGCGAGCATGACGGGCAACTGACCACTGCCTTGCCGTCGCTGATCAAAGGGCGCTCAACTTGGCCATCGCTCAGGCTCACAGGTACACGCAAGTCATACATCTGGCTGGCTTTGAACGTGATCTGGTAACCGGGCCTGGGCAAATCGACGCGCGCAAAATCGCCTTTTTGCACGCTCAGGTTGTGCAGTTTGTCGCCGATCAGGTTTTCGCCGGTGTACCAACTGAATGAATTTGGCGGTGCCAGCAAAGCCTTTATGCGGGGGTCTTCGCTTTTTTTGCTGGTTTCATCGACCAGAAAACGCACTGCTTCAAGTTGATTTCTCACCTCATGCTCAGACACGCTTTTGTGCGTATAAAAATAGTAGCCAAAGTACAAACAAGCTTTTAAGTCGTTACCGAACGAATACCACTTCAACACCAGCACCCGCAAGGCGTCCACACAACCACTGGTTCCCGCATCTAAACCCAATACCTTGTCGTTCACCATGGCCACCAGCAACAGATTAAGCGAACTGGTCAAGCCGGTGCTCTGGCGTATACCTTGCGGCTGATTGAACATGTTTTTTTGTTCAATGCTTTGGTAAGCCACGGCCAGTGCGCGAAAGAACTCTGGCATGGCGGCGCTGACCTGAGGCAGCAACTGATGAAAAGCTGTTTTGTCTTTTTGCGTGGAACGGTATTTCTCGAACGGGTATTCCATGAGGCCCCCTAGTTTTCTGACAGCTTGTCGATGATGAGGTTCTTCAGTTGGCTGAAGTTGTAGGTAGTGGTTTTACCGTCTACTTTGACGGCGTAATGGTTGGTCCAGCCGGATTGAATTTTCAAATCCTCGCCAAATAAATCTTTGTAGATTTGCATTAACTGGAATTCATCAATTTTGTTACCCGCGATGTGCTTTAACACTGTGTCGTGTTTACGGGCCTTGGGCGGTGGCGGCGGTTTGGCGGTTTCGGCCTTGTGTGAAGTTTCTTTGTCTGCATCCCCTTTGGGTGCAGCCTCTGGGTGTTTATCGGTGAATTTTTTCCAAGCCAGATCGTAATCTTTGCGGCGTTTGGCATTGCACAACACGGCATGCGCCTCGTTGAGCTCAGTCATGATTTGCGTGTAAAGCAGTTTTTTGTCCGGGTGCTTGTCAGGGTGGTATTTTTGAGCCAACACCTTGAAAGAAGCCTTTATCACCTCGGGCTCGGCTTGAGGCAGCAACCCCAGGACTTTGTACAAATCTTTCATGGCTTAACCCGCCAAGGCATGAAAGCTGACGTCGGTGGCACCGGCTTTTTCAAAATACGCTTTCCAGAAATCCAACAGGCCAGGGTTCAAGGTTCGCGGACTGCTGTTGACCAAATGCACCTCGATCTTGACCCGGCTGAAATCTACAAATAACTTGCTCGCCGCATACCCCGAGGCATAACTTTCAAAGCTGACCGGCTTGCCGTACATGTTCAAGGCTTTGCTGTTTTGCAGCATGTCCGACAACACGTAAAGCACGACATCGCCCTGGACATTATTTTTTCTGATGGAGTTCAAATTCACCAGTTGCAACATTTCCAAGATAGGCGACTCTTTAGCCGAGGGCACTTCCATCATGCCTTGTGAGACCGACAACATTGGTTCAATGAAATGCTTGATGTATTGCTGCTTCAAGGCTTTGAGATTGGCAGTCAACTGGCTTTTTTCCTGTCCGTCGCCGGGATTGCACAACTCGAACAAGGGTTGGGTGTTGGCCTTGAAATCATCGCCCAGCACATATACCGACAGCAAATAGCCCGGGGGCGTGTTCTCAACCAGTTGTTTGATGAAAATATCCAGCGAGGTTTTTTGCGCCAAATTAAAAGGATCGGTACGGTCTATCAGCAACACCCGTTGCCCGAGTGGACCTTCGGCAGGACACAGACTGACCGGGTCAAGCCCGGGCTTGCGCTGAGAAGTCCACCAGTAGGCTGAACCCAAACCGACGATAACCACTGCGAGGAAAAACACGCTCATCACAATGTTGATGCGGGTTTTGCGTTTTTGCGCTCGGGTTTGTCGGGCCATGGCAAGCGTGTCAGTGGTATTTCAAGTGGTTTAAACGCGATATACATTGCTCGTAAAGGTTGTAAACCTTTTCACGCTGATCGCTGACGGTGTTTTCGTACACGCGTATGTCTTGCTCGAGTTTGGCAATCAGTGCTTGCTCGGTATCGCTGGTGATGCGGGGCACGCTGACCGGGTCGAGTGCAGGCAAGTGGTCAAAATAGCCTGGGCGCAAACCGTCATCCCGGGCGATTTCGTTTTCCATGCGGAATTTGCGCAACACAGCGTAAAGCACCACTTCCGACTGGGTGAGCTTGTCGGTAAATTCGCGCTGCAAGGCTTCCTTTTCCAGCACCATTTTTCGCAAAGAAGCGATCAATTCATGCAGGGTTTTAAAACCGTGGTTGATCAAATCGAGTTTTTCCTGCTTTAACTCTTCCAGCTCTTCGCGTATGTCTTCAAATTCGGCTTCAAACTCATCGCGCGTGCTGTTGCAACGGCGAACCACTGCCCCATAGCCGGGGTACATATCGTCAATGGTCAAGCCGTCAAACACGGATGCAATGCCAAAACCCATGGACATGGCCACCAGAAACCAGGACACCAGATCGCTTAAACCCCAAAAATGCATTTGCATCAATTCCCAGGCGTCTCGCGTCGGATTGGCCGAGGCTGCCATCAACTGCTCGCGTATGTGACCGATAGACATGGCTACCATCAACATGAAACAGGCGGTGAAAGCCAGAGATACATAGCCGAAAACCTTACCTGCTGCAGGTTTGCTGACTATCCAAGGTAAGGCGTATTTGCCGAGGAAAAAACACCCCAACACATTGATAGCAGCTAACAAGGCGGCATAAACGAAACCGCCTATCAATCCGGAGCTAAGGCCTTCGGCAAAAAAGTTGGCGTTCAATATGCCTTCCACCACCACCAGAAACACCAGCACCGAATAACGCAGCACCAGGCCTGAGGTACTTGGGTAATTGGCTTCGCGTTCCAGACCGTTTTTCTTTTTGAAGGCTTCCAGTTCTTTGAACCGGGTCATGGCGCTGTAGGCGAGTTTTTTCAACCAGGCGCCCTGCTCGTCCATGATTTTTCGAGCTTGTCGCTCAAACTCAGCATTCAAGACGTCCGACTGCAAGGACTGGTGCTTGAGCTCATAGCTCAGCACACGGGCTTGGATGTCCTCGGTACGGCGCAGGTAATCCCGCTGGGCCTGCTCGCGCAATTGGTTGATGTGCTCAACCACATTGAGTTCAAGACTGGTCGGTTTTTTTTCGTGAAAAGCCGGCAAGCCCATTTTGGCCAGGCGTTTGGCTTCCTTGACCAGTTCGAATTGCTCAACAATGGAGTCGATTTCTATGGACAGGTTTTCCGCTTGTGCGGTACTTCTCAAGAACAGTCTCTTGAACCAATCCACGACCCGCATGCCAAAACCTCAATTCGTACCAGTTATTTAAAAACAGCGGAGCCGCTATTCGCCTGTATCCGCAGCTTATCGGCTGGCTTCACTTGAACACTTTTCGCTAAGCGCTTGTCTCTCAACGCGCTTGGGCTCGGAGTTTTCTCAATTCTACTGAATTTAGCGTTTATAGCGATTCATTATTTGTATTTAAAAGTATGCAAATCAGCTTGAGTGCGGGATTTTTACAACGTATCGCACGCACAAATCCAAAATAGTTCCTCAGAAGCACCCCGGTTGCGGGCTGATCAGAAAAAGTTCCGGCAAGTATCCTTCAATGCACTTTAAAAGTGCATCCACAAGCCTAAACAGTGCGCACTAAATCAGCGCAAGCTATTCACAGCCCGAGAGAGTTGAAAAGAAATGACGGCATGAAGCGTGCTTTAACAGCCTGCAACACCGCACACAGCCCGGGTACACCATGAGCAGCAAGTCCATTTTTAATGAAATGAGTGATGAAGGCGGTTATGCCAGACCTCATTACGAAGCCTTTGACAGTTGGCTTAAAGGCATTTCCCGCGAAACCGTGCAGGTCAAACAAACCGAGGCTGACCTGATCTTCAGACGCACCGGCATCACGTTTTCACTCAACGGAGACGAAGGCGGCACCGAGCGCTTGATTCCCTCGGACTTGATACCGCGCATCATCCATGGCAAAGAATGGGCGCACTTAGAAAAAGGCTTGATTCAGCGGGTCAAAGCCATCAATATGTTTTTGCATGATGTCTATCACGGACAACGCATTTTGAAAGCCGGTTTGATTCCTGCCGAACAGGTGATGGCGAATGCGCAGTTCATGCCCATCATGCTCGGACTGGATTTGCCGCATCAGATTTACGCGCATATCGCGGGCGTGGACATCGTGCGGCATTCGGACGGCGATTTTTATGTTTTGGAAGACAACCTGCGCGTGCCCTCAGGCGTGTCTTACATGCTGAGCAACCGCTTGCTGATGATGCGCTTGTTCCCCGATTTGTTTCGCCGCTACGCGGTGCGCCCGGTGGAACACTACCCAGCACTGCTGTTGCAAACATTGCGCTCAGCCAGTTGGGTGGATCAGCCTACTGTCGTGTTGCACACGCCGGGGCGTTTCAACAGCGCGTATTTCGAGCATGCGTTTTTGGCCAAGCAAATGGGCATAGAACTGGTTGAAGGCTCAGACCTGTTTGTGCGCAATGGCCATGTGTACATGCAAACCACGGAAGGCCCGCAGCAGGTCGATGTCATCTACCGCAGAGTCGATGATGTCTACATGGACCCGCTGAGTTTCGAGCCGGATTCTTTGATAGGCGTGCCCGGCTTGGCTTCGGTGTACAGACAAGGCAATGTGGTCATCTCCAACGCGTTAGGTACCGGCGTGGCGGATGACAAATCTATCTACCCGTATGTGCCGGACATGATCCGTTTTTATTTGAGCGAAACGCCTATTTTGAACAACGTACAAACCTGGCAATGCCGCAAGCCCGATGAGTTGTCTTATGTGTTGGCAAATTTGTCGCAACTGGTGGTGAAAGAAGTACATGGCGCTGGCGGCTACGGCATGTTGGTCGGGCCCACCGCCAGCAAACAAGAAATTGAGGACTTCGCAGTGCGGCTCAAAGCACAACCGGACAACTACATCGCACAGCCCACGCTCAGTTTGTCAGCTTGCCCGATTTTTGTCGACCAAGGCATTGCGCCGCGTCATATCGATTTGCGCCCCTTTGTGCTCATGGGCAAAGACACGCGCATCGTGCCAGGCGGTCTGACACGCGTGGCTTTGCGCGAAGGCTCGTTGGTGGTCAATTCATCCCAAGGCGGCGGCACCAAAGACACCTGGGTGCTGGAAGACGAGGAGGCGCTCTGATGCTGTCACGTGTTGCTGCGCAACTCTATTGGTTGTCGCGCTATTTAGAGCGCGCTGAAAACATGGCGCGTATTTTGGAAGTCGGCCAGTCGTTCGCCTTGCTGTCCACCTCGGACAGCAGCCGCGCCGCGCCGGACACGGTCAGCGAACCGCTGGTCATCACCGACACGCTGGCGGCCTTCGAAGCCACCGGCAGGCCGATGCGCTCCGACCAAGTCGCGCAGTTTTTGGCTTGGGACCCGGACCACCCTTCATCCATCTTCAACTGCATACAGTCGTGCCGCGAAAACGCACGCTCGGTGCGCGGTGCCATGACAGTGGAAATGTGGGAATGCATCAATGACACTTGGCTGGAATTGCTGGCGCGAAAAAAGAAACACAAAAGCGCCGATCAAGCGGTGGATGCCTCGCTGTTCGAATGGATCAAACAACGCTCGCATTTGTTTCGCGGGGTCACCTTTGCCACCATCCAGCGCGACCAGCCTTACCACTTCATACGCCTTGGCACTTACCTTGAGCGTGCCGATAACACCGCACGTATTCTGAGTGTGAAAACACAGGTGGAGCAAGCTGAAGGCAATAACCTGGTGGACGACTACTACCGGCTCGGTGCGGTGTTGCGATCCGTCAGTGCCTTAGAGGCTTACCGCGACACCTACCGCGACGCGATTGATGCAGACCGTGTGTCCGAGTTGCTGATCTTCAATGCGCGTGTACCGCGTTCCTTGCATTTTTGTTTGGATGAAACCGCATACATCCTCAACCAGTTACCGCAGCAAACAGGCCGCGAAGCACGCAAGCGCTGCGCCAACCTGTTGACCAATTTGAAATACGGCAGCTTGACCGAGGTGTATGACAGTGGCTTGGAAAACTACTTGGAGATGTTTGTCACCGAAAACATCGCCTTGGCCGACGCGGTGCAAACCGATTACCTGGAGTCCATCGCATGAAGCTGCAGGTCTTTCACGAAACCAGTTACCGCTACGACCAAGCGGTGCGCCGCAGCATACAAATGCTGCGCATGACACCCACCAAAACGCAAAGGCAAAACGTGTTGCAGTGGCACCTGGACTTGCCCGGCAAAGCCACGCCTTGGACCGATGCTATTGGCAATTTGTGCCATTGCTTGGTGTTGGAAAACGCTAGCCAGGACATTGTGTTGCGCGCGCGCGGCACTGTCGAGTTGATCGATACCGATCAGGGCGAGCCTGAAGGCCTGGTGCCGCACGCAGTGTTTTTGCGGCCCACCACCTTGACCAGCGTCGACCAGTCCATCCAATCTTTTATTGATCCTTTCAAAGCCACGGTCAAGTCGCGGCCCTACATGGGTTTGCATGATGTGATGCTGGCTTTGCTGGAACGCATGCCGTATGAAACCGGCATCACGCACGTAGGTGACTCGGCATCTCAGTCGTTTGCCAAAGGCAAAGGCGTGTGCCAAGACCATACGCATGTGTTTCTGGCTTGTGCACGTTACCTGGGTGTGCCCGCGCGCTACGTCAGCGGGTATTTGCATTCGGCGCATAACGAGCAAGTCGCCAGTCACGCCTGGGCTGAAGCTTGGGTCGGCAACCGGTGGATAGGCTATGACGTCAGCAACTCTACCGATGCAGACCAAGGCCATATCCGACTGGCGCATGGTCTGGACTATGAAGACGCCAGCCCGGTGCGCGGTGTGCGCATAGGCGGCGGTAAAGAAGTCATGCACAGCTATGCAAAAGTAGAATCAGCCATTCACGATCAGCAATAAGGCTTTAAGCATGACTTACTGTGTTGGCATGGTCCTCGACGAAGGACTGGTGTTCGCCTCGGACTCACGCACCAACGCAGGTGTGGACCACGTATCTACGTTTTGCAAGATGACGGTCATAGAAACGCCGGGCCAAGGCGTGATCGTCATGCTCAACAGCGGCAACCTCGCCACCACGCAGCAAGTGGTCAGCCGCATCAAACAACACGCCATAGACGCAGAAAAACCGCTCACCGCCCACGCCTCCATGTTTACCGTGGCCGAACTGGTGGGCCGCGAATTGCGCAAAACCATACACACCACCCTGAACGAAGCGCCCGAACAAAGCGACGTGGATTTTTCTGCGACGTTTTTGGTCGGTGGTCAGGTCAAGGGCGAAGCACCGCGTTTGTTCATGGTGTATCCGCAAGGCAATTTCATCGAGTCCACCGCAGACACACCGTTTTTTCAAATTGGTGAAAGCAAATACGGCAAGCCGATTTTGGACCGCGTCATACAACCCGGTATCAGCATGTCGCAGGCCATCAAATGCGCGCTGGTGTCGTTTGACTCCACCATCAAAAGTAATTTGTCAGTGGGTTTGCCCATAGACGTGGCCATGGTTAAAACCGACGACTTGCGTATCACCAAACGCCACCGCATAGACGCGGAAGACACCTACTTCAGAGATTTGCGCAGCAGCTGGAGCAAGGGCTTGCGACAGGTGTTCGGGCAGTTGCCTGATCCGCAGTGGTTAAAGTGATAACACCTGACCGCTACTTGAACATCTAGCCGGTACTAGCTCTGAAACAACACCTTGAGCATGCGCTGCGGGTTGGCTAAAAAATCGCGCGTCACTTGAAAGTGCTCCGTGTCCTCATAGGCCACCGTTGAAATGCCTTCTTTGCTGCACTGGTAAATGCACGCATCCGGGTAGGCCATGAGTATGGGCGAATGCGTGGCGATGATGAACTGCGAACCATCCTGCACCAAATCATGAATACGCGAAAGCACCGCCAACTGGCGCTGCGGCGACAAGGCCGCCTCAGGCTCGTCCAGTATGTACAAGCCCTCCCCTTTGAAGCGTTGCGTCAACAACGCCAAAAAAGATTCACCGTGCGATTGTTGGTGCAAAGAACGCCCGCCATAGCCATCGATGATGCGCGGCGCAGCCACAGGCTCGGCATCGAGCTTGTCGATTTCGCTGGCGACGTTGTAAAAACTTTCAGCACGCAAAAAATACCCGGTGCGCGGTTTGCGAAAACCTTTGGCAATGCGCAAATAGCGGTGCAAGTCTGAGTGCGAGCGGTGCGTGCCGAAGTTGAAGTTTTTAGAGCCGCCCTCGGCGTTAAAACCCATGGACACTGCAATCGCCTCTAGCAAGGTGGATTTGCCCGAACCGTTTTCACCAATGACATAGGTGACTTTGGGGTGCATTTCCAAGTAGTCGAATGTGCGAACAGTTGGCAACGAGAACGGGTAGGCATCGAAGGATTCGACGATGTCACGGCGCAGCGTGACGCGGCTGATGAATTGGGGGGAGATCATGAAAGCTATATTAATTGCAATTTTCATCGCAAGCCCCATTACTTTTCAGACACCATCTCCCTCAACTTCGCCTTCACCACCTTGCCCATGGTGTTGCGCGGCAACTCTGACAGCACGACCACCCGCTTTGGCAGTTTGTAGTTGGCCAGCCGCTCGCGCGTCCAGGCGATGACCTCGGCTGTTGTTGGCGCGTTGTTCATGTCGTGCGGCACCAGCACCGCCACCACGGCTTCGCCGAAATCCGGATGCGGCACGCCGACCACCGCCGACTCTTGCACTTGCGGCATGCGGTTGATGACGTTCTCGACCTCCACGGGGTAGACGTTGTAGCCGCCGCTGATGATCAAATCTTTGGCGCGCCCGGTGATACTCAGATAGGCGCTGTCGTCCATGCAACCCAGGTCGCCGGTGCGGAAAAAACCGTCTGCCGTGAACTCTTGCTGCGTCTGCTGCGGCAGTCGCCAATAGCCGCTGAACAAGCCCGGGCCGCGCACCTGAATCATGCCAATCTCACCCGTAGTTAAAGGCTGGTCCTGTGTGTCGGTGATGCGTAGCTCCAGCCCCGGCAGCGCCAGCCCCACGCTGCCCGGTCTGCGTTCGCCATCCATGGGGTTGGAGCTGATGATCATGGCTTCGGTGGCGCCGTAGCGCTCAACTATCCGGTGCCCGGTGCGCGCCTCGAAGGCGCGGTGCACCTCGGCGGACAGCGGTGCCGACCCGCAGGTGAACAAGCGCATGTGCGCGCACAGCTCAGGCGTGAGCCGCTCATCCGCCAGCAGCCTGTGTATATAGGTGGGCACGCCCATGAACACGCTGGCCTGCGGCAGCGCGGCCAGCACCGCGTCAACGCTAAAACCGGGTTGAAACAATATGGCGGCACCGGCGGCCAGCGCCACATTGCAAGACACAAACAAACCGTGGCCGTGAAAAATCGGCAGCGCGTGCAACAGCACATCGGCCTCGCTGAACCTCCACAAGCCGCCCAGCGTCAGCGCGCAATACGACACGGCGCGGTGGCTGAGCATGGCGCCTTTGGGCCGGCCGGTGGTGCCCGAGGTGTACATCAAACACGCCATGTCTTCGCCGTCCACCGCGCAGGTGTCGAAATGATGATCGCAAGCCCGGGCCAGGTCGAACAAACTGCCTTGGCCGTTGGCATCCAAGTCCATGTATTTCACATCAGCAGGCAGTTGGAGTTGCGCTTGCAACTGCTGTTTGTGGCTGGGCCTGCAAACAAACAATGCGGGGGCTGCGTCCCCCAGCAAAAAGACCAGTTCATCGGGTTGGTAAGCGGTGTTCAAAGGCAAAAACACCAGACCGGCGCGCACGCAAGCCAAGTAAACGCACAGCGCTTGCACGGATTTGTCCACTTGCACCGCCACCCTGTCGCCGCGCACACAGCCCAGCGCCAACAGCGCGTTGGCGTAACGGCCTGACATCTGATGCAACCAAGCTCGGCTCAGCACTTCACTGCTGCCTGTGTACACACAAGGCGCGTCGGGCGCGGCCAGCGCGTGGCGTTCTATGTGTTGGTAAAAATTGCCCTTGTAGGTCACCCAGGCCTCAATCTGTAAATGCATGGTCTATGGCACCCGTGGCAAGTGCCGTGGCCAGTGTGCCCGCGTTCTCGTCTTCGGCTTTGTTCAATGCTTGCATCGCTGCCTTGGGCAAGACATACAAACGCGCTTGCGGTCCCATGGACACGCTGCTGGCTCCGGCGGCCAGCGCCGCTTGTATGCCACCGCCGCCACTACCGCTGACCACCACGTCCACACGCTGGCCTTGCCGGTGCAACCAGCGTATGACCAGACTCAGCAAAGCCAGCACTTCAGAAAACACCACGGCTTCGTCCTCCGGCGTGGCGGCGTGACCTGGCGCGTCGACCAGCAACACGGTGCGCGAGAACGCGGACGCTGGCGGGCGCAACAACTCGCGGGTCAGCGACAGCGTGTCACGCGCGGTGCAGCCCTCGGGGGTCATCAAGGCCAGCACGCGGGTGTGAGCGTCATGCGCCATTTGCGCGATCAACACGCCTTCGCTTGCATGCACGCCGCTGTGTGCGGACAACACGCGTTCAAGCAAGGCTTGAGCATGCGAAGGCAACAGGGGGGAAGGCAATGGCAAGGCTTGCGGTGTTTGCAGCGGCTGCGGCAGCCGCCGGGTCAACACGGAAAGTTGATGTTGCAACCAAGCCACGTCCACAGGCGCTGGCGCTGCGTCTGCCAGCCACGCATCCAAGGCCGACAGGTACGAAGGCAGGCAGGCGTCTGCCAGCACAATGTCTGCCGAACGCGCCGCGCGCGCCGCACCACCCAGCAAAGCGCTGACGGCGGTTTTGTCGGTCGCGTCAAAACGCCCAGCCCCGACGCTTTGCTCTATCAACTTAGGGCCACTCATGGATAGCAGCGTGCCGGCGTTCAACACGCGGCGTTCGCACACCGAGGTGAGGATGCTGGCACCGCCGAAAGCGCTCTTGAACACCATGGCCAGCAAGCGTAAGCCGTCCAAGCGTGCGTCCTGCACGTCGCGCAACACGCGGCGCAGCGATGCAATACCGGCGGTGCCGTCGGTCACGCGTATGCCGCTGCTCTCTATCAGCCACACCATGTACAAGCCGTGTTCGCGCGCATGGCGCACTGCGGTTTGCAACTGGTCGGCCTCGGCCATGCCTATGGACCCTTGTTGCAGACCATAGTCAAAACACATAAGCAGCAAACGCTTGTCGCCCGCCGATGTCAGCGTGGCTTGTAAGTTGCCCGGTCCCAGCGCCAGCGGTGTGGACGCGGCGCGTGGGCATACAGCGTCGCGAAACAAGGGGGCAGTGAACGGTGAAGCCAAGGGCGCACTAGCGGGCGACATCAATGCGGCACTGTCAGGCGGCAGGGCTTGGCTGCTTTCGGCTGGCGTTGTAGGTGTCATGCCGCCGCACGCGGGGCGCGACCATCCACTTCGGTGATGAAATTGAACACAGCGTGGTTGAACGCATCCGGCTCTTCCAGATTCACAGGGTGCGAGGTACGCGGCACCACCAGCAACTGTGCATCGGGAATATGCCGCTTCATGAACACCGATGGTTCCAGACAAGGCTCGTCATCGTCGCCGGTGATGACCAAGGTCGGCACATCCAGTTGTTGCATTTGCTCTTTCAACTGGTAAATGGTGGGCCTGCGCTGCTGGCAGCCGCGCAATGTCATGGCCGAGCCGTAGGCCGAATGCCCGGCGAACTGCTGGTTGAACTCTTCAAAACCGCGCAAGTCTTTTTCGCGGTAACGGCGGCGGTTCGGGCTTTGCGCGTAGTCAGAAATTGCGTCAGGCATGCCCAGCGTCAACAAGCGTTGTGCCAATTCTTCAAACTCTTTCATGGACTGCTCGCGCATATGCGGGTCCGAGCCGTGACCGGCACCGGCAATCACCAGTGACAGTGCCATCTCGGGGTGGGCGATGCCGAAATTCAAGGTGGCATAAGCGCCCATGGACAGGCCGACGATATGTGCACGGGCCAGGCCGAAATGGCGCATGACAGCGGCGATGTCTTGCACCGCGTGGCTTTGGCTGTAGAGCTGCGGGTCTTGCGGCACGTCCGACGGCGGATAGCCACGCGCATTGAAAGTGATGCAGCGGTAGCGCCTGGCGAAATAGCGCACCTGGTTTTCCCAGTTGCGGTAGTCACCGGCGAATTCGTGCACAAACACAATTGGTGTGCCGTTGCCGGTAGATTCGGCATACAAACGGGTTCCATGGGAGTCAGCGTAGGGCATGTTTATCTCTTTCCGGTTGCGGCTGCATAACAATCGCTGGCAGCGCCAAGTTTTAAAACGATGTCAAGATTAACTTAAGCCTCCAGAGTTTGCACAGTTAAATAACCCCCGCCGCCATAAGCCAGCGGCCGTCCCTCATTGGTGTGAATACGCTCAACCCGCCCGACAAACAACACATGGTCACCACCCGGGTAGGACGCCTCCAGACTGCACTCCAGATAAGAAATGCAACCCTTGATTAACGGCACACCGCCCAGTCCAGGCGTGTAAGCCACGCCCTCGAATCGGTCCACCCCGGACGATGCAAACCGGTTGGAAATACCAACTTGATCCTCAGCCAAAATATTCACCGCAAAACGCGCCGCGTTTTTGTAGGTATTGAAGCTGCGCGAACTCAAACGCAGGCTCCACACAATCAAAGGCGGATCCAGCGACAAAGAACTGAAAGAATTGGCAGTGATACCCTCGGCCTGCCCGTCTTCGCCCAAAGCGGTTATCACTGTTACACCGGTGACAAACGAGCCAAGGCACCGGCGCAATGCCGTGGAATCAATCGCAGGCGAAGCCGCATCGGTAGAAATGACTGTCATGTAAATCCGTGAAAGAGTTTGAGCGAAGCGGCTAAAGCCTCGTATTGTCGTTGATGCGCGGTACTTCAACTGCAACAGCGCAAACACCCCCATACAAGACTGAGTCTGCGTTTTACGTGCATGCGTGACTGAAAACACGCTCTGCGTTGGCATGTGTACAGGTTTAAAAGTTCAGATGACCATTTGTTAGCATGCCTGTCAAAGATGAGGAACCTTTAGATGACGATCAAATCCCTGCTGTTCGTACCCGGCGACAGCGAGAAAAAATTGGCCAAAGCCGCCGGCACAGGCGCGGATGTATTGCTGCTGGACCTGGAAGACTCGGTGTCCCATGAACGCCTGCCGCAGGCTCGCGGTCTGGTGCTCGACTATTTGAAAGCCCATGACCGAGCGCACCAACAGGTGTGGGTGCGTATCAATCCGCTGAACACCGACTTATCGCTGCCCGATTTGGTCGCAGTGATGCCCGGCAAACCTGACGGCATCATGCTGCCCAAGCCTATGAACGCTGAAGCTGTGCGGCAACTGGATCATTTTTTGAGTGCGCTGGAACAACGTGAAGGCATTGCGCTTGGCCATACACGCATACTTCCGGTGGCCACTGAAGTTGCCGGCGCCATGTTTCAGCTCGACAGTTACGCGGGCAGTTCTGCACGACTCGCCGGTCTGACCTGGGGCGCTGAGGATCTGGCCACTGACATCGGTGCCACCAGCAATAAAAAGGACGACGGCGAATTTGACGACGCCTTTGTGCTTGCACGAACACTTTGCCTGCTGGCCGCCACGCACGCCGGGGTTCAAGCGATAGACACATTGACCGTGGACTTTCGCAATCACGCGGGCTTGCAAGCCGATGTACGGCGCGCGCGTCGACAGGGCTTTAGCGGCAAGCTGGCTATTCACCCGGACCAGGTGGCCATCATCAACGACGGCTTTACCGCTACGGCCGAAGAACTGCAACACGCACAGCGCATCGTTGACGCCTTTGCTCAATCAAACGGCGCAGGCGCGTTGCAACTTGACGGAAAAATGATTGATAAGCCGCACCTGACGCAAGCGCTGCGTTTATTGGCAACACGCAAAGGAGATTGAACATGGCTGGCTTGTATTTCGAAGAATTTTTTGTCGGACAGACTTTTAAGCACGCGATTCGCCGCACCGTGTCCGAGATGGACAACGTCATGTTTTCTGCTTTGACGCACAACCCGGCGGCATTGCACCTGGATGAGGAATATTGCAAGAACCACACCGAATACGGGCAACGCATTGTCAATAGCGTGTTCACCTTAGGCTTGATCGTCGGCGTTTCGGTGGGTGACACTACGCTGGGCACGACAGTGGCTAATTTAGGTTGGGACGAGGTGCGTTTTCCCAAACCGCTGTTCCACGGCGATACGGTGCGGGTGGAGACCGAGGTACTGGAATTACGCGACAGCAAATCCCGTCCGCAAAACGGCATCGTGATTTTTGAACACCGGGGCTACAACCAACACAATGTGCTGGTTGCTTCCTGCAAGCGCTCAGCGCTGATGCTGCGCAAGCCTTCAGAATGAGCGCGTATCAAATAGGAATAATTCCTTAGTAGTCCAAAACCAGCTTAAATCAGGTGAAAAACCAAGGTAAACCCTAGTAGGGGCTTTACCTAGCGGAAATATATATGTTGCTAACATCTTACGTAGGCAATGTTGCCTGTTTTTCTGCTTAAGGATCATTAAGTGAGCTTTAAAAAAATCTCCGCCATCACTTTGGCTGTTTCAGCGTTGGTTGCCTCCTCTGCTTTTGCTCAGGACAAAAACCTGTCTACCCTGCAACGCATGGGCAATACAGACACCAACATGAACATTCCTACCGTTCCTCAGGAAGGTAAGAATGCCGATGCCATCCGTGCCAACCTGAAAAAAATCAAGCTGCCCGATGGTTTCAAGATCGACCTGTACGCCATCGTGCCTGATGCACGTTACATGGCAGTTGCCCCTTCTACCAACATGCTCTTCGTTGGTACCCGCAAAACCCAGGTTTGGGCCGTGACCAACCGTAACAACGGTGATGCCGCCACTGAAGTCAAGCCTTTCGCACCCGCTATCAAGTTCAGCAACCCCAACGGTGTTTGCTTTACCAAAGACGGTTTCTTGGTTGTTGCTGAATCCAACCGCATTCTGCACTTCCCTGCTGCCGAATACTTCTACGAAGGTCCTGACGTTGCTGTCGGCCAAATCGTCCCCGAAGGCAAGCTGATCCCCGTGGAAGAGCAGTCTTTCAACCACACAGGTCGTGTGTGTAAAGTTGACGCTGACGGCAAAATCTACGTCACATTGGGCCAGCCTTACAACGTGCAACCCAAAGACAAAGTGGCTTTGTATGAAGAAGTCGGCATCGGCGGTGTGGTTCGCTACAACGGCCTCGACGGTTCAGGCCGCATGGTTTACGCCAAGGGCATGCGTAACCCCGCCGGTATCACCATCGGACCAAAGGGCGACATCTGGACAACCGACAACCAAGTTGACGGTCTGGGTGACGACATTCCTCCCGGCGAGTTGAACAAACTCAGCAAGCCAGGCGAACACTTCGGTTTCCCTTACTACAACGGTCACTACAAAGTTGCCGGTTCTCCTGCCGCAGCTGAACTGGCTGACATGAAAGAACCCGCTGGCAATGTGTTCCCGCAAGTCGAGTTCCCTGCTCACCAAGCTCAACTGGGCGTGACTCACTACACCGGCACAGCCTTCCCTGCCAAATACCAGGGCGGTTTGTTTGTGGCCTCTCACGGTTCATGGAACCGCAGCACACCCAGCGGTTACCTGATTAACTTCGTGCCAATCAAGGCCGATGGCAATGCAGGTCCTGCCGAAGTGTTTGCTGACGGCTTCCTGGACAAGAAAACCAACCGCGCTTTAGGTCGCCCGGTTGATGTGGCCAACCTGCCTGACGGCTCCATCCTGGTGTCTGACGACTACGCCGGTGCGATCTACCGCATCAGCTACCAAGGTAACTAAAATACTTTGATGCACAGGCTTTCGAGCCTGTGTTGACAGTTCTGACGGGGTCCTTCACGGGACCCCGTTTTCACGAGAAAAAAATGAAAAAATTTGTATTTTTATTAGCGCTGTTGGCATTCAACAGTTATGCCGATGACGCCGCCAACGGCCGTGCCAAAGCTGACGCGGCCTGTGCCCTGTGCCACGGTCAATACGGTATCGCCACCATGCCCGGCGCGCCGAATCTTGCAGGCCAAAACGCCATTTATGTGAGCGAACAATTGAAAAATTACCGCAGCGGAAAGCGCCATCATGAAGTCATGACTTATATCGCCAAGCCTTTGACCGATGCAGAAATTGCTCAACTGGCCGCTTGGTTCAGTTCCATCAAGGTCAGCGTTGAAACTCCCTGAACACCTTTGGCGTCAACTGTGTTCGCTCGGCCTGACAGGGCTCTGTCTGGTCATGCCTGCACAAGCGGGCAAAAGCATACGCTTTCTGACTGCTTCTGAATTGCAAGCCAGCCTGCTGTCCCAGCAAGAAGAAATACGCTTTAACGGTCGCAACTACATCATGGGTGTGGTCGACACCTTGATGCTTACCAAATCCTCGCCCATATGCATGCAGGAACAAACAGAGATCAACCAGATCACTGAACTTGTTAAATTGCAACTCCAGCAACGTCCGGAATTGCTGCGTTACAGCGCCGCCAGCGTGGTGCGTGAAGTCATGGCAGCTAACTACCCTTGCGTTTAAAAATCAATGTGGTTGCACAATGGGTGGCAAGCCGGTGGCAATTTGCCCTTTGCGGCAGGCCTCAAAAATGGCCACGCGTGCGTCGTAGTTCAAGTCTAGAGCCACTGCCCACGAGTCGCAGAAAAACGGGTTGGCCGACAAGCCCATCAAACGCGAATGGGAACCGATTGAGGCCATGCCATTGGCGCAATGGTTGAAAAAAGGCGAAGATACATTCTTATAAACCACGGGGGCTTGTTCGTAAGACATGCGATTACAAGCCTGTATCTGATCCATATTTGTGCAAGCAGACAAACCAGCTAAACCGGCACACCCGACCGATTGCAAACAACTGCGTAAGATATTGTTCATCACTGTCATTCGCAGCAGTTTAATCTTTCATACCCTCTGTATTCACCCCGGACTTTAATCACTATGTTGTATATCGTCGCTATTGGTTGGATGTTTGTTGTGATTTTGATGTCCGTGGTCGAAGCCACCGCTCCCAACGGCAGCATACTGGGTGCATTTTTTACTTTTTTGCTCTATGGCGTGATTCCATTGGGACTGGTGTTGTATCTGCTGGGCACGCCTCTTCGCGCCAAACAACGTCAGGCACAGGAAGAGCAAAAACATTGATCCAAATATTTGTATCAGCTAGGAGTTGTAGTCATAGGCTTACATCTCAAGGCAGACTGAATCCGTAACGCGTCAATATACTTTTGGCATTAGCACTGGCAAGATAGTCGTAAAACTGCTTTGCAGGTGCAGGCGCGGTTTTGAGCAAAACCATTCTCTGATTCAAGGGTTGATGCCAGGATTCAGGAATCAACTCAAATTGGCCTTTATCGGCAACAGTAGGTGACAAAACCAGCGATTGCGCAATGATGCCGGTCTGGGCTGCGCCCGAAAATACAAATTGCGCGGCCTGTGAAACGTTCTCCCCCAGCACCAATTTTGATTGAATAGCTGTCCACAGATTCATATGTTCCAAGGCTTGTTTGGCACGGTGACCATAGGGAGCGTGCTCTGGGTTGGCAATGGCGAGTTGTTTAAGTCGGCCGTCTTGCAGTGCTGCGGCCAAATCCTTGAGCGACCCGTCTGCTTTCAATGGGGAACCCTTTGGCACAAACACACCAATGCGCCCAACGGCATACAAGCGACCGCGATCCTGTGTTTTGCCTGCATCTGCCAGCTTGAACACCAAATTCTCATCGGCGGACATAAAAACATCAAAAGGCGCGTTCTGAAGCAACTGTGTTGAAAGTGTGCCCGAAGAACCGAAGACCAGATTGATTTTTTGACCTGTAGTTTTCTCGTATGAAACAGCAATTTCAGTCAAGGCAAATTTCAAATCTGACGCAGCTGCTACCGTGACAGTAGCAGCAGGGTAAACGGACTTTTCCTGTGACCAGGCCAAACTAAAACCCAGTAAATAAAAACCGATCAGAGAATGGAATATGAATTTATTCATAGCGATTTTGCAAAAGAAATGAATGAAGAAAATGTTGAATCAAAACCTGAATCTCAAACCGGTTGCTGTGTTGAAGATATTTTTGACATAACCAGTGGCAAAAGCCTTGCCGCCGTAATGCGTCCACAAAGAACCTGCATATGTTATTTGCCCTGGGTTCTCGCGGGCTGTCCTTGGCTTTGAATTGCGCGCAAGCCATCGTGGACAGGATCGAAGGCAAACCTGCCATATTGTCAGATGCTCTGCTTAAAGCCATTCGATGTGAACTGAATGGAGCATAAAAAAACGCAGTAACAGCAGACTGCTTTATCAAGTGTTCCCCCGGAAGTTTTTATTGTTTATCAGAAGTTTTTTGAATACTGAATGATGGTGTGGTTGTAGTCAGTAGATTGGTTACCTGATTCACTTGCACGCTCTACAGACTTAGCGAACGTAATGCTATCGTTCGGAGTAACCTTATAAACAAAACCTAATAAAGTTTCGTTTGTTTTATATTTTGAAGGTGTAGTACCCGTCGCAACAGTCACATTATCGCTAAATGCCTGACGGTGACGCCAATTTAATTTCAAACCTACAACCTCAATGATTTTTAGGTTGGTACCCAAATCATATCGATAATATTGAATTGGTAATGTGCCGTAAGTTGTGTCCAATTTATTCTTAGTACCCGTAGACAATTTAATGTAAGGTGTAAAAATTGAATCTGTAATTACAAATCTCTTTCCACTAGTGTCCCAACGTTTGCCGTCAGACTCAGCGTAACCTCATGATTTATTTGAATAAATCTGACTTTCCCCTTGTCCACGATTTGAATCGTTTTCCGGACTTAGGGCATGCTCGGCGGATCTCATCTGCTGGGGACTGGCATGCACT
>CANGPN010000009.1 GCA_947456305.1 Comamonadaceae bacterium | reverse complement strand
GTTGGCACACCCCTGGTGTCCGGTGCATCCGTTAAAGCCATGGTCGTTGCCCATGGCAAGCACGACAAAGTGCGTATTTTCAAAATGCGTCGTCGTAAGCATTACCAGAAACGTCAAGGCCATCGCCAGCAATTCACCGAATTGCAGATCGCCTCTATCCAAGCCTAAGGAGCGCTCACACCATGGCACAGAAAAAAGGCGGCGGCTCTACGCGTAACGGTCGCGATTCCAACCCCAAGATGCTCGGCGTCAAGGCGTTCGGTGGCGAACACATCACTGCAGGCGCCATCATCGTGCGTCAACGCGGCACCAAGTTCCACCCCGGCACCAATGTCGGCATCGGCAAAGACCACACCTTGTTCGCTTTGGTAGAAGGCCACGTGTCTTTCTCCATCAAAGGTTCTCTGAACAAGCACATGGTCAATGTGATACCTGCCTAAGGTTCACTCACCTCATTGCAAAGCCCCGCATGCCGGGGCTTTGCTGTTTAAGATGGTCTTATGAAATTTGTTGACGAAGCCTTTATTGACATCATCGCCGGAGACGGCGGGAATGGCTGCGTCTCGTTTCGCCATGAAAAATACAAAGAATTCGGCGGTCCCAATGGCGGAGACGGCGGGCGCGGCGGTAATGTGTATGCCGTGGCCGACGCCAGCCTGAACACACTGGTGGACTACCGTTTCTCGCGTCGGCATGAAGCCAAACGCGGTGAACACGGCATGGGCTCAGACATGTTCGGCGCGGCCGGGGATGACATCATTTTGAAAATGCCGGTCGGCACCATGATGATCGACGCCGAAACCAACGATGTGCTTTACGAATTGCTCTCGCCAGGCGAGGTGATCATGATCGCCAAAGGAGGCGATGGCGGTTTCGGCAACATGCGTTTCAAAAGCTCGATCAACCGGGCGCCGCGCCAGAAAACACCGGGTTGGCCGGGCGAGCGTAAAAGCCTGAAACTCGAACTTAAGGTGCTGGCCGATGTGGGTTTGCTGGGCATGCCCAACGCCGGTAAATCCACCTTGATCAGCGCCATCTCCAATGCCCGTCCCAAGATCGCCGATTACCCGTTCACCACCTTGCACCCGAACTTGGGCGTGGTGCGCGTGGCCGCCGAGCAAAGTTTTGTGGTGGCCGACGTGCCCGGTTTGATCGAAGGTGCGGCCGAAGGTGCAGGTCTGGGCCACCAATTTTTGCGTCATTTGCAGCGTACCCGTTTGTTGTTGCATATGGTGGACATGGCCCCGTTTGATGACGCGGTAGACCCCGTGGCGCAGGCCAAAGCCATTGTGCTGGAGCTGAAGAAATACGACCCTGCACTGTTTGATAAACCGCGTTGGCTGGTGCTGAACAAGCTCGACATGGTGCCTACTGAAGAACGCGAAGCGCGGGTCAAAGATTTTGTCAAACGCTTTAAATACAAAGGACCGGTGTTTCAAATCTCAGCGCTGAACCGCGAAGGCTGCGAAGGTTTGGTGCGGGCTATTTATGAGCACCTGGAAAAGCAATTCAAATCCACCCAAGTGGAAGAAAAACCCGATCCGCGTTTTGCGCCATTGCCCTGACACGCTGTTTTCCCATGTCTGATGCCACCCATTTATTGAAAGACGCCAAACGCATCGTCGTCAAAGTCGGCTCCAGCCTGGTCACCAATGAAGGCCGGGGCTTGGACGAGCAAGCCATAGGTGAATGGTGCCGCCAGATCGCGGCGCTGATGCATTCGGCGGACAAACGCGAAATCATCATGGTCTCCAGCGGCGCGATTGCTGAAGGCATGAAACGGCTGGGCTGGACCACACGCCCCCATGAAGTGCATGAATTGCAGGCGGCGGCAGCGGTGGGGCAAATGGGTTTGGTGCATATGTACGAAACCAAATTGCGCCAACACGGCTTGGGCAGCGCCCAAGTGTTGCTGACACACGCAGATTTGGCTGACCGGGAGCGTTATCTGAATGCCCGTTCTACGCTGAATACGCTGTTGGCGCATGGCGTGTTGCCGGTCATCAATGAAAACGACACCGTGGTGAATGATGAAATCAAATTCGGCGACAACGACACCCTGGGCGCTTTGGTGGCCAACCTTGTCGAAGCCGATGCGCTGGTGATACTGACCGATCAAGCCGGTTTGTTCACCGCCGATCCGCGCAAAGACAGCACCGCCACGCTGGTGCAACAAGCGCAAGCCGGTGACCCGGCTTTAGAAGCCATGGCCGGTGGTGCGGGTTCCAGCATCGGGCGCGGCGGCATGCTGACCAAAATTTTGGCGGCCAAACGCGCTGCCGGTTCGGGTGCCAGCACGGTGATCGCCTGGGGCCGCGAACCCGATGCCTTGTTGCGTTTATGTGCGGGTGAGTTCATTGGCACCTTGCTGGTGGCAACCACCCACAAACAGCAGGCGCGCAAACAATGGATGGCCGATCACTTGCAATTGCGCGGCTCGATTTTGGTGGACGAGGGTGCGGCGAACAAACTCACGCTTGAGGGAAAAAGCCTGTTGCCGATTGGCATGCACAGCGTCAAAGGCGAGTTTTCGCGTGGCGATGTGATTGCGATTTGCGATTTGCAAGGCGCGGAGTTGGCACGCGGTCTGGCGAATTACGCCAGTGCCGAATGCCGTTTACTGTGCAAAAAACCGTCCAGCGACATCGAAAAACTGCTCGGCTATGTGGCCGAGCCGGAAATGGTGCACCGGGACAATCTGGTGCTAATCCGATAGCCGCTGATTGGTAAAGCCCGAAAAATTATTCGACAGGCGGTGATGGTGATGTCTGCTCGTCCTTAGCCGACGATCGAAGCCCCTGCCGCAAAAACGAGCTGCGATGCTCTTGCCGGGGCAAATACCGCGACAACTCGGTCAGCGCCATTTCATACACACCACGTTTGAACTCGACGACAGATTCCAGTGGCACCCAGTATTCGTTCCAACGCCAAGCGTCAAACTCCGGGTGTGTACTGGCGCGCAAATTGAGCGCGTGGTCAGGCACCACCAGTTGCAGCAAAAACCAAATCTGTTTTTGCCCTTTGTAATGGCCGCGCGCATCCTTGCGGATGTAGCGGTCCGGCACTTCATAACGCAACCAGTCGCGGGTCCGGGCCACGATGCGCACTTGCTCCGGCAACAGTCCCACTTCCTCTTGCAATTCCCTGAACAAGGCCTGCTCGGGGGTTTCGCCCCGGTCAATGCCGCCTTGCGGAAACTGCCAACTGTGGGTGCGGATGCGCTTGCCCCAAAACACCTGGTTCTTCTGGTTCAGCAGAATGATGCCGACGTTAGGCCGAAAGCCGTCACGGTCAAGCATAATCAAACCTCAAAAATTTCAACTGAGGCCATTATGCACAGCATCCGGCTGGCATCAATACGCCGATAGGTTTCACCCTCAAATAAAGCCACTGCGTTGGCGCACACAGTTACCCATGAAAGCTTCCCAGTTTCTGATTTCCACCCTCAAAGAGGCCCCGGCAGATGCCGAAGTTGCCAGCCATCAATTGATGATGCGCGCCGGCATGATCAAAAAACTCGGTGCCGGCATTTACACCTACATGCCCATGGGCTTGCGCGTGATTCGCAAGGTGGAGGCCATCGTGCGCGAGGAAATGAACCGTGCGTCAGCGATTGAGCTGACCATGCCGGTGGTGCAACCCGCCGAGTTGTGGCAGGAGACAGGGCGCTTCGAGAAAATGGGCCCTGAGTTGCTGCGCATCAAAGACCGGCACGACCGCGATTACGTGGTGCAACCCACCAGCGAAGAAGTGGTGACCGATATTGCGCGCCAGGAATTGCGCAGCTACAAACAGCTGCCGAAAAATTTCTACCAGATACAAACCAAATTCCGCGACGAACGCCGTCCGCGTTTCGGCCTGATGCGCGGACGCGAGTTCATCATGAAGGACGCATACAGCTTTGACCGCGACGCGGTCTCGGCGCAAATCAGCTACCAAGGCATGGCGCAGGCCTACCGCCGCATTTTTGACCGCTTCGGATTGCGTTACCGCGCGGTGGCGGCTGACAGCGGCGCCATCGGCGGCGACCTGAGCGAAGAGTTTCAAGTGATTGCAGCTACCGGTGAAGATGCCATCGTCTATTGCCCGAACAGCGATTACGCGGCCAACATGGAAAAAGCCCAAGCGCTGGCACCTGCGCAGCCGCGCGGCGCGGCCACAGCGGCTTGCACGCTGACACCGACGCCCGGCAAAAGCACTTGCGAAGACGTGGCCGAGTTGTTGGGTGTGCCGTTGCAGACCACGGTCAAGTCGCTGGTCTTGGCAACAGACGCCACCAACGACAAAGGCGAAATCCTCAAGAGCCAAGTTTGGCTGTTGCTGGTGCGCGGCGACCATGACATGAACGAAGTCAAAGTCGGCAAGCTGCCCGGGTTTGAAACAGGTTTTAGGTTTGCCACGCTGGCTGAGATTGACGAACATTTCGGCTGCAAGCCCGGTTACCTCGGACCGTTGAAATTGCACAAGCCCTTAAAGGTAGTGGCCGACCGCGATGTGGCGGTCATGAGCAACTGGATTTGCGGTGCCAACCAACCGGACCACCACATCACCGGCGTGAACTGGGGCCGCGACCTGCCCGAGCCCGACATGGTGGCCGATATACGCAACGTGGTCGCGGGTGATGCGTCACCCGACGGCAAAGGAACGCTGGCTATTGAGCGCGGCATTGAAGTTGGCCATATTTTTTACCTAGGCACCAAATACAGCGCGGCCATGAACGCCACGTTTTTGGCTGAAGACGGCAAGCCCCGGCATTTCGAAATGGGTTGCTACGGCATAGGCATCACACGCCTGCCAGCCGCTGCTATTGAGCAAAACCACGATGCCAAAGGCATCATCTGGCCGGACGCGTTGGCCCCCTTCACTGTGGTGGTGTGTCCCATCGGGCCGGACCGCAGCCCCGAGGTGAAAGCTGCTGCCGAGGCCTTGTACGCCGAGTTATTGCAAGCCGGTGTGGACGTGATGCTGGACGATCGTGGCGAGCGCCCCGGTGCCATGTTTGCCGACTGGGAATTGATCGGCGTGCCGCACCGCGTCACCATCGGCGACCGGGGTTTGAAAGAAGGTCAAGTGGAATACCAGTACCGCAGAGACGCCGAGCCGACCAAGGTGGCGCTGGCGGAAGTGGCGGGGTTGATCAAGGGGAAGTTGGCGGGATAAAACTGTCACTGTCTATTGGAAAAAAGGCTTGTATGTTCCATTTGCATTGCACCCGCAAACTGTTGGATCGCATCAAGCCTGTTATCCAAGCATCTGAACAAAACAGCAATTGCATGGGTGCTTGGTACGCCACGGCGCTGTTTAGGAAACCACAACTGGCTTTGCTGGTTAATGAGCGCACACTGCTTCCAGTGCTGATGCCGCTAGCGCCTGCTGCAAGTCTGACTCAACGTTTTCCGCAAGCCTTGGCGCAGGTACTTAATGCGCTGGAAGTGAATCCCTTGCTTATTCAAGCAGAACTGCTGCAAATGACCAAAGTGAAGTTTGCTAAAACCGCAAATCGCAGCGTGCTTGGCATCATGAATGAATTCACTTTTTTGGCTGAAAATTTCCGCAATCATGAAGAAAACATGGGTTATCTGCAATTGAGCTTGAGGTTGGCTCACACGCCGTGCAGTCCTTTGTACAAAACGGCTATCTTTCCTGATCAGGCAGTGAGGGAATTATTTTCTTCAGTTTTGATTCAGTGAGATAAGCAATAAGGCGGACAACTTGGGATCTCAAAGTAAATCAAAAAGTCAGTCCGCTTCACATGTGATTGCAGGTTATGTCTTGTTTAGTTTGAGTGACCATAAATCTGTGGATTCCCAGTCCTGGGGAAATCCAGCATCCGCCAGTGATATTAAATTTGAAACTGGGAATGTTCTCATCAACATTTTCAACTCAAATGTCCAGGTCGATTCAGGGGCAATATGTCGCAATATGACAGCCAAACAACTCACAGTCCCAAAGAGTTTGCTTTTTGAATCAGGATATGTGTGAAGTTGAGATAACGAACGACACCGATCTAAGGGAGGTAACACGGGTGTTTCTGGGTTTCGTCGGTTCCAAAGTCGAGAGTGGTGAGCAGAAACATTTCGAACAAAATTGAACATCCGTAGCCAGGATGTCAAAGTTCCCCCATCGTGAGCGCCAAATTGGATCGCAAGAGCATTTTTATCTCTTGATGCCATACCTGCAAAAAAGCGCGACAGCATACCGAAATCCCACACTTCAATTGCAACCCAGATAGGTATTTGGCCACCGTACTGTTTATGGTGATGATTAACAAAATCTTCTTTTGACTCTGATAATTTTTCATGGAAGCGCTCAATCCATGATTGATGACCAGAAACATTCAAGTGTGCACGAACACGCGTAAATCGACCGTCTAAAAGCCTAGGATTGAGATGTGCTAGCGGATCAAATTTTCCAAGTCTATGAGCTATTGCTACTCTGACAGATATTTCAATTGTTTCCAAACCGTCGAGCAGATGCATACGAAGTCGTTTGTCAAAAGAAGTTAATTCTGCAATTAACTCAAGGCTTGAACCCGGCTTGAAGGTATCCTGTCGGCCGGGGTGACCGACTGGATTTGTATTTCTTAAAGGGTAGTAATAACCAGAAATTCGGTAATAACCAAGAAGCTTGAGGATATTCAGCGCTTGTTCTTCGTTAGTAATCTCTAGACCTCTTAGCCTGAGAAGTTCTAATTGCTCCTCGTATGAGGTAAATGATTTCAAGGCCGGTGAACTCAAGGTCAATGCCAGCCTGAAAAAGAGAAACCCCTCACATGACATTCCGCGCTTGCGCCGGCGACAGGGGTGAGGGGCGTGTTAGATGGGATTATGCCTGCTATGAATCCAAGTGACTTTTGCCTGAACAAAGAGATTGAGGAAAGGCTTGCCATTATCAAAGCCCTGTGCTCAGTATTCCAGCCACCAAGCTGCCGAGCTTGTCTCCGCTGATCTTGGTCACAAATTCGACTGGCACACCTTCGTGCTTCAACGCCTCAAAAAACTTTTTGGCACTGTCAATCTTGAAGCGTTCTTCACCCGTGATGTCTGATCTGGTTTCATAGCCCTTGGTTTCCACCACCAAATACAGGGCCTTGGCGTCCCCTTGTCGATGTACTGCATAGCCAAAGTCCGGGTTGTATTTTTTGCCTAGTGGCGTAGGTATATTGATGCGCGGTAACTTGGCGAAAACCGTTACGCTGTCGAGCTGCGATTCATCAACCGTTGTTCGCTCTATGTCGCTGTCCACCGGCATCATCGGATCTGCATAAAGCGACAAAGCCTGTACCGCTTGGTTGTGGATGTTGTGTAGCTCGCTGCCACACAAACTGACTGGAATCGTTTCCAACAACTGACCGGTGTTGTCGGTGAGCGCGGTTTTGACATTCAACTCCAGCAATTCATAGCTGACAGTCTGAATCAATAGCTCGTAAATGCAATCGGTAATCAGGTGGCTCAATTGGGACAAAGCCCGGTGTTCGTTAGTGCCTATTTGCTTGAATTTTTCGGCAGGCATTTGGCGCAGGATGTCGGCTACCGTGTGAAACGACAGGCGTGTCTGGTTGGACAACTCGCGCACAAAGCCACTCAATGAAAAAAAGCCGGGGCTGACCAGTGTGTAGCTGCCTTGAATCGATTCGATTCGGTGCCGTTGGTCCAATTTCTCAACGCCGCGCTGACGCGTCAGGCTGTAGGTGAGTGGCAGAACTTGAAAATCCTTGTCAATCCGTGCGAGTACATGTTCAATCAAAACAGTTTGCTTAAGTTCAAACCGGACCCGGGTATTGCGGTTCAGTTGCGCCCACAATTCTTTGAACTGCTCAAACCGTTTGGCGTTGACTTTCAAATGGGTAGGCGGGCGCTTTTCTTTGCGCTTGGTGCGGCTTACTCCGGCCATGAAGTCGTTTAGCCAACGCATGAACTGCTCAGTGTTTTCGGGGGTGTTGCCTTTGACACCAGCCACTGCGGTTTGCAAATGGACTTTTTGGTTTTGAAAGTCTTGTGGAGTCATCACCAACTTAGCTTTACCAGTGGTGTCGTCCAAGCTCACCACGCCCAACTCAGCCAACTTGTCCAGCAGCCTGCCCGCTACTTGGAGGTTTGGGGCAGCTTTTTCATCCACCAACCACTGCGCATCTAAACTGCCGTCCCGGTTGCCCAGACTGTGCGCGGCAATCTCGTTTTGTATGGCTTCTACAAAACCGGCTTCGCTGGCAGGCACGACCACCACCAAGTCGTTGATGGTGTCGAACTCGGGTTCATCCTGGGTGATGCGCTCAAGTTTTTGGTTGACCGCCAAGCGCAAGCCCCTGCCAATTTGCTGGAGTTTGGTGATCTTGGACGGGCTGGGTGCCAGCTTACAGAGGGTGAACACATTCGGGTTGTCCCAACCTTCTTGCAGCGCCCACATAGAAAAAATAAACCGCAAGTCGGTGTCAAAAGACAGAAGCTTTTCTTTGTCTTTCAAAATCAGGCTGATGGCTTCTTCTTGTGACTTGTCGCTGTGCGAAGCAGCGAAATAGCCTTTATGTACTTGGTCAATGGCTTTGGCGGTGCGCTCTAGGTAAGCGCGGTAGGCTGTATCCAACTGCGGCTTGGCAAGCATTTTTTGTAAATGCTTGCGGTAGTGCTGCTCAAAAGCTTGGCGAATCGGTGTGGCTTGTTGACCTTGCGGTAAATACTTAGCTACCGCATCAATAAAAAACAAGGTCAGCGACTTGATGCCGTGTTTGAACAGCTCTTCCTCGCGCTCAAAGTGGTTAGCCACGGCCCGCTCGATGATGGCCGATTGCATGTCCTCGGCCAACATGCCCACAGACTGCGGCGCTTGCAAGGGCAGGGCAAAGCCGTTGGTAAACAGCAGTTCTTGTTTTGTGATGTTCTCCACCACATAGCCGTTCAAATACGGCAGATTGGTTTGATCGCCTAAGTTGTCCTTTTTGTTCAAACTCACGGTTTTGTTTTTACCGTCCAGCGATTTGAAAGCCACTTTGGCCGCTCGCTCACCGCTGCCGCCCGTCACTTCCTGCAAGCACAGCAACTGCGTGTCTTCCGCGCCCACGCCCACGGTGTCCACCGTGATACCTTTGACCAGTCGCTGCTTGAAGGCGTTCACGCTGTCCAAGGTGTAAATCAGGTTCAGGTACTCATCGTTGCGAAACGTGGCACCAAAGCGTAGCGTTAGCAGCGGTTTAAACCTGGCCAAGTAGGTTTGCGTTTGCGCCCCTTCAAACCGGTGCGGCTCGTCGATGATCAGCACCGGGCTCAGGGCTGCCAAAGCCTCCATATAGCTTTTGGCGTGACCAAACAAATTGGCCTCGACCCCGCGCTGGTTCATGATGCGGTTTTCACCGGCGAACGATTGGTAGGTGGACACCATTACCGCAATGCCTTTATTGGCCGCGTGCAAAAAGCCGCCTATGGTTTTGTCCGAGTAGTTGTAAACCGCGATCTTCTGGTTGTCGTATTCCTTGGCAAAAAACTCTGCGGTGGTGCGCAAACTGTTGATCGTGCCTTGGCGTATGGCATTGCTTGGCACCAGCACAATGAATTTAGACAAGCCATGCCGCTGATGCAGCATGTGCATGCTTTCGATGAAGGTGAATGTCTTGCCTGTGCCGGTTTCCATCATGATGTCCAGCGACAGGCCTAAGGCGTTTGAGCCTTCCACCTTGACCGGCCCGTGTGTCACGCCATTGGTTTGCCGTATCGCTTCGATGTTGTTATGCAGTTGCTGTTGGCAAGCTTGTAAGTTGAACAAGGGATTGGCTTGTACATGAATGGCGGGTTGAAACGGGATGTTGTCAAACACCTGCGCCAGGCTTTGTACAGCTTGGACTTGGTGCGCCAAGCGGCTGTATTGAAATTGGGCAGCCACGGTGTCAACCCCGAAGCCGCAGCTTGTCCTTGCCCAAACCCAGCTTGTCCATCAGCGTGTCCAGGCTCAGCAGCAAGTTGTCATCCTGCACCCAAGGGGAGTACACCGTCAGGTAACGCAGCGCGTGGTCATTCGTTTGCAGGGTTTGCAAGTGTTGTTGCAGTTCTTCCAAGGGCAGGGCTTGCACTAGCAAGGCCACGTCATGGGCCATAAACAGATGATCGTGCACCAGCGTTTGAATGCGCGTGGTCAGCGGCAAACCTTCGCTCAGCAGCAGGTTGGACAATACCTTTTCCATGTCGGCGGTTTGCGGTGTAGCAATGCGCTTTTGCAGCTCGGCCAGCTGCGCTTGGCTGGCATCTTTCAAGGGCTGGCGGTGTATCAAGTTCAGCGGGTCGTCTACCAACTCGAACACCCTAAAGCCGGTGTCCAACGGCGGCGTGTCGTCAGCCAAGAGTTCGCCTTGGGCTTGCCGCTTGGCCGTTAGCTCGGCTTGCAGCTTGGCACCGGCGCGGCGGATGCGCTCAGCGGTGATTTCGAAAATCGTGGCTTCGGGGCGCTTTAAGGTTTTGCTGACGAAGTCGTACGCTTCTTTTTGTTTGGCGGGGTCGATGGGCTGGGGAATTTGCACCAAGATGAATTGGCGCTGCCCGCCGTCTTCAGCGTTCAAGCGCATGACGGCTTCGGCGGTGGTGCCGCTGCCGGCGAAGAAGTCGAGTGCGATTCCTTTTGGCCCTTGAAGAATCGTAGAGATTACTTCTTTACAAATTTCAACTGGTTTCGGGTTGTCAAAAGGTATGCCTATGTCAGCTAAATGAGCGTCATCACTGCCACCAAAACTAATGACTGAGGGTAGCGCTTCAGTTAAGTTTTTGCTAAGTAGATATTTTCTTTGTGGCTGAGTAAGGTGATCGACTCCAAATTCAATTTCATCTTCTTGAAGAAGCCTAGCCATTGTTGCCGGAGGATTACGCCACCCTCTGGCTGGCACTGGGCAATTTTCCCCAGTAACCGGGTGTTTTAAGGGAATAAAGTAATCGTCCGGGGCGCGCTTTTTATTTGGCCAAGCCATTGAAACAAGCCTGTAAACCCGTCCTTCAGAATCTATTTTTGAATATGCTGACTCGCCACTACTAAAGCCTTGTTTTTTTAGCCAAGAAGAAAATTCTTCATTGATTATGGTCAGATCGACCGCTTCCTCAAATTTTTTTAAATCGTCCAGTTTTAATTTGTATTTTTTTTGTATTTTTTTTAAGTCGCTTGGCAGCTGCTTTTGACCAAGCGTAGCAAATAACCTAGCGGCCTTGTTCATAATTTGGCTTGCATTTTTTTTGCGCCTTACCAAACTTTGTGAGGCGTAAAAAGCAACCTTATTTTTTGCAACAAAGAACAAGGATTCGTGCTGATACGCCAAGCCGATTGCGTCGCCTTTTGGGTTTTTCTTATCCCACGCTGCTGCGCCCAGAACATTGTCAGAGCCAAAAATTGAATCTAGTAACAGCGCAGTGTTGGCGTGCTCATGTTCATCCATGTGGATTGCGATGACTCCCTCCTCCTCGAGCAGGTCGCGCGCCAACAGCAGGCGCGGGTACATAAAGCTCAGCCAGCCGCTGTGGGTGCGGGCACCGTAAATATTTTTGATGTAATCGATGTTCTCGGCGCTGTAGCCTAGGCTGCTCAGTACCTCGGCTTGCTTGGCGGTGAAGTCGTCGCGGTAAATGAATTGGTCGCTTTGGGTGTTGTAGGGCGGGTCGATGTAAATCAGTTTGACCTTGCCGAAATAACTTTGCCGCAACAACTTCAATGCGTCCAGGTTGTCGCCTTTGATCAGCAGGTTGCCGGTGTTGTCCCAGTCTTGGCTTTGGCTGTGGGCGGCAGACACAATTTTGTCGGTGGGCACAAATGCCTGGTGGTAGGCATCGCGCTTGCCTACCCAGCGCAGTTCGTAGCCGTCTTCCTCCACCCGCACCCCGGCGGGGTTGCCCGGGTCCAAAGCCATTTGAATAGCGGCTGCATTGACGCGGATGTGGCCTTTGTCATCCACTTCGACTGCTTGCGGGAACCATTGGCGCAAGGCTTCCAATTTTTGGGCGGCAGGGCTGGGAGTTGTGAAAAAGTGCTGAGTCATTGCGTCTGGTAGGCACACTGTGGTCAAAGTGCTTGGTATTAAGGAATAAGTAAATTATCACCATGAATAGTGACTTTTAAGTAATTTTTATAGTATTTTTATGTTCAAAAAATAAACGTTATGACTGAATATAGCTGACTAACCCCCCCCATTTTTGGCATTCAGTAATACATTAAAAATGCGAAAACAAAAATCAACCAAGTACACCCGTCAACTACCTGGGCCAAACAAATCGGCAACTCATCCTGTAGAAAATACTGGTCTTTATGGGCTTATGGCGTTTTCAACCAACGAAAACAGTGTTAGGTCGGTAAAAATAAACAATAACCAAACTGAAGTTTCACCGCGTCAACCCATAGACCCTGTTCCACCCAAACCTAAAAACTGAATCAAGCGAGATAAAGATGAATGAATGGTCAGACAGTAACTGGGAACTTCGCCATGAAATTATTCAAAAATGCAGAATCAGTTCGCTTTACCACCGCAAGCGTGAGAGATTTTTTGCCCTGTGTGACAAATTGTCTGTTTCCTTGTCTTTGATAGCAGGTGCCAGCGCCACCACCGAATTGCTTGTGACAACTGAGGCAAAAGCGATGGCAGGCGCGGTGGTGGTTTTGGTCACTATGCCATCCATTGTTTTTTCATGGACAGACAAAGCAAGATCACATGCCTTACACGCCAGCAAATTCATTGCGCTAGAAGCGGAGCTAGAGGGGGCGGGGGTTTTAGGTGAATCAGCTCTTCATACATTCAAAGAGCGTGCGCTCAAGCTGGACATGGATGAACCCACTCAGCTTTCTGCTTTGACAAGAATATGTCAAAACGAACTGTCCTTTGCGTCGGGTAACAAAAGCAATATGACCGAAATCGGTTTTTTCAAACGTAAATTTGCTCATTTTTTTGATTTTCCGGTTTGATCAAAAATTTCGAATAAATCAATAATGAACTTACCCATATGGCCGGTGCAAGATGCCAAAGCCCGTTTCAGTGAATTGCTCGATACCTGCGTGGCCCAATGACCGAAATGGTGACCAAGCGTGGTGCCGAAGCGGCAGTGTTGGTGCCTGTGGCGCAGTGGCGACGCATGCAAACCCAGGCTCGTCCCAGCTTGAAAAGCTTGCTGCTGTCGGACCAAGGCAGGATAGAACTGGTGTTGCCTGAGCGCGGTGTGGATCAGTACCGACCGCCACTAGCTTGGGAGTAAGCCTTGTATTTGCTCGACACCAATGTGGTTTCCGAGTTGCGCAAACCCAAACCGCATGGCGCGGTTCTGGCAAGCTATACAACTGGTTTGCCTCAACCCATTCAAATTCAAAAGTGTTTGACCACCTCAAAACCCTGCTTGTGTTCATACTGTGCTTGTTCATGGCCTCAGTATCCGCAGGCCCCCAACGCGAAGAACATTTGGCCGATTCAGTTCGCTCCGCCCTCAGCGTGGCGGTCACGGGTTTGCCGCCGCCCGAGCCGTATTTGCCCACCCTCGCCGACAAACAGGCCTACGAGCAATGGTTGCAAAACAATTTACAGCGAATGCCGTTGCGCATCCGGCAAATGCACGGTGCCGCCGGTTTGCCGGAGTTGGGCACGCCCGAGTTACAGCGTTTGTTTTTGCAAACCGTGTGGTACGAGAGCCGCCGCGCGGCCTTGGAGCCTTCGCTGGTGCTGGGTTTGATAGAGGTGGAAAGCGGGTTTCGCAAATTCGCTGTCAGCAGCGCCGGTGCCATGGGTGTCATGCAAGTCATGCCGTTTTGGCCGCGCATGCTGGGACAAGGTGAGCCGCAAGTGCTGTTTCAGTGGCAGGCAAATATGCGTTTCGGTTGTGTCATCTTGCGCCATTATTTAAAGCTGGAAGACGGCAATCTGCACTTGGCGCTGGGTCGCTACAACGGCAGCCGGGGCCAAAGCGTTTATCCGAATGCAGTGATGGCCGCACAGCAACGCTGGCAGCCTTAAGAAGATTTGGAAAGAAAACCGGGCTTGTCAAAGCCCGAGGCTTTAAGTGCCGAGTACTTTGGTCAGTTCACCGGATTCGTACATCTCGGTCATGATGTCCGAGCCTCCAATGAATTCGCCTTTGACGTAAAGCTGGGGGATGGTGGGCCAGTTGCTGTATTCCTTGATGCCTTGGCGGATGTCTGCATCGTCCAGCACATTGATGGTGGTCAGGGTTTTGGTGTCCACGCCGCTGGCTTTGAGTAATTGAATGGCCCGGCCGGAAAAACCGCACATGGGGAAGTTGGCATTGCCTTTCATGAACAACACGATGTCGTTGTCTTTGACCAGTTGGTCGATACGTTGGTGCACATCACTCATAAAAACTCCCAAATTGCAAACTGTCTGAATGCTTGGATTATTTCACTTCCCCGCGCATGCCCCCGCTGCAACGCGCGATGCCCGCGAGGTCGTTGCGGCTTTGCACCTTTGCATAGCCTTTTTGACGCAGTAATTCGCACACAGCATCCGCTTGGTCATAGCCGTGTTCCAGCAACAACCAGCCTTGGTCGTTCAGGTAATGCGGGGCCTGGGCGATGATGGTTTGTAAATCGTCCAAGCCCTTAGGGCCGCTGACCAGCGCCGTTTGCGGCTCGTGCACCAACCCCGGCAAGTGCGGGTCGCCTTGGGCGATGTAAGGCGGGTTGGAGACGATCAGGTCAAAACTGCCTTGAATTTGGTTGAGCCAATCGCTTTGCGTGAAAACCACTTCCAACTGCAACCGCTGAGCGTTTGCTTGCGCTACAGCCAAGGCCTGCTGGCTTTGGTCAACGGCGTGCACCGGCCAATCGGGGCGTTGGTGTTTCAATGCCAGCGCTATCGCGCCGCTGCCGGTGCCCAGATCCAGCACCCGAGCTTGCGGCAAGTCGAGCGTCAAGGCCCAATTGACCAAAGTTTCGGTATCGGCGCGTGGCACCAGTACGTCAGGTGTGATTTGCAACTCCAGTCCGTGAAACGCTTGCCAGCCGGTCACATAAGCCAGCGGTTCGTTATCCAGCAGACGTTGTAGCCCTTGTTGAAATTGTGTGTGTTGATCTTTGGACAGAACAAGCATGTCGTTCAGCAGCAGCCAGGCGCGGTCATGCAGCGGGCGTTGCCACACATGCAGCAACAGGGTTTGCGCTTCCAACGGTTCGATGTCCAGCGTGCGGGCGTGTGCAAGCGCTTGGCTGGTATTCACGCCGCATCTTCCAAAGCCGCCAATTGCTGTGCCGCTTCATAGACCTGCAAGGCCTCAACCACATCGCCCAAGTCGCCTTCCATGATGGCCAGCAATTTGTACAAAGTCAGGTTGATGCGGTGGTCGGTGAAGCGGCCTTGCGGGAAGTTGTAGGTGCGTATGCGGTCGCTGCGGTCGCCGCTACCGATCAAGGATTTGCGCTCGGCGGCATCTTTGGCGGCGCGTTCGCTGCGGTCTTTTTCTTGTATGCGCGCGGTCAGCACACGCAATGCTTGCGCTTTGTTGCTGTGCTGGCTGCGTCCGTCTTGGCATTCGGCCACGATGCCGGTGGGCAAATGCGTGATGCGTACCGCCGAGTCGGTTTTGTTGATGTGCTGACCACCCGCGCCGCTGGCGCGAAAAGTGTCTATGCGTAAATCGGACGGGTTGATTTTGATGGCCTCGGCTTCATCCGGTTCCGCCAACACCGCTACTGTGCAGGCGCTGGTGTGTATGCGGCCTTGGGTTTCGGTGACCGGCACGCGCTGCACACGGTGACCGCCGGACTCAAACTTCAAACAACCGTATACGCCGTTGCCTTCGATGCGCACCACCACTTCTTTGTAGCCGCCTAACTCGCTGGCCGACTCGCTGACCACTTCCACCCGCCAACCGCGCTCTGCGCAAAAGCGCGTGTACATGCGCAGCAAATCGCCTGCGAACAACGTGGATTCATCGCCGCCGGTGCCGGCGCGTATTTCCAAAAACGCATTGCGCGCATCGTCCGGGTCTTTGGGCAGCAACATGCGTTGCAGTTGTGCCAGCAGTGCTTCAGTTTGCGTAGCAGCACTGTCGATTTCTTCCTGCGCCATGGCTTGCAGATCCGGGTCGCTGTCATTCAACATGGATTGCGCGGCGTCGCTGTCTTGAGTCAATTGCAACCAGCGCTGGTAGGGCGTGACCAAAGCGGCCACTTCGGCGTGTTCGCGTGACAAGGCCAGAAACTGGGTCATGTCTTTCATGATGTCTTCGCGCGACAGCAAAAAGTCGAGCTCGGACAGGCGTTGCACATTGCGCTCTAGCTGAGCGCGCATAAACGGCTTCATAAGTGGGGCGCTTTCAGCTAACGGCCGGCGCGCAAAAAGAAATGCTCGATGGCGCTGCGTGCTTCCTGGCGGCTGCCTGCGTCGTCGGCATGCAATTCAGCCATGGCACCGTGCAGCATTTTTTGCGTCAGCCCTTTGGCCAAAGACTCAAGCACTGCCTCAACAGGTTCGCCTTTGGCCAGCAGTTTGTGGGCGCGGGCAAGTTCGGCGCTACGCCAGGCTTCGGCTTGCTGGTTGAGTTGTTGAATCAGCGGTACGTCTGAACGCTGGTCCAGCCAATGCACAAAACTTTGCACACCGGCATCGATGATGACCTCGGCTTCGGCCACCGCCGCCTGGCGGCTGGCCTGGCCGGTTTGCACCACTTGAGACAAATCGTCTACGGTATACAAATAGACATCTCGCAATGACTTGACTTCGGGCTCAATGTCACGCGGCACCGCCAAATCGACCATGAACATGGGGCTGTTGCGGCGTTTTTTCAGGGCCCGTTCGACAGCGCCTAAGCCGATCAGCGGCAAGGTGCTGGCGGTGCAACTGATGACGGCATCGAACTCGTGCAAGCGGTCGGGCAGGTCGGCCAGGCGCATGACGTTGGCATTAAGTTGGCGGGCCAATAATTCGCCTCGTTCCATGGTGCGGTTGGCCACCGTCATGCCGCGCGGGGTTTTGGCGGCGAAATGCGTGGCGCACAGTTCGATCATTTCACCTGCGCCGACAAACAGCACATTGATTTTGCTCAGGTCCTCAAACAGTTGTCCGGCCAGTCGCACTGAAGCCGCTGACATACTGATGCTGTGGGCACCGATTTCTGTGGTGCTGCGAACCTGTTTGGCCACTGCAAACGAGCGTTGGAACATTTGGTGCAAGGTGGAGCCCAATGCGCCGACTTCGCGGGCTACGCGCACCGCATCTTTCATTTGACCCAGGATTTGCGGCTCACCCAACACCATGGAGTCCAAACCGCTGGCCACCCTGAATGCATGCCGGGCAGCTTGTTCGTCGACCAGTGTGTAAATGTGGTTGTGCAAGCTCTCGGTGCTGACACCGCCGGACTCGGCCAGCCAGTCCATGGTCTTGGGCATCAGGATTTCGTTGGAGGCGCAGTAAATCTCGGTGCGGTTACAAGTAGAGAGAATGGCGGCTTCGGTTTGACCGCCTACCGATTGTCTGAAACCGTCTAACACCGGGCCCATTTGTTCGACGGCAAAGGCAAAGCGACCCCGCAAATCGAGGGGTGCGGTGGTGTGGTTAAGACCGAGCGCCCAAACAGACATAGTGCCGATTATAAAATTTGAATTTATGGATGTTATGTCGCTTACGGTTCATTTGCTCAACTTTATTGCCCCGGCCTGCGCCGTGGCCGCTTGGCTGGCTCTGGTCACCCCGCTGGTCAGCAACATTTCCCTGGGTTGGCAGGCATGGCGGCGACAATTTCTGCTGGGCAGCGCGGTCGGGGTGGCGGTGTTGCTGGCCGGCCTGATCGGGTTCGGCAATGACGGGAAAATCCTCACTTATGCGGCCATGGTGCTGGCTTGTGCCACCACCCAGTGGTTGTTAACCCTCTGAGGCAATGTTTTCCTGGCACTGGGTTAACATCTAATACATATTTATGAATGCGCACACGCCCCTAGACAAACTGATTCCCGCTGTGACTGACAGCCAACGTTTACGGGAAATCCCTTACAACTACACCTCTTTTTCCGACCGGGAAATTGTCATCCGTCTGCTTGGCGAGCAGGCTTGGGCCATTTTGGAAAGCCTGCGTTTTGAGCGCCGCACCGGCCGCTCGGCCCGCATGCTGTTCGAGGTGCTGGGCGACATCTGGGTGGTGCAGCGCAACCCGTATTTGCAAGACGATTTGCTGGACAACCCCGCGCGCCGCCGTTTGTTGATCGATGCCTTGCACCATCGTTTGCGGGATGTGCAGGCCAGACGCGGTCAGGCATCGGACGAGGACGGTGACAGAAATACACAAGTTGGGCAATTGCTGGAGGCGGCCCGGCAAGCCGTTGACCAATTTGCCCAAAATTTCGACCGGGTCAGCAGTTTGCGTAAAAAAGCCAACAAAGTGCTTCGCAAATGCACGGCTTCGGACAACATCAAGTTCGATGCCATGAGCCGGGTGACGCATGTCACCGATGCCACCGACTGGCGGGTCGAATACCCGTTTGTGGTGCTCACCCCTGACAGCGAAGCCGAAATGGCGCGTCTGGTCAAAGCCAGTATCGAACTGGGCTTGACCATCGTGCCGCGTGGCGGCGGCACCGGTTACACCGGCGGCGCGATTCCTTTGACCTGGCAAAGCGTGGTCATCAACACCGAAAAACTCACCGCCATGCACGCGGTTGAAAACGTCGTGTTGCCCGGTTTGCAGCAGACTACGCCGACGCTGTGGACCGAATCCGGTGTGGTGACACAACGCGTGGCCGATGCCGCTGAAGCCGCCGGTTTGGTGTTTGCGGTCGATCCGACATCGGCTGAAGCGTCTTGCATAGGCGGCAACATCGCCATGAACGCAGGCGGCAAAAAAGCGGTGCTCTGGGGCACGGCGCTGGACAACTTGGCCAGCTGGCGCATGGTCACGCCGGATGCGCTGTGGCTGGAAGTGGTGCGACTCAACCACAACCTCGGCAAGATCCACGATGCCGACATGGCCAGTTTCGAGTTGCGTTATTTTGAAGCCGACGGTGTGACACCGGTGCGCACCGAGCGTCTCGACATCCCGGGCGGCAGTTTTCGCAAAGCCGGTTTGGGCAAAGATGTCACCGACAAATTTTTAAGCGGCCTGCCCGGCGTGCAAAAAGAAGGCTGCGATGGCTTGATCACTAGCGCTCGCTGGATATTGCACCGCATGCCTGCACACACCCGCACCGTGTGTCTGGAGTTTTTCGGCCCGGCGCATGTGGCGGTGCCCAGCATCGTCGAGATCAAAGACTATATGTTCGAGGTGGCCAAACAAAGCGGCACCTTGCTGGCGGGCTTGGAGCATTTGGATAACCGCTATTTGAAAGCTGTTGGCTACACCACCAAATCCAAGCGCGGCGGTTTGCCCAAGATGGTGTTGTTCGGTGACATTGCAGGTGACGATGCCGACGATGTGGCCCGTGTCACCTCCGAAGTGGTGCGATTGGCCAATGCGCGCAGCGGCGAAGGTTTCATCGCCATCAGTCCCGAGGCAAGCAAAAAATTCTGGCTGGACCGCAAACGCACGGCGGCCATCAGCCGTCATACCAACGCGTTCAAGATCAACGAAGACGTGGTCATACCGCTGCCGCGCATGGCCGAGTACACCGACGGCATTGAGCGCATCAACATCGAACTGTCATTGCGCAACAAAATCGCTTTGTGCGATGCATTGAGCGATTTGCTGCACAAAGGCCAGTTGCCCATGGCAGCGGTGGACGACGAGCTGGACAGACCATCGCCCGAGTTATTGCAAGAGCGGATTGAGCAAGCGCTGGCGTTGATAGCCGAAGTGCGCGGCTTGTGGCAGGGCTGGCTCACCGGCATAGACCAGTTTCAATTGCAATTGCAAAACCACGAATTGCGCGCCAGTTGGAAAACCCAATTGCGCGCCGAGTTGCACAGTTTGTTCAGCGGCGCGGCCTTTGCGCCCTTGCGCCGCGAGTTCGACAAAGTGCACCAGCAGGTGCTCAAAGGCCGGGTCTGGGCGGCGCTGCACATGCATGCAGGTGACGGCAATGTGCACACCAATTTGCCGGTCAACAGCGACGACTACGACATGCTGCACACCGCGCACGAAGCGGTGGCACGCATCATGGCGCTGGCGCGTTCGCTAGACGGGGTCATCTCAGGCGAACACGGCATTGGCATCACCAAACTTGAATATTTAACCGATGCCGAGTTACAACCGTTTGCCGATTACAAAGCGCGCATCGACCCTAACGGCCATTTCAACAAAGGCAAATTGCTGCGTCAAAAGTCAAACACAGACGACATGCGCATGGCAGATTTGAGCCAAGCCTACACGCCCAGTTTCGGCTTGATGGGGCATGAGTCGCTGATCATGCAGCAGTCGGACATAGGCGCGATATCCGATTCCATCAAAGACTGTTTGCGCTGCGGCAAATGCAAACCCGTGTGCGCCACGCATGTGCCGCGTGCCAATTTGCTCTATAGCCCGCGTGACAAAATTTTGGCCACCTCGTTATTGATTGAAGCCTTTTTGTATGAAGAGCAAACGCGGCGCGGCATCTCCATCAAGCATTGGGAAGAATTTGAAGATGTGGCCGACCATTGCACTCTGTGCCACAAATGTGCCACGCCTTGTCCGGTGAACATCGACTTTGGCGAAGTCAGCATGAACATGCGCAACTTGTTGCGCAAAATGGGTCAGCAAAGTTTCAGGCCTGCGTCTGCGTTTCAGTCTTGGCTGGTCGGCACCGTCAACCCGCAAGCCATTCAATTCGGTCACCAACTCACACGCTTGGGCATGCAAGCGCAACGCATTGCCAATGGCGTGTTCGGCACGCTGGCGCGTAAACAAACCCGCCAGCCGCCAGCGTCTATTGGCGCGGCCAGCATCAAGTCGCAAGTGATTCACTTTGTGAACAAGAAAATGCCGGCCGGATTGCCCAACAAAACCGCACGTGCTTTGCTCGATATTGAAGACCGCGACTACGTGCCCATCATTCGCAACCCGCAGACCACCAGCGCAGATGCCGAAGCCGTGTTTTATTTCCCCGGTTGCGGCTCCGAGCGTTTGTTCAGCCAAGTGGGTTTGGCCACCCAAGCCATGTTGTGGCACACCGGCGTACAAACCGTGTTGCCGCCTGGCTATTTGTGCTGCGGTTACCCGCAACGCGGTTCGGGCCAGCAGGACAAGGCCGAGAAAATCATCACCGACAACCGCGTGTTGTTCCACCGTGTCGCCAACACGCTGAACTATTTGGATATCAAAACCGTGGTGGTCAGTTGCGGCACCTGTTTTGACCAACTGCAAGGCTACGAGTTCGACAAAATTTTCCCTGGCTGCCGCATCGTCGACATCCACGAATACCTGCTTGAAAAAGGCGTGACCTTGCCCGGCGGCCAAGCCTACCTGTACCACGACCCGTGCCACAGCCCGATGAAACAACAAGCGCCGATGAAAACCGTCAAGGCCTTGTTGGGCGAGCAAGTCATTGAGAGCAAACGCTGCTGCGGTGAAAGCGGTGGTTTAGCGTATTCGCGCCCCGATGTGTCGACACAAATCCGTTTTCGCAAAGAGCAGGAAATACTGGCTGGCGAGGCAGAGTTGCGCGACAAAGGCTGGGTTGCGCCCAAAGAGAACGTCAAAGTGTTGACCTCCTGCCCGAGTTGCATGATCGGCTTGAACCGCTTTCAAGACGATTTGCAAAACGGTTTGCTCGAAGCCGATTACATCGTGGTGGAAATGGCGCGGCACATTCTGGGCGACAACTGGATGGCCGAGTATGTGCAACACGCCAACACCGGCGGCATTGAACGCGTATTGGTATAAAACATGGCAGGCCTGCAATCCACCACCCCGCAACCCACAGACATTGTGTTGCACACCGCTTCCAAAACCTTGGAAATCTCTTTCGACAATGGCCAATCGTTTCGCTTGCCGTTTGAGTTGATGCGGGTGTTCAGCCCGTCAGCCGAGGTGCAAGGCCACGGTCCGGGTCAGGAAGTGTTGCAAACCGGTAAACGCAACGTCGGCATTCTCAGCTTAGAGCCGGTCGGTAACTACGGTGTGCAACCGTCTTTCAGCGACGGTCACAACAGTGGCATATTTTCCTGGGACTATTTGCATTTTTTGGGTGTCAGCCAAGACCGCTTGTGGGTGCAGTACGAGCAGCGTTTGCAACAAGCCGGTGTGGACCGGGATGCACCGATGACAACCCGTGGCGGCCCGGCCTGCCATTCATAGGACAACACCATGGCCAGCACAGATTTCGGTTTCAAAACAGTCGATGAGCAGGAAAAAGCGCGCCGGGTGCGTGGCGTTTTCGATTCGGTGGCCTCGAAATACGACATCATGAATGACTTGATGTCCATGGGCTTGCACCGCGCTTGGAAGGCGTACACCGTCATGGTCGCCAATTTGAAAGCTGGCGACAAGGTATTGGATATTGCAGGCGGTACTGGCGACATGGCCATGGCGTTTGCAGAAAAAGTGGGTGCCAGCGGTCAAGTGGTGCACACCGACATCAATCTGGCCATGCTGCGCCAAGGCCGCGAACGTTTGATCGACAAAGGCGTGTTGTTGCCCACAGCGGTGTGCGATGCCGAGCAACTGCCGTTTGCCGATCAGCATTTTGATCTGGTGTGCGTGGCCTTTGGCTTGCGCAATATGACGCACAAAGACCGCGCTTTGCGTGAAATGTCGCGTGTCTTAAAGCCCGGCGGCAAATTGCTGGTGTTGGAATTCTCCAAAGTAGCCCCACCTCTGACCAAAGTGTATGACTGGTATTCGTTTCAAGTGCTGCCCCGTTTAGGAAAAATGGTGGCGGGTGACGATGCCAGTTACCGCTATTTGGCCGAGTCGATCCGCATGCATCCGGATCAGCAAAGCCTTAAAGCCCTTATGCAGCAAAATGGTTTTGCCCATGTGGACATACACAACCTGAATCTGGGTGTGGTGGCTTTGCATGTTGGAATACGTTGTTGACAGTCCTGTCAGATTTTTGCGGAGTTTTTGTCGAATGAAAATAATCAGTCTTGTTCTTGCTCTGTTCATGGCGTTTGCCAGCCTGCATGCTGATGCGGCCAAGCGCTTGGGCGGCGGCAGATCTATGGGGCAGCAATCGGGCAACGTGACCCAACGCGAAGCCGGACGCCCCGCCTCGCCAAATGCTGCACCAAATGCCGCGCCGAATGCGGCGCCTGCCTCCGCACCTGCAGTACCACCTGCTGCTGCACCGCGCCGCCCTTGGGGTGCCATGCTCGGCGGTTTAGCCGCTGGATTGGGTTTGGCCTGGCTGGCGCATTCGTTGGGCTTTGGCGCTGAATTCGGGCAAGTCTTGATGTTCGGTTTGATTGCCATGGCGGTGGTCATGCTGATCGGTTTTCTGATGCGCAGACGCGCTCCGCAAGTGCCTAACGACCCGTATGCCTACGGCAGTGAAGGCTCATCGACCAACCCCGGCAACATGCCCCAGTACAACCCGGCCAAGATCGGTAACGATGCCTCGGCTCGTCCTTGGGAGCAAACCAGTGCCACTTTTGATGCCGCGCCTTCTCGTTCCGGTGTGCGCATCGGCTCTTCATTGATGGGCGGCACTCAAAATTGGTTCATCCCGGCTGACTTTGATGTGCAAGGATTTGTGTCTGCCGCCAAGCAAAATTTCATCAGCTTGCAAGCGGCTTGGGACAAAGCGGATATTCCCGCATTACGTGCCATGATGACCGACAGCATGTTGCATGAAATCCAAACCCAGCTGGCTGAGCGTGAAGCGCTGGTGCAAGGCCCCAACCACACCGAAGTGGTGATGATTGAAGCCCAGTTGCTGGGCATTGAGGACTTGGGCGAAGGCTATATGGCCAGCGTCGAGTTCTCCGGCATGATCCGCGAAGAAGCCAATGCCGCACCCAGCCCGTTCCGCGAGGTCTGGAACATGACCAAGCCCAAAACCGGCGGTGCCGGTTGGCTGGTGGCCGGTGTGCAGGCCTTGCAATAATCGATCTCCCAAGATTCACCACGAGAACCCGGACGTATATGGCCATTGCTACCCCGCTTGCAGACATGTCTGCCCGCTTGTCCGGTTTGATCTCTTCGCTCACCCTGCCAGATTGGTTGTTGCATGAACTGCAAGATAAACTGGTTTTGCTACTCAACCATGTGCTTGGGCAAGAACCTGCCGCACTGGAACGGTTACGCCGCCAGCAAGGGCGGTGCGTACAACTCAGTTGGCGCGAATTCCAACTGCAATGGCTGATCACACCTGCCGGTTTGCTGACCCGAGCAGACGCACACACCGAAGCCGATTTGCATTTACTTATCAGCCAGGCGTCTCCCGTGTCTTTGGTACAGGGTTTGCTCAAGGGCGAAAAACCGGCTATGCGCATAGACGGCGATGTGATGCTGGCGGCAGACATCAACTGGCTGGTCGACCATGTGCGCTGGGACATGGAAGAAGATTTGTCGCGCGTGTTCGGCGACGCCACCGCCCATCACATGGCTGCTTTTTTCAAACGTATTGCCATCACTTTGCGCGAGTTTGTCGCCAAATGACGCGTCTGTACCGGGGCATTTACATACTGTGGATCGTGCTGCGGTTCGGCTTGGACGAACTGCTGCTGTCTGGCTTCAAACAACCTTGGCTGATACGTTTGACCCGCGTGCTCACCATCGGGCGCAATCTGAGCGCGCCACGCGGCCAGCGCTTACGTCAGGCCTTGGAACATTTAGGCCCGATTTTTGTGAAACTGGGTCAGGTGTTGTCCACCCGCCGTGATTTGCTGCCGAATGACATCGCCGATGAGTTGGCCAAATTGCAAGACCAGGTGCCGCCTTTCCCGTCTGAGGTTGCGGTCGCTTCCATAGAACGCGCCTTCGTCCGTCCTGTAGATCAAATTTTCAGCCGGTTTGACCGGGTGCCGGTGGCCAGCGCCTCCATTGCACAAGTGCATTTCGCCAGCTTGCGCAACAGCAGCGGACAAGAGCGCGAAGTGGCGGTCAAGGTGTTGCGCCCGGGCATGCTCAAGGTTATCGACAAAGACCTGGAACTGATGCGCACCATGGCTGTCTGGCTCGACCGTTTGTCCACCGACGGCAAGCGTTTGAAGCCGCGTGAAGTGGTGGCCGAGTTTGACAAATACCTGCACGACGAACTCGATCTGGTGCGCGAAGCTTCCAACGCCACGCAACTGCGTCGCAACATGGAAGGGCTGAACCTGGTGTTGATCCCGGAGATGGTGTGGGATTACTGCACCCGGGACGTCATCGTCATGGAACGCATGCACGGCATTCCCATCAGTCATGTGGATGCGTTGCGTCAAGCTGGAGTGGATATTCCCAAACTGGCGCGAGACGGGGTCACCATCTTTTTCACGCAGGTGTTTCGCGACGGTTTTTTTCATGCCGATATGCACCCGGGCAATATCCAAGTCAGTTTGGCCCCGGCCACCTTCGGTCAATACGTGTCACTGGATTTCGGCATCGTCGGCACATTGACTGAGTTTGACAAAGAATATTTGGCGCAAAACTTCACCGCGTTTTTCCGTCGAGACTACAAACGCGTGGCCGAACTGCACATTGAATCCGGTTGGGTGCCAGCTCACACGCGGGTCGACGAACTCGAGTCCGCCATCCGCTCGGTGTGCGAGCCTTATTTCGACCGGCCTTTGAAAGAAATTTCACTGGGCATGGTGCTCATGCGCTTGTTTCAAACATCTCGCCGTTTCCAAGTTGAGATTCAACCGCAACTCGTGTTGCTGCAAAAAACCTTGCTCAATATCGAAGGCTTGGGCCGCCAGCTCGACCCTGAATTGGATTTGTGGAGCACCGCCAAACCGTTTCTGGAAAAGTGGATGCTGGAACAAATCGGGCCGCAGCGTTTGTGGAAACAACTCAAGGACGAGGCCCCGCGTCTGGCCAAAATGCTGCCCGAACTCCCTCGGCTGGTACACGCGTTTTTGCAGCGAGACAAAGACGAAGAACGCCGTCAGTTGATGGAATTGATTCAAATGCAGCAGCGCACCAACCGCACATTGCAAGCCATATTGCTGCTCGCGCTGGGCTTTTTTGCGGGCTTGGTCATCACCGCGCTGCTGGGCGTGTGGAGCTTGGCCGGTTGATTATTCGGCGGGCAAGAGCGTGTTTTTGCGCGACTGGCGGGCGATGTAAATCCCGTAAATGACCACAGCCAGTGACACCACCAGCATCAACAAACTGGCAGCCGCATAAATGGACGGGTTGACCCCGCGTCTGGCGTAATTAAAAATGACTTGTGGCAAGGTGGTGACACCGGGGCCGGACAAAAATTCTGAAATCACCACATCATCAAATGACAAGGTGAAAGTCAACAACCAGGCGGCCAAGAGCGCTTGCGTCATGTTGGGTAAGGTCACCAGAAAAAACACCTGAAACGGCCGACAACCGAGGTCCAGCGCGGCTTCCTCGATGGAGCGGTCCATTTCTTTCAAACGCGATTGAATGACAACGCTGGCATACGCCATGCCCAGCAAGGCGTGTCCCAGCACAATAGTTAAAGTGCCGCGTTCCGGCCAACCGAGCAATCGCTCCATGCCAACAAACAGCAGCAATAACGACAAACCGATGATCACCTCGGGCATGACCAAGGGCGAAGACAACATGGCGTTGAACAGTGTGCGGCCCCGGAAATTGCCAAAGCGCACCAAGGCAAACGCGGCCAAGGTGGCCAGCACGGTGCCCAAGGTCGCGCTCATCAATGCGATATTCAAAGACAAAGAAAAACCTTCAACCAAGCGGGAGTCATTCCACAACGCTTGGTACCAGCGCAGTGAAAAACCGGTGAACACACTGTCTTGACGCGTGCTGTTGAAAGAGAACACGACCAGAAACACCAGCGGCAAGTAAAAGAAAGCGTAGACCGCGCTCAACCACAAACTGCTGATGTGTCTGCTCAACCAATTGCTGTTCATGCGGACCTCTCCTGCTCGGCTTGGCGCGCGACCCGCTGGTTGTACCAAGCCAGTGGCATGACCACGCCGATGATCATGGCGATGGCCAGCGCGCTGGCGCGCGGCCAGTTGTTGCTGCTGAACATTTCGTCCCAGACGACGCGCCCGATCATCAAGTTTTCAGCGCCTCCGAGCAGCGACGGAATGACAAATTCGCCCAGACAAGGAATAAACACCAGCATGGACCCAGCGACAATGCCCGAGCGGCTCAGCGGCACCGTCACCAGCCAAAACGTTTGCCACGGTGTCGCCCCCAGGTCTTGTGAGGCTTCCAGCAACCGGTGGTCCAGCTTGACCAGATTGGCATACAGCGGCAACACCATGAAAGGCAGGTAAACATAGGTCATGCCTAGCAACATGGAGACATCGTTGTAGAGCATTTGTATGGGCTCTGCGGTGATGCCTAGAAAAATCAGTACATGGTTGATGATGCCTTGGTCGGTCAGCAAACCTTTCCACGCATACACACGCAATAAGAACGAGGTCCAGAACGGCAGCATCACCATCAACAGCAACAGTGGCCGAATGGACGGGCGGCTGCGGGCCAGAAAATAAGCGAACGGGTAACCGAAAAACAGACACAGCAACGTGGTCCACAGCGCGTATTTCAGCGACAGCAGGTAGGACTCGGTGTACAAGGTTTGCAACCAACCGGTGTCTGCATCATGCAGCAGAGAAACGTAATTGGACAACTTCAGGTGCAGCGCAAACTGACCGTTGTCAGTAGTGAGCAGGGGAGCAAATGGGTTCAGGCCTTCGCCCATGTCGGTCACGCTGATGCGCAACAAAATAAAAAAAGGAACCGCAAAAAATAAAAGCAGCCAGAACCAAGGCAGCGTCAATACAAACTTGCGACCATGTCGCAGAAAAACGCGGTTGAAAAAACCTGTGTCCGTGATCATGGCTTAAGTAAGGCAGATAAATAGTGAAACAGGCGGGCAACTGACTGCCGTGACAGCGCCCGCCTGCATTGCTTACTTGCCCTTTTTGAAGCTGGTGTAGACAGCGGTCATGGACTCGCGTGTGGCGTTTCCTAAAGCGGCCGGGGACACCATCAAAGCCAGGTTGGCTTCGTCAGGGAAAACAGCTTTGTTTTGCGCAACTTCAGGTGTGACGAGTGCAACACTGTCTTTGTTGGCCGTGGGATAGCCCAGTTCATTGGTTTGCGAGGCTGAGACTTCAGCCTTGAGGTAGTAGTTAATGAAAGCCATGGCGTTGTTCGGGTGCTTGGCGTCGGCAGGTACGGCCAGGGTGTCAAAAAAGATCAGACCACCGTTTTTAGGCAGCAGAACTTCGATGTCATGACCGCTTTTGTTCTCTTTGGCGCGCGCTGCAGCCATGTTGAAGTCGCCAGCCCAGCCCAAGGCTACGCATGCTTTGCCACCGGCCAGGTCATCGATCATGGTGCTGGTGAACAAACGGATGTCTTTGCGTACCTTGGCCAGCATCTCGCCAGCGGCCTTGTGGTCAGCCGCGTCTTCCGAATAAGCGTTTTTGCCGATGTAGTGCAGTGCAGGCGGCAGGATTTCAGTAGGTGAATCCAGGAAGGCGATGCCACAGGATTTGAGTTTGCTGGTGTAGGTGGGATTGAACACCAGGTCCCAAGCGTTTTCCGGCATAGGTGTATTGCCCAGTGCTTTGGCGACCTTGCCCTTATTGATAGCCACAGTGGTGAAACTCCAGGCCCAGGGAATGACGTGCTCATTGCCTTGGTCCACGCCCACCAGTTTGGACATCAAATTAGGGTCCAGGTTTTTGTAATTAGGGATTTGGGCCTTGTCTAGCTTTTTCAGCAGACCGGCTTCGACTTGCGCTTTGACAAACACAGAGCCGGGCACCACGATGTCAAAACCGGTGTTGCCTGCAACCAGTTTGGCTTGCAGGGCTTCATTGGTTTCAAAGGTTTGGTAATTCACTTTGATGCCGGTTTCAGTCTCGAAATTAGCGATCAAATCCTTGGCTACGTAATCGGGCCAGTTGTAAATATTGAGTACTTTTTCTTCGGTATTGACGGCTGCTGCAGGTGCGGCAGCCTTGGGTTCTTCTTTTTTACCGCAGGCGGCAAGGGCCAAGGCGGCCAGCAAAACGAGGGAGAAACGGTGCATCATTGAGGAGACTCCATGAAAAGAGTGGAAACAGTCGGATAGAACCCCAGCATCAGTCGGGGTTCAACCGCTTAGTATAGGGACTGAATTCATGAATTATCGACCTTGAAACAGTCAGCCAGCCCTTAAAAGCATACAATCTGCGGCTTTGTCTAGCTCTTTGAACCAGCGGTAACACCATGCCAATTTATGCTTACAAATGCGCAGCCTGTGGCTTCGCCAAAGATCTGCTGCAAAAAATGTCGGATCCACCTTTGACCGACTGTCCCAAATGCCACAAACCCTCGTTCAGCAAACAGCTGACTGCTGCCGGTTTTCAGCTTAAAGGCTCGGGCTGGTACGCCACCGATTTCAAATCCGGCGGCACCCCGGCGGCGGCTCCAGCAGCAGGCGATACGCCAGCTACAACGGCGGCGCCTGCCAAAACCGATACGCCTGCTGCTTCAGCCAGCGCTTGCGCCCCCTCTTGCGCTTGCCACTGAAGTCGTTCCGTTTTGTCCATGAACATTAAAAAATACATATTTGCCGGTCTGCTTGTCTGGCTGCCGCTCGCCATCACCTTATGGGTATTGAGCTGGCTGGTTGGCGCCATGGACGGTATTTTTGCCAATGTGCTTTACGGCCTGAGCAGTGTGCTGCCACAAGCCGTCGCTGATTCCTTGCAGCACTTGCTGCAAATCCACGGCCTTGGCGTGGTGCTGGTGTTTCTGGTGCTTGTCATTACCGGCGCCTTTGCTTCGAATGTCGCCGGGCGCTGGCTGGTCACGCAATGGGACAAACTGTTCACGAATATCCCCATCGTTAAATCCATTTACACCAGTGTCAAAAAAGTCTCGGACACTTTGTTTTCCAGTAACGGCAATGCCTTTCGCAAAGCGGTCTTGATCCAATACCCGCGTCAGGGCGCCTGGACGATTGCATTCCAGACCGGCTCACCGACGGGTGAAATCGTGGACCATGTGGGTCAGGGCTATATCAATGTCTATGTTCCGACGACGCCTAACCCCACCAGCGGTTTTTTTCTGGTGGTGCCTGCTGCCGATGTGATCGAGTTGAACATGAGTGTTGATCAGGCTTTGACCTATGTGATTTCCATGGGCGCTGTGTCCTTGGACCAGCCTGTTTTGAAAACCCCTTCCTGAAAACAAGCCCGTCAACGGCAGCTTGCTTAATTACTAAGAAACCAGCAACGAAAGATTTTTTACCATGGCAATGCGATCTCATTACTGCGGCTTGGTCACTGAAGCCGCTCAAGGACAAACCGTCACTCTGTGCGGTTGGGTGAACCGCAGGCGCGATCACGGCGGCGTGATTTTTGTCGATTTGCGTGACCGCGAAGGTTATGTGCAAGTGGTCTGCGACCCTGACCGCGCCGAGATGTTCAAACAAGCCGAAGAACTGCGCAACGAGTTTTGCATTCAGATCAAAGGCTTGGTGCGTTTGCGCCCTGAAGGCACCATCAACGACAATTTGAAAAGCGGAAAAATCGAAGTGCTGTGTCACGAACTGGTGGTGTTGAACCCGTCGGTCACGCCGCCTTTCCAGTTGGATGACGACAACCTGTCCGAGACCACGCGTCTGACGCACCGGGTGCTGGATTTGCGCCGCCCCTACATGCAGAAAAACCTGATGCTGCGCTACAAAGTGTCTATGGCGGTGCGCAAGTTTCTGGATGCCAACGGTTTTGTCGATATTGAAACGCCCATGCTGACTAAGAGCACGCCGGAAGGCGCGCGCGACTACCTGGTGCCCAGCCGTGTGCATGACGGTCACTTTTTTGCGTTGCCGCAGTCGCCGCAGTTGTTCAAACAGTTGTTGATGGTGGCCGGATTTGACCGTTACTACCAAATCACCAAATGTTTCCGCGACGAAGATTTGCGCGCTGACCGTCAGCCTGAATTCACCCAGATTGATATCGAAACCTCATTCATGGACGAAGAGGAAATCCGAGCCCTTTTCCAAAACATGATCAAAGGCGTGTTTGTCGAAGCATTAGGCATTGAGCTTGGCGACTTTCCTGTCATGGCTTACAGCGAAGCCATGCACCGCTTCGGCTCCGACAAACCCGACCTGCGCGTCAAGCTTGAGTTCACCGAGTTGACCGACATCATGGCTGACGTGGACTTCAAAGTGTTCAGCGCACCGGCCACCACACCGGGCGGTCGCGTGGTCGCATTGCGCGTGCCCAATGGCGGCGAGATGAGCCGGGGCGAGATCGACAGTTACACAGAGTTTGTGAAAATTTACGGTGCCAAAGGTTTGGCCTGGATCAAGGTCAACGATGTGGCCGCAGGCCGCGACGGCTTGCAGTCGCCGATCGTGAAAAACATCCACGATGCAGCGATTGCAGAAATTTTGAAACGCACCGGCGCGCAAAACGGCGACCTGTTGTTCTTCGGCGCTGACAAAGCCAAAGTAGTGAACGACGCCATCGGCGCATTGCGTTTGAAAGTCGGCCACAGCGAGTTCGGTAAAAAGCAAGGTTTGCTGGAAAACCGCTGGGCACCGTTGTGGGTGGTGGACTTCCCCATGTTCGAGTACGACGAAGAAGCCCAGCGTTACAACGCGGTGCACCATCCGTTCACCGCGCCCAAAGACGGCCACGAAGACTGGATGGTCACGGCACCGGAAAAATGCGTGGCCAAAGGCTACGATATGGTGTTGAACGGTTGGGAAATCGGCGGCGGCTCGGTGCGTATTCACCGCGCTGATGTGCAACAAAAAGTGTTTGATGCTCTCAAGATCACACCCGAAGAAGCGCAAATCAAATTCGGCTTTTTGCTGGACGCTTTGCAATACGGCGCACCGCCCCACGGCGGATTGGCTTTTGGCTTGGACCGCATCGTCACCTTGATGACCGGCGCCGATTCGATACGAGACGTGATCGCTTTCCCCAAAACCCAGCGCGCCCAATGTTTGCTCACGCAAGCGCCGTCGCTGGTGGACGAAAAGCAATTGCGCGAACTGCACATCCGTTTGCGCAACCTCGATGCCAAAGTGGCCTGAACCTATGAGTACAACAGTGTCTGACCAGGGCGTGCCCATGTCCATCAAAATCCGTGAGCGGGTGTTGGCGTCCAAGCAGCGTTTTCATGCCAACGACAACATCGCTGAATTCATTCAGCCGGGTGAACTCGAAGTTTTGCTCGATGAAGTCGAAGACAAAATGAAAGCCGTGCTTGAGAGTCTGGTGATTGATACAGCGAATGACCACAACACCAATGAAACCGCCAAGCGTCTGGCCAAGATGTATGTGAAAGAAGTGTTCAACGGGCGCTATGTCAAGTCGCCTGAGATCACCGAATTCCCCAATGCAGAACGCTTGAACGAATTGATGATCGTCGGCCCGATCACCGTTCGCAGTGCTTGCAGCCACCATTTCTGCCCCATCATCGGAAAAATCTGGATCGGCATATTGCCGAATCAAAACACCAATGTCATCGGCTTGTCCAAGTACGCCAGATTGGCAGAGTGGGTGATGGGCAGACCTCAAATCCAGGAAGAAGCAGTTGTTCAACTGGCAGATTTGATTCAGCAAAAAACCCGGCCTGACGGTTTGGCGCTGGTGATGGAAGCATCGCATTTCTGCATGGCCTGGCGCGGTGTCAAGGACCTGGACAGCCGCATGATCAACTCTGTCATGCGTGGCGCGTTCCTCAAAGACCCGATATTGCGGCGCGAGTTCTTAGCGCTGATTCCGCAAAAAAATTAATCCATGGCGGCCATGTCAGCCATTGACTGCGCCTCATGACACGCCTGCTCGGCTGCGACTACAGCAGCAGCCCATCCAAACGCAAACAGATCGTCATTGCTTGGGGTGAAGCGGCGGGTGATCGCGTGGTGCTCAAGCAATTACAGTTTTTTTCAACCCTCGAAGACTTCAGCGACTGTTTGCTCACACCCGGTCCTTGGGTCGGTGGTTTTGATCTTCCATTCGGTCTGCCGCGTGAGTTGCTTGAAACTTTGGGGTGGCCGGTTGATTGGTTGTCGTGTATGCAATATTTCGCGCAACTCAGCCGCGAAGACATACGCGCGCAATTCGCGCAGTTTTGCAATGCACGACCCGCCGGTGGGAAGTTTGCCCACCGCGCCACTGACTTGCCTGCCGGTTCCAGTCCTTCGATGAAATGGGTGAACCCGCCGGTGGCGTTCATGATGCATGCCGGTGTGCCTTTGCTGATTCAAGCCGGTGTGCACTTTCCAGGTTTGCATGACGGTGACACACAGCGCGTGGCCTTGGAAACCTATCCCGGCATGTGGGCGCGGCGGGTGCTGCAACGGCAAAGCTACAAAAACGATTCAGCCGACAAGCAAACCACCGAGCGCTGGCTGGCCCGCAAAAACCTGTTGCATGCTTTGGTTTGGGGCCATGAAGAGTTGCCAGTGCGTTTGAAGCTGAGTTCTGCCATGGCAGATGCTTTGGTAGACGATGCCAGCGGCGACAGCATTGACGCGGTGATATGCATGATGCAAGCGGCTTGGGCACAGCAGCGGTTTGAACAAGGCGATGCCTTGTACGGCTTGCCGCATGACATGGACCGGTTGGAAGGATGGATAGTCAACGCATGAGCGAACCGGTGTTTGCGCAAGTGATTGAAACGCCGCGCTTGTGGTTGCGTTGCCCCATGCCCGGCGACGGTGAGGCGGTGTACCAAGGTGTGGCGCAAACGCTGGCGCAATTGCAAACCTGGCCGGACTCGCTGCCCTGGGCACAACAGCCGCAGTCCCCCGATATGTCTGAAGACTATTGCCAGACCTGTTACGCCGCTTGGGTGATGGGATTGCGTTGGCCGTTGCTGATGTGGGACAAAGACACGGCGCAATTGGCGGGCAGTATAGGTTTTCACCAGATCAACCACGAGACGCAAACATGGGAGTTGGGTTATTGGTGTACCCAGTCCATGCAAGGACAAGGCCGCATGACGGAAGCTGTCTCCGTGTTGACCGCGTATGTGCAGCAACACTGGCCGCAAGTGCGTATGCTGTGTCGCATAGATACACGCAATCTCGCCAGCCTGGGGGTGGTGCAGAAAACAGGTTTTAGTTTAGTGAAGACAGAGTCGCTGGTGTCAAGCAACGGTCTGCAATACGAGGTTCAGCATTATGTACTGGGGCGCGTGCTGCATACCGGACACTCGGATTGACGCTGTAGGCGCATCTCTGTCCAACTCAGGTCGCGACCGTCCAGCATTTGCAAACGTCCTACCAGCGATTGGCCTAAACCAGTCAATAGTTTCAAAGCTTCGGCTGCTTGCAAGCTGCCGATCACACCGACCAAGGGTGCCAACACTCCCATGGTGGAACAACTGACTTCCTCGGGTACATCTTCAGGCGGAAAAACGCAGGCATAGCAAGGAGAAGCCTGGTCGCGCACATCGTAGGTGGTGAGCTGTCCGTCAAGCCGGATGATGGCGCCGCTGACCAAGGGCACTCCGAGCGCCACGCAGCCTGCGTTTAAAGCTTGTCTGGTTTGGAAATTGTCCGTGCAGTCCAGCGCCACATCCGCGTCAGCCAAGAGTTGTTTCAGCAATGCCGCGTCCGCGCGTTCAGAGACGGCCCGCACGTCCACGCCAGGGTTGAGTGCCAACATGGCTGTGCGCGCAGAAGCAACTTTGAGCTGGCCAATGCGTTCGGTGTTGTGGGCGATCTGACGCTGCAGATTGGTTAAATCGACCGTGTCATGATCAATCAATGTCATACGTCCCACACCGGATGCAGCCAAATACATGGCTGCGGCACTGCCAAGGCCGCCGGCGCCAAGCACCAGCGCATGACTTTGCAGTAAACGTTCCTGCCCGGTATCGCCAAGTTCGTTCAGCAGTATGTGGCGCGAGTACCTAAGCAGTTGGGCGTCATTCACCCTTTACTGTTCCTTTTTTTCTACCGGCCGCTCTGTCAGGGTTTTGCTGATTTTGACTGGTTGGTGCTTCAAATGGTTAAGCGCTTGCTGCAACTGGAAGTCTTCGGCGCTGCCGAACTCAGGGGTTTTGCGGTCGGCCACCGGCTTTTTGGATTCTTCTTCCAGACGTTTCAAAGCCTCTTCGCGTGCTTTTTCACGTGCCGGATCTTTCACCTCGGCACCTTGACCGCTGTTGAGGTGTTTTTCCAGATCGGCTTCGCGGGTGCGCAATGCGGCATAAGGGCTGCCTTCGGCGGTATCGTCCACCAGCAACTCAGGCACGATACCTTTGGCCTGGATAGAACGCCCGCTGGGGGTGTAATAGCGCGCAGTAGTGATCTTCAGCGCCGTATCCGCACCCAATTGGCGCACAGTTTGTACCGAGCCCTTGCCGAAAGTCTGGCTACCCATGAGAGTGGCGCGCTTGTGGTCTTGCAAAGCACCAGCGACGATCTCGCTGGCAGAAGCTGAGCCTTCGTTGACCAAAACCAGGAGAGGGATTTTTTTGTACAGATTCTGGGTCTTGCTGGCGAGCGTGGAAACCGTGTCCTGGCCGCCCCGGCGCAAATAGTATTCAGGCGCGGCTTTGTAGGTGAATTTGCTGTCTTCCAATTGGCCGTTGGTTGAAACCACGGTCACGTTATCAGGCAGGAACACCGCAGACACAGCGACAGCAGCGTCAAGCAAACCGCCCGGGTCGTTGCGCAGATCAAGCACCAGACCTTTCATTTTCGGGTCTTGCTTGTACAACTCTTCGAGTTTGCGGGTCATGTCTTCAACGGTGCGTTCCTGGAACTGGCTGATGCGAATCCAGCCGAAGCCGTTTTCTATCATCTTGCTCTTGACGCTGACGGTCTTGATTTCTTCGCGGATGATGGTCACCGGGAAAGTGCGGTTTTCATCCTTGCGGTAAATCGTCAGCAAGACTTTGGTCTTGGGTTCGCCGCGCATGCGCTTGACGGCTTCGTTCAAAGACATGCCTTTGACGGCGGTGTCATCGACTTTGGTGATCAGGTCGCCCGGCTTCAAGCCGGCCCGGTCGGCCGGCGAACCTTCGATGGGCGACACTACTTTGACCAAACCGTCTTCTTGTGAAATCTCAATACCGACGCCGACAAACTTGCCGGTTGTTCCTTCGCGGAATTCTTTGTAGGATTTTTTATCAAAATACTGGGAATGCGGATCCAGGCTGGCGACCATGCCGGAGATGGCATCGTTAATTAGTTTTTTCTCATCCACAGGTTCCACATAGTCAGACTTGACCATGCTGAACACCGCTGCCAGTTGCTGTAACTCTTCTAGAGGCAGGGGCGCCATATTGGCCCGTGCAACGGTTTGGAGTGAAAAAGTGGTGAGTGCGCCGGTGAAAGCACCCACAGTTAACCAACCTGCAATTTTGAGTTTCTGGCCCATATTTGAGAATTCCCTGTACTTGTCGCGGACGCGGCGACTTAGGAAGATAGTCTACTGCCTAAGCGCACTCAACTTCATCGCCGGTTATTGATAACCCCAAGCGCCGTCACATCGCTTATGGCGCTTGGTGATTAAAGGTAAAAGTGCCGTATCGGGCGCAGTTTTTCATCGAGTTCGTAAACCAAAGGTTCGCCATTAGGAATATTCAGCCCAACGATATCCCCGTCGGATATGCCGTCGAGGTACTTGACCATGGCGCGGATAGAGTTGCCGTGTGCGCTGATGATGACGCGTTTGCCACTCAGCATGGCCGGAGACAAGGTCTCGTTCCAAAACGGCATGACGCGCGCCACGGTGTCTTTGAGGCATTCGGTCAAAGGGATTTGGCCGGTCTGCAACCTTGCATAGCGCGGATCGTGGCGTTCGCAGCGCTCATCATCCGGGCTGAGCGCAGGTGGTGGTTCATCGTAACTGCGGCGCCAGGCCAGTACCTGAGCGTCGCCGAATTTTTGCGCGGTTTCGGTTTTGTTCAGTCCTTGCAATGCGCCGTAATGGCGCTCGTTCAAGCGCCAGTGGTGAGCCACCGGCAACCAGGAGCGTTCCATGCTGTCCAAGGTGTGCCACATGGTGTGAATGGCTCGTTTGAGTACGCTGGTATAGCCCAGATCAAAGTCATAGCCGTTATCTTTGAGTTTTTGGCCTGCTTGCCGCGCCTGTTCTATGCCGGTGGCGGTCAAGTCCACGTCAGTCCAACCGGTAAATCGGTTTTCCAGGTTCCAAAGGGATTCGCCGTGGCGGATAAGAACAAGCTTGTACATGAATGAAAAAAACCTTGTGAAAATATTCAATAAAAAAGGATTCTAGAATGAGTCCTTACATCAGCTTGAGGTCTACTGCGTGAATTTTCTATTTGAAAACTGGTTATTGGTGGTGGTTGCTTTGACCTCAGGTTTGGCTTTGTTAGTCCCCAACTTGCAGGCCATGGGCGCTCCCGGCCTCTCACCCACTCAGGCCGTGCTGTTGATCAACCGTGAAAAAGCCAATGTGGTCGATGTACGAAGCGCCGAAGAATTCGCTTCAGGCCACTTGATCGGCGCGCGCCACGTGGCGATGGAAAACATTTTGGCCGATTTAGCTAAAACGGTCTCGGATAAAAAACGTCCGCTGATTCTGGTTTGTGCCAGTGGCATGCGCTCGCAAAAAGCCCAGCGTATCGCCCAGCAACTCGGCTATGAAAATGTGCACAGCCTGGGCGGTGGTCTCAAAATTTGGCAGGAAGCCAATCTGCCGTTGGAAAAAGCCTGAATTTCATCACTTCAACACATCCACCATGCCACCCGTCAAGATGTACACCACCGCCGTTTGCCCTTATTGCGTGCGGGCCAAACAATTCCTGAAATCACGCGGCGTAGAGCATATCGAGGAAGTACGAGTTGACTTGTCCCCGGAGCAACGCGATCACATGATGAACCTGACCGGCCGGCGGACCGTACCGCAGATTTTCATCGGCGAGCACCATGTCGGCGGTTGCGATGATTTGATCGCACTGGACAGCAACGGCGGCCTGATGCCCTTGCTTGAAGCAAACTGAGATAATCCTTTCAAATTAACCCCGCCCGCCAAACTACATGACGGGTTTTATTCAGGACATTCCATGACAGACACTCCCGAACCTGTTTTTTTGATCCAACGCATGTACCTGAAAGATTTGTCGCTGGAGCAACCCAATTCGCCGGCCATTTTGTTGTCCCAGGACCAACCTGCGGTGGACATTCAAATCGGTCTTGGCTCCGAACAAGTAGGTGAGGGCGTATTTGAAATCACTGTCACTGCCACCGTCACTGCGAAAGTCAACGAGCAAACCATGTTTCTGGTGGAAGCCAAGCAAGCCGGTATTTTTGAAATCCGGCATATGCCTGACGGCCAGATGGAGCCCATCACAGGCATCGCCTGCCCGCAAATCATTTACCCCTATTTGCGCAGCAATGTGGCGGATGTGATTCAACGCGCAGGCTTTCCCCCGGTCCATATGGCAGAAATTAACTTCCAGGCTATGTACGACCAGCAACAGCGCATGAAAGCTGAGCAGAAACTGCAGTGAACCTGCTGATTCTGGGCGCTGGTGCCTGGGGCACCGCTCTGGCCATACAGGCCAGTCAGCGTCATGCAGTCACATTGTGGGCCCGCGATACCGCGCATGCACGGCAGATGTCGTCGCTGCGGGTCAATACAGCTTATCTTCCTGAACACCAATTGCCTGAGGGCCTGACGCCCAGCCATGCCCCTTTGCCGGCGCTAGTTCAACAAGCGGATTTGGTGGTGCTGGCCGTTCCCATGGCAGCGTTGCGTCAGGTCCTGACAGAGGTCAGCCCGTTTATCAACGACAAACCGCTGGCCTGGTTGTGTAAAGGCTTTGAAGCGGTTTCCTCCAGTTCATCTGAGCTTGCGTACCAGGCTTACGGTTTGATGGCTCATGAAGTGCAAGCCAGGGTGGCGCCGGCCATGCACGCAGGTGTTTTAAGCGGCCCGAGTTTTGCTCAGGAAGTCGCCGCCGGTCAGCCCACGGCGTTGGTGGCAGCCAGCCGGCACGAAGCGGTCAGACAGGCGTTGGTGCAAGCTTTTCATGCGGACCGTTTGCGCGTTTATGCCAATGAAGACGTGGTCGGTGTGGAAACCGGCGGCGCGGTGAAAAACGTGCTGGCCATCGCCACTGGTTTATGCGATGGCCTGCAACTGGGATTGAATGCGCGTGCCGCTCTCATCACCCGGGGTTTGGCCGAGATGACAAGACTTGGCGTGGCTTTGGGTGCCCGCCCGGAAACCTTCATGGGTTTAAGCGGACTTGGCGACCTGGTGCTGACTGCGACCGGTGATTTGTCTCGCAACCGCCAGGTCGGCATGGGGCTGGCGCAAGGCCGGTCGCTGCCTGACGTCTTGCAGTCGCTGGGTCATGTGGCTGAAGGCGTGTACAGCGCCCGTACTGTGGTGCAACGCGCGAATTTATTAGGGGTTGATATGCCGATTGCCACTGCGGTGGTGGCCGTGCTGCAAGGCGAGGTCAGTCCGTCTCAAGCAGTGAGCAAGCTGATGGGACGGGGCGCCAAAGGAGAATAAGCGCCAATCAAACAACCAGGTTATCAATCAACCGTGTTTTTCCCAGTCTGGCCGCACCCAACACCACCAGCGGTTCTGAGCCCATGGCAGTCACCGTCGATAAATCATGTTGACGTCGTAACGTGATGTAGTCCGGCACCCAACCTCGAGCGCGTAACGAGTCCATAGCTGCCGATTCGGCTGCCGCGACATCAAACCGGCCTGGACCGGAAGCGGCACGCACAGAGGCAGCCAATGCTTTTAAAGCCATGGACAACTGCACGGCTTCGGCGCGTTCGTCGGTGCTCAGGTAGCCGTTACGCGAACTCAGCGCCAAGCCGTCGGGCGCGCGCGTGGTCTCACCGGTGATGATGTCTACCGGCATGGCCAGTTGCGTCATCATGCGACGCAATATCAGCAACTGCTGAAAATCTTTTTGACCGAACACCGCCACGCCGCCGCTGTGCGCGAACACGCAATGAAACAGTTTCAACACCACGGTGCAAACGCCGGTGAAAAAACCGGGCCGGTACTGGCCTTCCAAAATGTCTGCCAACGCCGGATCAGGCAGGACTTTGAAAGTTTGCGGTTGCGGATACAGCTCGGTCTCGTCCGGCGCGAACAACACATCGCAACCCACGCTGCGCAGTTTGTCGCAATCGCTGTCAAACGTGCGCGGGTAGCTGGCAAAGTCCTCGGTCGGCAAAAATTGCAAGCGATTGACAAAAATACTGGCCACGCATACGTCGCCAGAGACTTTGGCAATGCGCAACAAATTCAAATGCCCTTCGTGCAAATTGCCCATGGTGGGGACAAACGCAGGTTGCTTGAAGGCCGATAAATGCTGGCGCAACTCCGCCACGGTACGCGCAATCAACATGAACAATTACCAGGCGTGGAGTTCATTCACAGGGAATTTTTGGGTTTTCACGGCTTGCACAAACGCTTGCATAGCCCCGAGTATGGTGCCCGATTCGGTCATGAAGTTGTAGGCGAATTTGGGCACTTTGCCCTGGGTCACGCCCAGCATGTCGTGCAACACCAGAATTTGTCCGGCGGTGTCTACGCCTGCACCTATGCCAATCGTGGCGCAGGTGGTCAGAGCGCGGGTGATCTCGGCCGACAAAGCGGCAGGTACCATTTCCAGCACCAGCGCTTGTGCACCGGCGTTTTGCAGCAGCAATGAATCCTGCATCAGCTTTTGGGCGCCGGTTTCAGTACGCCCTTGCACCCGGTAGCCGCCCAGCGTGTTCACGCTTTGCGGTGTCAAACCGAGGTGGCCACACACGGGAATGCCGCGGGTAACCAAAAATTCAACGGTGGGTGCCAGCCAGGCACCGCCTTCGAGTTTGACCATGTGGGCGCCTGCCTGCATCAGCGTGGCGGCGCTTTGGAACGCTTGTTCGGGTGTGGCGTAACTGCCGAACGGCATATCGCCCAATATGATGGGCCGGCCGTTTTGTTTTTGCACGCCGCGCGCCACGCATTCGGTGTGGTAGCGCATGGATTCCAGCGTGACCGGAATGGTGCTGTTATGGCCTTGGCAGACCATGCCCAGCGAATCGCCGACCAGAATAATTTCCACACCGGCCAAATCGGCCACCGCAGCAAACGTGGCATCGTAGGCAGTGAGCATGGTGATTTTTTCACCGTCAGCCAGCATTTTCATGAGGCTGTGCATGGTCATGGCAGGTCGTTTGCCTGGTTCGGGGGCTGAGGGTTGTACGCTCATGGTGCTTTCTCCTTTGTGGGGTTATTGAGCAGGGGAATAAGCCAGACGCACGTAGATGGGTGCGTAGGCTTCAGCTTGGGTGATGTCGACAAGCATTTCTTTGGCAAGTTCCAGCAGCGCGATGAAGGTCACCAGCATGACCGGCACGCCGAGCGCGGGGTCGAACAGGTTTTCGAACTCAACAAAACGCTGGCCTTGCAATTTTTTCAGCACCATACTCATGTGCTCGCGCACAGACAGTTCCTGGCGGCTGATTTTGTGGTGTTGTATCAGTTTGGCGCGGCGCAGTATGTCGGCCCATGCGGCTTGCAGATCGGACACGGCCACATGGGGGAAACGCGGTTGCATGGATTGCTCTATATAGACTTGGGCGCGCAAAAAATCCCGGCCTTGCTGCGGCACTTCGTTCAAACGCGCCGCCGCCAGTTTGAGTTGTTCGTACTCCAGCAAACGGCGCACCAGTTCGGCACGCGGGTCTTCGGGCTCTGCGCCTTCGGCCACTTTTTTCGGCGGTAGCAACATGCGTGATTTGATTTCAATCAGCATGGCGGCCATCAGCAAATATTCGGCGGCCAGTTCCAAATTGGTTTTACGGATTTCTTCGACATAACTCAGGTACTGACGGGTCAGACCCGCCATGGGAATGTCAAGAATATTGAAATTTTGTTTGCGGATCAAATAGAGCAGCAAATCCAGCGGGCCTTCGAAGGCCTCCAGAAAAATTTGCAGTGCATCCGGGGGTATATATAAGTCTTGTGGCATGGCGAACAGCGGTTCGCCATACAAACGCGCCACCGCCACATGGTCTATGACCGTGGGCATGTGGGGCAGATCGGCATTCGGCCCGGCTGGCCAATTCGCCACAGTCGGTGTGCTCACTTGGGTGCGCTGGTCTGGTAGACGTAGGGCTTTTGCGGCACGCGAGCGTCTTTGAATCCGGCTTGTTCCTGGCGGTTCAGGCTTTTGTCCCACAACAATGAACGGCCCTGGCGTTGCTCGGCCTCCAAGGACGGCTTGGCGGCTTTGAGTTGCTGCAAAAACTCGGTGGTTTCAGAGGTGTAGGCAGGACGGCTGAACAATGACATATGCGAAGGCTTCCAAGTGAGAGACCGATTCTACTCAGTGGCAACCCGAATAGCTGTTTGCCAGTCCGACTCGATAGGGTGGTCTTTGAGCCTGGCCAGCAAACCGGTTCGTTCAAGAATGTCCAGCGGTTGCGGGTTCAGCCCGCACAATAACAGTCGAACTTGTCTTTGTTCGCAGGCGCTCAGCAAACCATGCAAGGCATCTGCGCCGCTGGAATCGATGTAAATCAAGCCGCCGAGTTCCAACACCAGTGTTTCTTCTGGCAAGTCCTGGGCTGTTTGCTCTAACAAATCAACCGCCCCAAAAAACAAAGCCCCGTTCAAAGCCCACACTTGTGTGTGTGCCGTGGCATGCAGCAACTTTCTCTGCGTCAGGTTGGAGATGCGGTAAATGAAAGTCAAACAGGCAGCGGCCAAACCCACGCCCATGCCTGCTGTCAAATCGACAAACACAGTGAGAAAAAACACGGCCAGCAAGATGAAACGGTAAGGCCAGCGGAATTGCGACAAGCGTGCAAACGCGCGCCAGTCCCCCATGTTCCAAGCGATAAACAACAAAATAGCGCTGAGCACCCCCAAGGGAATGTGCGAGACCAGCGGCGCGGCCAGCCACACCATCAACAACAGGCCTAGCGCGTGAACCATACCGGCCACGGGACTGCTGGCACCGTTTTTCACATTGGTGACGGTGCGGGCCAATGCGCCGGTGGCAGGCATGCCGCCAACAAACGGCATCAGCATATTCGCCAGGCCTTGCGCCATCAACTCTTGGTTGGGGTTGTGGTGGTCGCCAATCATCTGGTCGCTGGCGCGCGCGCACAACAGCGAAGAAATCGCCCCGAGCAATGCCAGCGTGAAACTCGGCACCAGTACCGCTTGCAATTGCACCAAAGACATATCGGGCCAGCTCAAGGCCAGCAGACCGGAGGAGATGCCGCCAAAGCGGCTGCCAATGGTGGCGACAGGCCAGTCTGTGGTGTAAACAATCGCTGTGGCTAAAAGCATGACCAACATAGGGCCGGGCATGAGTAACAGTCTTCGTGCAATTTGTGTGGGTAGCCAGCGTGGCATCAGCAGTTGCCAGAATGCCAGTAGTAGCAAACTACATGTCGTCAATGACAAGGTAGGTATATCGATTTGGTTGAGGTGCGTTGAGATGACGCTGACGATGCCGAGCACATCAGCCGGCATGGTTTGTAGGGTTAAGCCGAGAAAGTCTTTGAGTTGCAACATGCCTATCAACACCGCAATGCCATTGGTAAAGCCGGTGATCACGGCCACGGGTATGAAACGTATCAACACACCTAAGCGCAGCACGCCCATGAGCAACAACCACATGCCGGACATCAAGGTGGCGAGCATCAAACCGTTGACACCATGTATATGCACGATGCCATACACCATGACGACAAAGCCGCCTGCCGCGCCGCTGATTTGCACCCGGCTGCCACCTAAGGCCGCGATCAAAAAACCGGCGACGATGGCGGTGACCAATCCGGTTTCGGGTTTGAGGCCGCAGGCAATCGCAAACGCCATAGAGATAGGCAGAGCCACCACGCTGACCGTCAATCCAGCACCCAAGTCTTTGACAAAACACACCCGGTTGTAGCCGCGTAAAGCGTCTAACAACTTGGGGCGAAAAACCGGTAACTGCATCAATTCACTATACGCCTGCTACTCGCGGCGCTGGCTGATTCAGATCAAGCGGTGTGGTGTTCAATCAGACCAGTGAGTGGGCCACAGCAGTTTCATGCCGTGTGTTTTTTCAAACCCGGCCACGTCTTCAGGCCGGTCTAAGTCGGTGACAAAGTGCAGGTTATCGCTGGGAAATTTCTGCACGTGAGCGGCATGGCTTTGTCGCCATTCCTTGCAACCGAAGTGGCTGTCGCCTGCCAGTATGTCTGCTCGTGCCCGCGCGCTCAGCAACACCGGGTTGCCGGGCTGGCCGTTGACAAAAGGGAACAGCATGTCTGTGTTGGCTGATTCGAATGAGTGCAATAGCGTTTGTATGTCTTGTGTGGTGACCAAGGGTTGATCAGCCAGCGACATGATCACGTTGTTGGTGTTGTCGCTCAGGGCTTGCAGCCCCAAGCGTTGCGACGACACCAGGCCTTGGTCCGGGTCGGGGTTGTTAACCTTGTGAATAGGTAGGCCATCCAGTGGGGCTTCTATGTCGGCGGCGTAATGACCGAGCACCACCACCAGTTGCGTCACACCTGCATCAAGCAACTGGCGGGCGCTGCGGCGTATCAGCGGTTCGCCATTCAGTTCTAACAACGATTTGGGCTTGTGCCCCATGCGCGAACCCGAACCGGCGGCCAGCAACACAGCCGATGTGCGCATGTATGTTTTCATGCGAAGTTGTTCAATGGATGCGCATGCCGGGTTGCGCGCCCGGCCAGGGGTTGAGCACATAAATACCGGGATGCGCTTTTTCGTCGGCGTGCGAGGCGGCGAGCACCATGCCTTCAGACACGCCGAATTTCATTTTGCGCGGCGCAAGGTTGGCCACCATGACCGTGTGCTTGCCGATCAGGTCTTCGGGTTTGTATGCGCTGGCGATGCCGCTGAACACATTGCGCATGCGGCCCTCGCCCACATCCAGCGTCAGCCGCAGCAACTTGGTGCTGCCTTCCACCGGTTCGCATTTGACGATTAATGCGATGCGCAAATCGATTTTGGCAAAGTCGTCGATGGTGATGACCGGGGCGATGCCCTCGCCGCCGGGGATAGATAAATTGGGGTCAGATACCGAATTTCCCTTCGGTAAATTGGGGTCAGATCCCGATTTTCCGGAGGAAAATTCGGGCTCTGACCCCAATTTATCGACCACCGTCGGTGCAGGCTCAAACAAAGCATCCAACATCTTCACATCCACGCGTTGCATCAAATGCGAGTAGTTGCCGATGACATGACCCGCGCCCAAGGGCTTGGCCGCATTGCTGAAAGTCATGGGTTCGATCTTTAAGAAACTCTCTACTTGTGCGGCCAGTTGCGGCAACACCGGTTTGAGCATGGTGCTCAGCAATCTAAAGGCTTCGATGCAGGTGGTGCAAACGTCTTGCAAACGCGCATCCATGTCGGGCTTCTTAGCGAGTTCCCAGGGCTTGTTCGCATCCACATATTCATTGACGCGGTCGGCCAAAGCCATGGTGTCGCGCAAGGCTTTGGCGTAATCGCGTTGGTCAAACAAATCTGCAATGGCGTTCAAACCGTTTTGCAGTTGCGACATCAAAGCCTGTCCATCAGCACTCACCGCACCCAGCTTGCCCTCAAAACGTTTGCTGATAAAACCCGCCGCTCTTGAAGCGATGTTGATGTACTTCCCCACCAAGTCAGAGTTGACCCGCGCCATGAAATCTTCGGCGTTGAAGTCAATGTCTTCATTGCGCCCGTTGAGTTTGGCGGCCAGGTAATAGCGCAGCCACTCGGGGTTCATGCCCAGTTTCAGGTATTTCAAGGGGTCAAGGCCGGTGCCCCGGCTCTTGCTCATCTTCTCGCCGTTGTTCACCGTCAAAAAACCGTGGACAAACACTTTGTCCGGTGTTTTGCGACCGCTGAATTTCAAGATCGCAGGCCAGAACAGTGTGTGAAACGTGACGATGTCTTTGCCTATGAAATGGTATTGCTCAACGTCTGGCGAGGTGATGTAGCCGTCATAACTTTCACCGCGTTTATCCAACAGGTTTTTCAGCGATGCCAAATAGCCGATGGGTGCGTCCAGCCAGACATAAAAATATTTGCCGGGCGCGTCAGGTATTTCAATGCCGAAGTAAGGCGCGTCGCGGCTGATGTCCCAGTCGCCCAAACCCTCGCTGGTCGAGCCGTCCGGGTTGGTGCGCACGCTGAACCATTCCTTCACCTTGTTCGCGACCTCGGGTTGCAAGTGTGTGCCGTTTTGCGTCCAGTCTTGCAAAAACTCCACGCATCGCGGGTCAGACAACTTAAAGAAAAAATGCTCGGCCTGCTTCAACACCGGCGTGGCACCGCTCAAGCCCGAGTACGGGTTTTTCAAATCGGTGGGCGCATACACAGCGCCGCAGTTTTCGCAGTTGTCGCCGTACTGGTCTTTGGCACCGCATTTAGGGCATTCGCCTTTGATGAAGCGGTCCGGCAAAAACATGTTTTTCTCCGGGTCGAAAAACTGCTCAATGGTTTTGCGCTCAATCAGCGTGCCGCCTTGGTCGGCCGAGAGGTCGCGCAAATCGCGGTATATCTGTTGCGCCAACGCGTGGTTTTCAGGCGCATCGGTGGAATGCCAGTTGTCAAAGCTGATGTGAAAACCGTCCAAATACTGCGCGCGTCCGGCGGCGATATTGGCCACAAACTGTTGCGGTGTGATGCCCGCTTTTTCAGCGGCGATCATGATGGGCGCGCCGTGTGTGTCGTCGGCGCACACAAAATTGACCGCGTGCCCCTGCATGCGCTGGAACCGCACCCAAATGTCCGCTTGTATGTATTCCATCATGTGGCCGATGTGGAAATTGCCGTTGGCATAGGGCAGGGCGGTAGTGACAAACAGGCGACGCTGGCTCATAAGTAGGTATATCTATGCAAGGGAAACGGCGATTTTATGCGGCGCGCTGTGTGTAGTGTCGCGTGAACGGGCAAAGCGCAGACCTGTGTCATGGAAGCGGTCTTATGCGCTGCGTGCGCAATAGCCGGACACGCTTGGCTAGACTAGCCGCTTTTCGCATAGAAAGTGCTGGAGTATTTATGGCCGTGACCGAACAAGACATCACCCTCGCGCTACAAAGTTTCGCGGACCCGCTGACAGGCCAGGATTTCGTTGCCGCGAAAGCGATCAAAAACCTCAGCATCAAAGACGGCGCAGTCAGTTTCGATCTGGTGCTGGGCTACCCGGCCAAAAGTTTGTGGGCATCGTTTCAGCAGCAACTCGAACACCTCGTGTCGCAAGTGCCGGGCGTGTCCTCTGTCAAAGTTCAGGTGAGCAGCCAAGTGGTGGCGCATGCGGCGCAGCCCGGCGTGGCATTGTTGCCGCAGGTGAAAAACATCATTGCTGTGGCTTCTGGCAAAGGCGGCGTGGGCAAATCCACCACCGCTGCCAATTTGGCGCTGGCGCTGGCCGCCGAAGGTGCGAGCGTGGGTTTGCTGGACGCGGATATTTACGGCCCCAGCCAACCGATGATGATGGGTTTGTCCGGCAGGCCCGAAAGTGAGGATGGCAAAACCATGCAACCGTTAGAGGCCCACGGCGTGCAAGTCATGTCCATCGGTTTTCTGGTGGCTCAAGACCAGGCCATGGTGTGGCGCGGCCCCATGGCCACCCAAGCCCTAGAGCAATTGCTGCGTCAAACCAATTGGCGCGATTTAGATTATTTGATTGTGGACATGCCGCCGGGCACCGGCGATATTCAGTTGACGCTGAGCCAACGTGTGCCACTGACCGGCGCGGTCATCGTCACCACACCGCAAGACATTGCTTTGATTGATGCCATGAAAGGCATACGCATGTTCCAAAAAGTCGGCGTGCCGATTTTGGGCATTGTGGAAAACATGGCGGTGCATGTGTGCAGCCAGTGCGGCCATGCGGAGCATATCTTTGGTGTCGAGGGTGGTAAAAAAATGGCGCAGGCCGAAGGCATGGCCTATTTGGGTGCCTTGCCTTTGAGCATGGCCATTCGTGTGCAAGCTGACAGCGGTTTACCCAGCGTGGTGGCAGAGCCCGATGGCGAAGTGACCGGTATTTACAAAGCCGTGGCTCGTCAACTGGCGGTCAAAGTGGCAGCCAAGGCCAAGGACTTCTCGTCCAAATTCCCCACCATCAAGGTGTCGGCAAACACCTGATTGGCAAGCCAGCCGTAATGCATTAAAGTGCATACATGGCTTTACCTGAATCTGCCGAAGAACGGCATCCTTATTTGACCGCGCTGGGCGAGCGTGTGCGTGCTTTGCGCTCGCGTCGCGGACTCACGCGCAAGGCCGCCGCCGCCCGGGCTCAGGTGTCTGAGCGGCATTGGGCCAACCTGGAGGCAGGTACCGGCAACGCCTCGGTGCTGGTGCTGTTGCAGGTGGCCAAGGCCTTGCAGTGCGGCCTGGCCAGCCTGATTTTGGAAGAGGCCGTCAGCGTTAAGTCGCGTCATCAGCATATTGCGCTCATCGGCCTGCGCGGTGCCGGTAAATCCACGCTGGGCCAGCGGTTGGCGCGCGAACTCGGCTTTGTGTTTGTCGAAGTCAGCCGAGTCATCGAAACCCTCGCCGGTTGCAGCATCAGCGAAATCCATGGTTTGTACGGGCCCCAGGCCTACCGGCGCTACGAGCGCCGCGCCTTGGAAGACAGCCTGGCCCAACACTCTCACTTGGTGCTGGCCACGCCCGGCGGTCTGGTGTCTGATGAGGCGAGTTTTCAGTTGCTGCTGGCGCAGTGTTTCACCGTTTGGCTGCAAGCCACCCCCGAAGACCACATGGCGCGGGTGGTGGCACAGGGTGACACCCGGCCGATGGCGGCCAGCCCTGAGGCCATGGGCGATTTGCGCCGGATTCTGCAAGACCGCAGCCCGTCTTACGCCCGCGCAGACTGGCAGTTGAACACCAGCGCTCAATCGCAAGAAGACTGCTTTCAGGCGCTCAAAAAATATTGCCAAACCCTAGTGTAGTTGCAATATATTGCATTAAGTTAGAAACTTTATGCAAGATCATGCACACCTTCGCCAGTTGAACCGATGTGCCTGAGCGTACAACCCAAGGAAATGCCATGACCGATTTTTCTGTCAATTACCAGACCAGCCCCGAACACTACCGCCACTGGTCTTTCACCGTGGATGGCGAGATTGCCACCTTGTCGCTTGACATACAAGAAGACGGCGGCATCCTGCCTGGCTACAAACTCAAACTCAATTCATATGACTTGGGCGTGGACATTGAATTGAACGACGCGGTGCAACGTTTGCGCTTTGAGCACCCTGAGGTGAAAGCCGTGGTGGTCACCAGCTTGAAAGACCGCATTTTTTGCTCGGGCGCGAACATCTTCATGTTGGGTTTATCTACCCATGCATGGAAGGTTAACTTTTGCAAATTCACCAATGAAACACGCAATGGTTTGGAAGACAGCAGCCGACACGGCGGATTGAAATTTCTGGCCGCCGTGAATGGCGCGTGTGCCGGTGGCGGCTACGAGTTGGCCTTGGCGTGTGACGAGATATTGCTGGTCGACGACCGCTCCAGCAGCGTGTCATTGCCTGAAGTGCCATTGCTTGGCGTGTTGCCCGGCACCGGCGGTTTGACCCGCGTCACCGACAAGCGCCATGTGCGTCACGACCATGCGGACATTTTTTGCACCAGTGTGGAAGGCGTGCGCGGTCAGCGTGCCGTTGATTGGCGTTTGGTCGATGCGATTGCCAAACCCGCGCAATTCACGACAGCTGTGTCTGAACGTGCCGCGCAACTCGCAGCAAGCAGCCAACGATCAGGCGCTGCTGCAAAAGGCCAGGGCGTGAAGCTTCATCCTTTGAACAAAACAGTAACAGCCGACAGCTTGCACTACACCTATGTGAAAGTCGATATCGACCGCGAAAAACGCACGGCCACTATTTGCGTCTCAGCACCTGTAGGCAAAGTGTTGAGTGATGTGTCTGAGATTCAAGCAGCCGGTGACAGTTGGTACCCGTTGCAAATGGCGCGCGAATTGGACGACGCAATTTTGAGTTTGCGCACCAACGAACTCGACATCGGCACTTGGCTGCTGCGTACACAAGGCGACGCCAAACTGGCATTGCAATCAGATGCGGTGTTGATGCAGCATCAAGACCATTGGCTGGTGAAAGAAACCACAGGTTTGTTGCGCCGCACGTTGGCGCGTTTGGATGTGTCTTCACGTTCCATGTTTGCCTTGATTGATGAAGGCTCATGCTTTGCAGGCACATTGGCTGAACTGGCTTTTGCTGCAGATCGCGCTTACATGTTGGCATTGCCGGATGCGCCTGACACCGCGCCCCACATTGCTTTGAGTGACGTGAATTTCGGCGTGTTCCCCATGGTGAACCACCAGTCGCGTTTGCAGCGCCGTTTTTACGAAGAGACTGCGCCAATGGAAGCCGTGCGTGCGGTAGTTGGTCAAGCGTTGGACGCAGACAAAGCCTTGGTGCTGGGTTTGGTCACCGCTGCGCCGGATGACATTGACTGGGCGGATGAATTGCGCATCGCCATCGAAGAACGCGCCGCCATGTCGCCCGACTCACTCACCGGCTTGGAAGCCAACCTGCGCTTCAGCCAGAAAGAGTCCATGGAAACACGCATCTTCGGCCGCTTGTCGGCTTGGCAGAACTGGATCTTCAACCGGCCGAATGCGGTCGGTGACAAGGGCGCGTTAAAGGTGTACGGCAAAGGCGAGAAAGCCGCTTTTGACATGAACCGCGTCTGATTCATTAGGGTCTTTAATCGGGGTCAGACTCCAATTAATTCCCTTCGCTTTTAATCAAGGATTAATCGGGGTCTGACCCCAATTATTTTTTTCACTTTTAAACACTCTGGAGTACCCATGTCAGCCATCAACTACAGCGAAAAAATCCCGAACAACGTGGACCTGGGCAGCGACCGCACATTGCAGCGCGCCTTGGAGCAATGGCAGCCCAACTTCATCAACTGGTGGGACGACATGGGCCCCGAAGGCACGACCGACAACGAGGTGTATTTGCGCACCGCTGTCAGCGTCGACCCGCAAGGCTGGGCGCAATTCGGCCACGTGAAGATGCGCGACTACCGTTGGGGCATTTTCTTGAACCAGGGCGAAGCGGATCGCACGATTCACTTCGGCGACCACAAAGGCGAGAAGGCTTGGCAAGACGTGCCTGGCGAACACCGTGCGAACTTGCGCCGCATCATCGTCACGCAAGGCGACACAGAGCCTGCGTCTGTCGAGCAGCAGCGTCACTTGGGCAAGACCGCCCCTAGCATGTACGACTTGCGCAATCTGTTTCAGATCAACGTGGAAGAAGGCCGTCACCTGTGGGCCATGGTGTATTTGCTGCACAAGCATTTCGGCCGCGATGGCCGCGAAGAAGCCGAGGCGCTGCTTGAGCGTCGCAGCGGTCAGGAAGACAACCCGCGCATTTTGCAAGCCTTCAACGAAGAGACACCGGATTGGCTGAGCTTCTTCATGTTCACTTATTTCACCGACCGTGATGGCAAGTTTCAGTTGTGCGCTTTGGCGGAAAGCAGTTTCGACCCGTTGGCGCGCACCACCAAGTTCATGCTGACCGAAGAAGCACACCACATGTTTGTCGGCGAGTCCGGCATCAGCCGCGTGATTCAGCGCACCTGCGCCGCCATGAATGAATTGAAGACCGACGACGTGGGCAAACTGCGCGCAGCAGGCGTGATCGATTTACCGACGATTCAGCGTTACCTGAATTTCCACTTCAGCGTGACCATCGACTTGTTTGGCGCGGACGAGTCCAGCAACGCGGCCACGTTTTATTCGACAGGCATCAAAGGTCGCTATGAAGAAACCAAGCGCGACGACGACCATATGTTGCGCGGCCAGACGTACAAGGTGCTGCACGTGGTCAACGGGCAGTTGCAAGAAAAAGAAGTGCCTATGCTGAATGCGTTGAACGAAGTGCTGCGCGACGACTACATCAAAGACTCTGTCGGTGGTGTGGATCGTTGGAACCGTGTGATTGAGAAAGCCGGTTTGCCGCACCGTTTGAGCGTGCCGCACAAAGCGTTTCACCGCAACATCGGCGCTTTGTCCGGCGCCAAGGTGTCACCGGATGGCCGCGTGGTGTCCGACAACGAATGGAATGCCAAAGTGGGCGAATGGTTGCCGACGGCTGAAGACCGTGCGTTTGTACAAAGTCTGATGGGGCGTGTGGCTGAGCCGGGCAAGTTTGCGAACTGGATTGCGCCACCTGCGATTGGTATCAATCGTCAGCCGGTTGATTTCGAGTACGTTCGTTTCAACTGATTGCCGCTTGAGGGCTGAACCCGCGCGTCGGCAACGAGTTTTGTGTCGTCATGTGCTTAAGTGCTGAACCCGCTTGGCGGCAACGACAGGCGGGGCTCCTCATGCGCAAGCTTGAAATCGTCACCCCGCCTGCCGCTGCCACTGTGCTGTGAACTGCGTTATTTGCGTGCAAGGTTTTGCTTTTGCTGAACTGATGTCGAGGCAGTGAAGTTTGTGTGGTGACTGGCTCAAGTGCTGAGCTCGCTTGGCGGCAACGAGTTTTGTGTCGTCATGTGCTTAAGTGCTGAGCTCGCTTGACGGCAACGGCAGGCGGGGTTCCTCATGCGCAAGCTTGAAATCGTTACCCCGCCTGCCGCTGCCACCGCGCTGCGTATGGCATGTTAAGCATGTCCTCGAATGGGAAAATGCACTTTCACTGCCGTTTCAGCTTGGGATGCACCGTAAACACAGAGCGCAACTTCGCAGAGGACATGCAGGCCGGGGCCGGGTGACGATTTCAAGCTTGCGCATGAGGAACCCGGCCCCGGCCTGTATGGCCTTGGGCTCATCACAAACCGCCACGAAGAACAAAACAATCACTCAGTAAACAACTGATAAACAAAGCCCCAAGCATTTGCAGACACAATCACTACAACGTCACCAAGAAACAAAGCCATGAGTACAGACACCGCCGAACTGCTACAGCAACACGTGATCGACCCTGAAGTGTGCATACGCTGCAACACCTGCGAAGCTACCTGTCCCGTCGGCGCAGTCACACATGACAGCCGCAACTACGTTGTCGACCCCGACAAATGCAACCACTGCATGGCTTGCGTGCCGCCTTGTCCCACAGGCTCGATTGACCATTGGTTACCAGTGTTGCGCAGCAAGGCTTACACATTAGAGGAGCAGTTGTCATGGGACGAATTGCCCGCCGCGCAAGCGGTGGATGCATTGCCAGCCACTTCGCAAGTTTCAGGCAGCACCGCGTTTGAAACATTGGCCACGTCCGTGCCAACCACCAGTACCGCTGCGCCCGCGCTCAATACCGCAGCCATGGGCGCTGTTGTGCCGCCTTGGTCTGCCGCGCATCCGTACACGAATTTGCACGGCTCCAAGTCGCCCATCACCGCGACGGTGGTCGGCAATATGCAAGTGAATGAAGCGGGCACAGACAACGAAACACATCACATCGTGCTGGACTTTGGCAGCATGCCGTTTCCTGTGCTTGAAGGTCAATCGGTAGGCATCGTGCCGCCCGGCGTGGATGCCAACGGCAAGCCGCACCATGCGCGCCAATACTCTGTGGCCAGCCCGCGCAACGGCGAGCGCGCCGGATACAACAACTTGTCGCTCACAGTGAAACGCGTGGTGCAAGACCACCAAGGTCAAGCCGTCAAAGGCGTGGCGTCCAACTATTTGTGCGATTTGAAAACCGGCGACAGCGTTCAAGTGATAGGTCCGTTCGGCAGCAGTTTTTTGATGCCCAACCACCCCGGCAGCCACCTGGTGATGATTTGCACCGGCACCGGCAGCGCGCCCATGCGCGGCATGACCGAGTGGCGCAGACGCATACAAGCGAACGGCAAATTTCAAGGCGGCAAGCTGATGCTGTTTTTCGGCGCGCGCACCCAACAAGAGTTGCCCTACTTCGGGCCGTTGCAAAAACTGCCCAAAGATTTCATCGATATCCACTTTGCGTTTTCACGCACACCCGGCGCGCCCAAACGCTATGTGCAAGACGCGATGCGCGACGCGTCCACCGAACTGGCGACTTTGCTGCAAGACCCGCAAACGCATTTTTATGTCTGCGGTTTGAAGAGCATGGAAGAAGGCGTGTTGCAGGCCTTGCACGACATTGCTGTGGGCGCAGGTTTGGATTGGGCTTCTGTTGCCGAGAGATTGAAGCAAGAGGGCAGGTTGCAGTTGGAGACTTATTGAGGGCGTGTGGCTTGCGTGATTTGTACCTTTAAAAGTACACTTCAAAAAACGCATTGAGACTCTGCCTTGAAACAAACAAACTCACGCAAAACAACTAAACCCAACAAACACTCGGGAAGCAGCTTTGATGACTTCTTGATTGAAGATGGCATGTATGAAGCAGTGCAAGCCCGCGCCTTAAAGCGTGCATTGGCCGAGCAACTGAGTGATGCCATGCAAGCCGGAAACATCAGCAAAGTGGCTATGGCACAGCGCATGGTGACGAGCCGTTCGCAACTTGACCGTGTGCTTGACCCTAACAATTTATCTATTCAATTGGATACGCTCATTAAAGCGGCTAGGGCGGTGGGGAAGACGGTTGAGATACGGTTGAAATAAAGGTTTACCCTCTTTGAATTGCTTGCGTAAAGCCATGAGCATAGGTAACGTTTTACCGGGCTTGCCTAGCTTGAAAAGGAGTCTTTCATGTCGAACCTCAATAAATCTGCACTCAAAGTGGCTCGCTCTAGAGAACGCATGCGGGCCGCGGGACTCAGACCTGTGCAATTTTGGGTGCCCGATACGCGGTCGCAAAGCTATGCCGACGCATTGCGATTGCAATGTCTTGCTTTGAAAGAAGACCCGGCAGAAACCGACGTGCTGGGTATGACTACAGAAGCTGTTGGCCTCATTGAGGGTTGGCAATGACGAAACGTGGCGGCCTTTTCACGGTATCTTTGCCAGTTGACTATGGCAAACCTCGCCCAGCACTTGTCATTCAAAACGATTTGCTAAACGAATTGGACAGCCTGGTGCTGTGCCCAGTAAGCAGCAATCTGCGCACAGCTGAATTCAGGGTTACCGTGGAACCTTCAGCCGAGAATGGATTGCGACAAACATCACAAGTGATGGTGGACAAATTGTCCACTTTGCCACGCAGCAAAGTCGGCGAAACCTTTGGTCTACTGGAAGTTGAAAAAATGCGCGCGGTCGACAGAGACATGATGTTGGTGATTGGCGTGATTTAAATAGACGATGGGTATAGGCGTTACATATATAGAGGCAGTTTGTGGATAAACCGGCTTACAAACCAATGAATTAAAAAAAATCAGTCAGGCAGATACAGGCATTGATCGTTTCGCAGTTTGTCAGCAATGGCGGGTAGCAAGCCATTTGCCAGCGCGTTCAAGACGGGGCTCGCAACCCAAACTCAGATACAGGCGTAACTTGTGAACGATGAGACGTAAATCGATCCCTACGTGGACAGACTAAAAATGCTTGGCCTTGGCCTTGGCCTTGTCAATGCGGTGCATCTGCTTACCCGGATTGGCCAAGTTTTGCTGCAAATCGAAGGCAGTCATCTTGACTGACTTTTGCTCGTTGGCGGTCAGCCGTGTGAGCTGTCGGTGAAGGTGTCGGAATTGCTAAATTGCATGGGCAGTTTTAATCGACCAATGCTTGCACTCTGGCCTCTGTATCTTTGAAACTGGGTGAGAGGTTGTTCCTTGGCTCCATGTGTGGGGTGATTTGCGCGGCACACTCATGCTTGAATGCACCAATGCTGTGAAAACCTTCTTTTTTAAGTGCCTCTGCACCACCTTTGACCAGAGCCTCTGCCAGTAATTCCCAGGTTCCGCAAACTGAGTCTTGCTTGTATCTCTTCAATATTTTGTTGTTTGCCCTCGGGTAGGCGGTCAGCAGTGCCTTGCGATCACCCAGATACCAAGCTTCGACTTCTTCTGTGGCCATGCAAAAAGCTGTTTTTGGTGCTTTTGCCAATCGCTTGTACATGACTTCTAAGTCGCGCCGGAAGTCAACGGGATTCCGATTGTCCGTGTCCACAAGCACGATCACCGCGTCATAGCCTGGCGTCTGCGCATAGCCTAGAAGCATTGCAGGCAGCTTATCGAGCAAGGTTTTTTTGTATGCATCTGTCGTGCGCTTCATGTTCTTTGGAATATGCCCAATACCTCCGTACCCATGTACTTTGAAGGTATAGGTGTATGTTGACGGCTTGAGAAGCTTCGGAATAAGTTGCTCCATCAAAGCTGCGCCGGAACTGTCTTCCACCAATACTTCAATATGCATGACTCACTCCGAGTCCAAATAGTCGCTGTACCAGAGACCACCTAAGGGCAAGCCTTGATCCACCATGTTCTGAACCAAGACGATGTCTGAAACGCGCTGGATCTGCGAAAAGCCATCACCTCTCTTTTTGAGCACCCAAACCTCACTGGGTTCCAGTGCGTCCACGAAGTAAGGCTGATGAGTAGTTACAAAAACTTGCGATGCATTTCGCTTGCCTGTGGCGTGTGATCGAAGTTCACTGGCCAGTGAATCCAGAAGCTTGTGATAGAGACCGTTTTCGGGTTCCTCAATGCCGATAAATGGCGGTGGATCAGGATCTTCCATCAGTAGCAGATAGGCAAACACCTTAAGGGTGCCATCTGACATTTGTCCTGCGTAAAAGGAATCCTGAAATGCGCCATCGTTGAACTTGAGTGCAAGGCGCTTGTCGATAGTCGGCTCCGCCTCAATCGACTGTATGCCCGGAATTTTTTCGGCGATGCGCCTGAGCACGTGCTTGAAGCGCGCACCTTGTTCACGCTGCATGTATTGCACTACGTTTCCGATATTGTCGCCGTGGATGTTGAGGTGCTTTTGCGCGCCTGCGGGTGGAACTGTCCTGGCAGCGTCTGGATGGAAGTAGGAGAGATACCAGCCTTTCAAGAAGTCACGAAACCGTTTAATACGGGGATGCTCCTTGAGCGTTCCCAACGTGGCAATTCCCAGTTGCCTTGGGTCAGTCAACTTCACATCAACTTGAATGGTGGGTTCTTCGTCCCCCTCACCTTGAACCGCCTCATTGCCAGCCCAAGCTTTTCCTTTACCGCGTTTGAGTCGCAAGAATGGGTGTGGTCTGCCGTATTGTTGCCCCAGCCGCCGCTGCCCGAGAAACTCCGATTCGACATACGGCCTGCCATGCTTGTCTAACTGAATTTCAAGCTTGTAGGTGATCGGTCGCTCGTTCGGTGCTTCGCGGTAGTAAATCTCAAATTTAATCGGATCTTCAGTTCCCATGGAGCGCATACGCTCAAAACCGCCACGGCGCGGATCATCACAGGCGGTTTCGACATCACGATTGAGACAATCTGCAACAAAGCCAAATGCATCGAAAAGGGTACTTTTCCCCGAGCCGTTTTTGCCAATGACTACCGTAAAGGGAGTCAATGCCTCGCTACCTTTATCGGTTGAAAGCTTGCCCAACGTCACATCTCGCAGAGCCCGGTAGTTCTGAACCCTGAAACCTTCAATCATTGCCATGACAGCTCCTTACACAACCCTAAACACTTTCATCACCTCATCCCCAAGGTGATTGATCACTTTAACTGCGATTCTCCCAGACTTCGGTTTATCAAACGCCCTTGACGTATCGCTGTTCAGCGACTCCCACGCCTCTTGGTTGATCTCTGCTTTGAGCGTGGTCTTCAGGGATTTGTAGGGGTCGTTCGCGCCGAGGAAATAGGCATGGCGCACGAAGAAGCTTTCTTCGTTGTAATCGGTGTCGATGAACCAGCAGGCGATGCCGTCGGCACCGTCGCTGCGCACTTCGCCGGTGTTGGGGTGGAACACGTCCACGCCGTTGACCTTGACTTGCAATTGCTCGCCCACCGTGGTGATGTCTATGTCCGGCTCGCCAAAGATCACAAACAAATTGCCTTTGCCGGTGTTCTTCAAGTCCTCTGCCATGTGCAGGTCGGCGTTCATGCGGGCTTTGAGCACAGGCAAGCGTCCCAGCTTGGCAAAGTCACTGCTGTGTGCGTCGTAGTTGAAAGCGCAGGCGATCAGCACATCAAAACCGCCGTCCCCCGCTTCGCGAGCCGCGCTCACCAGGTCGGGGCGGCTGACGGTGCCGAACTCAGGGCCGATGAAAATGCCTGCGCGTTTTTCGGTGCCGCCATTGCCCTCTGCGTCCGCACCCTCCATGTAGCGGCCTTCGGCGCACACGTACTCGCCGGGCCATGGCGTGAGCGAGGTGAAGTTGATCTTGTCCGTTTTGTGCGCTTGTTGCACGCCTGCGGTGCGCAGGTTGTCCAAGATGATTTGCGCAAAGTTGCGCTCGTACGTAGTGCCCGGCTCTTGCACCGCCGGGTCTATCAAGTTGTCGTCTTCGTCCACGCCCAGCACGCGGTGGGGCAGCAGGCTCTCCACGGTGAAGGGGCCTGCCACGCGCACCTTCTTTTTGTCTTCATAAGGCCGGTCGTACAGGTATTCAAACTCGGCTTTGGCCGCGATGGACGCGTCTATGGCTTGCTGGCGGGCTATGCGTTGCTTCCACCAATCCGCGTGTAATTTCTTGGCGGCTTCGCTCCACTTAGTATCAGCATCGCGGGGAATTTCCCATTCATGCCATTGCGTTTTTAAAGCCTTGTTCAACGCTAGGCGCAGCGGTTCCAGCAAGGCTTGGTGCTGGTCGTAGATGACGTCAATCTCGGCGTTGTTGGCAATGCTCTTGAGCGTGATGTGCGGCACGCGCTCGTATACAAAGCCCTGCCGGATATTGCCGTAAGTGGGCGAGGTCTTGGGCGCGGTGCGCGTGACTTCGGCTTCTTTGGCTTGTCCTTCTTTGCTGTCGGCCAGCAGGTAGAACGGATAACGTGCGCCCATGATGCGGGCACGGGCCAAAGCCAATGCGACGCGAGAGGTGTCGATGGTGATCCAGCGGCGGCCCCATTGTTCGGCGACGTAAGCACTTGTTCCACTGCCACATGTCGGGTCGAGCACGAGGTCGCCGGGGTCGGTGGTCATCAACATGCAGCGTTCGACAATGCGTTCAAATGTTTGAACCACATAAATTTTTGCAGTTTTTCCTGCTACGTCATCCCATAAATTTCCTAGAACAGTAGCTGGAAAATCGTTGTGGCAACGAACGTAACACAGTTGATTTCCGGTTGAGTAAATTCGACTGGCTCGATTGAGTCGGCCAAGCCCATCTTCGGTCGTGGACCATGTTCTTCCAGCTGCAGGTGGGTAGTTCCTTCCTTCAAATAAAATGGAAAATTTTTCATGGTCCTTTGCTGGGCGATTCGATGTCAATGGATCAATTCGCGCGTACCGTATCTCAGTTGGTAAGTCATCGCTTTTTTGCCATTTACCTACACACCACGATGAAGCAGGGCGGCACGCGCAAACCCTCGATTTGCCAAAGGGCAAAAGTCTTTTCGTAATGGCCGTATAGGGCTGACAGCGCAGTTTGAAGTTTGGTGGGCAACTTCAGTGGGTCTAGGCCTTGGGCTTTACCGCGCCCTTTTTTGGGCATGTCTTTGCTGATGTTGGCCCACAGGTTGCGAAAGATAGGCACCTCAGCGCCGGGTATGTTGTCAGCCACGGGTACGCGAGGCAGTTTGACAATGCCGCATTCAATCGCATCCATGAGCGAAAAGTCGCTCATGGTCCAAGGAAACAAGGTGCCTTCGACGTAGCCAGAGCCACGCAAGAAAAAGGGTGTGGCTGACAGGTCGATGACGCGGTTCAAGCCCAATTGGCGTTGCACGGCTTTGATGCCGTTGATCCACAAGCGGGCGGCTTCGTTGTTTTCTTCGGCTTCTTTTTTATCGTCGCCTTTGAGGTCTTCCAGGTCTTCGAACTTGAGGGGTTTTTCCTGGTAGCAGTGGTGCGCCTCGTCGTTGATGACCATGACATTTTTCAAGCCCATCAGTTCGGGCATGACGCGTTGAATCATCTGGCCTTCGGTTTCCAAGGTGTCTAGCGCCTCGCCACCACGGCCTTGCAGCAACTGACGCCCGCCTTTGGAAATGTCTATGCGCTCGCGTAACTTGAACGCGTGGTAGTTGGTGATGACTATCTTGCATTTCTCCAACTCGCCCATCATGTCGCTGGGAATGAGCTCGCGTGTTTTGTAATAGCTGTCCACATCGTTGGGCAATAAAACGCGCAGCCGGTCTTTGATGGTCAGGCCCGGAGCCACCAACAAAAAGCCGCGGGTGTATTTTTTGCTGGACGGATGCCGCACGGCGTTGATGGTTTGCCAGGCGATGAGCATGGCCATGACGGTGGTTTTGCCTGCACCGGTGGCCAGCTTCAATGCCAATCGCATGATGCCGGGGTTGGCATCTTCATTGGCGTTTTGCAAATGTTCTACAAACTTTTGCGCTGCTTTGCCTTTGTGGGGCGCGACCTCCATCAACCAGATGGCGGTCTCTATCGCTTCGACTTGGCAAAAGAATGGGCGCACACCGCTGAAAGCATGATACCGCCAGTGTTGAAGCAAGCGCGCGGTTTCGGGCGTGACACCCCAGTCGCTAGGGTTAGAAATCGTTCGCCATTTGTCCACCTCCGCGCGCACACCGTTGATGATGGTTGAGTGGTATTGCTGATCTTCGGTGGAAACCTCTTCGCCTATGTCCAACTCTGCCTGTGCATGCTGGGCTTTGTGCTTTTTGGGTTTGGGAATGGGGGTGATGAATTCAGCGCGCCTGCGTGATGGGATGATTTTTTGCGTTGGCTGGCCCGATTCATCCAACTCCCAGTGTTGACTTGGATAGTCGTAGGGGGAATTGAGAATGGGTTTTTCGAAGAAGAGATGGGTCATTCAGCCAAGTACTAAACATTAAATAACTGGCCGAATAGTAATACAAATTTATAGCTATAAAACTAAAATAAATCAATTTAAAAATACTATTTTTAAGAATCAAAACCTTTTATATTGAGGCCTTTTGAATAAATGAGTGAGCACGCAAATATGAGCAGAGAATTCATTGAAACCATCACCGCCCGCGTTCAATCCGAACCCGCCTACGCCCGTGCTTTGTTGCAGCAAGCCACCAGCTTGTTATTGCAAGGTGAGCCGCAAACGGCCAAGTTGTTGTTGCGTGATTTGGTGAATGCGTCCATCGGTTTTGAGCAACTCGCCCGCGACATGGACAAGCCCCCTAAAAGCCTGCACCGCATGTTGTCCGCTGCCGTTAACCCCACGCTCAGCCATGTGTCGGCCATGCTGGCGGCGATTGCGGCTTATTTAGGCGTTGAGATACAAACCAAGGTCAAGGTGGCGTAAGCGTTGAGCCCACGCCCTGACACACATCCACCCACTCACCATTCGTCACCTGCGCCAATATATCCACCGATATCCTTACCGCGCTGTTAACCGATCCCGCTGCAGGCAACACTTCGTCATAAGCCTTTAAAGACACATCCAAATAAATGGGCAGCGGCTGCGCCAAGCCGAATGGACACACGCCGCCAACAGGGTGGCCGGTGATGTCGGCCACGATGTCCGCCGACAACATCTTGCCTTTGCCTAATGCGTTTTTAAATTTCAGGTTGTCTATGCGCGCATCGCCGCGAGCGACGATCAACACATCGCGGCCATCACTTAAGCGGAACGCCAATGTCTTGGCGATGCGCCCGGGTTCCACACCATGCGCGGCTGCGGCTAGCGCGACGGTGGCGGTGTTGGCCTCGGTTTCCAAAATAGGAATATCAAGTTGCAGTGACTGAAAAAATGCTTGAACGGAAGACAGGCTCATGGCGATGGTGATTGCAATGTTGTATGAGGCGTTAACATGATTCTCAGTCATTCATGAAAGGTTTTGACATGAGCACCGACGCCACACCGATGGCCAGCATCGAACAACGGCTGGACGCGATACAAACCGTGCTGCACCGCCACGGCATGCAGCCTGCCGAATTCATAAACACATTTGATGAACTCGCGCACGAGCATTGGGTGCCTGCCAACGGGGCAGGACTGGTGGCTCGCGCATGGACCGACCCGGCATTCAAACACTTGCTGTTAACCGATGGCATTGCTGCGGTACGCGAAGCAGGTTTGAGCATGCCGGCGCACCACCGTCATTTCGTTGTGCTGGAAAACACCGCCGACATACACAACGTGATTTGCTGCACGCTGTGTTCATGCACTGCGTTCACCATCATCGGCTTGCCGCCGGATTGGTACAAAGACCTGGCTTACCGTTCTCGCGCGGTGCGCGAAGCGCGCACGGTGTTGCGTGAAATGGGTTTGGACTTGCCCGCGCAAACGCAAATCCGCGTCTGGGACACAACGGCGGACACGCGTTACATGGTGATGCCGCAACGTCCTTCGGGCACCGATGGCATGACGGTGGCGCAACTCACGGCACTCATCAGCAAGGACGCGCTGATTGGCGTGGCCCTCATTTAAAGGAAGACACATGGACGGCATGCACGACATGGGTGGTAAACAAGGTTTCGGCCCGGTGATACACAGCCGCGACGCTGCGGTGTTTCATGCGGACTGGGAAGTGCGGGCGAATGCCTTGTACAGCCTCGCGGTGAAAAGCGGTGTGTTCAACATGGATGAATACCGCCACGCGATAGAGCGCATGACACCGCAGCATTACCTGAGCGCCAGTTATTACGAACGCTCGCTGACCAGTCTGGCCACGTTGTGTGTGGAAAAAGGTTTGGTGACGCGTGAAGAGTTAGAGCAACTCGCAGGCGGTGCGTATCCACTGGCTATGGCTTCAACGCCGGGTCGTGGCAACCACGCCAAGCGCGTGGCCTTTGTGCCTGGCGATCTCGTGCGTGTGCGCGTCGAGCACGTGTCCGGTCATGTGCGCATGCCCGGTTACATACGCGGCAAACACGGTGTGGTGATCAGCAAGTCACCGGCTTATCCATTTCCGGATGCGCATGGTCACGGCCTACACGCTGATGACGAGCCTACTTACGACGTACGTTTTGAAGCCACGCATTTGTGGCCGCAAGGCGCAGAGGCTGCACAAGTGCATGTGGCTGTGTTTGAAAGTTATTTGGAGTTGGATGTATGAAAGACACAGACAGCACGCTGGCGCAATTTGATGTGGCCGGTGCAGAGCGTTTAGAAAAAATTTACCTCACACCGGATGTGGTGCAACAGCGTGAACAAATATTTCAGCTGTTAGATGTCAAGCCCGGCATGAACGCTTTGGACATTGGCTGCGGCCCGGGCCTCACCAGTCTGGCATTGGCGCAGGCTGTGGGCAACGCTGGTCATGTGGAGGCGATTGATATCGCGCCACCCATGTTGCATTTGGCGGCGCGCCGATGCAGTACGCAGCCTCACGTGAAATTTCACCAAGCCGATGTGTTGCAACTGCCGTTTGCAAATGCCAGCTTTGATGTGTCGCTGGCCACGCAGGTGTATGAATACGTGGCCGATATTGACAATGCTTTGCATGAACTCGCGCGCGTGATGAAGCCGGGCGCGCAGGTGTTGCTGGTCGATACCGATTGGGAGTCTTGTGTTTGGGCTTGCCGCGATGAAGCGCGCATGCGCCGCATGATGCAAGGCTGGAGCCAGCATATTCCGCACCCGCAACTGCCGCGTACCTTGATTCAACGCATGCAACGCGCGGGTTTTGCAGATGTGCAAGTGCACACGATTCCGCTGTTGAACATGCACTACAGCATCAATACTTTCAGCGGCGGCATGATGGGTTTCATCGCGTCGTTTGTCAGCGGTTTGCCGGACTACGGCCCGCAACTGGTGGCCGATTGGCAAGCCGATGTGAGCAGCATGGCAGACGCAGGCGGTTATTTCTTCAGCCTGAACCGCTATGTGTTTGTGGCGCGTAAGCCTTGATGCGTTTTCCACCGCCGGTATAGCCACAACACGATCATCATGTTCAAAGCATTCCAAGCCACGCCGTTCATGAATGCTGCGTGGTAAGAACCGCTGATGTCAAAAATCTTGCCCGACAACCAACCGCCGAGCGCCATGCCGACCAGCGATGCCATGATGATGGTGCCGGTGCTGGCTCCCACATTCGCCGCCGGAAAATGTTCGCGCACGATGATGGCGTAAGACGGCACGATACCGCCTTGGAACAAACCGAACATCGCCGACACCAGGTACAGCGGCACCAACCCGTCGAACGGCAAAAACATCAACAGCGCAATGCCTTGTAACACCGAGCCCAGCAACAAAGTGCGTATGCCGCCGATGCGGTCGCAAATCGCGCCGGACACCAAACGGCTGACGATGCCGCAGGCCAGCATCAGCGACAGCATTTCCGCGCCGCGTGCCGCGCCAAAACCTAAGTCGCTGCAATAGGCCACGATATGCACTTGGGGCATGGCCATGGCCACACAGCAACCGACCGCCGCCAGACTCAGCAGCCATTGCGCTTGCGACACCGACAAACCGAACGGCCTGTCTGAAGCCACCACGCCGGTGTGACTCACCGGTGCGTGCGCCAGTTGCGGCGGGCGCTCGCGCATGCGCAAGGCCAGCAATGCCATGCCTATGCCGCAAAACAAGCCAATGCAAATGTAGGTGCTGCGCCAACCTATGTGCATCACACCCCATTGCGCGATAGGCGGCCACAAGGTGCCAGCCAAGTAATTGCCACTTGCACACACCGCCACGGCAATGCCGCGACGCTTGTTCCACCATTGACCGGTGTCGGCCAGCAGCGGCGCAAATGTGGATGCAATTCCGAGCAAACCGAGCAGTCCTTGTGCCATTGCAAATCCGACGATGCCGCCCGACAACCCCGCCCACACAAAACCACCGGCCACACTGGCTGCGCCCACGGCCAACACGCGGGCGATGCCGAAGCGATCCGCCCAACGGCCCAACCACATGCCGCCGAAACCAAAGCCCAACATGCACAAGGTGTAGGGAATGGATGCATCGGCGCGGCTGATGCCGAACTCGGTTTGCACCGCAGGCAATACCACCGACACGGCGTACATGCCGCTGTTGCCCAGCAGCATGAGCAGCAAGGTGGTCAGCAAACGCCACGCGGCTTTGCGTGAATCGATGTCAGCGGGGGTGGCGCAAACAAGACTCATGGTGTCTGTTTAGGTCTTCAAGCCTGATTGAACTGCAACGCCGCCAAACTGGCGTACAAACCGCCTTTGGCCACCAGCTCTGCGTGTGTGCCTTGTTCCACCATCTGTCCGTGGTCCAGCACCCAAATCACATCGGCTTGTTGCACGGTGGCCAGCCGGTGTGCGATGACCAAGGTGGTACGGCCTTGCATGGCTTTCTCCAGCGCGGCTTGCACCATGCGCTCGCTGTGCGCGTCCAGTGCACTGGTGGCTTCGTCCAGCAACAACAGCGGCGGGTTTTTCAACATGGCGCGGGCGATGGCGATGCGCTGTCGTTGCCCGCCCGAGAGGCGCACACCTTTTTCGCCGAGAAACGTGTCGTAGCCTTGCGGCAGTTGCACGATGAACTCATCGGCGAACGCGGCTTTGGCGGCGGCCAGCACTTCGTCATCGCTGGCCTCTGGTTTGCCATAGCGGATGTTGTCTATGGCACTGCCCGAAAAAATCACCGGCTCTTGCGGCACGATGCCTATGCGTTCACGCAAGCCATGCAAACTCATTTCGTTGATGGCCACACCATCGAGCACAATACGCCCGGCTTGAGGGTCGTAAAAACGCAGCAGCAAACCGAACAACGTGGTTTTGCCGGCACCACTGGGCCCAACCACGGCCACGGTTTGACCCGGGTGAATCTCGCCGCTGAGTCCGGCCAGCGCCAGGGTTTGCGGCCTCGAAGGGTAATGAAAATCCAAGCTTTGCAATGAGACCGATGAACCGCTTTGTGGCCATGCAGCTTGCTTGGGGTGGTCGGGTGAACTGACCACGGAGCGGGTGCCCAGCAATTCCATCAAGCGTTCGGTGGCACCGGCAGCGCGCAGCAAATCGCCATACACCTCGCCGAGCACCGCGAACGCACTCGCCAACAAAATCACGTAAACCACGGTTTGGCCGAGTTCACCGGCGCTCATGCTGCCGTCGCGCACTGCCATGGTCCCTTGGTACAAGCCCCAGAGCAAAGCCGCGCTGCTGGCCAGAATGATGAAGCCCACCAACACAGAGCGTGCCAATGCGCGGCGCAATGAGGTTTTCACGGCTTGTTCGGTGGAGTCGACAAAACGCGTGGCTTCGCGTTGTTCAGCGGTATAGCTTTGCACCACGGGAATGGCGTTCAACACCTCGGCGGCCAAGGCGCTGGCATCTGCCACACGGTCTTGGCTGGCACGCGAGAGTTTGCGCACGCGTCTCCCCAAAGTCATGCTCGGCCACACCACCAGCACCAATAAACCAATGACTTGCAGCATCAGCATCGGGTGGTTCCACACCAACATGAGCAGCGCACCGGTGCCCATCACCAAATTGCGCAAACCCATGGACAGAGAAGAACCGACCACGGTTTGCACCAAGGTCGTGTCGTTAGACAAGCGGGACAAGACTTCGCCGGTTTGCGTGGTTTCGAAAAACGCCGGGCTTTGTTCCAGCACATGGCCGTAGACCGCGTTGCGCACGTCGGCGGTGATGCGTTCGCCCAGCCAAGTGACGGTGTAAAAACGTGCTGCTGAAAATAAAGCCAGCGAAGCCGCCACACCAAACAACTGCATGAACTGTCCGGCTAGCCGCTCGGCACTACCGGGTCCGGTCAAGCCCTGGTCAATCAACTGACGAAGCGCCCAAGGAAACGCCAGCGTGGCACCGGCGGCGAGCAACAAGAACAAGCCAGCCAACGCGATGCGGCCTTTGTAGGGTTTGACAAACGGCAACAGGCCGCTGAGAGATTGGGGCGAGGCGGTGGGCTTGGGGGTAGACATGCAGGCTGGCGCTGAGAATGGAAAACCCAGTGTATGCCGAATGAAAGTCAGACTGTTGGCGCAAGGACTATCGCGAGAAAAGGCAAGCGCCGGCGCACCCATCTGCGTCAGCTTACTCAAGCCATGACAGGAAAAAAAGGCGACCGTCCCCGGCGCCACAAGGGCGCGCCCTTAAAACCAGGACTATGAGCGAGGACGGTCTGAAACTTGGTTCCCCCGCCCAACAAGAATCGGCCACTGGTAAAACTTCTTGAGCCCGGTCTGGCGATTTTTTAAATAATCAATGGCTGACTTGCAGCACGTGGCTCTTGATGCTTCCTTCGTTGACGTTGACCAGCTGCCACAAGCGCTGGTGGTAAGCCGCCACGCTGGGGCGGTGAGCGACAGACACCAAAGCACCGTTTTGGCGCATGACCATCAGCAGCAATCGCTCGTAAATGATTTTCTCGGAAGCCTCATCCAGCGCGCTGGTGGCTTCATCTGCAAACACCCAGCTGGGTTGCTTTAAAAACACCCGCGCCATGGCTAGTCGCTGGGCTTCGCCGCCTGAGAGTTGCTGGCTCCATTGCCCGAAGCTGTCGAGTTGCGAACACAACTGCGGCAGCAGCGCGAGCTCCAGCGCCTGCTTCATTTGTTCGTCTGTGAATTCGTTGGTGGCATGCGGGTACAGCAAGGCGTTGCGAAGCGTACCCTCCGGGAAATACGGTCGTTGCGGAATGAACACCGCATTGTCCGGCAACACCACCGCTGCAGAAATCGGCAGCGGTTGGCGCTTGTCATCCCAGCCGCGCACATAGGGCCAGATACCGGCCAGCACCCGTAGCAAGGTGGATTTGCCGCTGCCGGACGGACCGCGAATCAACACCGAGTCACCCGGGTTGACTTTCAGCACCACATCGTCGAGCAGCACGGTGCGGTCAGGCAAAGTGATGGTCAGCGCAGAGGTTTTCAGCGCCACGGGTGAGGGACTGTCTTCGCCCAACGGTTGTTGCACGGCAAAAGAGATAGCGCGCAAGGTTTCCATTTGGTTGGAAAAAACGCTCAAACGCTGGGTGGTGGCCGTCCAGACCGCCAAGTTGCTGTAATTACTGATGATCCAGCTCATGGCGTCTTGCACCCGGCCGAAGGCAGAAGAGATTTGCATCAATTCGCCAAGTTGAATGGAGCCGGCAAAGTAACGCGGCGCCGCCACCAAAATAGGAAACACCACCGCTGCCTGGCCGTAACCCGAACTGAACCAGGTGAAGCGTTTTTGCACTTTCAGCAATTGCAGGAAATTGTCCAGCACTTTCTTGAAGCGCAGTTGCAGTGACTGGCGCTCGTACTCCGCGCCGCGGTCCATGGCAATGGCTTCGCTGTATTCGCGCACCCGCATCAAGTGGTGACGGAAATTGGCTTCGAGGCGTTGCTGCTGGAAATTAAGCGTCGCCATGCGTCGGCCCAGAAAATGCCCGATGACGCTGCCCCCGACCGAATACAGCAAGGCCATCCAGACCATGAAACCGGGAATAGTGAATTCGATGTCAGCGATGACAAAACTGAAGCCGCCCGACATCAGCCACAAAATGCCGACAAAACTACCCAGCGTGACCAAAGCGTCCAACAGCCCCAGGTTGAGCTCTACCGTGTTGGTGGTGAACAGTTGTATGTCCTCTTGTATGCGCTGGTCGGGGTTATCAGAACCGTAGAGTCCGTCGTGACCAGCCAGCGACTGGCGCAACTCAAGCTGGTAAAAAATCTGGTGTGTGGTCCAGCGCGTCAAAAAGTCGCGGGTCATCCAAGCGCGCCATTTGATTTCCAGCAATTGGGTCAGGTAAAAACGGTAAACCGCCACCACGATGAACGCGCCGGCCAGCATGCCGAACACCTTTAGTTGTTCCCAAAACACGGCTTCGTCGTGGTTTTGCAGTGCGTCGTAAAACACCCGGTTCCAGTCATTCAGCAGCACCAGCACATAGACCTGGCCCAGATTGAGCGCCACACAAATAAACAGTAAAAAGCGCGCCATCCAGCGCTCATCCGAGCGGAAATAAGGCAATGACAAGGCCCAGACGCTGCTTAAATGCGCCTGCGTTTTGCGCCACATGCCGATAAAAGGGTCAAACAATCGCATGAATCATCAATCTTCTGACAAAAGGGTATTTTGCACGCCGCTGGCCACGTGGCCGGAAGGCACGTGCCGGGCGGCGGATTCGATGTGACCGGTCTGGTCGTCAAAAAAGAAATCGGGTTCGAATTCGCGCAAAAACTCGCCCTTGGGCAAACCGCCTAAAAACATGGCTTCATCGACCTGAATATTCCATTGCATCAGCGTGCGTATGGCGCGTTCGTGTGCCGGGGCGCTGCGTGCTGTCACCAGTGCCGTGCGTATGCGTATGGCCGGCGTGCCTTCCTGCTGTAAGCGGTGCAGCGCGGCCAGCAGCGGTTTGAACGGACCGGCCGACAGCGGTTGCGCTGCCTTGTCTTTCTCATGCTGTTGAAATGCATCGAGTCCTTGCGACTGGAACACACGTTCGGCCTCGTCGCTGAACAGCACGGCGTCGCCGTCAAAGGCGATGCGCACTTCGTTAGGGTGGGCTGCCGACGCATGCGCCGAATGCGGGTAGACCTGAGCGGCGGGGACACCGGCGTCCAGCGCGGCGCGTACGTCTTTCAAGTGGGTGCTTAAAAACAAATTGGCTTTGAGCGGCTGCAAATAGCGCCACGGGGCTTCGCCGCGTGTGAAGGTGCAGCGGATGATGGGCAGGTCGTAATGCGCGGCGGATTTCATGACACGCAGGCCGCTGACCGGGTCGTTGCGCGACAAAATCACCACCTCCACCCGCGCGTCGCCGGGTTGGTTAAACGCCAGCAGTTTTTTCACCAAGGAAAACGCCACGCCGGGCAAGGCCGGTTGCTCCAAGCGTGCGAGTTGCAACTCCATATAAGCGCGGTCGTCGTTTTGCTCGAAGACGCGGTTTTCTTCCTCAAAATTGAACAAGGCCCGCGAGGAAATGGCCACCACCAATTTGCCGTCCAACGTACTTGCCATGGTTTACCTTCATCGCACGAACTGGTTGAGTTGAATAATGGGCAGCATGACCGCCAACACGATCAGCATGACCACGGCCCCCATGGTAACAATCAGCAAAGGCTCGAGGATGGTGGCCAACTGCATAGCACGGCGCTGTACTTCTTCGGACAAATGGTCGGCGGCGTGTTGCAGCATGTGCGGCAACTGACCGGTTTGCTCGCCGAGCCGGGCAAACATGGACAACAAGCCCGGCAGGCGTTTGTTTTGCGACAAGGCGCTGGCCAGTGGCGCGCCTTCGCGCACCAGTTCAATCGCCTGCATGGCGTTGGCCCGCAAAGCGGTGTTGGACAAAGTGTGCGCCGCCGTTTGCAAGGCTTTCAACATAGGCACACCGGCGCCGACCAGCAAGGCCAAGGTGCCGGCAAAGCGTGCGGCGTTATAGCCTAGGCTAAGTCGGCCGAGCAGCGGCAGGCGCAACCAAGCGGCATCAAATTGTTCGCGAAATACTGGCTGGCGCAAGGCCAGTTTCAGCAACACCGCACCCGCCGCGCCAGCCAGCAGCAACCACAGCCACAGCGCTTGCACCCAACTGCTGAGCGTCAGCATGACGACCGTCAGCCAGGGCAGGCTGCGTTGCGTGCTGGTGAATACCTGCGCCACCTGCGGTACCACATAAGCCAGTAGAAAAATCACGATCAACAGCGCCACGCCGCTGACGATGGCCGGGTACAGCGAAGCGGCCAGCAGCTTGGAGCGCATCTGGTGCGCTGCTTCCAGATCGGCGGTCAGTTGCAGCAGCACCTGCGCCAGCCTGCCGCTTTGTTCGCCCGATCCAATGACTGCAACATACAAGGTGTTGAATTCGCGCGGGTGCATGGCCAGCGCTTGCGCCAGTGGCGCACCGGCGTTCACCTCAGCGCGCACTTGCGCCAGCAAATCGCGCTTAGCCGGTGTATCAGCGTCTTCGCTAAGCGCGCTCAGCGTGCGTTCCAGCGGCAAACCGGCGGCGACCAGACTGGCCAGTTGGCGGGTCCACACCACCAGATCGGTGCGGCTGAACACGCGCGCCTGCCACAGCACGATATCGCCTTTGATCGCTGTGGGGGTGGCGCTGACGGCTTGCAACTTGACGGGTAGCGGCCTTTTTCAAGCGGCAGCGGCTTGAGCGTTGTTTGCGGCTTGACCGGTTGCACTTTGTCGTTGTTGTCCGGCAGACGCGGCAACACCTGGTCATTGGGTACCGGCAGCGTCGCGGAGCCGGGCTTGTGCGATTCGGTTTGCAAGCCTTGCATGTCGCGGTAGCGGCCATTGGACAAGACCTCGGCGCTGACACGTTTTGGCCGACGACGATCTTGGCCTCTTCGTTGTCCAGCGTCAGCAATGAGGGCCGCGACAAGATGTTGCTGCCGCCGTTGGATTGCAAAAAATTGGCCAGCGCGGTCATGACGGTGGAGCCGCCGATGTTGCGCGCCGTGCCTATGTTCAAACCTGCGCCGGGCAAAGTTGCACCGTTGCTGGTGCTGATGCTCAGCAAGTTGTTGTTGGTACCGAAGTTGGTGCCCAGCACGGCGATATTGCCGCCCGAGTTGCCGACCGCGTTTTGCCACTGAATGCCGAACTGCGCTTCTTTGGATGAATCGACTTCGACGATCAGGCTTTCCACCAATACCTGGGCGCGTCGCTGGTCCAGCGCATCGATGACAGCCCGCAGTTGGCGAAACTGCGGTTCGGCGGCGGTGATGACCAGTGAATTGGTGGACGGGTCGGCCTGAATCTGGCCGCCGGTGGTCGGCTGGCCGATGGCTGTACCGGGGGCAGTCGCGCCAGGTGTGCTGCTAATGGCAGCTATGGCCGCCGTGCCATTAGCAGCGATGGCGGCTCGCAAGGTGTTGGCCAATTTGGTGGCATCGGCATTTTTCAAATACACCACATGGATATTGCCGCCGGCCAGTTCGCTGGACGGGCGATCCAGCTTGTCAATCAGGCTGCGCACCTGCGCCTGCCGCGCCGGGTTGGGGCTGCGCAAAAGAATGGTGTTGCTGCGCGGTTCGGCCTGTATGCTGGTTTTGAAACCGGTGTCGGTTTGTACTGCAGCGGCGGCACCGGCGGCACCACCTTCCAGCAGTTTGCCCAGCAGCACCGCCATGTCTGCCGCCAGCGTGTGCTGCAAGGGAATGACTTCCACATCGGTGGCGTTGGCCACGTCCAGCGAGGCGATGATGCGACCCATTCGTTGCAGGTTGTCGGCATAGTCGGTGATCACCAGCGCGTTGCTGCCCGGGGTGACGTTGATGGTGTTGTTGGCGCTGATCAGCGGGCGCAGCACGGCAACCAGGTTGTTGGCGTTCTCATGGTTGAGCTTGAAGATTTGCGTCATCACCTGCGCGTTGTTCGGTGTGCCGGTAGAAGGCACTACAGCGGTTTGCCCGCCTTGCAGCTTGGCCTCGGCTTCTGGCACCAGTTTGTACAAGCCCTGGGTTTCGATGACCGCAAACCCTTGCAGACGCAGCACCGCCAGAAACTGGTTCCATGCCAGCATCCCAGGCACCGGCTTGTCAGTGGTCAGCGACAGCGTCCCTTTGACGCGCGGGTCGACCACCAGCGTGCGGCGGGTCAAACCCGCCAGCGTGCGAGCCACAGCTTCAATGTCGGCGTTGACAAAGTTCAGGGTGATCGGGGTGTCTGTTTCAGCTTTGGTTTTGTCAGAGCGTGACGCAGGTTTGTTTTTATCGGCGGCCAGCACCGGCCAGGCTGTGAACAACAGGGAGGCCAGCAGACAACAAAGAGGGGCTTGTCCATGCAACATATTCATCCCAGTTTCAAAATGGTTTTATCTCCCGCGCGTTGCCCCAGCACGCCCAGCAAGTTATTCAGAGCGCTCTCGTAGCCGGATTTGGCCTGCGCCTCACCCAGAAAACTGAAACGACCGGCTTGCCAACTGCCCCGGCCTTGCAGCAGCAAGCTGCCTTCGCGGGTATTCAGTGTCAACACCGGCGTCGTACCGGCTTGCAACTGCAAAACATAAGTGCCCAGTGGTTTGAGAGTGGACAAACTGGAGCTGAGTTCGCGCAACTCCAGGCTGGCTTCGCCGCTCAGTTGCCATTCGCCGCCGGACCAGCGGGCTTGCATGTCGCGGCTGTGCAGCGCCAGCTGGCCTTGCAAATCCATGCTGTTTAACGGCGCACCCAAACCGCTCAGCCATTGCGTTGGCCAAACCGAATCAGCTCGGGTCAGCGCCAGCGTCAAGCCCTGCCAGTCCGCGTGCAATTGCAGTTGCACGGATTGGGAGGTGCAGCAATCGGCCAGCAAGTCAAGCGACACACCGGCGTTCCACAGCGGTCGCAGTTGCCAATGCACGCGTTGCGGCAAAGCCAGCGCCTCGAGCCCGCCGCTGCCCGAAGCCAGTACCCATTGCGCGCTGCCGTTCCAGACCGTGCCGCGCACCTGGCGCAATTGCACATGCTGGCGCGACAGGTGATGCACCGCTTGCGCCAGCCATTGCGCCGGCGCAAACCACAGCAGCGCAGCCAGACCGCCGCATAGCAAGGCCCACAGCAGTCTGCTTATGGTGAATGCGCCGGGCGTGGTGTGCATGAAGGGCTTAGCGTTTGACAGGCAGTGATTGCACCAACTGACCTTGCCATTGGCCTTGGCGAAATTGCCAATGCGCTTGCAAGGTGCGCGATTGGGCCTGCGTGCGCGCTTGAGTGATGAAATCGACCAGCGCCTGCGGCGAGGCGGCTTTGAATTCGATGCTGACCTGGTCGACTTGCGGATTCACCCGGGTGTTCGGCCCCAGCGTTGCCGCCATTGCAGTCAGTAGCTGCAAGGCGGCGTCGGGGCCGTTTTGCGTTTGCGCGCTCAGCCGTTGGGCCTCTTGTTGCAGAGTTTGCATCTCGGCCAGTTGGCGGTCCAGAGCGGCTTGCTTGCTGTCGCTTAGCGTCCATACTTGCAAGCCGGGCGCCACGCCAACTCGCCAAACCAGCAACACGCTGACTAACAGCAAGCCTGCGCGTATGCCGGTTTGTTCGCGCGGACTGCGTTGTACCAGCCAATCGTGAAAAAAATTCAGCTTCATGGCTTGGTCCCGCTGCGCAATACCGCAACCCGGCCTTGCATTTGCCACTGGTAGTTGAACGCTGACCAATCTTGTGCGACCAGTTGCGTGTGGCTGGTGTCTGCCAAACCGCTTAAGCGCAATTCGCCGCGCTGGTAGTCCAGGATTTCCGGCGTCGCGCCCTCAGGCCAGTTCGCGGCCAGGGCCTGCAGCATGCTTTCCAGATCGCTGTGATCCAGTTGACCGGCTTGTTGGCGCAGCGTTTGCACCTCGCGGCGCATTTGCAGCACCGGGTCTATCACCATGGTCACCGCCGGAAAGCTTTGGCGAAACTGTTGCACCAGAGTTTGCTGGCGCTGCGCCCATTGCGATTCCTCTTGCCAGGCCCAGACATTCAAGCCCAGCAATTGCACCATCACCAAGGCCAGCAAACCGCGTCTGGCGCTGCGCCATGACGGCGCAAACCAGAGTGTGCGTGCCGCTTTTTGCAAACGGCGCCAGCCGCGCAGTCGTCGGTTTTGCGCCCACTCGTCTTGTGCCATGTCCCAGCCGGATTGCGTGGCCAGCAGCAGGCGTTGCGCTGTGGTCTGAATGCCCGGCGGCTGCGCACTCCAGCGTTTGCTGTGACTGACTGCCGCCGGTTCGGCCAGCACTTGCAGCTCACCGGCTGCTTGCAAGGCCGGCACCAAAGGAGACGGCAGCAGCCACACGCTGGCGGCGTCGCACAGCACGGCTTCAGGCCAGCCGTTGTTGTTCAGCAAAAAAAGACGCGCGGTATCGCCTGCGGGCACCGGAGTGAACTCGGGCAGCAGGCGGTGTATTTGCAGCCCGGCCTGCTGCAACGGTGCCAGCGTCTGGCGCAGCCAGGATTTGTTGCACACCGCAGCAAGCGTGCTGCCGCCCTGACGCAGCAACGAAGCGCTGCCGGGCGCGGTCACGATCAAAGTGTCTTGCGGGTCTTGCAGCAAGCTGTCTTCCAGCAGACTGTGCAGCACCGCTGTTTTGCGCGAGCCGGTGCCGGGCGGTAATTGCACCCTGTGCCAGGACAGCATCTGCCACGGCAACACGGCCACCACTTCGCCATGACCGGCGGGAAGACGGTTGGCAGGGGCTTGGGAAAAATGGTTGACGTTGACGCCGTCTGAACTGATGACATAGTCCCATTGATCCTGCGCCACTGGCGATAAATAAATGATCAACATGGTGGAGAAATTGTAGAAATGCACCCTGGCTCTGCATGCAGTGCGCGACGCTCTCGCCACACCGTTTTGCTGACGATTCCTTCGCCCATCACCAGCGAGCGTTCGACCAATGTGACGCTGTCCAGCCGCAGCTGGCCGGTGATTTGGAAATAGCGGGTGTTCAGGCTGTGGCGTTTGTCGTTCAGGTTGTGTGCAAGTGGACCCATGCGTTGGCGCAAGCCGTCCAGACTCTCCCAGGGCTTGGTATTGCGCTCGCTCTCCCATTGGCGGGCGGTGCTGATGTCCAGTCCCGCAATGACCGCCGACAAGACCTCGGGGCTGGCGGTGTTCAGATTCACAGTGGTGGCTACCGGCAACACGGTAATGTGCGGTGCCAGCCGCGCCAGACTGTTGTTGCTGATGCCAAGCCAGCTCAGTTGTTCAATATGTTGAGGCAGCAGCGGTGTGTTGTTGCCTGCGTTGGTTTGCAAAGTGCTTTTCAGTTGAGCCGTCCATTGCTGCAACTCGGCTTCGGGCAAACCCAGCAGCCGGTACAGCCTGAGCCAGATTTGAAATTCGCTGTGATCGATTTCGCCGTCGACCACCAGATTACGAATGTTCAAACGCGATTGCATATCGATAATGCGCCCTGACAAAAACACCTGATCGGCCAGACCGTCGCTGTTGTTCAACACACCGCTGGTATCAGCCGCCAAAAAATTTGATAAACGCGCTTCTTGCAAAGGCATGGCCCAGGGCTCGCCCGGGTGATCGGTGTTACCGCTGCGCCCGTCTTCGCGCAGCACCACACGCGCCCAGTCCTGTGCCCCGGCCAGCAGCCAATGCGCTTGCTGCGCGTGGCGTTCAGCGGTTTCCACCGACAACGTGCGCCACTGTTGCCAAAGCGCGGTAGACGCCAGCATCGCCACCAGCGCCACGGTCAGCATGGCCATCAGCAAGGCCGCGCCTTGTTCTTTTTTCGTACCCAATGCTTGGGCAGAGCAGGTAGTGGTGGGTGTGTCAGGCGTAGTCCGGTTTGTTATATGGACCATTGCACAAGCTTTGGCACCGGCCATGCTCAACGTTTTGAAACGGGTGTTTAGCGACAGGCGGCGCAGCCTCATGAGCGGCTAGGGTTGTAAGCCGGGTTGACCCAGTCCAGCGTCAGCTTGCCGCTGTCGGGCGCGTATTTGCCGTCGAGTGTGAGTTGAATTTGCACCGCGTCCGGCAAGGGAGTGGCCAATGGGTTAGCTGCCCCGGCTTTGTTCTCAAGCAAACCGTGATTGGCAGTTGCAGGCGCAGCGCTATTGCCTGCGCTGCTCAGCGGGTTCACCCAGGCGTTTTCGCGGAAATAAAACACCTGCCAGCTTTGTACCGGCATCAGCCGCGCCTCAAAGCGGCGCAAGTCGTCGTTCGGGTTTTGGCCCCACTGCGCGGCTTGCTGCCAGGCTTTCAACACATCGCCGCGTAAGCGCAAATCCGGCGATTGCCAGCGCCACCAATGGCCGTCGCGCACCGTCCACGCCACCACTTGCATACCGGCGTCTGCCGAAGCCACGGCAGGTTGCGCCGCGTCATTGGGCGTCTGTGTTTGATTCAGCCTGTCTTCTGGGACCAAAGGCGTGCCGCTGCGGCGCAGCAATCGCATCACCCGGCCGTCCCATGACAAAGCGGTGTCGTTCATCAGCAACGGCAAGGCTTGCACCGCGTTCAAATCGGCTTGCCATTGCAACAGGCTGACCTGCGCCAGCGCCACTGTGTGTATGCGCGCGCCGGTGATGTCGCGGGTACGCAACATGCTATCGAGCCCGCGCCAGCTCAGCAGCGCCAGCACCGCCATCAAAGCCAAAGCCACCAGCACTTCGACCAGTGTGAAACCTGGCGCGCCGCATGCGGCTTGGCTTGTCAAAGCGCTCTGACTGCGATGTACAGCGCGCCTGCGCGTTTGGCCTTGTGTCTGGTGCATCTCAGTAACGACCTTGCAAACCGGTGACCCGCAGCAGCGGCGTGTCCCGGTTCATCACTTGCACATCGACGCGGCGAAACGACGGGTTGGGCGTGGCAGCCACCGTCAGCCGCAAGCGCAATGCCAAACCGGCTTGCGGGCAGCGCAAGTCCTGCTCGCCCAGATTCGCAAATTGCGGCGACAGACGCAGTTGCACCATTGCGTTGTCGGCACAGGTTTGCGCCAACAGCATTTGCCATTGGCGCTCGGCGTTCAGCGTCATGCCGGCGGCAGCGCGCAAACCGGCCAGCACGCTGATCGAGAGAATGAACAAGGCCACCAGCACTTCAATCAGCGTGAAGCCTTTGGACAAGTGTGGCTGCTGTCGGGGCGCAGGCAACGGGAACTTAGGCAAGCGTATGTACGCGTTCAAACAGTGGCGCGAGCTTGGCTTTTGCGCCTGCGGTATGGATTTCGTTTCACGCCGTTTCAAGGCAGCACCCTGAAGGCTTCTGCGCCGTCGCTGCCCAGCGTCACGCGGCTGGTGACGGCGCCTGCGTGTATCAATTGCAATCGCAAGGGCGCTTGCACCGGCTCGGCGCTGATGACCAGCCTGGCGGGTTCAGCCCGGGTGCCTGGGGACAACCAGTTCAGTCCTTGCCCGACTTGTTCTGTTACAGCGTCATTGGAAGCGCCCGTCGCGTTGAACGGGCGTATGGCGTAGCCTTGTTCGTCGGCCTGCCACAGCAGCGGCGTGCTGCGGCTGCGTGCCTGAGCGCGGGCGGTTTCCAACAGGCTGATTAACCGGTCTGCTTCGCGCTCCAACTGGTGCTGCGGCGTATCGCCCAGACTCAACGCCACCAGCGAACTGCCCAGCGCCACCAGCAACACCACCACCAGCAGCTCTATCAAGGTAAAGCCCAGGGCGCGGCTGTCTGTCCTCATGGGCGCGTGTCGGCAAGCCCTGCGCTTATTGCCAGCTGCCGATATCGGCGTTTTTACCTTCGCCGCCGGCTTGACCGTCGGCGCCAAAGGACAACACATCCACTTCGCCTTGCAAGCCAGGGTTCATGTACTGGTAAGGCCGGCCCCAGGGGTCGTTAGGCAGCTTGTCCAGGTAAGGTTTCCAATTCATAGGCTCGGGGCCGGTGACGGGTTTTTTCACCAGCGCCGCCAGTCCTTGCTCGGTGGCGGGGTAGCGCTGGTTGTCCAGGCGGTACAGCTTCAAGGCTTGCATCAGGTTATTCACATCGGTGCGCGCGGCGGTGACGCGAGCGTCGTCGGCGCGGTTCAGCACATTGGGCACGATCAGCGCAGCCAGCACGCCGATGATGACCAGCACCACCATCAGTTCTATCAAGGTAAAACCAAGCTGGGCGTGCGTTTTGTTGCCTTGGGTCTTGAGCTTGATACCCGTGCTTTGAAGGCCGGGTTGGGAGCGTATGACGCGGCGTGAATATATGCAAAGTGGTAAAGCTTTCATGAATTTTTTAACCTTAAAGAATTCAACTCAAATGATAATGCGGCTATGCGCTCCAAAATCGCCAATCATCGCACCCGAATGCCGTCAGACACCGCGCCTGCGCTGGTCTCGTTCTCTTTGTGGGCGCTGACAGCGGCGTCTTTCACAGGCTGGGGCCTGGCTTTGTGGCCCACAGACCAGCGCCCGGTGGCCGTGGTCGCCATGAAGGCGCCCGGTGCCGGTGACATGGCCGGTTTGAAGGCAGACATCAGTAAGGTGCTGGGCCGTCAACCCGAAGTAGTGGCGCAGGCCCCCGCAATGGCCAGCCGCTTGAGTTTGCTGGGCGTAGCCCGTGCCAGCGACCAACAGGCGGTGGCGTTGATATCAGTGGACGGCCAGCCGGTGAAACCCGTGATGCGCGGCGTCGAGGTATTGCCGGGTTTATTGCTGCAATCGGTCAGTTTGGAAGAAGCGGTTTTGGGCGTCAGCCTGCATGGTCCGGCCGCGCTGGTGCTGCCCATGCCCAAACGGCCCGAGCCCGTGTCTGCTCAGGCGCCTGCGCCTGCCCAGGCGGGCGCGGCATCGTCTGCTACACCGGCCGCCCAACCGCGTTCTCTGGACCTGCCCGGGCCGCCGGGTTCTCCCGGCAACCCCAGGCGTGCAGAACCGGCTTCGAATCCGGCTGAGCCTAAAACCTGAATAAAAAAACCCGCTGTATCGCTACAGCGGGTTCGGAGTTTCAAACCTCACACCGGCATGTCGCCGGTGAAAGATCAGAAGTTCATTTGCAAGCCAACTGCAGTTGTGCTGGACTTGACTTTATAGCTCGCTGGTGTTGTTTGTTTGTCGTTGGTTTCACCGTAGCGGAAATAGATTTTGGTCTTCTTGCTCAGGGCGTAGTCGGCGGTGAGGCCAGTGGAGTTCATATCAACCGAAGTTGTTGTACCTGTCGCTGTATAGCTGCCATTTCCGATGATGGCACCCAAGGTCAGTGAACCAATAGGCACAGCCACAGAGAAGTGGGTGGCCCACATAAGACTGGCGGTTGAAATTATCTGGATAGTCATTGGTTTCGGCATTGATAGCGATTTCCATCAAATAAGTGGCTTTCATGCCGTCGCCCAAGTCTTCATCGCCTTTGACGCCCAGTGCGCTGGTGCCACCCTGAGCAGCACCCCAGGTGTTGGTGGTTTTTTTGGTGTCGGCTTTGGTAGTGGTGACCACGGTGTTGTGAGACTGGTCGACCCAGCCATACAAGGTGGCATCAGCAAAACTGACTCCAAAAGAAAACAAAGATGCTACTGCAACGAGGGTTTTTTAACTATTATTAATAACTCGTGTTACTATTCATTGACTTTTAAAAACATTGACTGCTTTCGGATATAAACCCATGACGCAACAAACAGTTAACTATCGAATTAACAATGCTCATGTAAATATTACCCTTTTAAATCAGAAAACGCCGCAAGACATTACCCAATGGTTACCTGTTTTTAATACACCTCCTAAAGAACCTATTAATAATAATGAATTTAAATTAAATAATTCATTTAAAAGAGATTTAGAGAATATTAATAATACTAAAATACTTTTTGAAAAACCGGGTTTTCAATCTAGAGGGTTCGTCTCCATAGACCGGGTGGTCAGCATCATTCTGGCCCAGGAAAAGCACAAGGTGGTGCGTAACGAGATCACCGAAGGCACATACCGCATGACCAAGGTCAGGCTGGAAACACATATTGCAGCGTTTTTTGCCGACACCGATTTGCGCGGCATCAACATGGGCAGCATTCAGCGTTTCATCGACTATTTATCCGACCAGGATTTATCCACGCCCACCATCGTCGGCTATATCGCACAACTGCGCAAAGTGCTGCGCTATTTGGTCGAGCAAGAGCACATCGCGCAAATGCCGCTGTTCCCCAAAATGAAGGTCACGCAAAAGCCGCGCGGCGCGTTCACCGTCACCGAGTACGCGGCCCTATTGCGCCAGTCCAAAACTTTGCGTCGCCATGTGTTTCATTGGGACAAACCGGATACGCGGTTTCACATCAAGCCCGAGTACCGCAGCATGCCGCTGGAGATGAACTGGTTGATCCGCTTCATGGTTTACACATTTTTGCGCCCGGGCGATGTGCGTCAATTGAAAAACAAACACATTGAAATCATCAGCGGCAAGTTCAATTATTTGCGCTTAACGCCGCCTGAAATCAAACGACACAAATCGCCTATGGTCAGTCTTCCTCAAGCAGTGAATGTCTATAAAACGCTGCTGGCGCACCAGACTGCCAAAGGCTTTGGCAAGCCCGACGACTATGTGTTTTTTCCGGAAGAAAAAAACCGGTTGCGCTGTTTGAACACCATTGGCTGGTTGTTCAACTGGATCATGAACACGCTGGGCATCAAAGCCGGGCCGCACGGCGCGGACCGCAGCTTTTACAGCCTGCGCCACACGGCCATCACGTTTCGTTTGATCTTCGGCGGCAATATCGATTTGCTGACGCTGGCTCGCAATGCACGCACTTCAGTGGAAATGATTGAGAAGTTTTATGCATCCACGTTGTCAGCGGAGATGAACATCAGTTTGTTGCACAGCAAGCGGCGGTCTTGACGCAGCCACACGCTAACGCAAACCAGATATTGAATTGCAATTCGGCGCACTTGTCACTAAGGACAGCGCAAGCGTGCATTAGCCTGTTACCGCTTGATGCGCTGCTTATTCCCGCAAAAACAATTTGTAGGCCGGGTTATCGGTTTCATCCACATACGGGTAACCAATGCTTTGCAAAATTTTGTCAAAGCTGAGCAGGTCTTTCTCGGGCACTTGCAGCCCGACCAATATGCGACCGTAATCTGCGCCTTGGTTGCGGTAGTGGAACAAGCTGATGTTCCACCCGGCGCGCATGGCCGACAAAAACTTCATCAATGCCCCGGGCTTTTCCGGAAAGACGAATCGCAATAAACGCTCGTTTTGCGCCAATGCAGAACGGCCACCGACCATGTGGCGTATGTGCTCCTGAGCCAAGTCGTCATGGGTTAAATCCAGCGCCTGAAAACCGTGTTTGGCCAAATGCGCAGCAATCTTCGGGCTTTGAGCAGGTGCGCTGGTGGTCAGTCCGACAAACACATAGGCTTTGCGGGTGTCGCTGATGCGGTAATTGAATTCGGTGACTGAGCGCGGCGCTGCGCTGCCGCCGAAAGCAGGCAAGTCTCCAAGCACAGCACAAAAGCGTTTGAAGCTGCCGCGCTCTTCCGGAATGGTGACAGCAAACAAGGCTTCGCGTTCCTCGCCCACTTGTGCGCGTTCGGCGACAAAACGCAGTCGGTCGAAATTCACATTCGCGCCGCACAGTACAGCGGCATAAGTCTCGCCCTGGGTTTTGTGTTGCGCCACATATTTTTTGATGGCAGCCACCGCCATCGCGCCGGACGGCTCTACGATATTGCGTGTGTCGACAAACACATCTTTGATGGCGGCGCACACCTCGTCGGTGTCAACACATATGTAGTCATCGACCAGGTTTTTGGCGATGCGAAAGGTTTCTTCGCCCACCAATTTCACTGCTGTGCCATCTGCAAATAAACCCACGTCGTCCAATGTAATGCGCTTGCCCGCTTTCACAGATTGCAACATGGCATCCGAGTCGTAGGTTTGCACGCCAATCACTTTCACCTCTGGGCGCACGGCCTTGATGTAGTTGGCCACACCGGAAATCAATCCGCCGCCGCCGATGGCGACAAACACCGCATCCAGCCGCCCTTGGTGCTGGCGCAACATTTCCATGGCGATGGTGCCTTGCCCTGCAATCACTTCCGGGTCGTCAAACGGGTGAATAAACGTCAGGCCTTGTTTGGCACCCAGCTTGACTGCGTAGGCATAGGCATCCGAATAACTGTCTCCGTGCAATTGCACTTCACCGCCTAAGGCTTTGACCGCGTCGATTTTCAAACCCGGCGTGGTCACCGGCATGACGATGACGGCGCGCGTACCGAGCTTTTTAGCACCCAACGCCACGCCTTGCGCGTGGTTACCGGCCGAGGCGCAGACCACGCCTTTTTTCAGTTGCTCAGGGCTGAGTTGCACCATTTTGTTGAACGCGCCACGCAGTTTGAAGCTGAACACCGGTTGCTGGTCTTCGCGTTTAAGCAGCACCTGGTTTTTGAGCTTTTTACTAAGGATGATGGCCGGGTCTAGCGCGGTTTCGTGCGCCACGTCGTAAACGCGCGCAGTGAGTATTTTTTTCAAATAGTCGGCCGGGGTGAGTTTGCGTTTGCGCGCAACGGGCAAAGCCTTGACGGCAAGGGTAGAACGCTTTGGTTTGGAGATCGATGTCATGGGATTCGCGGTTATGTCAGCCGGTGATTGTCCCGCATGTGACGAAGCCGAAAAAAAGCCCCGCAACTTGCGTTGCGGGGCTTGAAACCACCTTTTCAGAGGGTGGAGGAGACAAACCGTGCTTTGGTTAAAGCGTGTTGTTACTTTATCGCAGTCTCTAAAACCCTGCAACCGCAAAAGTGACTTTGTATTTGCAATTGCGTCATAACGGTCTGACGGACAATGGAATGGTTTTAAAAGGAGAAGTTCATGGATTGCACAGTCAGTTGGACCGGCGCGAGCGGCACCCGTTCTGCCATGGGTTTTGTGGCCGAAACCGGTAGCGGTCACGTGCTGGCCATGGACGGCGCACCGGACCCGGACAAGCCTGACCAGAGCGGCCAGAATCTGGCGGCGCGTCCTATGGAACTGTTGCTGGCCGGCGCTGGCGGGTGCACTGCTTACGACGTGGTGTTAATGCTTAAGCGCGGCCGCCACGCGGTCAGCGGATGCACCGTCAAGCTCAGCAGCGAACGCGCAGACACCGACCCCAAGGTGTTCACACGCATCAATATGCATTTCACCGTGCGCGGCCAAGGTATTGCGCCGAATGTGGTGGAACGCGCCATCAAGCTCAGCCACGACAAATACTGCTCAGCCAGCATCATGTTGGGCAAGACCGCTGAAATCACCACTAGTTTTGAGGTGATCGAAGCTTGAAAGACAGTGCTGACCACAAACCGCTGACAGCCAGTTTTTAAATAGCCGACAACGCTTTGCTCATGAGTAGAACTGTGCTCGCAGCAGCTAGGTTCGTTGCCACGGACAGGCGATTCAGCGCAGCAAGGCTTAAATGCGGTGCGCCACCGTGGTCATCACCTTTGCTGCAAGCTTCATGGCCTCGGTAACCGGCGCTGGCAAGGGCATAGCACCGGCTTTTTGCGCGTCAGCCGCGTGTTGCGCCTCGTCCTGTTTCATTTGGTCCACCACCGCGCGTGAAGCCAAGTCGGCTAGCGGCAAGCGCTGCATATGGTCTTGCAAATGCGCTTCTACCTGGCGCTCGGTTTCGACCACAAAGCCTAGACTGAGGGCGTCACCGCCCAGCTTACCGGCAACATAACCCAGACCAAAGGCACCGGCGTACCAGAGCGGATTAAGCAGGCTGGGGCGAGCCCCCAACTCGGCCATTCGCGCCTCGGTCCAAGCCAGGTGGTCGGTTTCTTCCTTGCTTGCGTGTTGGAAATGCGCTTTGAGCTGCGGGTTGCCCGTGGCTAAGGCTTGTGATGCGTATAAGGCCTGTGCACACACCTCGCCCACATGGTTAACCCGCATCAGCGCGCCGGCCTCGCGGCGTTCTTCTTCACTCAAAGTCAATGTGTTCACACCAAGCGCCGGGTAAGTGCGTTGCGCGTGGTGTTTGGCAAACACGGTGCGCAGCGCGTTGTCCAGTGTGTTGAATAATTTATCCATGAACTTAGGTTAAAAAATGAAAAAAATATGAAAGTAGTATTTTTTAAAAAAATATAAATTCAAAAGAATTATTATTGTGATTTCTCTGTGTGGTGTGAATACACCATTGTCACGAGATTGAAACATGCCAAAGCAAAGATTGAACTCGTTGGCCTAAAAAGCTTAACCCTCTTATCAATCCTCTGGAGTTTTAACATGAAAAAAACACTTGTTGCTTTGGCAGCCTTGTCTGCTTTCAGCGCCTCATTCGCTGAAGAAGCTAAAGAAAAAAACTGGTATGACATCACTGGCTGGTCTGGCAGCGGTGAGTACTCATACAAAGAAAAGCAAAACGTCACAACATCAGAAGTTCACAACGTGATGACCATGACTATCGCTGCCAAATTCCACGATGGTTGGAGCGTTGAAGCGGTCAATGAAACCGAAAGAGTTGACTATTCAACTGGAACTGCCTCCGCCTCCATGGAAGGCCTCGTGCAAATCGGCATTGGCAAAAGCTTCAAGATAGAAAACTCTATGTTCAGCAGCTTTACTCCTTATGTCAAAGCGGCTTATGGTCACAAATTTAAAAAGGATATGGATTTTGATATCTACAGATACGATATCGGTACCAATTACAAGGTCGATGATTCAATCGGTCTTCAATTTAACTGGCGTCACCGTCAAGCAACAACTGACTACATTGACACTGCTACTGTTTCAACAGCCACAAAATACAAAACCAACGAAGCTACCTTCGGCATCATCTACAGATTTACGCCGAAAGACAGCATCAGAGTGGCCAAAAAGCTTGAGCGCGCAGATGCAATCGGAAATGCTTCTTCCGAATACAACACCACCAGCTTGACTTACTCTAGAAGCTTCTAATCTTTATACAAGCTCCAAGGCTTGAACATGAAACCGCTGCTTAGGCAGCGGTTTTTTTTATTGAAATGACCAAGCAAGCCGGAATCGCAACGCACCTGCGTGTTGCAATACATACGCTTGTTTTGTATTTGATAAGCAGCGGGCCAAGTATTTCAAGCCTAAAAATGAATTAAAAGCCGCTGTATCCGGCCCTGTTAGCTTTCACGGGCGATTCTCAGCGCCGAAAAGTTAAAAACAATTCTTTTAGATATAAAAATTAATAAAAATAGAACTAAAATACAATTTACGAGAAAATCCCCAATTTCATCATGTTGTCCTGTGACAACGAGATGACCATTTATATGCTCAAAGCCTTTGCTTGGTGCTATGGGGTCTGGTCAAATAGCGGCAGCTTCCGAAATGGAGGTTGGCCCGGGGATCCGGTGGTTTGCTTGCAAACCGCAGTTCCGGAGCCCTTTGTTTAACCCTTGGAGAAATTTGAAATGAAAAAAACCCTCGTTGCAATCGCAGCAGCAGCAGCCGTCACAGGCGCAATGGCTGATGTCACTATTTCCGGTAACCTGAACCAGGCTGTTACATCTGACAGCCTCAGAGGCGGTACAAATGAATATACTGTCCAAGGTATGCATAGCCTCAGCAATGACAGCTTCCTCACATTTTCCGGTACTGAAGATCTGGGTAACGGTCTGACAGCTAAATTCAAGCTGGAACAAGCTTTGGATTTGAACAATAGCGTTGGAAACAGCACAATATTTAGTGCTAACACAACTGGTAACGGTAACCGCGAAGCATGGGCTGGTGTTTCATCAGACATCGGTACATTCAGCTTTGGTAACCAATACGCCCCTTCATTCCTGACGGCTATTGGAGCTGACCCCATGGGCGCTAACAACATCAAGGGCGCCATGGGTAACCTCGGCATCTCAACCGTGCTGGGCGGCAACTCCATCGTTTATGCTTCACCTGCCTTCAACGGTTTCACAGTATCTGTGATGCAAAACTACGGTGCAAATGAGTCAACACACAGCGGAAGCAATGCAGGTAATGCTTATGGATATTCATTGTCTTATGCCAATGGTCCTTTGAACGCATCTTACGCTCGCCATGAGCAAACAATCAGTGGTGGAGCTAGTACTAATTTAGTAGATATTGGTGCAGGCGCCTTGGTTGGAAATGCTAGTGGTACATCTAACCATGTAGTACATACTGCAGCTGATACTGCTGACGGCGATACACGCACAGAGCAAACATACAGCGTCAGCTATGACCTGGGTGTTGTCAAAGTCGGTTACTGGGGTTCAAGAACTGAATACACTGCCGGCGACAAAGTCCAAGGTCAATCAGGTGCTATTTCTGCACCATTTGGCAACCTGACACTGGCTTACACATTCGGTACAGGTTCAGCTACACCTAACGGCGCTGCCACAACCGACTACACAGGCTATCAGTACTCAGCCAAATATGCACTGAGCAAGAAAACTTACGTGTATGTTGAAGGCGGTTCTATCAAAGACACCACCAACAGCGAAACCCGCCAGACTTATGGCTTCGGTTTGAACCACTCTTTCTAATCTGACGCTGGCGCAAGCCAGTCAAGGTTTTAAAAAGATAAAACCCCGCTGTCGAAACACAGCGGGGTTTTTTTATGAGAAAAATAATGTCTAAGCAATTATTCAAACCACAAAAAACCAATATTGTTTTTAAACACCCCGTAGGTTTTGGTGTGGTGAATGCGATAGATCAATTATTTCAACAAGGTTTGGCATTATTGAACCAAGGAAAATTAGAACAAGCTGGTCAATTATTTGAAAAAATAACCCAACTAAGTCCTAAAAATCCAGACGCATACCATCTATCAGGAATTGTTAAGGCGCAATTAAAAGACTTCGAGCAAGCAGATAAATATTTTGAAAAAGCCATACAATATAATGCTAGTAATGCAGCATATTATTGCAACAGAGGTAATGTTCTGAAAGAACTAAACCAATATGAAAATGCAATTACTAATTACGATAAAGCAATAAGATTAAAAAAAGATTATTATCTGGCTTATCTAAATAAAAGCATAGCACTTAGTGAAATATTTAATTTTGAAGAGGCTTTAATTAATATTGATCAAGCTATTTTTATTAATCCGAATAATCCGACAGATTACTTTAAAAGAGGTAATATATTATCTGAGCTCAAATTATTTAAGGAGGCAGTAGCCAGTTACGATAAAGCTTTAAGAATAAAAAATGATTATGCTGAAGCATATTTTAACAGTGGTAACGCTTTATATAAATTGAGTAAATTACAAGAAGCTATTGTTAAATTTAACAGTGCTATTACTATTAAAAAAGAGTATGCAGAAGCTTACTCAAATAAAAGTTTAGCTCAAGTAGAGCTATTCTTGTATGAAGATGGTCTTGAAAGCAGTCAAGCAGCTATTGCTATAAATCCTAATTTAGCAGCAGCTTATATTAACTGTGGATTAGCTATGAGTGGATTAAATCTGCATGAGGAAGCAATAAAAAACTATCAAATTGCTATAAGTTTAAAAAATGACAACGCTGAAGCGCATTTTAATTGTGGGATTGAATTATATATATTAAATAGAATGGAAGAAGCTATAGTCAGTTATGACAAAGCGATTAGTATCAAACCAGATTATTCAGACGCATATTGGAATAAATCATTTGTATTGTTATCACTAAATGATTTTACAAATGGTTGGCAACTGTATGATTGGCGTTGGAAAATTAAATCACTATGCAACAAAGAATTCTTTAGTGATAAGCCTAAGTTAACTGGCATACCTAATAATGAAGAATTAAAAATATTCATATGGGAAGAGCAAGGTGTAGGAGATCAAATTATGTACGCTGGTTTATTAGATCAGTTAATAAAAATAGCACCATTGAGTCAAATAAGAGTAAATAATAAAATACTGCCACTGCTAAAAAGATCTTTTCCTCAGTGTATTTTTATAGAAACAAGTGCATCTATTGAAAAAATTGAATATGATTTGCATATGCCTATAGGAGATTTAGGGAAATTATTCAGAAATGATAATAATGATTTTGATATGTCAAGAAATCATTATTTAATATCTGATTCATCCAGAGCAAGTGAAATTCGCCATAGTCTGTTAAATGGTAAAAAATATTTATGCGGAATTACTTGGAGTAGTAATGCCGAAAAAACAGGTGCAAAAAAATCAATAAAATTAGATGATTTACTACCTTTGTTACGAATAGAAGATATCGCTTTCGTGAGTTTACAGTATGGAAATATTCAAAGCGAGTTAGACGAATTCAATGAAAAAAATAGGATAAATATTCAAGAATGTCAAAAGGTAGATAATTTTAATGATCTTGATGGGCATGCGGCCTTAATTGAAGCATGCGATTTCGTTGTTCTCATAAGCAACACCACAGCGCATATCGCTGGAGCTATAGGTAAAGAAACATATTTGATATGCCCTTCAGGAAAAGGCGCCATGTGGTATTGGTCTAATCAAATAAATGGAAAAAGTATGTGGTATCCCAGTATTCAAATATATAAGCAAGAGATACCGGGCGAATGGAGTCAACCGATTCAAATGATTTGCAATAAGATAAAAAATAAAATCAATGATAAAACCTAAACTAACTATAGTGGTGGGGTTTGACCAGACGGAAGCAGTTGCCTATCATACGTTTTGTCAAAGCGTACTAGAAAAGGCATCCCTACCTGTTCAATTCATACCTCTTGCAGATAATTCATTATATTTTTACAAAGAATCACATTTAGATGGCAGCAATCGATTTATTTACAGTAGATTTTTAACGCCATATTTGTGTGACTTTAAGGGTTTTGCAATATTTGCTGATGGTGACATGATTTGCAATTCAGATATTGCCGAGTTGCAAAAGTTATTTGATCCCGCGAAAGCAGTACAAGTGGTTAAACACGATTACAAAACAAAACGTGCTGTGAAATATCTAAATAATAAAAATGAGAACTATCCTAGAAAAAACTGGTCAAGCCTGATGGTATTTAATTGTGAGCATCCTGCAAACCGCGTACTGACACCAGAGTTTGTTCAATCGCACGATGGTGCTTTTCTACACAGATTTTCCTGGCTGAATGATGCGGACATTGGAGAGTTGCCGCTAGAGTGGAATTATTTAGCCATTGAGTATGAGCAAAATCCTAAGGCTAAGTTGATTCATTACACACTCGGTACTCCCTGCTTTGAAGAATTTAAATCAACAGAAATGTCCGATCTCTGGTGGGATGCATTCAAAAGATCAGGGCAGGGCATCAATAATTAAAAATAATCATAATTTATAAGAAAATAATGGTCATTTTAAGATTATTTTCGACATTTGTCAGTTAAGAAATTTTGCAAGGCAAGTACAGGTTCTTTATCTTCATACAAAATAGCTCTTAATTCAATAATCTTTTCGCTAATGTTTTGGCGGTATGTTTTGTTTGAAGCCAATCGAACCGCCAATTCAATGAACGCTTGCTTAGAATTTGCGATAAGTTCTGTTAATCCCATCCTTTTCAAAATACCACTTGCCAAGCGTCCTCGCATGAACTCACCGTCAATGGTAACCAAAGGCAGAGCGCAATCGATGGCCTGCATGGCAGTATTAAACCCTGAAAAACCTAATGTATCTAAATAAACATCAGCTTGATGCATCAACCCGTAAAATTCCTCTGAATTAAGCCAGGGTATAAAAAATACATATTCATTGACATCCATTCCTGCGGATAAGAAAGAATTGGTAAGGCGGTTTTTTAAAAGATCAGCACTATGTTTGTCTTTAATAAAAAAAACAAATTGACATAACTTTAATTGTTTTGCAATTTCAATGAAAACATAATCATTTTCTGGTGTGTATTTAAAAGTGACGCCGGGACAAAGTAATATAGGAAAATCAACATTGATATTTAAAGAATTTAGATCAAGAGGTTTAGGAGTGACTTTCAAATTAGAATAATAACAGCCAAGATTAGGTAATTTAATCAGTACTTCAGCATAGGCCTGCTCTGCATGAACAGGTTCAAAAAATTCAGCAGATAAATAGTAATCGATAGAAGGTAAACCTGTGGTTTCAGGATGACCCCAGGTCGCTAATTGAATAGGTGCAAGTCTTAAGCTGGCAAGTTGACAAGTCAATGGATTCATACCGACTTCAGGGTATAGCAACACTTCAATGTGTTTACTTAGAATAGATTTGCATAATGAAGGTAAATGGGTGATGTTCTCAGTAAATGAACTGGCTGTTGATTTCGCAAGTCTTGTTTCATTGTCTTGGAAAGATCCGAGATGGAATATATGTATTTCAAATTTAGTTAAATCAAAATTAAGAACAAACCCTTTGGTAATAGCATTCCAAACGGAATGGTATCGAATATGCTCTCCAATAATACCTACCCTTATTTTTCCTGATTTGGATAATGGTGAAGACTGGAAGTTATTATGTAATTGCCAATAATTCATTAAATTGCAGCAAATAGCCCCATATTTTGAAAGCAAATTCTTGTTGTTGAAATTATGGTATGCAAGGTAAAAAGCCTGAGTAGAGCCGACGGCTTTATAGGCATCTTTCAATTTGTCATCAGTTAACCAATCAGATAATTCATCGAAAGATAAAGAAAGTTGCTCGCGTAACAAATCATAGTTTGTTTGCTCAATAAAAAAATAAGGCACATATGAAAATGGAATGGCCCAGCGAGCGTTGAAATATAAAGGATTAATTTCAATCGCTTTCATAAAACAAGATCTAGCTTCATTTAGTTTAAGCAATTCAACAAAAACCAAACCTTGGTGAAAATAAGCCTCAGCATAGTTAGGACGTATATTTATGGCAGTCGAAAAAGATGCTAGTGATTCGTCGTATAAATTTAATTTGAGAAAAATCAAGCCAAGATTGTTATATGCATCAGCGTAATCGGAGCTTAACGCAATGGCATTGTTGCAACTCTTTAAGGCTTGATCTAAAAAGCCAAGTTCTTTCAAAGCTTTTGATCGATTGCTATAAGCTTCAGCGAAATCCGGTTTCAATGAAACTGCCCTATTGAAATTATTTAAAGCATTCTTCATATCTCCTAGTTCGGTATAAACGTTCCCAAGACTATTAAACAAGTAAGGATTATTTGAATTAAGTTTCAAGGCTTTAATTAATAGAGTGAGAGCTAAATCGAACTCATTTATTTGAGCTGCAAGGGAACCTAATAAGCGAAGTGCGTCAAAATTAAGTGGATCTAACTCAAGTATCTGTTCATAAATAATTTGAGCCTTATCGAAACATCCTTGATTGTGAAAATTAAAAGCAGTAACTAACTTATTATGAATCATGTTTGAAAATGCAAGATTGACTTTGGGATTTTTCATAGTTGATAGCTTCCTGGGTTTTGAATTTGTAGTTTGTTTAAGCATATAAATATTTTATTAATCCATATCAAATAAAAAAAGCAGCCGAATTCTATATTGAAGCACTAAGGTAATTTTTTTGATTTCCGCAGCGTAAAATCAAGATGCTTTAAGAAAAACAACTTGAAGGATAAGTGGAAATAAATCCTAAATTAAATGCAGGACACTATCATTCTCACCCGCCCCGATGACTGGCACGTTCACCTGCGTGATGGCGATGCACTCGCCGCCGTGTTGCCGCATACCGCTGCGCAATTCGCCCGCGCCATCGTCATGCCCAATCTCAAGCCGCCGGTCACCACCACTGCGCTGGCCATGGCTTACCGAGAGCGCATACTCGCTGCACTTCCCGCAGGCAGTGATTTCCAACCCTTGATGACCTTGTACTTGACTGACCAAACGGCGGCAGGTGAAATCTTGAAAGCTCACGAGGCCGGTGTGGTGGCAGTCAAGCTCTATCCTGCCGGTGCCACCACCAACAGCAACGCGGGTGTCACGGATTTGCGTCACACGCGTGCAGCACTCGACGCCATGCAGCGAGTTGGCATGCCACTGTTGGTGCATGGTGAGGTCACGGACCCGGACATAGATTTATTCGACCGTGAAGCGGTATTTATAGACAAACACTTGGTGCCACTGCGAAAAGACTTTCCCGAACTGAAAATTGTGTTCGAACACATCACCACGCGTGAAGCTGCGCAATACGTGGCGCAAGCCGGTCGACTCACCGCAGCTACCATCACTGCCCACCATTTGCTGTTCAACCGTAATGCCTTGTTTTTAGGCGGTATGCGGCCGCACTATTACTGTTTACCTGTGCTTAAACGCGAAGTGCACCGACAGGCCTTGTTAAAAGCCGCTACATCAGGAAGTGATCGCTTCTTTTTAGGTACTGACAGCGCTCCTCACGCCACGCATTTGAAAGAACACGCCAGCGGTTGCGCCGGCTGCTACACCGCTTTATCGGCGCTGGAGTTGTACGCACAGGCTTTCGACAGCATCAAGGCTTTGGATAAGTTAGAGGGCTTTGCCAGCTTTCACGGGCCGGACTTTTACGGCTTACCTCGCAACTCTGGGACAGTTACCTTAAAGCGTGAAGCTTGGACTTTGCCTGAAGAGCTGCCGCTCGGACAAGCGGGTATCAAACCTTTGTGCGGCGGTGAAACACTGGCCTGGCAATTGGCGACAGACTGAGGTAGTGTTGCACTTAGACTGGCAGCAGCCCTGGTTCACGACGTGGGCCCCGTACGGTGAAAAAGTGCTCTTGGACTGGCAACAGAATGCGCAGCATTTGCACCAGGCTTTGAATCGATCATTTCTCACTGGTTCCGGCAACCAGTTAGGTGAAAAAAACAACAAATTACAAATCTCTCGAGAAGCTTTGTCAGAAGACGGGTGTGTGCGTTTTGTGCCGCAACAAGACTTACCCTCAGGAACGGCTTATGAGACGTTCATTTTTCAGCACAAACACATACCTACGCGGAACAACGCACATGATTTTTTCAATGGTTTGTGTTGGTTGCGTTTTCCGCAAAGCAAAACTAAGTTGAACCATATGCAAGCGCAAGCCATATCAATCGACGGCGTGAAAGCACAACGCGGTGCATTGCGGGATGCACTCACGCTGTTCGATGAAAACGCTGCATTGCTGAGTGCGCCTCCGGCTATCTGGCAGGCTTTGCAGCTCAAACAATGGCCTGAGTTGTTTGTTTTGCACCGTGATGCGTGGCAAGAGGCGAAGTTGTTATTGTTTGGTCACGCACTGTTAGAGAAATTTTTGCACCCTTACAAAGGAATCACAGCACATGTGTTGTGTATACCTATGCCCGAGTTTCAAACAGATGAAGCAATTGACACTTGGTTGTGTCAACAACTCAGCGATGAGTTGTTGAAAACCAAACCGTTTGTACCCCTGCCGCTATCAGGGATTCCCGGTTGGTGGCCAGCAAACCAAGACCCTGTTTTTTTTGAGGACAAAAAAGTATTCAGGGATTGAAGAAAGCGCTAACACCCTTACATTCTCTCCACCTGGTCCGTTTGTGTGGGCCGGTTTTTAAGGACGCTATGAAACGTATTTTTCTTTTGATCGTCACCAACCTTGCTGTCATGCTGGTGCTGGGCATTGTGGCCAGCCTGTTAGGCGTGAACCGCTTTTTGACAGCCAATGGCCTGAACCTCACCGCCTTACTCGGCTTTGCAGCCGTCATGGGTTTTGGCGGTGCTTTCATCTCTTTGTTGATCAGCAAGCCCATGGCCAAGTGGACAACAGGCGCGCAAGTCATCACTCAACCGCAAAACCCGGATGAAGCCTGGTTGGTCGACACCGTGAAACAACTGTCCCAACGCGCGGGTTTGGAAATGCCAGAGGTGGCCATTTACGAAGGCGAACCGAATGCGTTTGCCACCGGCGCATTTCGCAACTCCGCTTTGGTGGCGGTGTCCACCGGCTTGTTACAAGGCATGACACGCGAAGAAGTGGAAGCGGTGTTGGCCCACGAAGTTGCCCACATTCAAAACGGCGATATGGTCACACTCACCCTGGTGCAAGGTGTACTCAATACGTTTGTGGTGTTCTTAAGCCGCGTCATTGGTTATGCAGTGGACAGCGCTTTGCGTAAAAACGATGAGGAAAACACCGGTCCCGGCATCGGTTATTACATGACCAGTTTTGTGCTCGATATTGTGTTGGGCATTGCCGCCAGTGTGGTGGTGGCCTGGTTCAGCCGGCAGCGTGAATTCCGCGCTGATGCAGGTGCTGCTGCATTGATGGGCCGCAAGCAACCCATGGTCAACGCCTTGCAGCGATTGCAAACCATGGAATCAGAAGGTCTTCCTGCCAGTTTGCAGGCCATGGGCATCAGTGGTGGCTTAGGAAAGATGTTCTCTTCTCACCCGCCTTTGGAAGAGCGTATTGCAGCTTTGCAATCGAGTTGAAAATCGGACGTTTTTGACCGATAATATACTTTCAATTCATGACGGGTAACGAATTCTTCCGACGATTAAAAGCACTGGGAAAGGCACGCGGAATTACGGTTCTGCGTGACGCCTCCCGAGGTAAGGGTAGCCATGAAACGGTTTATTTTGGTCAAAGGTTTAGTGTTCTTCGAAATCCGAAAGATGAGTTGAAAACCGGAACCTTGCATGCGATGTGTAGCCAACTGGGCATCAAAACAAGCGATTTGTAAAAGGTCTTATCTATGAACCAGTTCGAGTATGCGGTCAAAATCACGGCCAGTGATGAAGGTGGTTGGATTGTGACTTGCCGAGATTTGCCTGAATTAATCACGCAAGGGGATGACTTGCCTCATGCCTTGGTTGAAGCCACTGATGCCATGGATGAAGTTTTCGCCGCCTACATGAAAGCTGGTTTGATATTCCCGCCTCCTAGCAAAGCGCGACGCAATGAGCACATGATTTCTCCGCCTGCGGATACAGTAGCTAAGGCTGCTTTGTATGTCGCCATGGCTGAGGCAGGCATAACCAATGTTGAATTGGCCAAACGACTGGGCATAGATGAAAAAGCGGTCAGGCGATTGCTTGATCCGCACTATGGTTCCAAACTACCGCGTATTGCCCAAGCCATTGCTGCGCTTGACAGGCGACTGGTCATAGGCTTACAAGCTGTTTAACTGGTGCTGTTATTTGTCAGTGCTTGTTGAATGGCATGACGCGCCACCTTAGGTTTTGGGCACGTAGACAGATCAAACCAACTGCGCACGTCCTCTTCCAAGCCAACGCCGTGCATGTAGTTGTAAATGGCTTTTTTCAAACCGCGCCCCAGTAAATCATGGTCGGTGCCGGTGGGGTCTATGAATCCCACATCGTTTTGCGCGAAACCACCAGCAGGTAAGGGCAACAAGCTCACACCATAAGCAGAAGGGTTCATGCCCACAGGCGAATGCACGGTGCAAGCAAAACGGTGAAAAAACCCGCTGTGTATGCAACCGTTTTCAAACAACTGCCGCACATACTCCAACGCGTCCACCGTGTCTTGCACGGTCTGCGTGGGAAAGCCATACATCAGGTAGGCATGCACCAACACACCAGCGCGTGCAAAACCTTGTGTGACCCGCGCCACCTGCGCCACGGTCACGCCTTTTTGCATGAGTGTCAGCAAACGGTCGGAGGCGACTTCCAAGCCGCCCGACATGGCGATGCAACCGCTCTCGGCCAGCAGTTCGCACAAGTCAGGCGTAAAGGTTTTCTCAAAACGGATATTGCCCCACCAGGTGAGTTGCAATTGGCGGCGCAAAATTTCTTCCGCCATGGCCTTCAGCGCTTTGGGTGGTGCGGCCTCATCGACAAAATGAAAACCGGTTTGACCGGTTTCTTCAATGACACGTTCTATGCGATCGACCAACGTGGTCGCCGTGGCCGTGTCATAGCGCGAAATGTAGTCGAGTGACACATCGCAAAAACTGCATTTCTTCCAATAGCAACCGTGTGCCACAGTCAGCTTGTTCCAGCGCCCGTCGCTCCACAGTCGGTGCATAGGGTTGAGCATGTCCAGCAGTGATAAATACTTGTGCAAAGGTAAACCGTCCCAAGTGGGCGTGCCCACATCGTCAAACGCCACATCCGGTTCAGCCCAGTTGATGTATTTCACCGCGCCGTCTACGCGCACAAAACTTCGCACCAAGCGTTGTTGTGAACGCTGGCCTTGCAGGTGTTCTATCAATGAGAGTACCGGGCGTTCGCCCGCGTCCAGCGTGACCACATCGACAAAGTCGAACAAGCGCGGCTCGCTCAAGGAACGCAATTCGGTGTTGACGTAGCCGCCGCCCAAACACACGGTCACATCGGGGTGATGCAGTTTGATGGTTTGCGCGATACGCAGTGCTGCATACACCGCGCCCGGAAACGGGACCGACAACAACACCAGTGTCGGTTGGTGTTGTTGCATGGCTTGCAGCGTCAATTGCTGTAGCAGTGTGTCGATCAAATTTGGCGGTGCAGCCAATGCATCAGCCAGTGCATCAAAACTCGACTGGCTGCCGGCCAAGGATTCACCATAGCGCACAAATTCAAAACGCGTGTCCACCGCGTCGCGCAACACATCGGCAATGTCGTTCAAATACAGCGTGGCCAAATGTCGCGCCCGGTCTTGCTGGCCCAAAGCACCGAAAGCCCAGCCGAGTGCGTCGCCACTTTCATCGTCAAACGCATCGAGAGACGCGAAGCGCGGGCCTTCCGGTAAAAAACCACGTCCTGCGATGCGGTGGCACAGCGTGGCATCGCGGCCTTGCAAAAACGCAATCGTGGGCGAAATGCTTTGTTGGTAACGCGGGAAATGATCGAGGAATGCATTCACGCTGGCGCTGCGTTTATCTTCTGGCAAAGCCAACGCGAGTAGCTGTACTTGCTTGAGGCATTCAGGTGTCAGCAAATGCAACACCAAGCCCAAAGCCAAATCGACTTGTTGAGACGCTATGCCACGGCTGCGCAAAAAACCTGTGAGGTACGCAGTGGATGGGTAGGGCGTGTTGAGTTGCGTCATCGGCGGGATGACGCTGAGCACGCGCACCTGTGCCTGTGAGTCGGGCGAGGCAGCGTGCAAAGTCAAACGATCAGACAAACTTTAAATACAACATCAAACAGGCAAATAGCCTTCGACGGATAAATAGCGCTCGCCGGTGTCGTAGTTAAAGCCCAGCACTTTCGCACCTGCGGGCAACTCGGGCAGCTTTTGTGCAATCGCAGCCAGAGTGGCTCCGCTGGATATGCCTACCAACATGCCTTCTTCACGTGCTGCGCGGCGACCATATTCGCGTGCGTCTTCGGCATCGACTTGGATCACGCCGGTTAGCAAATCGGTGTGCAGGTTTTTTGGAATAAAGCCCGCGCCTATGCCTTGGATAGGGTGGGGAGAGGGTGCACCGCCGGAGATGACGGGAGAAGCTTTGGGTTCGACCGCAAACACTTGCAGCTTCGGCCATTTCTCTTTCAGCACTTGCGCGCAACCGGTGAGGTGACCGCCGGTGCCCACACCGGTGATGATGGCGTCCAGTCCGTCGGGGAAGTCCGCCAGGATTTCCAACGCCGTGGTGCGTACATGCACCGCGATGTTGGCCGGGTTCTCAAATTGCTGCGGCATCCACGCGCCGGGAGTGGCATCCACCAATTCTTGTGCGCGGGCAATCGCGCCTTTCATGCCTTTTTCACGCGGGGTTAAATCAAAGGTCGCGCCGTAGGCCAGCATCAAACGATGGCGCTCAATCGACATGCTGTCGGGCATCACCAAAATCAATTTGTAGCCTTTAACCGCAGCCACCATGGCAAGACCTACACCGGTGTTGCCCGAGGTCGGCTCGATGATGGTGCCGCCGGGTTTGAGTACGCCGGATTTTTCGGCGTCTTCAATCATGGACAGCGCGATCCGGTCTTTGATGGAGCCGCCCGGGTTGCTGCGCTCAGACTTGATCCACACGTTGTGATTCGCACCGAACAAGCGGTTGATGCGAATATGCGGTGTATGACCGATGGTCTCCAGAATGTTGTTTGCTTTCATGCGTTTACTCCTTGTTTAATGGGTTGGATTTTGCAACAGTTGCACAGCCAAGGCTTCGCCGAGTTTGATGCCATCCACTGCCGCCGACAAAATGCCGCCTGCATAACCTGCGCCTTCACCGCCGGGATACAGCCCGCGCAGGTTCGGGCTTTGCAAACTAGCGTCGCGCTCAATCCGCAATGGCGATGATGTTCGTGTTTCCACGCCAGTGAGCACCGCGTCTGCGCGGTCAAAGCCTTTGATTTTTTTGCCAAACACAGGCAGCGCTTCACGCATGGCATCGATGGCGTAAGCAGGCAGCACGTTGTGGAAGTCGGTCATGTGTACGCCGGGTTTGTAGGAAGGGTCGACATCGCCCAAGGCGGTGGAGGCTTTGTTGGCAAGCAAATCGCCCACCAGTTGCGCCGGGGCTTGGTAATTGCTGCCACCAGCCAGGTATGCCGCAGACTCAAGTTGTCGTTGCAACACCATGCCGGCCAGTGGGTGAAATCCATCTGTGGTGTCGCGCGTGTCCAAGCGCACGGCGTTGCCGAGTTCTTGCCCGAGTGTCGCTTCAAACGAAGCCGCATCAGTTGGATAGTCTCGCGGGTCAATGCCGACGACGATGCCTGCGTTTGCGTTGCGCTCGTTGCGTGAATACTGGCTCATGCCATTCGTGACCACGCGACCGGCTTCGCTGGTGGCCGCGACCACCGTGCCGCCCGGGCACATGCAAAAACTGTAGACCGAGCGTCCGTTGGCCGCGTGGTGCACGAGTTTGTAATCAGCCGCGCCCAACATGGGGTGACCCGCATGCATGCCCCAACGCGCTTTGTCGATCAGGCCTTGCGGGTGCTCGATACGCACGCCGATGGAAAACGGTTTGGCAGACATCGCGACACCGTGTCTGTGCAACATGGTGAAACTGTCGCGCGCGCTGTGTCCCAAGGCCATCACCACGTGTTGCGCGTGCAAGGTGTAACGCTCGCCGCTGTCTTGTTGAAGGATGTGCAGCGCTTGCATCTGGCGTTTCGTGCCATGTGTGTCAAACGCTATATCCACCACGCGTTGGTTGAATCGCACCTCGCCACCAAGCCGGATGATGTGTTCGCGCAAACCTTCCACCACTTTGACCAGTTTGAATGTGCCTATGTGCGGATGCGCTGCCCACAAAATTTCTTCGGGCGCACCGAAGTTCACAAACTCTTGCATCACCTTGCGACCCAGATGACGCGGGTCTTTGATCTGGCTGTAGAGCTTGCCGTCGGAAAACGTGCCGGCTCCCCCTTCGCCAAATTGCACATTGCTCTCGGGCTTGAGCACGGATTTGCGCCACAAGCCCCAAGTGTCTTTGGTGCGTTGTCGTACTGCGGGTCCGCGCTCGATGACGATGGGCTTGAGCCCCATTTGCGCCAGTACCAGCGCGGCGAACATGCCGCATGGCCCAAAACCAACCACCACCGGGCGCTGGCCGTCAAGAGGGCTCCAATTCGCAGGCGCTTGCACAGGTGAGTGCCACACCATATCAGGCGTGGCTTGTATGTGCGGGTGCGCGGCGTGTTGTTGCAGCAGTTGTGTTTCTTGCGCGGCACTGTGCAGCGAGATGTCGACGATGTAAACCACCAGCAGGTTTTGTTTGCGCGCATCAAAACTGCGTTTGAACACCGATAGTGTGGCGATGTCTTCTTTAGGGATGCTTAATGCTTGCGCAACCAGTTCGCACAACACAGCATCAGGGTGCGGCGGTACATGACGGTCGGCATCGGTTTCGGCGGGGGCATCGGCGGCGCGGGGCAGTTGCACCGGCAGGGCCGACAAAGGCAGTTTGAGTTCGGACAAGCGGATCATGTGCGGGGCCCGTGGTTATCGGGCAGTGGCGGCAATAGGTGTGGATTCTAGGTGTCGATTGGCGCTCACCAAATGACCATACCTTGATTTGGATCAGTGGCTTGAAAAGACCAGACAAATGTCATAACATACAAGCATATCTATGTCAGGAGCCTTTCCATGAGCCTGAATACCTATTCCAGCCGTGAATTCACCCGTGATGTCAGCGCTGCCAAGCGGGCCGCTGAGCGCAGCCCGGTCATCATCACCGACCGGGGCAAGCCGTCTTATGCATTGCTCAATATCCGAGACTACTACCAGTTGTGCGGAAAGCAGGACGTGACTTTGTTGACCTGCATGGATGCCATTCAAGGCAGCGAGGGCCTGGATTTCGAGCCCGCGCGTTTAGACATACACACACCGCCAGCCGATCTGGGTTGATGTGTCATGTATTTATTGGACACCAACATCATTTCAGAACTGCGCCATGGCAAACCCAAACAATCACAAGCTGTGCGAGATTGGGCCGCCGGTCAAGAAATGAGCCGCTTATTTTTATCGGCCATCACAGTGCTGGAATTGGAAAAAGGCGTGCAAGCCCTGGAGCAAAAAAAACCGTCTCAAGGCAGTGCGCTTCGCGATTGGCTAGACCGGGTGAAAACGGCGTTTGCAGACCGCATCTTGCCGTTCACAGAAGACACCGCCATCATTTGCGCGTCCTTGCATTTCCCCAGCCCCAAACCCGAGCGTGACGCGATGATTGCAGCCACTGCTTTGCAGCACCGCATGACGCTGGTCACGCGCAATATCGTGGATTTTGAAAATACAGGTGTCGGGTTGATCAATCCATTTGCAGACTGAGCGTCAGCGCATCAAGCAGCGCCACTGAAAGCTGATAATGCCCGTGTGAAGCTCGCTAGGCCGTCGCTGGTGCGATCTGGGAAACCAGGCACTGGAGGAACGTCCGGACTGCATAGGACAGCGCAGGAGGTAATACCTCTCCACCGTGAGGTGAGGATCAGAGCTACAGAGACGAGCCGATTAAGTTCGGGTGAAACGAGCAATCTCTGCGCGCAGCAATACCAAGTAGGCCAACGTTGAGGCGGTCCGCTGAGTTGGCGGGTAGGTAGCACCGAGCCGGGCAGGCGACTCCCGGCCCAGAGGAATGACGGTCACGCGCCGGGCAACCGGCGTGCACAGAATCCGGCG
>CANGPN010000008.1 GCA_947456305.1 Comamonadaceae bacterium | reverse complement strand
TGCTGCTGGTGGCGATGGACACATTGGCCACGGCCTGGCCGCTGGGCAAATAACGCACTTCGGGGTCGCGGCCGCAGTTGCCGAGCAGTATGACTTTGTTGACGGATGCCATGGTGTTCCTCTTGATGTAACAGTGAATAAGTGGTGTCTTGTGACGGATTATGCGGCTTGGCTGTGAGCGGTTTCAGTGATCTGTGACCTGTGAATCCGGTGCGCTGCGCACATAACGGGTGTTCCAAGCCACGGCCAGCCAGACCAGCATCAACACGCTGCTGGCGATAAACACGGTGTGCGCGCCACCGCGCTTGACCAGCCAGCCGCCGAACGCGCCGCCCGCAAAAATGCCCAGCGATTGCAAGGTGTTGTACACGCCCAGCGCCGCACCACGTGAGCCTGCGGGCGCGAGCCGCGAGGCCAGGCTGGGTTGGCTGGCTTCCAGCACGTTAAAGCCGCAGAAAAACGCAAACAGCAACACGGCCAGCAGCCACAACTGCGGCTCGCCGGACCAGGCCATCCAGCCCCACGCGGCTTGCACGCCCAGCACCAGCGCGATACACGCCAAAAACAGCGGGCGCAACTGGCCTTTGCGTTCCATGGGGAACAAGGTCACGCCCATGACCACAAACGACAGCAGCACGGCGGGCAAATACACATAACCGTGGTCGGTGCTGACCACACCGGCTTGCACCAGCAGCGCGGGAATCGCCACCCATGACGCGAGTTGCACGGCATACAAAGCGAACACGCCGAAATTCAAACGGATCAAATCAGGGTGTACCAACAAGCCCCACAAGCTGTGCGGCGACTTGGCGTTTTTATGCAAAGGCATTTCAATCGGGGTCCACCAACGCACGATGGCCATGCCGCCTATGGCCAGCAACAAGGTCACCGCAAAAATGGCTGACAAGCCGCCCCAGCCGGAGAGCACCGGCCCGAGCAACAGCGACAACGCAAACATCAAACCGATGCTGCCGCCCACCAGCGCCATGCCTTTGGTGCGCACCGCGTCACGGGTCTGGTCGGCCAGCAAAGCGGTGACGGCGGCAGAAATCGCGCCGCCGCCTTGCAGCGCGCGGCCCAAAGCCAAGCCGTTCACGCTGGTGGCCATGGCACCGATCACGCTGCCCAAAGCCAGCAAAGCCAACCCCAAGTAAATGACGCGTTTGCGGCCAAAGCGGTCTGCCGCCAGACCGAACGGTATTTGCAGCGCGGCCTGCACCAGGCCGTAAATGCCCATGGCAAAACCCACGGAGGTCGCGTCTTGGCCGCCGTCGTAATGGCGCGCTTCGATCATGAACACCGGCAGCACCATGAACAAACCCAGCATGCGCAATGCGTAAATGCTGGCCAGAGAAAACGCCGAGCGTTTTTCGTCAGCCGTCATGCGTGTGTCGGCGGCGGTGTCAGAAGCGGTAAGTGAGGACAAGAGCGAAGTACCTGTAAGAGAACCAAAGTGAACAACGCACATTGTCGCCCATGGCCCGCCCGTATCATGCAACGCATGGCCAAAGACAAAACCCTCTTCAGTTGCAGCGAATGCGGCGGTACCAGCCCCAAATGGCTGGGCAAATGCCCGCATTGCGAGGCTTGGAACACCTTGGTGGAAAGCCGGGTGAGCGACACAGGGGCCAGCAAAAACCGTTACAGCGAACGCGCTGGTTTGGCACCAGCCTCACCGGTGATGGCGCTCAGCGACATTGAAGCGCAAGACGTTGAGCGCACGCCCACGGGTCAGGATGAACTCGATCGCGTGCTGGGCGGTGGCATGGTTGAAGGCGGTGTGGTGTTGATCGGCGGCGACCCGGGTATAGGTAAATCCACTTTGTTGCTGCAAGCGCTGGATGCATTGCAGCGCAGCGGTCAACGCACTTTGTATGTGACGGGTGAAGAGTCCGGCGCTCAAGTGGCCTTGCGTGCACGCAGGCTGGGTTTGGATAACAGCCGTGTGAATGTGTTGGCTGAAACCCAGTTGGAAAAAATCATCAGCACTTTGCAAACGCAAGCGCCGCATATCGCGGTGATTGATTCGATACAAACCGTGTACTCGGACCAACTCACCAGTGCGCCCGGGTCGGTTGCACAAGTGCGCGAATGCGCCGCGCATTTGACGCGCTTGGCCAAGTCCAGCGGCACGGCGATTGTGTTGGTCGGCCATGTCACCAAAGAAGGCGCATTGGCAGGTCCGCGTGTGCTTGAGCACATGGTCGACACCGTGCTTTACTTTGAAGGCGACACGCATTCCAGTTTTCGATTGGTCCGGGCCATCAAAAACCGTTTCGGTGCGGTAAATGAAATCGGCGTGTTCGCCATGACCGAAAAAGGCCTCAAAGGCGTCAGCAACCCGAGCGCGATTTTTTTGAGCCAACACGCCGAGCCCGTGCCCGGCAGTTGCGTCATGGTGACCTTGGAAGGCACGCGCCCGTTGCTGGTGGAAATACAAGCCTTGGTTGACAGCGGCGGTCCGTCGCCACGCCGTTTGTCGGTGGGTTTGGACCGCGACCGGTTGGCCATGTTGCTGGCCGTGTTGCACCGCCACGCCGGTGTGGCTTGCATGGACCAGGACGTGTTTGTGAATGCGGTGGGCGGCGTGCGCATCAGCGAACCGGCGGCCGACTTGGCGGTGTTGCTGGCCATACAAAGCAGTTTGCGCGGCAAGCCCTTGCCCAAAGGCTTTTTGGCCTTTGGTGAAATTGGACTCGCCGGTGAAGTGCGGCCCGCACCGCGCGGCCAAGAGCGTTTGAAAGAAGCCGCCAAGCTGGGCTTTAGTGTGGCTTTGATACCCAAAGCAAATGCGCCTAAAAAACCCATTGAAGGCATGACGGTGCATGCCATTGAGCGGGTGGATCAGGCGATTGCGGTGTTGCGGCATTTGGATTGAATGGCCATGCCCCCTGGTTGTGCAGCAACATAGCTGACGGCGAATGAACAGCACCTGGCCGCGTAACCCGTCGTTTGTTGCGCTGGATCAAAACGGCATCCCCGTTTTGTTTTGACAATGGTTTTCAGTCTTTCACTGGAGCCGCTATGTTGTCTATTCAAAAAACGCTGCTACTGGCCATGTGCCTGAGCGCTGCGTCATTCGCGCAAGCCCAGGTCAGCGTGCCCATTCCTGCATTCACGCCTTACACGCAGCAATGCACGGTGTGTCACAACGCGTATCCACCCGGCATGCTCTCAGCCACGGCTTGGCAGCAGTTGATGGCAGACATGCCGTCGCATTTCGGCGGCAGCGTCATGGTGAACGTGGACACGCAAAATGAAATTTCAGATTGGCTGCAAAAAAACGCAGACACGTTCGCACCGGCGGCCAGCCAAGACCCGCCGCAACACCGCATCACCCAAAGCGATTGGTGGCAAAACATACACCGCAACAGCAAAAAAATACCGGCTGCTTTTTGGAAAAAGCCCATGCGTGTCAGCGCTGCCAATTGCAGCGCTTGCCATGCCCAAGCCGCCGCCGGTGAGTTCAACGGCAAAACCGTCAAACTGCCTAAATAAAAACAGATCGATGTCATGCGTCAAAATCGGCGCATGAACTGGCGAAATATTTTCATCCCCGCAGGCCTGGCCGGGCTGTTGTTTCTCTCCTTCCGCGCTTTCGGCTGGTGGGGTTTTTCGCTGGTCTCCAGCGGCATCATTTTTTGGTTGTTGCAGCACGTCAGCCGCTTGATGAAAACCATGGAGAGCGCCGCCGAGCGGCCCATGGGCTCGCTGGACAACGCTGTCATGTTCCATGCGAAATTGCACCCGGGCCAGCGTTTGCTTACGGTCATAGGGCTGGCGCGCAGCCTGGGTCATTTGCAATCCGACAAAGGTGTGCAACCGGAAATATTCCTTTGGCAGGACGAAGCAGGCGACCGGGTGGAATGCACATTTCAAGAGGGGCGTTTGATGCATTCGCAGTTGATCCGTGCCGAGCCCGCTTTGTCGCCGTCTGTTGAGACGTAAAATCGTACCCTTTTAACTGTAGATGCCCCCGAAAGGATTTCCATGAGCGCCCTGCCACCCCCCATGCACGACCGAGACGGCAAGATCTGGATGGATGGCGAGCTGGTCGAATGGCGCGACGCGAAAATCCATGTGCTGTCACACACTTTGCATTACGGCTGCGGCGCGTTCGAAGGTGTGCGCGCTTATGAGACTGTCAACGGCACTGCCATCTTCCGTTTGCAAGAACACACCGAGCGCCTCTTTAACAGCGCGAAAATTCTGCGCATGAAAATCCCGTTCACCCAAGACGAGGTGAACGAAGTGCAACGCACCGTGGTGCGTGCCAACAACTTGAAAAGCGGCTATGTGCGCCCGCTCACCTGGATTGGTTCACAAAAACTCGGTGTCAGCCCCAAAGGCAACCGCATCCATTTGATGGTCGCCGCTTGGACCTGGGGCGCTTACCTCGGTGAAGACGGTATGAAGCGCGGCATCCGCGTCAAAACCAGCAGCTACACCCGCCACCATGTGAACATCACCATGACGCAGGCCAAAGCGGTCAGCAACTACACCAACTCCATTTTGGCCAACATGGAAGCGCTGGACGACGGTTACGACGAGGCGCTGTTGCTTGATGCTTCGGGTTTTGTGTCTGAAGGTGCGGGCGAAAACTTATTCATCATCAAAGGCGGCGTGATTTACACGCCCGATTTGTCCGCCGGTGCTTTGAACGGCATCACCCGCAACACGGTGTTCCATATCGCCAAAGATTTGGGTCTGGAAATTGTGCAAAAGCGCATCACCCGCGACGAGGTGTACATCGCCGACGAGGCTTTCTTCACCGGTACCGCCGCCGAGGTCACGCCTATCCGTGAACTCGACCGGATTGAAATCGGCATCGGCAGCCGTGGCCCGATCACTGAAAAAATCCAGAGCGCGTTCTTTGACATCGTCAATGGCCGCAACCCTAAATACGCCCACTGGCTGACCGCCGTTTGATCACGTGAACGCCAAAACCCAACCCATAGAACTCAAAGCCGCCGACCTGAACAGCCACGGCGGCGTGTTTTGCCCCAGTCCGCTGGCTGACATGAAAACCTGGAACACCCACCCCAAGGTGTTTTTAGACGTGGCCCGCACCGGCGAAGCCAAGTGCCCTTATTGCTCTACCGTTTACCGTTTGAAAGACGGTGAACATGTGCACGCGCATTAAAACCCGCTTTCTTGCCTGTCAATGACCCGCAGCCTGTTCATCGCCCCGCAGTGGATTGGCGACGCGGTCATGACCGAGCCGCTGCTGCGCCAATTACACGCGCGCGGCGAGCGCATCACGGTGGCCGCCTTGCCTTGGGTGGCGCCGGTTTACCAACATATGCCATCGGTTGAAGCCGTGGTGGCGTTGCCGTTCAAACACGGCAGCCTGCAATGGGCTGAACGCAAAGCCTTGGCGCGTCAGTGGCGCGGCCAGTTTGAGCGCGCTTATGTCGGCCCCAATTCTTTGAAAAGCGCCTTGATTCCTTGGCTGGCCAATATCCCACAGCGCATCGGTTACCACGGCGAATCGCGTTATGTGCTGTTGACGCAGCGCCTGCCGAATCCACCGCGCGACGCGCGTCCGCCTATGGTTGATTTTTATTTGGCTTTGAGCGGCGAACCACTGACAGCCGACCACGCCATGCGACCGGTGTTACAGCGTCCCACAGACAGCGTACGGCACAGCTTGCAGACCTTTGGCCTGCAAGCAGGTGACTACACCGTGATCGCGCCCGGTGCCGAATACGGCCCGGCCAAGATGTGGCCTGCCCAGCATGTCGCGGCTTTGTGCGGCATGTTGCCCGGGCGTGTGGTGTTGCTGGCCTCGGCCAAGGAAGCGGATTTGTGCCAATCCATATGCGGTTTGGCCGACAGCCCGCATGTGCTGAACCTGGCCGGGAAAACCGGTTTGTCGCAAGCCTTTGATGTGATTTCAGCCGCGCGCGACGTGGTCAGCAATGATTCCGGGCTGATGCATGTGGCTGCCGCTTTGGGCGTGCCGCAAGTGGCGGTGTTCGGCTCCAGCAGCCCGTGCCATACGCCGCCTTTGAGCGACAAAGCGCAGGTGATTTGGCTGGCCGACGACCCGCAATATTCTCCGCCGCTGGATTGCGCGCCTTGTTATGCACGCACCTGCCAGTTCGGTCATACCCGTTGTTTGAACGACATCCGGCCGGAGCGGGTGGCGCAGTTGTTGCAGTCGCTGTGACGTGAAATAGCGACTTTTGTTCATCACTTTGTAAAAAAGTCGCGACTAATTCACAAAGTACTTTAAAAAAGTCGCAATACGGCACAAGCTCTTGCTGGCTTAACGCAGAGTCACGACAACACAGGCTGATTCAGCTGCGATTCAGCCAATCTAAATACGCATTCACCCCTTGGCTGACATTCAAAAACGTGTCGCTGTAACCGGCACGGCGCAAGGCTGATATGTCCGCTTGCGTATAGCTTTGGTAAGCGCCTTGCAAATGCGCCGGGAACGGGATGTATTCCATGCGCGCATCCACTTGGCGGTGTTGTTTATGCCAAGCCAGCACGGCGCGGGCCATGTCGTTGAACGATTGGGCGTGGCCGGTGCCCAGGTTGAAGATGCCGCTGTGTTGTCCGTGCTGCATGAACCAAAGGTTGACTTTGGCGCAATCGCCGACATACACAAAATCGCGTTGCTGTTCGCCGTCGGCGTATCCGTCTGTGCCTTCAAACAAGCGGCAGATGCCGTCGCTCAACACCTGGCGGTTGAAGTGAAACGGCGTGGATGACATGCTGCCCTTGTGCGCTTCGCGCGGGCCGTAGACATTGAAATAGCGCAAGCCCACCACTTGGTGACGCAACCGCCCTTGCAAGCTGCGCACGTATTGGTCGAATTGGAATTTGGAGAACGCGTACATGTTGATCGGCAACTCGGCGGCGCGCTGCTCGACAAAGCCGTGTTTGCCCAAGCCATACACAGATGCAGATGACGCGTAAATGAATTGCGCGTTGATGGCTTGACACCAGTGCAACAAGGTTTTGCTGTATTCAAAGTTGTTGCGCATCATGAACTGGCCGTCCCATTCGGTGGTGGCAGAACACGCGCCCAGATGGAACACGGTGTGCACATGTCCCAAGTCTTGCCCGGCTTGCACCCGCGCCATGAAATCGTCCCGGTCCAGGTAGTCGCGGATATGTAAGTCGGCCAGGTTGTGCATCTTCTGACCGTTTTTCAAATGGTCGACCACCAGAATGTCGGTATGACCTTGCTGGTTGAGTTGTTCGATCAGGTTGCTGCCGATGAGGCCGGCGCCGCCGGTGACGATGATCATGGATGAAGCCATTCCGTTGGTAAGTCGTGAGTTTGGTCGGTGGTCAGGTGTGTGCCGACAGGCATGCCGCGCACAACCTGTGCGGTGATCTTGCACACCTCTTTGACCAATGCCGATTGTCTTCGCAAATAAAACCGTGGCTCACTGAGTTGCATCCGTCGTCAGCGTAGCTGTCAGATGCTGTTGCAAAGCCAGCCAGACTTGCGCCGGGCTGATGGCCCGCATGCAGGCGCATTCGTGGTTGCTGCACACGGTGTCACACGGCCCGGGCAATTGCAAATTGGTGTTGGCCGGACCGATGGCGCCCCAACGTGTTTGGCTCACACCGTGTTTGGGAGGAAACAGCCCGACGCCATTCTGACCCAGCAGGGATGCGATGTGTAAAGGCCCGGTGCCCGAGGCAACCAAACCCGCCGCATCTGCGATGCGCTGTATGTATTGCGCCAGCGAGTCCTCGCCCATCACATTCAAACATCCGGCAGGAAACAAGGCTTGGTGCGCGGCAAACGCTTGGGCATCTTGGGCGGTGCCGCCTATCACCGGTTGCCAGCCGTCATCGATCATCAACTGCGCCAGCGCGGCGAAATATTCAACCGGCCATTCGCGCCCGTTGCCGCGTGAAAACGGATGCAACACGATGTGGTTGTTCTTCACTGTACTTCTGCCAGGACGCATGCCTGACCAATCGACCACATGTTGTCGCAACTCGGCATCAGACGGTGTAGGCAGATGCAACAACTTGGACAGCAGCAACAGGTTGAGGTAGGCCTCGTGGTGGTTGCTGCGCGCACGGCTCATCCAGACCCGGTTGTTGCAGTTGAACCAGTGGTAAACGCGTCCCCAGACGCCGCTGCGTTGTTTGATACCGGCTTGTGCCGCAGCGGTTGCAATGCGGCGGTTGGGAAACACGTGCACGATGTGATCGGCTTGCAAACCACGCAACCAGCCGCTGAGCTGCGTAGCGTTCATCTCTTCGGGCAAGACCGCTACCTGGTCCACCCAATGGCAAGCCTGGGCCACAGGCGCGGCATAGGCTTTCACCAACAAGGTGATGCGCCATTCGGGTTGCAAGGATTTCAACCAACCGATAGATGGCAAAGTCAGGCAGAGATCGCCAATGGCATCGGTGCGGCTGATGAGCAGGTGCAAAGGTTTAGCCATTCAGCAGGTTCAGGTTTGCTGAATTTTTTGTATCAGGCTGGTGGTGGAATGCCCGGCCAGAAAATCCAGTATCACCACTTCGCCACCGGCGGCGGTCACGCATGCGCCGCCCGCCACTTGGTCGGTTGAATAATCGCCGCCTTTGACCAGCACATGCGGCAGCAGTCGGCAGTACAAACGCTCGGGCGTGTCTTCAGCAAACGCGACCACACCGTTGACACAGGCCAGCGCTGACAACATGCGCATGCGGGTGGCCAGCGGGTTGACCGGACGGCCATCGCCTTTGAGCCGTCGCACCGAGTCGTCGTCGTTGACCGCGACAAACAACATATCGCCCAAGGCCCGGGCTTTTTCCAAATAATCGATGTGCCCCGGGTGCAGGATGTCAAAACAGCCGTTGGTCATGATGACGCGTTTGCCTGCGGCGCGTGCTTGTTGTATGCGCTCGAACATGGCATCTTCGTTGTAGACCGCGTGCTCGCCGCTGCCGGGTTGCAATGCCTGGCTCAACTCTTGAAAGCTGACGGTGGCGGTGCCGAGTTTGGCCACCACCAAACCTGCTGCCACGTTGGACAGGTTCATGGCTTGTGTCAGCGGCAGCCCGGCGGCCAGTGCCGCGCCCAGCGTGGCCACCACGGTGTCGCCCGCACCGGTCACATCGAACACCTCTTGTGCGCGGGTGGAAATATGCACCGCCGCTTGGTCGCGCTCCATCAGACTCATGCCTTTTTCGCTTCGGGTGACCAGCACCGCTTGCAAATCCAGCAAGGCGCGCAACTGCTGGCCTTTGGTTTCAATCTCGGCATCGTTGGCGCAACGCCCGACCACGGCCTCGAACTCACCCATGTTCGGTGTGATCACCGTCGCGCCCCGGTAGCGCTCGAAATCCGTGCCCTTGGTGTCGATGATCACCGGCTTACCCGCTGCGCGGGCCAGCGCCACCATGTCGGCGGCGCGGCGCAACGCACCTTTGGCGTAGTCGGACAGAATGACCGCGTCTACATGCGCCAGTTGCTCTTTAAAGCTTTGCAAAAAAGCATCGGCTTGCCATTGGGGGAACTGGTCTTCGAAGTCCAGCCGAATGAGTTGCTGCTGGCGCGAAATGATGCGCAGCTTGGTGATGGTTTTGCTGCCCGACACTTTTTGCAAATGCGCGCTGATGTGTCGCTCGGCCAGCAGTTGCTGCATGTGTGCCGCAGATGCGTCGTCACCGACCAGACCCATCAAGGTGGTTTGCACGCCCAGCGCAGCGGTGTTGGCAGCCACATTGGCCGCGCCGCCCAGTCGCACTTCTTCTTTGTTCACATGCACCACCGGCACCGGTGCTTCGGGTGAGATGCGCCCGGTGGGGCCGTGCCAATAGCTGTCTAGCATCACATCGCCGACGATGAGTAAACGGGCGCGGGAAAAATCCGGGGTGGGGTGGGATGGCGGGTTATTCATGGGTCTGTGTTCTCAGTCGGCAGTCACCAGCCCCAGTTGTTGTTCGACCGCGCCGCACAAGCTGTGGCCGATCAGAATATGCGCTTCTTGTATCCGCGCTGTCACTTGGCTGGGCACCACGATGGAGATATCGCACTGGGGCTTGAGCTTGCCGCCGTCGCGCCCGAGCAAGCCTATGCAAGTGATGCCCAAAGCTTTGGCGGCGGCCACAGCGGCCAGCACATTGCCCGAATTGCCCGAGGTGGAAATGGCGATCAAACAATCGCCGGGTTTACCAATGGCTTGCACTTGTCTGGCAAAAATCGCTTCAAACGAATAGTCGTTGGCAATGCAAGTCAAAGCCGACGTGTCGGTGGACAAAGCAATCGCAGCCACCGGCGGGCGGTCTTTGATGAAGCGTCCGGTGAACTCCGCTGCCAAATGTTGGCTGTCGGCGGCAGAGCCGCCATTGCCGCAAAACATCAGCTTGCCGCCAGCGCGCAGGCTGTGCACACAGGCATTGATGGCTTGGTCCACATGCTGATCCAGCGAGTTCAGTTGCTGAAACAGGCTCAGGTGTTCATGCAAGTTGTTCAAAAAATTCGGGTCGGTCATGGTGAAGCTAAAAGTTGACCGGCAAACAGCGCTGGCCTATACAACACACCTCCTGCACGGCTTGGTCAGCGTGCACGAGCGCAATAGCAGGTATCTTAAAGCGCAAGCCGGTGTTCCTCCGCAGAGTCATCGCCGTGGCTGAGGCTCAAGCCGGGGGGAGTTGGCCGGTGGCCGCGAAATACGCCTGACACACATGCGCACTCAGCAAGCGTTCGGCCCGCATGTTTTTGAATTGGCTGGTGTAAGCGTTTGCCTGGCGGATGATGGCCAAAGCTTCTTCGGGGTGCTGTTCGTAATGGTCGAACAGCTGCTGCAAATTGCTGAAGTCGTCGGCCAGCTCGGCATAGTGCACTCCGGCTTGCAAACGGCTTTCTAAAAACCAGGTCTCAAATCGCGGCTTGGGCATGATGCACAGCGATTGCGAATTCAGAATCCATTTCAGGTTGGTCGCCACATCATTGCCTTCGATGGACAAAATGTATTTGTATTCCAACTGCTCGAAGATGCTGAGCCGGGGTTTGTAATGCGGGTCGTCATGCGCCAGTGCCGGGTTGCCTGCATCGCAAAAAGGCATCTTGGCGGTTTCGTTTAAAAACAGCTGGCGATTGGGTTGGTAACTGGCACCGCGCCAGACCATGCCCGCGCGCTTCATGCGGAAGTCATACGGGTCGCGTGGAAAACGCAAATGGCGACGCATGTCCATGGGCAACAGCACCCCGTTGTGGTTGTCGTCACCAATGGGGCGGCTTTTCACTAGGCTGGGCACATCGGGTACCCAGTTGACATCGCCGAACAAACGGAAAAACCGCTTGTCCAGAAACGCCGGGTACAGCCCGCGCAACATATCGCCGACGTAATAGCTGTGGCGCATGATGCTCACATCGCGCGCCAACACAGCACCCGGCGGCAGCGTCAGCGGCCCTTGCAGCTTGCAATACAGAGGCAGGCGTTGTTGTGCGGCTTCGCTCAATGCCGCTAAGCGGCGCGAGCCTGCGCTGCGCTGCGGCGGTGTGTAGCGCACCAGCAACCAGACCCACAGGTTACGCAGTTGCCATTTCAGCGGCCAGCGGGCATACCAATTCAAAACTGTAGACACGCACATGCGCCAGCCCACCAGCCATCTGTCTTTCGTGCTCAAACCCAATGTATTCATGACCGCTTTCTCAAACCCAGAAAAATCACCACCGACACGACCAGCAAAGCCCCGACGATTTGCACCGGTGCAATCTGCTGGTCCAGCACCGCCCAACCCAAGGCCAGCGCGAACACCGGCTCCATGTTCATGATGGCACTGTTGGCCGCCACGCCGAGTTTGGGCAACACGGTGAACATCAACGTGAAACCGCTGCCGTACAAGCAGCTCAAACCTGCCAATCCCCACCAGCCGATGTCAGTCTGCGGCCAATGCGGCCCGCCTTGCCAGACTATCACTGCGCCCGCCACAGTCGCAGCCAGCAACAGGCTGAAAAAAGTACGCACCCGTCCGTCCAGTCCTATGGTTTCATGCTGCGTCCAGACCAACACCAAACCAAAACTCGCCGCCGCGCCAAGTGCAAACGCCACACCTGTTCCCATCACCGCCCATTGCTGGCGCATGCCCAAACCCGAAGCGGCACCCGCCACATCCAGCGCCAGCGCCAGACCGCACAAGATGATTGGCATGGCCAGCAGCACCTGAGGTTCGGGCGGATGTTTGTAAAGCAAGCGGTTCCACAAGGCCGCCCACAGCGGGTAGGTGTTGAATGCCAGCAAGGCCAACGCCACCGGCAGTCTCGACACCGCGCCATAAAGCAATTGGCTTTGCACCCCGATCAGCAAACCCACCAGCAACAAGCCGCGCCGGTGTTGGGGGGTGAGTTGCCACGGGGTTTGCATGCGCCATACCAGCAGGCCGACCACGAATGCGGTGGCAGCGCTGCGCACAACTACCGCCGTGGCCACATCCAGCCCACTGTTGAACGCCAGTCTGGCCGACACATGGTTACCGGCCATGAGCAAAGCCACCAGCAACAAACTGGCAAAGCCTTGCAGGCTGAGTGCGCGCGCGGTGCTCATGGGTGGTGGCAGGTGTATGGGGACATCAAAGGGTGAGAACGTAAATCGGTGCAGAACCGATCAGGCTGGCGGGGCCAAGGCTGTCAGCTCGGCCTCGGTCCATTTATCTTGCAAACGTATCAACCGGTCGCGATCGACAAACGGCGGGTAACTCACCCCTTCGGTCAGGCGGATGTAGTGGTGCACAAACACGTCCAGCGCTATATGTACCGGTTGAATATCGCCGTGCATGATGTGACGTTGCTGCACCCGCATGTACAAATCGAAATCTGCGGCTTGTATGCGCTCGTCCCAGACACCAATCACATCCAAGGCGCGACGCGTCATCATGACGGTGTTGCCGACAAAACCGGGTTTGCGCTGCAAACCAAAGTCGCGGCTGCGTTGCTCGGTGAAATGCTGCCAGCGCGGGTACATCAGGCGGTGCATCAGTGCCAGCGAGGTCTCGCCTCTGCCAGCGATCAGCAGCACCAGGTTTTTGATCCAGCGCCAGCGGCGGCGCAGCCGCTTGGTGGCCGCCACGGTTTCCACATGTTCAATCCCGCAAGATGTCATCACGTCCATGCCGTGGTGTTGCATAGATGCTTGCAAGCGTGTGTTCCAGTTGGCCGGCACAATCACATCGTTGTTCAGAAAAGCCAGCCATTCGCCTTTGGCGGCTGCTATGCCCCGGTTCTGGCAATACGGATACGAATAGTTGCCGTCATTGCGCAGCACGGTCGCCCCTTGGGCCGCAAAGAATTCACCGCTGCCGTCGCTGCTGCCGTTGTCGACAATGATCAACTCCCACTCGCCTTGGGTGTGGACTGACAAATGCTGCCAGAACAGGCGGTTCATTGCCAACTGGTTATGCACCGCAACAATGATGCTCAGCAAGCTGCAGCACTCCTGTCAGCTTGGTCTGCCGTCCAAATGCGCGCAGGCGCCAAAAACACCAGCAGCACCAGCATCATGAAATGGCCTTCGACCATGTCTATGCTCATAGAGTTAAACACAATACTGGTCAGAAATAGGCAGACAAACATCCACAGACCGTGGCGTTGCCATGACTCTTGGCGTAGCGCGGCCATGCGACAGGCTTGCACAAAAATGCCGATGTACAGCAACAAGCCGATCAACCCTTTGGTCGTCCACATATACAGATATTCGTTGTGCGGGTTAGGGGCAAACATCACCGGGTTGGTAGCCCCCATGGCGTGGTTGACTTCCCAGAACAGCGGTTTGAAATTCAACGAGCCTACGCCTGTCCAGAAGTGGTCTTGCACTATGACCCAAGAGGATAGAAAGTATTGCAAGCGCAAGCCGACCGAGGTCTCAAGCTGGCTTCTTTGTGCCGGCGCCATCTGAAGAAACTGCTGGTACTCGGTAAAAAACAAGGCCACGCGCTCTTGTACCGTAGTTGATAAACCGGCTAGCAGTACCAAAGCCGCCAGCATGCCCATACCCGCAAGCAAAGTCGTCCGGCGGCGTCGCCCGTTTTGGCTTTGCCAAAGCAGACACAGCATCAATACACTGCCTGCGGCCAGCAAAACATAACCAGTACGGCGATGGGCGGCAAAAAACAGTGAGGCCAGCAACAACAAAGCAAGCCCGGTTAACTGCAAGGGCCGGTAGCGCTGCACCAGTGCGGCATGAACCAGCAGCAACACCATGCCGGTCAGGATTTGACCGTGCAGATTGGACATGAAGGAGGTCATGGACTCGGGGTGATGCAGAACCAACGTCCACACCAAATTGGCTGCAGCCAGTACACATACGGTTGCACCCAGTGACAGCATGGCATGGCGTGCGACCTTCGGCGAGGTAAACAGCGGCCACAACAGCAGCACAAAAAAGAATTTACGCACATGGCGCAGGGCTTGCAAAGAATCTAAGAGGCTATTACCGCCCAGTAGATTGGCGCCCAGGTCCCAAAGGCAGAACAGTGCTATGAGGATAAACAAGGGCTTGGCCAGCGCCCATTCGCTGTCCGGCCAGCGAAAGTGCGTCCAGGCCCACAGCGACAGCAAGACCAGTAGCAACATACAGATATTGGTCAGCGCCGTACTGGTCAGCAGCGCGACACACAGCACCGCCACCAGCGGCGAAGCCAGGCGTGGCACCAGCGTGTCGGGCGAGGTGGATGTCATAGCCAGGATTATCAAGCTTATTAAGGCCCGGCCAGGTTCACTAGGTGTGACTGTGAGCTTTGCAGCAACCAGAGAGGCCGCAGACTAGACCGCTGACATCCGCATTCACTATGATGTCAGGTTGCCCGGAATAAAAACAAACCAGTGAATTCACCCTCAGACGCCAATTACCTGCTGAACCATATCCACAGTCGCGGCGCGTTCGGCCAGATCAGCCTGCGCGGTGCCCGCACCCACAACCTGAAAAACATAGACCTTGATATTCCACGCAACCAGTTGGTAGTGATCACAGGTTTGTCCGGCTCCGGCAAATCCAGCTTGGCGTTTGATACTTTGTACGCCGAAGGCCAGCGGCGATATGTGGAAAGCCTCTCAGCCTATGCGCGCCAGTTTTTGCAGCGCATGGACAAGCCGGATGTGGATTTGATCGAAGGCCTGTCGCCAGCCATTGCCATCGAGCAAAAAGCCACCAGCCATAACCCGCGCTCTACCGTCGGTACTGTCACTGAAATTCACGATTACCTGCGCTTGCTGTTTGCACGCGCCGGTACACCGCACTGCCCCGAGCACGGTGTGCCTTTGCAGGCCTCCAGCGTGTCGCAAATGGTGGACGCGGTATTGGCCATGCCCGAAGAGACGCGCATATTGCTCATGGCCCCGGTGGCCCGCGAGCGCAAAGGTGAATTCGTCGACGTGTTTGCGCAAATGCAGTCGCAAGGTTTTGTGCGCTTTCGGGTGGACGGTCAAGTGGTGGAACTCGCCGATGTGCCGGCCTTGGCCAAAAAAGAAAAGCACGATATTGATGTGGTGGTGGACCGGCTCAAAGTGCGCCCCGATATGCAACAGCGCATCGCCGAGAGCATGGAAACCGCGCTGCGCCTGGCCGACGGGCGTGCGCTGGTGCTGGATTTGGACAGCGGCAAAGAGCAGGCGTTCAACGCCAAATTCGCTTGCCCGCATTGCAATTTCGCCATCGGTGAGCTTGAGCCGCGTTTGTTCTCATTCAACTCGCCCATGGGTGCTTGCCCGGACTGTGAAGGCTTGGGCGAACAAAGCTTTTTCGACCCGGCGCGCATCGTCGCGTTTCCTGATATCAGCTTGGCCAGCGGTGCCATCAAAGGCTGGGACAAACGCAACGCCTACTACTTCGCCATGTTGGAGAGTCTGGCCAAACACTATGGCTTCGATCTGGAGACCCCGTTTGAACAACTGACGGACAACGTCAAACAAGTGCTGTTGTTCGGTTCGGGCGAAGAGGAGATCAAATTCAGTTATGTGCTGGAGTCGGGGGCCAAGGCCGGGCGCAAAACCAGCAAGTCGCATCCGTTTGAAGGCATTGTGAACAACATGAGCCGTCGTTACCGTGAGACCGACTCAACACTGGTGCGCGAAGAACTGGCGCGTTACCGTGGCCACCGGCCTTGCCTGGCTTGCGAAGGCACGCGCTTGCGCGCCGAAGCACGCCATGTGCGTCTGGGCACAGGCACGCAGGCACGCACGCTGCACGATGTCAGCCACACCACCTTGTCCGAATGCCAGTCGTATTTTCAAAACCTCAAGCTCGAAGGTAACAAGGCCGACATCGCCGACAAAGTGGTGAAAGAAATCGCCAACCGTTTGAAGTTTTTGAACGACGTGGGTTTGACCTACCTCAGCTTGTCACGCAGCGCCGACACCTTGTCCGGCGGCGAAGCCCAGCGCATTCGACTGGCTTCGCAAATCGGGTCTGGCCTTACTGGTGTGATGTATGTGTTGGACGAACCCAGCATCGGTTTGCACCAGCGCGACAACGACCGCTTGATCGACACACTCAAACATTTGCGCGACATCGGCAACAGCGTCATCGTCGTTGAGCATGACGAAGACATGATCCGCGCCGCCGACCATTGCGTAGACATGGGCCCGGGCGCAGGCGTGCACGGCGGGCGCGTGATGGCGCAGGGCACACCGGCCGAAATTGAAGCCAACCCGCAGTCTCTGACCGGGCGCTACATGAGCGGTGCTTTATCGATTGCCGTGCCTGACAAACGCCGTGATTGGTTGTTGCAACAACCCGCAGCAGTGGTTCAGGCACCGGCCACCAATGTGTTTGGCAGTCCGGTTGTGCCAGCCAGTCGCACCGTCGCCAAGCAGGCTTTGACCGTGGTCGGCGCACGCGGCCACAACCTGCAAAACGTGACGGTCGAATTTCCCGTTGGTTTGTTCACCTGCGTCACCGGCGTATCAGGCTCGGGCAAATCCACGTTGGTGAACGACACGTTGTATGCAGCAGTCGCTCGACAAATCCACCGGGCGCACGAAGAACCGGCGGCACACGATGACATTCTGGGCCTCTACCATTTCGACAAAGTCATCAACGTGGACCAGTCGCCCATCGGCCGCACACCGCGCTCCAATCCGGCCACTTACACCGGCTTGTTCACTCCGTTGCGCGAATTGATGGCCGAGGTGACCATGGCGCGCGAGCGTGGTTACGGGCCGGGCCGGTTTTCATTCAATGTCGACGGCGGGCGTTGCAGCGCTTGTCAGGGTGACGGCATGGTCAAAGTGGAAATGCATTTCCTGCCCGATGTGTACGTGCCTTGCGATGTGTGTTTAGGACAGCGCTACAACCGGGAAACGCTGGATGTGCAATACAAGGGCAAAAACATCGCGCAAATTTTGAACATGACGGTGGAGGATGCGCTGGCGTTTTTCAAAGCCGTGCCCACCTTGGCGCGCAAGCTCACCACCTTGATGGAGGTGGGCTTAGGTTACATACGCTTAGGTCAGGCGGCCACCACTTTGTCAGGCGGCGAAGCGCAGCGAGTGAAGCTGGCGCTTGAACTCAGCAAACGCGATACGGGAAGAACGCTGTACATCTTGGATGAACCGACCACGGGCTTGCATTTCGCCGATATCGATTTGCTGCTCAAGGTTTTGCGTCAGTTGGTGGATGCGGGCAACACCATGGTGGTGATTGAGCACAATTTAGATGTGATCAAAACAGCAGATTGGGTGATAGACATGGGGCCGCAAGGCGGCAGTGGTGGCGGCCAAGTCGTGGCCACTGGCACGCCCGAGCAAATCGCACGCAATCCGGACAGCGTGACCGGTCGGTATCTACAGCGCTTGTTGCCCGGTTGATCCAGGTTCAGGGCTGGTAAACCTTGGCCGCAGCATCGGCCATCTCGTCCAGGATTTCCATTGCATGTGACGTGGGCAACAGGTACTTGGTACGCCGGTTGCTGCCTTCAAACACCAGTTCAATCATGTTCAGGTTGAGCAAATCATTGATTTTGCGATGCAACATGGCAGGCGAACCTATGCTCTTCAGGTTCATCGCCTGCGTCACGTTCAAAGCTTGCTTTTTGTCATGCGCTATGGCCACACGTATCAACAACACCTGAGCATCTATGTCAGGTAGCTTGTGATGGTGCTGGTGCTCAATGTGGTTGACGGATTCAAGAAATGCAAAGAATTTAGTTCGGTTCGATGTCATGGCACACTGTTTTTGAATACATGAACATAGCTCAGATTCGGTAAGTGTGCATTAACCAGTTGATTTGATTTGCTTTTTTCTGAAAACAGTGTTTAAAAAAACAAGTACGGAACGCGGCTTACCTGCTTGCCCGGTTCAGGCCAATGCTGCGCTTGCGCGGCTTAGCGTGTCTCTGGCTTCGCGGGCGGCCAGCTGTGCCGCTTGTTCGTAATCGGCGCCGCCCGAGGCGTACAAAATCGCGCGCGATGAATTGACAATGATCGGCCCGGGCTTGTGAGCGCCTTCTCGGCTCAATGCTGCGGCCACCGTGGCTTGCGCATCTCCGCCTTGTGCGCCTATGCCGGGGATCAGCAGGGGCAGTGTGGGTGCGATCTCGCGCACGCGTGCAATTTCTGCCGGGTAGGTGGCGCCGACGACCAGCCCCAATTGGCCGTTCAAATTCCATTGCGTTTGTGCCAGATGCGCCAGGTGCTCAAACAAGCGGGGCGTACCGGCGACCGACGCCAGGCGCTGGGTTTGCAAATCATCACCACCGGGATTGGATGTGCGGCACAGCAAAAAAGCGCCTTTGCCGTGGCGCTTCAAATAAGGTTCTACCGAATCAAAGCCCATGAAGGGTGACAAGGTGACGGCATCCGCACCGTAGCGTTCAAAGGCTTCAATGGCGTATTGCTCGGCGGTGCTGCCTATGTCGCCACGCTTGGCGTCCAGAATCACCGGGATCTCGGGCGCGACTTGGCGTATGTGGGCTATCAGTTGCTCCAGCTGTGCCTCGGCGCGGTGCGCGGCAAAGTAGGCGATTTGCGGTTTGAAAGCGCACACCAGCTCGCGGGTGGCGTCCACCATGTGCGCGCAAAAATCAAAAATCCGATCGGGGCGGTTTGCCATGTCCAGCGGAAAGCGGGACGGCTCGGGGTCCAGGCCGACGCACAGCATGGAGTGGTTAAGCGTGGCGGCACGGTCCAGTTGGTCTAAGAAGCTCATGCTTAGGATTGTAGGCAGGTGCTTAGCATGACGGGCTGGCGCTGCCGGGCTCATACACCTTAGCCCGGGGCGGCCTTTGACTGCGCCATGCCCAGGCACAGATCGGCCCAGGCGCGCGCTTTGTCCGCCGGTGAACGCAACAAAAATGCAGGGTGGTAACTGACGATGACGGCGCTGCCGTGAGCCTGGTGCACCTGGCCGCGCAGTTTGCCCAGGGGCAGGCTGTCTGCTGTTGGCGCGTCTGCGGGCGTCTGCAACACCGCTTGAGCGGCCACGCGACCTAAAGCCAGGATAACGCGCGGGCGCAGCAAAGCTATTTGCCGCGCCAGGTAAGGTTGACACTGCGCTATCTCCTCGGCCGAGGTTTGGCGCTGTGACGATCCCCGGCATTTCAAAGCGCTGACCAGCACCACGCCGTCGGGCAGTGCTTGGCCGCCCCGGCTGTTCAAGCCCATAGCTTGCAGCATGGCGACAAGCAATTGGCGGGCAGGCCCGTCAAAAGGCAAGCCGCTGGCGTCTTCAGCATCTCCCGGCACGTCGCCGACGATCAGCCAGTCAACCGTTTGACCGTTAGCGGCAGGTGAGCCTTCGGCGAACACGCTGTGGCTGCGGTTGTGGCACAAGGCACAGGCTTGACAACCAGCGGCGGCTTGTTTCAACCCTTGCCAGTCTATCTCTGCGATGCCGACGGGCAAGGCTTGCAAAGACCGGGTCTGGCTGTCGCTGCGGGTTATCAAAGGCGCTGCGGGCGGCGGCGGTGCGACTGGCCGGGGAATAGGCTTTGTCAACGGGGCAGCGCGCTCAGGCGCCGGTGCGGCGACCGCAGTGACAGTGATAGCCGGGGCTGCAGTCCCTGAAGAAATCTCGGTCTCCAGAGGTTGCCACACCCGCACGCCGATTTCGGCGAGCATGGCGCGTTGACGTGAATCCAGGTTCATAGACATGGGCTTAAGTTACCACTGTCGGTTCACCAAGACAAAGACATGACCACCGCGTCTTCGCGCACACCGTGGTGCGCCGGGTAATAGCCGGGGCGCACGCCGTCTTGCACAAAACCGCAAGCGGTGTAAATGGCTATGGCGCGTTGGTTGCTGACCCGCACTTCCAGCCAGATGGCGTGCACGTCTTGCGCGCGGCTCCAACTCAGCAAATGGTCCAGCATGTGCCGCCCCAGACCACGGTGTTGCCTGGCGGGGGCGACGGTGAAATTCAGCAAATGCACCTCGTCGGCACCGCGCATGGCGACCAGGTAGCTCCAGACCTCGCCGTCTACGCGCCAGACCGGCATGTGGTAGCCCGAGACCATGGCGTCGGTGAAATTCATCGCAGTCCACGGGTGCGAGTAAGCGCTTTGTTCCACCAGCAGCAGACCGGGCAACATGCTCTGGCTCATAGGCTCAGGCGTTGGCAGCGGATTCATCGCTGGCGCATCGGCGGAACCGGAGTTGCTGAACGGCTTGAACTTCATGCCGGTGTTTTCGCGGCCAGGCGTTGCGCCGTGGTGCGGGCCACGTCATCACGCACGTAAACGGGCACAGCGGCAGATGCGGCCACAGCCTCACCGCGCGCCCAGGCTTGCCGGGCCAGACACAACAAGGCGTCTGCCTGAGGCCAGATTTCGATGGCTTTTCCGCCTGCTAGCAGCAGGTGTTGCAAACCCGCGCTGTGCGCCGGCATGGCGTTACCTGCGACAGCAAACGGCAGACCGGACCAGGCAGTAGGAACGCTCAATCCATCGGCCAACGCCAAGGCTGGCGCCGCCAAAGTCTGCCAGCGCTGGTCTTGCCATTCGTACGCACCCGTGTAGACCTGCCCCATGCGCGCGTCCAGCAGCGACAGTACGCGAGGGTTGTGCTCACGGGCGGCTTCTGCGATGCACATCAGGCTGTCGACAGGCAGCACGGGCAGATCCGCCGCCAGTGCCAGCCCTTGGGCGACCGAGCAAGCGGTGCGCAAGCCGGTGAACGCCCCGGGCCCGCAGCCGAAGGCAATCGCCTGTAAATCAGCCAAGCGCAGTTGCGCCTGAGCCAGCAGACTCAGAATCGATGGCAACAAGTGCATAGAGGCCTGAGCCCCGGCCATACCGTCGTGCCTGAACAGCTGTTCGCCGCGACACACGGCCAGCGACATGCGCTCGGTGCCGGTGTCTATAGCCAGCAAATTCATGCTGTGGCTTTCAAAGGGGCCGGGCGCACGCGTTGCACGCCGAACACAATGCCCAGCGTCACCAGCGATAAGCCCAGCATCACTTGCCAGCTCAAAGGTTCGTCCAGCAACAGCACCGCGCCCAGCGCAGACAGTCCGGGCACCAGAGAAGTGATCATGGTCGAGCGCACGGGGCCGTATGCGCGAATCATCAGTGTGAAACTGATGCCCGACAAGACCACCGAGCCGCCGCCCTGAAACACCGCGTGCCACAAGACCTCGGTCCAGGGTGCGCTGAGTAAATGGGTGTCCAACACACCCGTCATGCACAACACGGCGTAAGCAGGCATAAAAGTAAAAAATGCAAAACAGGTGATGGCCATGGTGGCGGGAACCGGTTGCAACTGGTAGCGACGGCTCAACACGCTGTAGGTAGACCACGACAGACTGCCTGCAATAAAGAGCAGGTCGCCGATCCAGACTGTGCCGCCTTCAAATGCATGTAGCAAGCTGCTGCCGCCGACCAGCAGGTCGCCGCCCACAATCATGGCCAGGCTCAGCAAGCGCAGTCCGTGCAAACGCTCGCCCAGCAAATACACCGCCAGCAAGCTGGTCCACAAAGGCAGGCTGCCCGGCATCAATACCGATCCATGGGCGGCAGGCGCGAAAAAAAAGCCGCTGTAGACCAGCAGCGCATAGCACAAGCCGCCGAAAAAACCAGTGACCACCGTCAGTCGCCAGGGTAGCGGCGAAAAGCCGCCGAACGAGCCTATGGAGGGGTCGGTTTGACGCTGTTTGTGAACAGACCACCAGCACCAGGGCAGGAGAATCACACTCGCCCCCATGATGCGCGCCCAGGTGATGTCCAGTGGCAGCAGTGCGTGGCGCGCAGACGCCCGGGCGATGACGATAAAAGCAGTCCAGATACAGACGGTGACAACAGCGGCCAACCAGCCGGTGTGGCGCGACGAGCCACTGAGCAGCTGTTTCATAAAAGATTGCATACGGTGATTATCCGTGCTGGGCTGACCGCAGGTTTGATAATGCACTTATGCCTACGAATTACATTGACCGTTTGGTGTTGAGCGCCCTGCTGATAGCCGGTTGCATTGATTCGCTGGCACAAACTTCCGCTACCTTGCCTCCCGCAGTGCAAGAAACCATGAAAACAGCGCGTTTGCCTGCCGAGGCCTTGAGCGTGGTGGTGTTGCCGGTGCAAAACGCCAGCGCTCGCTTACAGCACCAGGCGGGGCTGGCGCGCAACCCGGCCTCCCTGATGAAATTGGTTACCACCACGGCGGCGTTGGACCTGCTCGGGCCGGTGTTCACTTGGCGCACCCCGGTATACCTGGACGGCCAGGTGCGCGACGGCGTTTTGCACGGTAATCTTTACCTACAAGGTAGCGGCGACCCGCGCTTAGGGGTTGAGCAACTGTGGCTGCTGCTGCGCCGGGTGCAAGGCCTGGGTGTGCGCAGCATACAAGGGGATATCCTGCTTGACCGCAGTGTTTTCAACGTGCCGCCGCAAGACCCCGGCGGCTTTGACGGCGAGCCGCTTCGGCCGTACAACGCCGCGCCAGACGGGTTACTGATCAATTACAAATCGCTGCTGTTGCAGTTCGTCCCTGACGCCGCCAACAAGCTGGCGCGGGTGCATGTCGAGCCGCCGCTGGCCGGTGTCAAATGGCCGGCCAGTGTGCCGCTGTCAAACGCAGATTGCAGTGATTACCGGGGCGGTTTGAAAGCCGATTTTTCCAACCCCTTGAACATAGCGTTCAACGGTAACTACCCGCTGGCCTGCGCCGAGAAAACCTGGCCGGTGGCATATGCAGAGCCTGAGAGGTTTGCCGCGCGCGCAGTGCACGGCATGTGGTTGCAAATCGGCGGGCAGCTCAGCGGCAGCGTGCGCGAGGCTGCGTTGGCGCCGGGCCTCAAGCCGGTGTTGTTCCATGAGTCGCCAACGCTGGCTGAAGTGGTGCGCGATATCAACAAATTCAGCAATAACGTCATGGCCGAGCAATTGTTTTTGACATTGGCGGTGCAAAAACGCGGCAGCGGCAGTCATGCTTTGGCAGTCGACGTGGTACAGACTTGGTGGCGCGAGCGTCTGGTGTCGCTGGAGCCGCCGCACATGGACAAGGGCTCGGGTCTGAGCCGCGATGCGCGTATCAGCGCGCAAGCGCTGGCCGGGTTGTTGCAATGGGGCTGGGCTCAACCGTTCATGCCCGAGTTGCTGGCCTCATTGCCGTTGACCGGCTTGGACGGCACCTTGAAACGCAGCAAAAGCAGCGCCTCCGCACATTTGAAAACCGGCAGTTTGCGCGATGTCATGGGCATTGCCGGGTATGTCGATGCCGCCAACGGCCAGCGTTATGTGCTGGTGGCCATGGTCAACCATGCCAACGCCCACCAGGCCAGACCGGTGATGGATGCCTTGATCGACTGGACAGCAGGCATACGGCCCAGTCACGAAAAGTAGTAATATTTGACAAATTTAAAGACTAATTAAACAATATTGGTATATTTATTGAATTTGCCCTGCGATTGAACGAGAGGATGTGGATGAAAACCGTGGCTATCTGGGCCTGTGCGTTCTTTCTGCTGGGCGGTTGTCAAACGCCTAAAAAGTCCTACCAGGCGGTTTACAGCGTGGATCTGGCGACGGTTTGGGAAACCGTGGTGCTCACGCCCGAAGGTGTGCATTACGGCATAGACATGGCCGGCTTGGCCAAACACGATCTGTTCCGCACCTTCTGGCTGCAAAAGCGGTCTGCCAATTCGCCTTATTTGTATGAGAAATTGCAAATCAACTTGAATTGCCGCGACAGGCAGCGCATGTGGTTGATGCGAACCGTGGTGGAAAACAACGAAGTCGTGGCCATACACAGCAAAGCCGAAGGTCTGAATTGGTGGTCAGACCAGCCCAAGGACTGGCCATTGTTGAAGTGGCAGCCGATTCAGGCCGGTAGTCTGGAGGACAAACTGGCCGACAAAGTGTGTCTGGCGCCGGACAAACGCCGCCAGCCTTGACGTTGAATGGGTAGCCACTGAGGGTTGACGCCGGTAAATACCCCAGTGGATAAGTTCAAACCAGCCACAAGCGCACAGCGAGCGCGCTGAACAACAGCCCCGCCAAGCGGTTCAACCAAGCTTGTCCACGTTCAGACGACAACCAGCGCTCGCCCCAGCGGCCTGCGCCCAGGACCAACCCGCCGAAAACCAGAAGCGTGGCCAGTATGAACAAGCCGCCCAACAGCAGAATTTGTTGCCAGGCTGGCTGCAAGGATTCGGTTTGCACAAACTGCGGCAAAAACGCCAGAAAAAACACGGCTACTTTGGGGTTGCTCAGATTCATCCACACGCCGCGCCAGTAGCTGCTGCGCGCGCTCAGTGCAGGCGTATCAGCGGTGTCGGTGCGGGCGGCGGGCGCGTGCCAGGACAGCCAGGCCAGCCTGAGCAAATACGCGCACCCGGCGCTTTTAATTAGCAACCAGGCCCAGCCGGTTGATGCCAGCAATGCCGCCAGACCCAGCGCCACGGCTGCTGTGTGGCCCAACAATCCGGTGCACAAACCCAGTACCACCAGCAAACCGCTGCGTGCGCCGTGTTGCGCTGAATGCAACAACACGAACACATTGTCAGGGCCCGGGGTCAAGGCCAGCAGTACGGCGGCCAGAAAAAAAGTCGCGTGTACCTCAGTCAGCAACATGCGCTCAACGGCCTGCGTCGATGCATGCACACGCTGTGTCAAATGCGGTGAGTGATTGCCAAGTGTTCATGCGCTGGCGCGTTGCAGCCGGTCGCGCACACCGTCCCATGTTGCATCAACGGGCGGTGTTTCCACCCAAATTTCATCCACTTCGGCGGCATCAAGCTCGTGCAGACGTGCGAACAATTCGTGGGCACACGCAGCAGCATCGCCGGGCATGGCCAAGCGTTTGACACCGGGCGGCACAAGCCATGCAGAGCGCAGCCACAGCGCCACGCGGGCCTTGGGTGAAGTTGGCAAAGCAGTTTGCATGTCTGCAAGCGTCATCAACCTGACCCGCGCGCGTGGTGCGTAATGCGAAGCCAGACTTCCCGGGGCAGCTGGTGTCGAAGCCAGACTGCCGGTTGTGGCCGGTGCATGCGACCCGGTTTCAGTGGGGGTGGCAGCGGCCACTGTGTCACGCGACACCGGCATGCCGCAGACCTCGCTCAATGCAGCAAGTGTCAACATGCCGGGGCGCAACAACACAGGTTTGCCTCGGCTGGCGTCGACGATGGTGGATTCAATGCCGACATCACATGCACCGCCGTCCAGCACCTGCAAATCTGGAAACGCTTGGCGCACATGCGCCGCCGTGGTCGGGCTGACGCGGCCAAACAGATTGGCGCTGGGTGCGGCCACGCCTTGCACGCCTAGGGCCAGTGCTTGTTGCAACACCTGTTGCGCCAGCGGGTGAGACGGGCAACGCAGTGCAACCGTGTCGTGGCCGCCTGCGGCTGCATCGGCCACACCGGGGCGGCGCGGCAATATCAAAGTCAGCGGACCGGGCCAATAAGCGTCCATCAACGCGCGGGCGAACGCGGGCACGTCGCTGGCGAATAGAGGCACTTGCGCCGGGCTGGCCACATGCACGATCAGCGGGTGATCCGCCGGCCTGCCTTTGGCCGCAAACACAGCAGCGACCGCTTGCGGGTTGAGCGCATCAGCGGCCAGACCGTAGACCGTTTCTGTCGGCAAGCCCAACAAGGCACCGTCTGCCAAAGTTTGCGCTGCAAGGGCGATATCTGCAGGCATGACCGTCAGCTTCACCACGGTGCAATGCCCAACACGCCCGCCGCTTGCAATGCCACGCGCCGCGCTTGCGTCATGTCCGCAGCAGTGACCGTCACATGGCCCATTTTGCGACCGGGCTTGGCTTGGGTTTTGCCATACAAATGCAAATGCACGCCGGGCAGCGCCAGCAGCTGCGCCCAGTTTGGTTCAACCGGCGTGTCGCCTTGTTGCAGCCACATATCGCCGAGCAAATTCAACATCACGCAGGGGCTGTGCAAACGCGGCGGGGTCAAGGGCAAACCGGCCATGCAGCGCACCTGCAATTCAAACTGCGACACATCGCAGCTGTTGATGCTGTGGTGGCCGCTGTTGTGCGGGCGCGGTGCGATTTCATTCACCACCAGCGGCCCCAGTGCATCCCGCTCCGGGCCGTCTTGCAGCAGAAAAAATTCCACGCACAACACACCGACGTAGTTGAGTTGGCGGGCAATGTCATAGGCGCTGCGTAAAGCCAGTTCGGTGGTCTCGGCAGACAGCGCACCGTCATACACCTCGGTGACCGCCAGAATGCCGTCGCGATGCAGATTGGTTTGCAGCGGCAAATGCACGGTTTGCCCGTCGTGGCTGCGCGCCAGCACCACCGAGCATTCGGCGGCCAGCGGCAGGCGTTTTTCCAGAATGCAAACCACCGGTTCAGTCCCGGATTGCAGCCGCGCAAAACCAGCCTCAAGCTCGGCGCTTGAATTCACCCGCACCTGCCCTTTGCCGTCGTAGCCCAAGCGCGTGGTTTTCAAAATACCGGGCAGCAAGTCTTCTGGAACCAGTGCGAGTTCAGCCGCGTTGTGAATCACTTGGTGCGGTGCCACCGGCACACCGCAGCGCACGAAATGGGCTTTCTCTAACGCGCGGTCTTGCGCAACACGCACCGCATCTGGGCCGGGTGAGACCGGCAACTGTTGTTGCAGTTGTGCCAGCGCTTCGGCGGGTACGTTTTCAAATTCGGTGGTGATGGCGGCGCATTGAGAAGCCATGTGCGCCAGCCCTTGCGGATCGAGGTAGGTGGTTTGAATATGCAGGTGACTGACCAGACCGGCGGGGCTGTCAGGGTCCGGGTCCAGCACCGCAGTGCGGTAGCCCAGGCTTTGGGCGGCGTGCGACCACATGCGCCCGAGTTGACCGCCGCCCAACACGCCCAGCATGGCGCCGGGCTTCAAAGGTAAACCGCTCATGCGACAGGCGGCAGCGTCATTTGACGGGCGGCATCGCTTTGGCGTTGACGGAAATCCTGCAAGGCTTGGTGCAGCGCCGGGTTGTGCAAAGCCAGCATGGCAATGGCGAACAAAGCCGCGTTTGCCGCGCCTGCCGCACCGATAGCAAAGGTTGCTACCGGAATGCCTTTGGGCATTTGCACAATGCTGTGCAGCGAATCCACACCTTGTAAATGTTTACCGGCCACCGGCACACCAAGCACCGGCACGGTGGTTTTGGCCGCCAGCATGCCCGGCAAATGCGCCGCGCCGCCTGCCCCGGCGATGATGGCTTGCAAGCCGCGCGCATGGGCTGATTCGGCGTAGGCGAACATCTCGTCCGGCATGCGGTGGGCGGACAGCACTTGCGCTTCATGGGCGACACCGAAGTCATGCAGGATTTGCGTGGCATGTTGCATGGTGTCCCAGTCGGAGCTGGAGCCCATGACCACACCGATAAGAACAGAGGACATAGTGAAGCGCAGTTGAACTGCGGGTAAGCTTAGGGTTGAACGAAGAACCGGGTAAACGCGCCCGGTGCTATGGATTGACCGATTTTATTCCTGTGGACCCCAGACCCATGATTGATGTGACTGTTGAGAATTTTGAAGCCGAAGTCATTCTGGCTTCCAACGATATTCCTGTGCTGCTGGATTTCTGGGCACCGTGGTGCGGCCCTTGCAAATCCTTAGGGCCGGTGCTTGAAAAACTCGAAGTCGATTACGCCGGCCGCTTCAAGCTGGTGAAGATCAATTCTGATGACGAGCAGCAACTGTCGCAGGCTTTTGGCATTCGCAGCATTCCCACTTGTGTGCTGATGATGGGCGGCAAGCCGGTCGACGGTTTCATGGGCGCTTTGCCCGAGGGCAAATTGCGCGAGTTTCTGGACAAGCATTTGCCCGGCGAAAACGAGTTGATGGCCGAAGAAGATTTGAGCGCCGCCGAAGAACTGCTGGCCGAAGGTAATGCCGATGCCGCACTGGCCAAGTTGCAAGAAGCACTGGCCGTCAATCCGGCCAACGACGATGCCCGGTTTGAATACGTCAAGTTATTGATGGCGGTCGGCGAGTTGGACAAAGCACAAACGGCGCTGGCCCCGGCGCTGGCGCAAATTCCGCTGCAACTGCGGTTCGAGGCATTGCACCACTGGGGTCAGGCACTGCATTTCGCCAATACCGATGAACGCGCCCACTGGCAACTCGCGCAATTCGATGCCTTGATCGAAAAAAACAAACGCGATTTCGACACCCGTCTGGCCAAAGCACGTTTGCTGATGGCGGCATCCGAATGGACGGCGGCCATGGACGAGTTGCTGGAAATTGTGATGCGCGACAAAACCTGGAACGAGGAAGCGGCGCGCAAAAACATCGTCGCCGTGTTGGAACTGCTGACCCCGGTCAAAGCCAAAGGCGAGCAGCCCATACCCGGCAAAAGCGCTGGCGGCATTGAACTGACCGGCAAGGCGGTTGCGCTGGACGATCCGCAGGCCGAACTGGTGTCCAAGTACCGCCGTAAATTGAGCATGGCGTTGAACTAACCAGAGGCTGCTTCACTCGATCAGGCCACGGCACCGTGGACATCTTTCGCGTCGTGGCAGCAGCGGCACTATCTGCAAGCTTAAGCAGTTAATCTGTTTCTATGCACAAGCCCGATACGCCAGTTCAAAAACCAGTCGCACTGGTCAGCATTTGGATGCTGTATTGCCTGCTGTTACTGGCTTGGTTCAGTTATCGCGATGTATTAAAGGGCTGGCTGTGCCTGAATTGAACCCCGTCAAGGTATTTGCAGCCGAATCCGCCTACAACCAGGCGTTGTTCGATTACCGGGTGCGGGCCGACCGCATCATGGTGGGGATGAACCTGTTTTTAACACTGGTGTGCCTGGCCATTGCGCCTTACCGGGGCACTTGGGATATCGTTGTGCTGATAGGCTTGCCAACGCTGGCCCTCACGTATTGGCTGCAAAAGAAATACGCCGGTGAATTGATTACCCGCATCACCATGGCCTGTGCTTTCATGGCCTATACCAGCCTCATCATTCATCAATCGGGCGGTGATATCGAGGCGCATTTCGCTGCATTCGGCCTGATCGGCGTGTTGCTGTATTACCGGGACTGGCGCACCATTTTTTCGGCCACGGTGTTTATTTATTTGCAACATTTGGTGGCCGGTTACGCGCAGTACATCGGCATCCCGGTGTATGTGTTTGACACGCAGGCTTTTTGGTCGACGTTTGTATTGCACGTCGCGTATTTTTTGCCCTTTGTCGGCATGATGGGTTATTTGTCCATCTGGTTGCGTCGTGAAGGAGTCGAGCAGCAACGCATCATTGCGCAGGTGCGCAGCAACGAAATTGATTTGATGCAAGCGCGCGACCGCGCCGAAGTGGCCAACCGCTTAAAGAGTGAAATTCTGGCCAACATCAGCCATGAAATACGCACCCCCATGAACGGCATGCTGGGGCTGATACAACTATTGCGCGAAACCAGTTTGAGCGACGAGCAGCGCGAGTATTTGCATTTGGCGCAAAGCTCGGGCGACCAGTTGCTGTCCATCATCAACAATATTCTTGATCTGTCCAAAATCGAATCCGGCTCCATGGACATTGAGTCCACCCCGGTGCATTTGCCGCAGTTGTTGGAATACACCTTGCGCTTGTTTGAGCCACTGGCCCACAAGAAAAACCTGTTGTTGCAATTAAAGCTGGACACCCACACGCCCGTGCATGTGATGACGGATCCGGTGCGGTTGCGGCAAATCCTCAGTAACCTGATTGACAACGCCATCAAGTTCACCGCCGAGGGTCGGGTGGAGGTAGAGGTGGGTTCCGAGTTAGCACCGCAGTCTCAGCAGCTGCGTTTGCATGTGTGTGTGCGCGACACTGGCATCGGTTTTGATGCAGCCCAGACCGACGCCTTGTTTTCACCGTTTGTGCAGGCAGATACCTCTATCACCCGACACTTTAGCGGCACCGGCCTGGGCTTGGCTATCACCCGGCGGCTGGTGCAAAACATGGGCGGCTACATACGCGCTGACAGTGCCCCGGGTCAGGGAGCAGTTTTTTCTTTCAGTGTGGTGTGCGAACAAGTGACCGTCGCCAACTCAGAGCCGCCGAGCACGCACACGGCTTTGCCCGCGACTGCTTTACAGCCCTTGAACATTTTGCTGGCTGAAGACAACCCGGTGAATCAAATGGTAGCCAAGATGATGCTGGAGCAACTCGGCCACCAGGTCAGCCTGGTGGCCGATGGCCAGCAGTGTTTGCAAGCGCTGGCACAACACAGCTTTGATATGTTGTTGCTGGACGTGATGATGCCGAAGATGGACGGCATTGCTGCACTTTCAGAGATACGGCGAAGGGAAGCGGACAGTGGTCAGCACCTGAAGGTCATGATGGTCACCGCGCATGCCATGTTGGGCGATGAAGAGCGGTTTCGCTCATTGGGCGCAGATGGTTATTTGTCCAAGCCCATTAATTTGGCGAACCTGGAAAAAGAAATTGCCCGCTTGGGTTTGACCGAGCCAGCCAAACCGCAATGAACCGGGCCTGTGCTCAGGCCGATTGCAAACGCGCCCAGGCTTCCTGGTATTTGTCGGCGGTGAGGGAAATCACGGCCTCTGGCAAGGCGGGCGCAGGCGCGGTTTTGTTCCACGGCGCACCGTCAAGCTCAGCAGTTTCCAGCCAATCGCGCAAATACTGTTTGTCAAAACTCGGCGGGTTGGCACCTTCTTTGTACGCATCGGCCGGCCAGTAGCGAGATGAGTCCGGTGTCAGCACCTCGTCCATCAACACCAGCGTGCCTTCGGGGCTCAAGCCAAATTCGAACTTGGTGTCAGCGATCAAAATGCCTTTGGCAGCGGCGATGTCATACGCGGTTTCATACAAGGCGATGCTGATGTTGCGAATACGTTGGGCCAAATCTTCGCCGATCATGGCAACCGTTTGTTCAAAGCTGATGTTTTCATCATGCTCACCGGCGGCTGCTTTGGCGGCGGGTGTGAATATGGGCTCTGGCAAACGCGAGGCATTGTGCAAGCCGCCAGGCAGTGGCACGCCGCAGACTGACTGCGATTGCTGGTACTCCTTCCACCCGCTACCGGCCAGATAGCCGCGCACCACGGCTTCAACAGGAATAGGTTGCAAGCGGCGTACCAACATAGAACGCTTGGTCACATAAGGGCGCTCGGCATCAGACACCACAGACTCGGGCGCGTCGCCAGTCAGGTGATTCGGGCAAATGTGGTGCAGCTTGTCAAACCAGAACAAGGCCATTTGCGTCAGCAACGCGCCTTTGCCGGGAATCGGCTCGTTCATCACCACGTCAAACGCGCTGATGCGGTCCGAGGCCACCATGAGAATGCGGTCATCTCCGACCGTGTAGTTGTCACGCACCTTGCCGCGCGCCAGCAAAGGCAGCGAGCCCAGCGTGTGGGTGTGTAGCGCGATGCTCAATTCACCACCTGCGCCAACATGCCTTGCTGGTATTTGGCGGCCATCATGGGCAAGGGGGTGTTTTTGATTTTGCCGCCCTGGCCTTCGCAGCCGAATTCCAAATAGCGTTGTTTGCAAATTTGCTTTGCTGCTTCGCGTGCGGGTTTGAGCCATTCACGTGCATCGAATTTGTCCGGGTTCTCAAACAAAAACTGGCGTACCGCTGCCGTCATGGCCAAGCGGATGTCGGTATCGATATTGATTTTGCGCACACCGAACTGAATGGCTTTTTGGATTTCCTCCACCGGCACGCCGTAGGTCTCTTTCATGTCGCCGCCGAACTGGCGGATTTTGGCCAGCAAGTCTTGCGGCACGCTGGAAGAGCCGTGCATCACCAAATGCGTGTTGGGAATGCGTTTGTTAATGGCTTGGATGCGGTCAATCGCCAGAATGTCGCCGGTGGGTTTGCGGGTGAATTTGTAGGCACCGTGGCTGGTGCCGATGGCAATGGCCAATGCATCTAATTGTGTGCGTTTGACGAAATCAGCGGCTTGCTCGGGGTCGGTCAGCAATTGTTCGCGGGTCATGGTGGCATCGGTGCCGTGGCCGTCTTCTTTGTCGCCTTTCATGGTTTCCAGCGAACCCAGACATCCAAGTTCACCTTCCACTGTGATGCCGAGTTGGTGCGCCATCTTCACCACTTCGCTGGTCACGCTGACGTTGTAGTCATAGCTGGCAATGGTTTTGCCATCGCCTTCCAAGCTGCCGTCCATCATCACCGACGAAAAACCCAGATCAATCGCGCCGCGACACACCATGGGGCTTTGCCCGTGGTCTTGGTGCATGACCAACGGCACATGCGGATAGGCCTCAATGGCCGCTTGGATCAAATGTTTGATGAACGACTCACCCGCGTATTTGCGCGCCCCGGCGCTGGCTTGCAGTATCACCGGCGCACCGACTTCGTCGGCGGCCGACATGACGGCTTGCACTTGTTCGAGGTTGTTGACGTTGAAAGCGGGAATACCGTAGTTGTGGGCTGCTGCGTGGTCCAGCAGTTCACGCATTGAGACTAAAGCCATGGTTGTCTGTCCAGTGAAGTTAAAAATGCCTGAGAGAAGCCGCTTGGGCATGAAAGCACGTCGATTCTAGGGGACGCTGAAATTAATGAGAGTTAAATCCGGTTTAAACACAGGTTGAAAAAATTGAAAGTCGATAAAAAAGGCGAAAAATTTTGTCAGGATTCAGTGCAGGTCAACGACTGACAGATTGTGTCTATTGAAACAACACACTTTTTGTCATCAACCTAAGGAAACTGACCATGAACATCAAATCCATCGCTATTTTGGCCTCCACCCTCATCGCCTCCAGTGCTGTTTTGGCACAAGATAAGCCCGAAAAAAGTTGCGGCGCAGGCTCTTGCAGTAAGAAAGAGGCCAAACAAGCCAGCTGCTCTAAGAAAGACGCAAGCTGTTCTAAAAAGGAAAGCAGCTGTTCTAAGAAAGAAGCAAGCTGCGCCAAGAAAGAAACGGGCACCCAAAAGGAAACAACTGGCGATAAGAAATAAAACAATTTCGAATGCATAGAAAAGGAGCGCGGCCATGCTAGGTGTCGGCTATCGAAAAGAAATGCACACATGGGACATGGCCGGCTTGCCGATCGATTTTGTCGAGGTGGTCGCTGAGAATTGGCTGAGACGCGACCGCCAAGCCCTGCATGACCTGATTTGCCAAGGCATATCTGTCCGGCTTCATGCGGTCTCGCTCAACCTGGGCGGGACATCTGCATTGAACAAGGCGTACCTTGCCTCGGTGCGTCAACTCATGGATGAATTGCAAACCCCCTTTTTTTCGGACCATCTGGCCGCCAGCGGGGACGCGCATCAACTCTACGATTTGTTTCCGATTGAACTGACCCAAGCCGAAGTGATTCGGGTCAGTGACCGGATTCAAGAAGTGCAAGAACGCTTGGCCTGCCGCATCGCCGTGGAAAACACCACTTGGTATACCAATCGGGGAAGCATGGATGAGCTTGAATTCATCTCAGCCGTCATCGAACGTGCAGATTGCAACTTGCTGTTGGACCTCAACAATGTGGCGGTGAACCACAAAAACCACGGCTTGATCAGTCTGCCGGATTTTGTCAGCCGCATTGATATATCCAAGGTCAGTTATTTGCATGTGGCCGGCCATGAATTTGATGCGCGCTTTGGCATGTTCATCGATACCCACAGCCAACCGGTTGAGCCAGACACCGCGCTGATGGCAGGGCAACTGCAACAGTCCCATGGACTGGATGTGTTGATGGAGTGGGACAACGATATACCCACAGAAGAAGTCTTACAGCGGGAGTTGTCATGTCTGCGGCATTTTTCGACTACGTAAGAGGGCGCTGTGACGAGGTGCCTGACGGTTATGAGTTGCGCGGCCTTCAGGTCTACCGCTATCTTGTGTGGTTGGGCGCCAGTCAAATGGTGAGTGCCTCTTTTCCCGCTCTGCGTGAGCAATTGGGTGAGTCAGCATGGGTTGAATTGATAGAGGATTTCGTCAAGCAATCTGCATGGACATCGCATTTTTATGGGGATTTGGACAATGAATTTCAAACATATTTGGCGCGAGTCACGGCATAAGCCAATGCAAAACATGTCGATACTTCTGCTGCGTCTTTGGCTGGCGCAGGAGTTTTTGTATGCGGCATTTCAAAAATTGATGTCAGGCATGCATCCGCCTTCTTGGTTTGCGACATTGGACTTTCCATGGCCGTTGATCTGGCTGGGCCCGCAGTTGAATTGGCTGGCAGCCAGTTATGGCGAATTGCTTTTCGGGCTGGCGCTGGTTGCGGGTATCTTCACACGCATGGCGGCCTTGGGATTGCTGTTCATCACTTATGTCGCTGTCTATACGGTGCACTTCGATTTAGGCTGGGCGGGGTGGCGGCTGATTGAGACAGATGCGGGCAACGGATTCAAAGTGCCATTGATGATGGGCTTGATGCTTTTCATACTGGCCGCAAACGGGGCAGGCGAGTGGTCACTCGATGGTATGTTCAAGCGTGACGGACCGGGGCACTGAAGGGATGAAGGTGGATATCCAGCAATTACTCACACATTGCAGAGGGCCCATGCTGCAACTGGCCATGCGGCTGATTCAGCCGCGCGAGATAGCCGAGGACACGGTGCAACAAGCGCTGTTGGCTTTGCTGGAGGCACCGCAAGCTTTTGCAGAGGCTGTAGACCCGCGCATGTATGTATTCGGGGTGTTGAAATACAAAATTGCAGATGCTTTGCGACAGCGCTATCGGCAAGCCGCTTATACCTGCCCTCAGCAAGACGATGAGCTTGATGAAGCCTTATTCGAGCCAGGCGGGCACTGGGAACCGGCGAATGCACCGCGCACTTGGAATTCACCGGAGTTGCGTTTGCAAAACAACCAGTTCTTGGCTTTGGTGGATGCATGTGTCAATCATTTGCCGGACAAAATCGCCCGGGTATTCAGCATGAAAGCGTTTTTGGAATTTGAAGCGCAAGAGATTTGCGAAGCCTTGCAATTGAACAAATCTGATTATTGGCAGTGCATGAGCCGTGCGCGTAAGCAGTTGCAGCTATGCCTCGCACAGCAAGGGATTGCAGGAGTTAACTCGCTATGAAGTGCCGGCAATATATTTTTTTATTGACCTCAGACCAACTGCCAGACGCTGGACCGGGTCTGAGACTGCAAGCCCGTTGGCATCACTTGATTTGCAGTAACTGTCGCGTCTTCACGAAAAAAGATGCCGCGTTGATGCAAGCTGTGAAAGCACAATGCCAAGCCGACAAAGCGGTGCTTATCCCACCTTACATATCTTGAGCATATTGGTGCCGCCGGGTGAACCCATGGGTTCGCCGCAAGTGATGGCATACACATCGCCTTGGTCCACGATGCCGCGCGATTTCAGATGGTGTTCGGCCTGGTTCAGCGCGGTGTCGCGGTCGGTGCTGGTGTCCATGAGCAGCGCATGCACATTGCGGTACAGCGCCATGCGGCGTTGTGTGTTTTCGCGGGTGGTGAGTGCGTAAATCGGAATATGTATGCGGTGGCGGCTCATCCACAAAGGCGTTGAACCCGAGTCAGTCAAAGCGACGATGGCTTTGGCACCTAAGTGATGCGCGGTGAACAACGCGCCCATGGCAATGGTCTGGTCGATGTAAGTGAATGTTTTGCCGGTGAAATCGGCGTCCAGCGCCACCTCTTCGGCGTCTTCAGCGGCAGAGCAGATTTGCACCATTTGCTCTACCGTTTCCAGCGGGTATTTGCCGACTGCGGTTTCTGCGCTCAGCATGACCGCATCGGTGCCGTCGAGCACGGCGTTGGCCACGTCGCTGACTTCGGCGCGGGTGGGCACCGGGTTGGTGATCATGCTCTCCATCATTTGCGTGGCGGTGATGGCGACTTTGTCCATTTCACGCGCGAGTTTGATCATGCGTTTTTGCAAAGCGGGCACGGCGGCGTTACCGACTTCCACCGCCAGATCGCCGCGAGCGACCATGATGCCGTCGGAGGCGCGCAGGATTTCTTCTAAATGCGGAATGGCTTCAAACCGCTCTATCTTGGCGATCAAACCCGGTTTGTGTTTGAACGGCTCGGCGGCCACGTTGCACAACTGGCGCGCCATTTCCATGTCGGTGGCGTTTTTCGGAAAACTCACCGCCACATAGTCGGCTTGGAAAGACATGGCGGTTTTGATGTCTTCCATGTCTTTGCCGGTCAGCGCAGGTGCGGTCAGACCGCCGCCTTGTTTGTTGATGCCTTTGTTGTTTGACAACTCGCCGCCCATTTTCACGGTGGTGTGCACTTGCTCGCCTTGCACTTTGTCGACAGTCAGCACAATCAAACCGTCATTGAGCAACAACAAATCACCGGCCTTCACATCGCGCGGCAACTCTTTGTAATCCAGACCGACACCGTGTATGTCGCCGGGTTCGGTGCGCGAGGCATCCAGAATGAATGCCGCACCTGCTTGCAAATCAACCTTGCCTTCGGCGAATTTACCGACACGAATCTTCGGGCCTTGTAAATCAGCCATGATGGCGACCACGCGACCCGCGCGCTTGGCGGCTTCGCGCACCAGCGTGGCTCGGTCCACATGGTCTTGCGCTTTACCGTGACTGAAATTGAGCCGCACCACGTTGACCCCGGCGCGAATCATGGCTTCGAGGATGGCGGGATCGCTAGAAGCGGGCCCCAGAGTGGCGACGATTTTGGTAGCGTGGTGTGGCATGTGTATCCCGCAATGAATCGAAGTATTGTCACACGCTGAACCAGGCAAGTCGTGTCAGCGTTGTCACACAGCCTAAGTCCTGCCTTCATATTTCGTGAGTCATGCTCGGTCCGTTTTCCGCTGCCAGTGCCTACAGTGCAGCAAATGCAAACTCCCACACAAGAAACGAGCAAATGGCTGGATCAGGCGGCGCTGCCTGGCCTGACTTTGCTGGCGCGCCAGGGGCAGGTACGCCATTACCGCAAACACATGTTGTTGATACAACAAGGCGACACCGGCCACCAGTTGTACTTGGTGATGGCCGGGCGACTGCGCGAATTCGCACTGTCCAACGACAGCAGGCCGCGTGAAATCACTTTGGCACTGGCAGGCACCGGTCAGTTGATAGGCGTGTCAGCGCTGGACGGCGGCGCGCACTGCGCCAGCGTCATCACCTTAACCTCTACCGTGTGCTGCGTGATTTCACGGGAATCGGCCCTGGCCGTCATTCAGCGTTCGCCTGAACTGGCGATGGAATTGCTCAAACTGGCATTGCAGCGGGTGCGCATGGCCACTGAAACCACCCGCCTGGCCTTGTTTTCAGACGCTTACAGCCGCCTGAGTGCGTTGTTGCAGCGTTCGGGCAGCGGCGACGCACTGACGGCTAACGGTGACAGGCGTTTGCCCATGACTCACGCCCAGATAGCCCAGCAAATCGGCTGCAGCCGGGAAATGGTCAGCCGAATCATGAAAGACCTGATCACCGGCGGCTATGTGGTGCGCGAGCCTGACAAGGTGTACAGGGTTTGTAAGCGCTTACCGGAGCGATGGTAGGGGTAAGCGGTTTGTCAGGCTGCTTACAGGCTTGATTGGCTACAATGACGTTCGTACTGAGCTGGCGCCTTTGAGGCGGCCCAAGACTCAGAGCACTTGTCTTTTTGGTGCCATTGCCCTTCTTTATGAACCTTACTGAACAACCGATTCCCCTGGAACAACCCATGCCGCACCGCAAGGTGATTCGCGAATGGCTGGTTCCTTTGTCTGAACGTGTCACGGTGCGCGCCTTGCTGTTGCTGATCTTGGACTACGCCATCTGGGCGGCTTTGTTGACCGGTACCGTGTTGTTCGAGGCCTGGTGGGCCAAATTGCTGTGTGCCATGGCCATGGGGTTCACCATCGGGCGCTTGTTTATCATTGGCCACGATGCCTGCCACCAAAGCCTGACGCCGCACCGCGGCCTGAACAAATGGGTGGGCCGCATTGCTTTTCTGCCTTCGCTCACCACTTACAGCTTGTGGGACATCGGCCATAACGTGGTGCACCATGGCTACACCAACCTCAAAGGCTTCGATTTTGTCTGGGCGCCGCTGACCCGCGAAGAATTTGCCAAATTGTCTTTTGCCGGTCGCATGTTGGACCGCGCTTACCGTAGCGGCTGGGCCCCCGGCCTTTATTACATGATTGAAATCTGGTGGAAAAAAATGGTGTTCCCCAACGCCAAGGAAATGCCCACCCGCCGCCCCATCTTCACCAAAGACAGCTGGCTGATCACCGGTTTCGCCGCCCTGTGGGTCGGCGGCATGGTGGCCGCCGCGCTGGCCACCGGCCAGAACGTCGCCTGGATACTGTTGTTCAGCGTGGCCGTGCCGTTTTTGTTCTGGTGCGCCATGATCGGCTTCGTCGTCTATGTGCACCACACCCATGTGAAAGTGTCTTGGCACGACGACCGCAGCGCCTGGGCCAAAGCCCAGCCGTTTGTGTCCACCACGGTGCACCTGACCTTCCCGTTCAAAATCGGCGCGCTGATGCACCACATCATGGAGCACACGGCACACCATGTGGACATGAGCATTCCGCTCTACCGTTTAAAGCAAGCGCAAAACAAGCTGGAAACTTTGCTGCCCGGTCGCATCATCGTGCAGCCGTTTTCATGGGGTTGGTATTTCCAGACCGCACGCTCTTGCAAGCTGTATGACTTCACCCGTCAGTGCTGGACCGATTACAAAGGCCGTGCCACCAGCCAACCGCCGGTCGGTTTGCCGGCTTGATGCAAGTAGTTGATGAATATGAAAAGCCCCGCGTCGCGGGGCTTTTTTCATGGCTGACAGGCGTCAGACCGGCTTCGCAGAGAATACGATTGGCCAGTTGCCATAGCCGCCACCCATGTCATAGTTCATACTTTAGTAAAAGTTATTGTCTTTTTGTTGCTTTCTTATAAGGATCCCTGATGAAGAACTTGCTCGCCCTCTCCGTTTTAATCGCCTTCGGGGTTAATGCCGCCCTCGCAGACAACCGCGCCACCGTACAAATGCAAGCCACCAAAGGCAACACAGCCAGCGGCACGCTGGAGCTGGTGCAAAAAGGCGACCTGGTGTCAGTGACCGGAAAAATTGAAGGCTTGCGCGCCAATGGCGAGCACGGTTTTCATGTCCACGAAAAAGGCGACTGCGCCAGCGGTGACGGCATGGGCACCGGCGGTCACTTCAACCCTTTGGCCAAAACGCACGGCATGCACGGACACGGCGAAACCCATGCCGGTGATTTGCCATCACTCAAGGCAGACGCCAGCGGGATAGCGGTGGTCAATTTTGAGACCACCAGTTTTAGTTTGTTGGAGGGCAACCCGGCCAACGCCATCGGCCGCGGCATGATCATTCACCGCGACCCGGACGACTTCAAAACACAACCTTCAGGCAATGCCGGACCGCGCATCAGCTGCGGTGTGGTCACGAAGTAAGGCTTCAGACAGTTGAACAGGTTTTGAAAATGCGAAAGCCCTGCACTGCGGGGCTTTTTTTATGGCTGTTGATGTGTACTTAAAGCGCAAATCAGCTTAAGGGAAAGCGCATACTAAGTAGTTGCTTGCCAACCAAGCTATGCAGTTTGTCCGAGTGTTCAGGCTTGGGCACGCTTCATCAATATCTCAAACGCGGGCAGGGTTTTGCCTTCCAGCACTTCCAAGAATGCGCCGCCGCCGGTAGAGATATAGCCAATGTCTTTTTCGATGCCGTACTTGGCGATGGCCGCCAGCGTGTCGCCGCCACCGGCAATGCTGAATGCGGACGAAGTGGCAATGGCGTGTGCCACCACTTTGGTGCCGTTTTCGAAAGCCGTGAACTCGAACACGCCCATGGGTCCGTTCCACACGATAGTGCCCGCCGCTTTGAGTTGCGTGGCCAAGCGTGCGGCGGTGTCCGGGCCTATGTCCAAAATCAAATCATCGTCGGCCACTTCGGTGGCTGGCTTCACCGTGGCCACCGCGTCGGCAGAAAAGGTTTTGGCGCAAACCACATCGGTGGGAATCGGCACTTCAGCGTCGCGCGCTTTCATGGCTTCGATCACCGCTTTGGCTTCGCCCACCAAGTCGGGCTCGGCCAGACTTTTGCCTATCTTCAAACCGGCGGCCAGCATGAAGGTGTTGGCAATGCCGCCGCCCACAATCAACTGGTCGACGTTGCGCGCCAGCGCTTGCAGGATGGTGAGTTTGGTGCTGACCTTGGAGCCCGCGACGATGGCGGCCAACGGGCGCTTTGGCGCAGCCAGCGCTTTGCTGATGGCGTCGATTTCAGCGGACAACAAAGGCCCGGCGCAAGCCACGGACGCGAACTGCGCGATGCCGTAAGTGGTGCCCTCGGCGCGGTGCGCAGTGCCGAAGGCGTCATTGACATAAATGTCGCAAAGCGCGGCCATTTGTTTGGCAAGCGCTTCGCTGTTTTTCTTTTCGCCGACATTGACCCGGCAGTTTTCCAGCATCACCACTTGACCGGCGGCGACAGACACGCCGCCCACCCAATCCGCCACCAGCGGCACTTCGCGGCCCAACAACTCGGCCAAGCGCTTGGCCACCGGTGCCAATGAATCCTCGGGTTTGAACGCGCCTTCGGTGGGGCGACCCAGGTGCGAGGTGACCATGACGGCGGCTCCGGCGTCCAAAGCCATTTGAATAGCTGGCACAGAAGCGCGAATGCGCGTGTCCTCGGAAATGCGGCCGTGGTCGTCAAAAGGCACGTTCAAGTCGGCGCGGATGAACACGCGTTTGCCACGGGCCAAGCCCTGTGCGCACAGATCGGCGAAGCGGATGATTTGCATGGGGTTTGTCTCCGTGTGAATGTTTTGTGTCATTTTAGGCGGAGGGGGTGGGAGAGGTTTTCGTACTCACAAAATTTGTAAATATCTGGTTTAAGTCCAATGCGAGATGTAAAAATAATTAATGAAATTAATTACTTATAAAATTCAAAAAATTTCACTTTTAAACCACTAGAGTACAGAATTAAGTGGTTTTTTGTTTTTATGTCACGATCTTTGCCGGTTATATAAATAGACATAAGTTTAGGTTGAGCAGTATGCTTTGGGTATGAATTTGATTAGCCCTGCACGCACTAGCTTCGTCAAATACGATATAAATCAAGCAGAAATTCTTTTGACAGAAAACGCTATTGAGACAAAGTATTTTTCACTTCAATTCAAGGTTGCAAACTATTGCATCAATACAGGTGATCAACAGCTGAATCAAATTGGAGAACATTTTGTAAATGCGCCGCTCCTCGAGCTAGGAACAAATTTTGCCCACAATGAACTTCCTTACGTCGAGACGTTTGTAACACTTGGTGAAACTAGTCAGTCGATTTATATAAGTCAAATACATCACTTCTTTTATTTGAATCAGGTTGCGATGGAAAGATTTTTGGATGTACTTACCTTTAAGAAAGCTCCAGACATATCGATCATCTTGTTTCTTTCGCCAGAAAATCTTTCTCGCCTGTTAATTGGTATTGACGCTGGTCAACATAGTCACTCCTATTTGGGGTCGGAAAGATCTTTTGTGATTACCTCAACAGATTTTGCGATCTATGAAGATCTAGCAAAAAAAGAAGCTAAATCTGGTGTGGCGAGATTGAGCCACGGAGCAGCATCATCGTTCCCATTTTCTGAGAATTAGATAGGGGCTGTAAATTGGCAGAAGTCCAGCAAATATTTCTTACACCAATTTCGGCTTTTTGTGGCTTGCTTGGAATCTTCATTGGTGCTTGGCTTACATCTCAGCGAGAAAAGTCTCAACGACAACTAAAGTACATTGAGAATCAGCTTAGTTTGTTTTATTCTCCCCTTCTTGGCATCAGGAACATAATTCAGAACAATGCTGAATTGCGATTGACTATTCAAGGCAAAGCTCACGAGCAATTAGAAATCTTGGGCAATCAAAACGAGGCGCTTAGTCCAGATGAAAAACAGAAGGCTATCTCTGAAAAATTGGAACAATACAAAAACCTTATTAACTACGATGAACAAAGATTTGAAGAAGCGCTATTTCCCCTTTACGAAGAAATGCTGGACTATTTCAGAAAAAATTACTGGCTTGCAGACAAAGAAACACGAAGATACTATCCAGCTTTATTGCAGTTCGTTGAGGTGTGGAATCGGAACCTAAAAGACGCTTTGCCAATTGAGGTTTGGGAAGCACTAGACCATAAGGAGTCAAATCTTATGGACTTCTATCAGCATATTGAAACAAAGCACGAAGAGCTGAGATTGTTATTAAAAAACGGAAGTCCAACTAAGCCTTACTGCAACTAAAAGGAACCTCAAATATTTTTCTGGAACATCTTCGGTAAGTTCGCGGTATCTCAGCGCCCCGCCCCATCAAACAACTGCCACGTCCGCACCGAATGCCCTAAAAACTCAAACGCATCGCTGCCGCCGTACACCACGCATGTGTGGCCCACGCGATCACCGGCATAGCGTTTGAATTTGTCCAAGCCCTGGACCCAATCAGTGCTGAAAGTCTGCCCTGATTTGATTTCCACCGGATACAAACGCCCGCCCTCAGGGTAGAGCAAATCCAACTCGGTGCCGTGGTTGTCACGCCAGAAATACACATCGGGGGCCAGCCCTTGGTTTAAGCGGTGCTTCAAGGTTTCGGCCACCACCCACGACTCGAATACCGCGCCGCGCATGGCGTGCGTAGACAGTGTTTGCGCATCGGCAATCCGCAGCAAATGACATAGCAAACCGGTGTCATAAAAATACAGCTTGGGCATCTTGACCAGACGTTTGCCGAAGTTTTCATGCCAGGGTTGCAGCAAGCGAATGATGTAACTGGCTTGCAGCACACTCAACCATTGCTTGGCCGTGTTCACACTGATGCCTGCATCCGAGGCCAGCGATGCGGTGTTTAACAACTGACCGCATCGTCCTGCGCACAGCATGACAAAACGCTCGAACGCCGCCAGGTCTTGCACGCTGGTGATTTGGCGCACATCGCGCTGCACATAGGTCGCAAAATATTGGGCATACCAGTCGTAGGGCTCAGGCGCGGCATCACCCGGCGCAATCAGCGCGGGGTAGGCACCTCGCCACAAAATATGCATCAGGTCGGGTGAAGGAGTGCGCCGCCACGCCGGGGTTAGTGCGATCTCCGCCAAGCTCAATGGCAACAACTCCAAATGCGCAACGCGTCCCGCTAAGCTTTGGCTGATGCCTGCACGCAAACCGAATTGCTCAGAACCGGTGAGTACAAAATCTCCCATGCGGCGGCGCTCATCCACCAGACCTTGCAAATTCGACAAGATGGCTGGCAAGCGTTGCACCTCGTCAAACACAGCGCCATCGGGAAATTGCGCCAAAAAACTCCGCGGGTCAGCTTGAGCGCGTTGACGCACATCCACATCTTCAAAGCTCACGTAGGGCTTATCGGCAAAGCACATGCGTGCCAATGTGGTCTTGCCTGACTGGCGTGGCCCTGTGATGGCCAGCACCCGAAACGTGCGGCGCAAACGTTCAATGGCAGCTTGAGCTTGTCGTGCGATGGACATTTGAGTTTTGTACAAAAATGCAATTCAATTGCATAATTGTACAACTCTAAGAACAAGTCACTGGCCGCCCGCTAAAGGAATATTTACCAGCCCAAGCCAATATGCAGCGGTAAAAACACCGCCATGCCCACCACGATGGTGCCCAGCACTGCTTGCCCTTTGCCGCGCTTGTAAAAATAAAACCCCGCACCAGCGACCGCGCCAAACAACCGCGCGTCCAGCCAGGTGGTCACCAACGCACCGTGGCTCACCACAATTTCCGGAATCACCACAGCGGCCAACGCGGCGATGGGCGCGTATTGCAAGCCGCGTTGTGCCCATGACGGGAACGGCAATTCACGATCGGAGATAAAGAAAAAACAGCGCGTGACCAGCGTGATCACGCCCAAGGCGACGGCGGTGAAAACCTCGGACCATTCCATCAGGATGTGGCCTCGTTGTTTGCCAGTGAGGTTTGCTCCAACACCAGACACACGGCGACAGACGCTGCAATCGCCACCAAAATATTCAAGCGAAGCGGCAGGCCGTAAGCGGCAACAGCGGCTGCACCCGCCACCGCCAGCGAAACCACGCGCAAACGCGTTTGGCTGAGCGAACACAATATGCCAACCAGCGCGAGTACACCGGCAAAGCCCAGTCCCCATTGCAACGGCACTTGCGCGGCCAGCACTATGCCTATCAAGCCGGTGACTTGCCAGCCTATCCAATTCAAAAAACAGTTGCCGCTGAGGTAGGCCATTTCGCTGCGCTGCCCTTCGCTGTTGTCAGACGATTGCGGATGGGCGTGAACAAATTGCACATAGTTCAAATCTGCAATGAAGTACCCGATGCTTAAGCGCTGCCAGCGCGGCCAGGCCATCATGTATTGGCGCAAATGCAAGCTGAACACCGCAAAGCGCAAGTTCACACAAAACGCGGTGGCCAATATCACCCACGCAGGCGCACCTGCGGCCAGGAGGGGAATGGCGGCCAGTTGCGCGCTGCCGCCGTAAATCACCAGCGTCATCAAGGTGGCCATGGCCGGGCTCAATCCGGCTTGCACCATGGCCACGCCGGTCATCAAGCCCCATGCCCAAATGCCGGGCGCAACTTTGAGTGTGTCGATCATGCCTTGGCGAAAAGCAGGATGGCGGAAATTGGCGGGATCGAAAAACATGAATTAAGCGGCGGCCTGCCCCAACACCATGCCCACCGACAAAGCTTGGCTGTGCAAAAACTCGGCGGCGCTGATGCGTTTGCCGCCCGGGCGCTGCACTTGCGTGACGCGCAACACGCCGTCGCCTGTGGCGACATCGAAAGCATCTGTATGCAGTTGCAGCACAGTGCCTGGCGCGGCGCGGGTTGACAGTTGAGCAGGTAAAGCGGACCAGATTTTCAGGACCTGTCCATCGCACAAGGTGTGCGCACCGGGGAACGGATCGAAAGCGCGAATGCGTTGCGACAAACGCAGCGCGGGCAACTGCCAATCGATCAGCGCTTCGTCTTTCAAAATTTTTGCGGCGTATGTGATGCCTTCAGTAGGTTGTGTTTGCGCGTTAAGTTGAGGCAAGGCATTCAAGGTGTTCACAATCAAACGCGAACCTAAAGCCGCGAGTTTGTCGTGCAAGCTGGCGCTGGTGTCGGTGTCGCTGATGGGCAGGCTTTCGCGCATCAGCACCGCGCCTGTGTCTAAGCCCGCGTCCATTTGCATCATGCAAACGCCTGTCTCACTGTCACCGGCTTCAATGGCGCGTTGTATCGGTGCGGCACCGCGCCAGCGCGGCAGCAAAGACGCGTGGATATTCAAACAACCTTGGGGCACGCTGTGCAAAGTCCAATCGGGCAACAACAAACCGTAGGCCACCACCACCATCAGTTCAGCGTTGGCTTGGGCAATGGCTTGTTGAGCCGTTAATGCTTCATCGGGGTATTTGCCGTCTAAACGCAAGCTGTGCGGCTGGCACACAGGCATGCCGTGTTCAAGCGCGAATTGTTTGACTGCAGAGGCTTGCAGTTTCATGCCGCGACCGGCGGGGCGGTCGGGTTGGGTCAGCACCAGCGCGATCTCATGACCGGCAGCGTGAAGCGCGGTCAGTGCGGTGCGGGCGAATGCCGGCGTACCGGCGAAAACAAGGCGCATCTATGAGCGCTCTAAATCGCGTTGGGCTTTGAGCAATTTGCTTTTGATGCGCATGCGTTTGAGGGCCGAGAGGTATTCGACAAACACCTTGCCCATCAAATGGTCCATTTCATGTTGAATACAAATCGCCATCAAGCCCTCGGCTTCGATGGTGACGGTTTCGCCGTGTTCATTCAATGCTTGTACTTTGACGCGCTCAGGCCGCTCGACGCCGTCAAAAATGCCGGGCACCGACAAACAGCCTTCTTCGTTTTTGATGCGCTCTTTGCTGGCCCACAGCAACTCGGGGTTGATCAGCACCATGGGTTGGTTGTGTTCTTCGGACACGTCCATGACCAGCAGGCGTTCGTGCACATTGACTTGGGTGGCGGCTAAGCCGACGCCTTTGGAGTCGTACATGGTTTCAATCATGTCGGCGGCCAGCGCGCGGATGCGGTCATCCACGACAGTCACCGGTTTGGCGACGGTGTGCAGGCGCGGGTCGGGGTAGGAAAGAATGGGTAGTAAAGCCATGCGCTTATTGTCGCTTTTTTGAAAACCCAAGGTAAAGCCGCGGTTACAAAAATCGCAGGCGCGAGTGACACCGGTGACATCAGCGGTGTCTACGCTGTAAGCCTTGAAATGAAAGGCATGCACATGGAAGACACGCACCAAGCAGAACGCGTCAATGACAGCACACAAACGGGCGAATGGCAGGACTGGCTGCGATTGAGTCTGACGCCGCATTTAGGCTTGCAAACGCAGCACCGGCTAGTGACGCTGTTCGGCTCGCCCGCCGCGGTGTTTGCCCAATCCGAACTTGCATTGCTGGCCCATTTGAACGAGGCGCAGGCCAAAGCTTTGCAGCGATACCCGCCTGACTGGGACGCGGCGCTGGCGCGAACGCTGGATTGGCTGGCACACACACAGCCCGGCGTGCAACAAGCTATTTGGACTTGGAACCACCAGAGTTACCCCATGACTTTGCGCGAACTGGACGACCCACCTTTGCTTTTATTCGCCCAAGGGCAGCTCGACAGACCGTGCTGGCTGGGCGTGGCCGTGGTCGGTAGCCGCAACCCGACACCTCAGGGCAAAGAAAACGCCAAAGCATTTGCGGCGCAACTGCAACAAGCCGGTTGTTGCATCGTGTCCGGTCTGGCCATGGGCATAGACGCCGCCGCTCATGTGGGTGCCTTGCAACAGCCCGACCCGCAGCGCTGCGCAACGGTGGCCGTGGTCGGCACCGGCTTGGACCAGGTGTATCCGCGCCAACACCATGCGCTGGCCCAGCAGGTGGCGCAACACGGCTGGCTGCTCAGCGAATTGCCGCCGGGCACGCCACCGTTACCTCACCATTTCCCCATGCGTAACCGATTGATCGCCGGTTTAAGCCACGGCGTGCTGGTGGTGGAAGCGGCGTTGAAGTCGGGTTCGCTGATCACAGCAGACATGGCGCTGTCGCAAGGCAAAGAAGTATTTGCGATGCCGGGGTCTATACATTCGGTGTTGTCGCGCGGTTGCCATGCCTTACTGAGACAAGGCGCAAAGTTGGTTGAGAACGCGCAAGACGTGCTCGAAGAATTGCCTATGTATGTCAGTAGTACACAAGCGCATCAGGTCATGCCAGCCAATATTGCGCCAGTCACAGACAAACACCAGCAGGAATTGCTTAAGGCCTTGGGCCACGACCCGCAAAGCCTGGAAATGTTGTTGCTCGACAGCAGCTTGGTGTTGGAGGACGCACTCGTGGCTATGCAGGCTTTGTTGGACTCAGGCCGGGTGGCGCAAATGCCTGGCGGCTTGTACCAGCAGCTGTGCTGACACTCTTTTTCACTCATTTGCTTAGTGATGACATGCGAATTTCAGGCAGATTCATCCTCGGGCCGCAAACCGTGTTTGAAACAAGGTATATTGCAGTCATGTTCGATGTCCTTGTTTACGTTTACGAACACTACTGGCGTGGTGATGTTTGTCCCGAACTGCCGCTGTTGGGCCGCAAGCTCAGCGCAGCAGGCTTTGAGGCCGATGAAATTCAGCAGGCCTTGTCCTGGCTGGCCGGCCTCAACAGTGCTGCCCAACACGCCGACTTGATCCAAGTGCACCAGCAGCGCGTGGCCCCGGCCTATGTGCAGTCGCCTTTGAGCATGCGGGTGTACTCCGAAGCCGAGCAGCAGCATCTGGGTTCACAGTGTCTGGGCTTCATCACCTTCATGGAAAGCGCTGGCGTCATGTCGGCGCAAATGCGCGAAATCGTGGTGGATCGCGCCATGGCCGTCACCGATCACCCGGTGGGCTTGGACGATTTGAAAATCATTGTGCTCATGGTGTATTGGAGTGCTGGCATTGAGCCTGATGCTTTGGTGCTCGACGAGTTGTGTGACGATAACGTGGACCGCATCGCGCACTGAACCGCATTTCAAACACGCAAAAAAAAGCAGCCTATAGGCTGCTTTTTTCATATCTGCGATGTTCAGACCACCGCACCTGAGTTCGGGTCGTTAGGGTCTTCTTCAGGGCCATCTTTTTTCACATGCTTGATCAGGTCTTCGCGCTTGATGCCCAGCCACATGGCGATGGCGGCTGCAACGAACACCGACGAGTAAATGCCAAACAAAATACCAATGGTCAAAGCGAGCGCAAAGTAATGCAAAGTTGCGCCGCCAAACAACAGCATGGACAAGACCATGAGCTGTGTACAGCCGTGGGTGATGATGGTGCGGCTGATGGTTGAGGTGATGGCGTTGTCAATGATCTCTATCGTGTTCATCTTACGAAAGCGACGGAAGTTCTCGCGCACCCGGTCAAAAATCACCACCGACTCATTCACCGAATAACCCAGCACGGCCAACACCGCAGCCAACACCGGAAGAGAAAATTCCCATTGGAAAAAAGCGAAAAAGCCCAGAATGATGATGACATCATGCAAGTTGGCAATGATGCCTGCCACGGCGTATTTCCATTCGAAACGTATGGCCAAATAAATCATGATCCCGACCACCACAAAGGCCAACGCTTTCAGGCCATCGATGGCGAGTTCATCGCCGACTTGCGGCCCGACAAACTCGGTGCGTTTCAGCACAGCTTGTGCGTCTGTGGTTTTCAGCGCCGCCATCACGCGCTCGCTTTGCTCGGTGGCTGTCGAGCCTTTGGCGGCCGGCATGCGGATCAGCACATCGCGGGCCGAACCGAAGTTTTGCACTTGCACATCGTTGTAGCCGAGTGCGGCGATTTGCGCGCGCATCGGATCCAACGCCACCGGCTGTGAGAAACCCACTTCCATCAGCGTGCCGCCTGTGAACTCCACCGACAAATGCAAGCCACGGCTGAACAGGAAAAACACCGCTGCTAAAAAAGTGATGAAGGACACCGCGTTGAACAACAGCGCGTGGCGCATGAACGGTATGTCGCGTTTGATCTTGAAAAATTCCATGTCTGTTCCTTGTTCCTCAGGCCTGCAATAGCAAGGCCTTGAATATGCGGGGTATCAATCGGCTTTGGCGCGTTCGATGGCTTTGGCGCTCAGCTCATCTGGCCGCCACACGGTGCCAATCGACACGGATTGCAAACGCTTTTGACGGCCATACCAAATGTTCACCAGACCGCGCGAGAAAAACACCGCTGAGAACATGCTGGTCAAAATGCCCAGGCAATGCACCACCGCGAAGCCGCGCACAGGGCCGGAGCCGAAGGCCAGCAAGGCCAGACCGGCAATCAGCGTGGTGACGTTGGAGTCCAGAATGGTGGACCAGGCGCGGTCATAGCCGGTGTGAATCGCAGACTGCGGTGCTGCGCCGTTGCGCAACTCTTCACGCACACGTTCGTTGATCAACACGTTGGCATCAATCGCCATGCCCAGCACCAGCGCCATAGCCGCCATACCGGGCAGTGTGAGCGTGGCTTGCAACATAGACAACACGGCCACCAGTAGCAGCAAGTTCACCGCCAACGCAACGCTGGAAATCACGCCGAACAACATGTAATACACACACATGAATACTGTGACGGCCAGAAAGCCCCAGGTCACACTGTCAAAACCTTTGGCGATGTTTTCAGCGCCGAGTGACGGGCCGATGGTGCGTTCTTCAATGATTTCCATGGGCGCGGCCAGCGAGCCTGCGCGCAACAACAGCGAGGTGTCAGCTGCTTCCACTGTGGTCATGCGACCTGAAATTTGCACGCGACCGCCGCCGATTTCAGTGCGAATCACAGGTGCGGTAACCACTTCGCCTTTGCCTTTTTCGAACAGCAAAATCGCCATTCGCTTGCCGACGTTTTCACGCGTCACGTCTTTGAAAATGCGTGCGCCTTTGGCATCCAAAGTCAAATGCACGGCGGCTTCTTGCGTCTGGTTGTCAAAGCCGGGTTGGGCATCGGTCAAGTTTTCGCCGGTCAGCATGACTTGTTTTTTCACCACCACCGCCTGGCCGTTGCGGTCCAGGTATTTTTCTGCGCCAAAGGGCACTGCGCCACTGCCAATTTCGGCTGAACGCGCTTCGCTGCTTTCGTCCACCATGCGGATTTCAAGTGTGGCGGTGCGCCCCAAAATGTCTTTGGCCTTGGCCGTGTCTTGCACGCCCGGCAGTTGCACCACGATGCGGTCTAAGCCTTGCTGTTGAATCACCGGCTCGGCCACGCCGAGTTCGTTGATACGGTTGTGCAGCGTGGTGATGTTTTGTTTCAGCGCCTGGTCTTGCACCCGGCGACCGGCTTCAGGTTTGAGCTTGGCGTTCAGCAACACGTCGCTGCCCTGGGGCGTCAACGTGGTCAGCAAATCGGGGAACTGGTCGCGCAGCAGATTGGCCGCTGCATCGGCAGCCGCTTGCTCGCGGAACACGATATCTATCTGTTGGCCGTTGCGCGAAATGCCGCCGTGACGGATATTTTTCTCGCGCATCAGCGTGCGCAAGTCTCCTGCCAGCGATTCGGCTTTTTTGGTCAACGCGGCTTGCATGTCGACTTGCAACATGAAGTGCACACCGCCACGCAAATCCAAACCTAAATACATGGGCGCGGCGCGCAGGCTGCTCAGCCATGTGGGTGTGCGTGCAATCAAGTTGAGCGCAACGATGTAAGACGGGTTGTCAGCCTCGGTGTTCAGCGTGCGCTGAATCGCGTCCTTGGCTTTCAATTGTTCATCGGTGGTTTCGAAACGCGCTTTCAGCGAATTGTTTTCCAGCGTCAACATGGAAGCCGTCAAACCGGCAGCTTTCAACGCCTCTTCTACTTTGCCTTGCACGCCCAGATCGACTTTGATGCTGGCGCGTCCCGGCGAGACTTGAACCGCAGGCGCTTCGCCGAAAAAGTTCGGCAGCGTGTAGACACTGCCCAGCAGCACGGCGATCAATATGACCAGGTATTTCCAAACAGCGTAACGGTTCATGGCGATGACGATTTATTTGATAGAGCCCTTGGGCAGCACTTGCACCACGGCGCTGCGCTGCAACTGCAACACCACGCCGTTACCGACTTCCAAACCGATTTGGTTGTCGCCGAGTTGGGCAATCTTGCCCAGCATGCCGCCGGTGGTGACGACTTCGTCGCCTTTGGCCAGCGCGTCGAGCATGGCTTTGAGTTCTTTTTGGCGCTTCATTTGCGGGCGGATCATGACGAAGTACAGCACCACAAACATCAGCACCAGCGGCAGCATGCTCATGAGAGATGAAGATAAATCGTTGGCGGGGGTAGCAGCGGGGGCGGATTGAGCGTAAGCAGTCGATATCAGCACAGAATTTCTCCTCGTTCAGGCAACCGGCGATTGTATGCGGTTGGTATTACCTGTTGAATCTGGAGTGTCTGGGAGTGTTGAGTTGTTTTGAATTGTCGAACCAGCGTTAGAGCGCATCACTAAATCAGTCGGCTAGACAAATATCACTCATATTTAGATGGTATTTGTTTTGAACGAGGCAATGAATCAATGCATGACTGCAATGATTTGTAGTAGGTCCAATATTTGAAGCCTTGAGATGTTTCATGCCCAACTTCAACGCTGCCGTTAGGTACTTCGTTAACTTTTGCAAATTCTCCCCAAGACTGTAAGTCTCGAATCCTGTCAGCTGGTGACATTTCAGATTGAAAACAGTTGGCACGATTTATATCGTGACCGTACCAATTTTTCTTGTCAGAGTTAGTTGTTACAGAGGTGATTACTTCAACAGTGTCGGAATTTAAATCTGAGTTCTGCATGGAAGCAACAGCATCCATATTCTTTTTTCGCTCTTCGTCTAATTTTTTTGATCTAGTAATAACTGCTTCATGTGGTTCATTTGCCAACATTTCTTCTTGGGCGATACACCTATCAAACTCATAGCTGCCCGCACACCTTGGATATTTCGATGTCTTGGATTGAAATTTTGATGCCGTTCTTGAGTCTTCTCCACTATGGTTACTTTGATTGCAAGCTGAACAATAAAAGCAGATGCAAAAAACATAAAAATATCTAAACATAAAGAATTATCTTGAAGTTCACATGATAGAAATATAAAACAAAAATATGTGTGTGTTTGCTGATTAAAAATTTTTTGTCGTGACGTAAAGATCAAAGGTAGCAAATTTTTTAAAAAGGCAACCAGAAATGCAAATTGAATACATCATTCCCAAGTTAACAGAAGCGGACTCACAAGAAATATTTATAAATCTGCGAGAACAAAATTATGGTGTCAGGAGAATTCGCCACTTTTTTAATTGGGCGCTTCTTGTTTCCCACGACAACTACCAATTCATTACTATTCTGATGCTTAAATATGATGGTGTGGAACCATTCAAGCAGTAACTTTGACTGTCTAACTAGTCAACACCTCCGCCGGATTTTGCAGACCTTGGTTCAGCCTGCGGGCCATGCTGACAGACAGTGGCTGTTCATAGGCCTAGACTTCCTAAACCCGATTCAATGAGTCTGTGTAAGGTTTTCAGTCAAGCTGTTTCCGATCCACCTGGAGTTTGAATCGGGGTCAGCTAGCGCTAGGTTAACGCCTATCTGCCCGGCAGCTTCATCTGGATCAAGCGGCGTTGTCCCTGGCGGGTAGACAAAGCCCATCTGTGACAAGTCACCAAAGTTCGCGGCGTGAGCCTTCAAGCAATGACTTGGCGGCCATCGCTAGTTGAAGCTTGTGCAGAGATTCCTCCACAGCCTGGTCCTCCAGCGCCATCGAATGAGCAATCGGTTGTAAACGTTCATGCGCAACCGTTTCAGCTTGGCTTTGAAGCATGTTTTTGTGCTGATGCGTGGTAGCAAGGCGTATTGCAGTTCGCAGCACAAAGTCTCAGCCAGTGCGCAGACTGCCCAGAGTGATTGCGTCCGAGGCCTCAAGCTGGCCGCTTTCCAAGTGGCCAATTGAAGCAGATTGACCGTAGCCGACGTTGCGCAATCATGGAGGCAAGGCCGAGCCTGCTTCAAGCACCGTAAAACCCGCTTCACCCTGTTAACTCACTTACCAGCCTTCAAACAGTCTCAACAGCCTATCTACTTCTGCCATGCGAATCCGTGCATGTTGTAAAAGTTCGAAGGAAAAATACCCTGCATAGTCCTCAGCCTCAAACATGCTCTTGCCTGTGATGCTCTTTAACTGCCGTTTGCACTCATCACTTGCAGTCGGAACGGATTTGGCCAATATCTGCAATAACAATCCTTCAAGGCATGGCGTGGCGCCAATCAGCTGAATTTTTTGACGCTTTGCATCGGAGATATTTTTAGCTGTCCAAACAATATCCGTGTCCAACAAGCAAAGTTTTTGATCAAAACTGGCTACTCGAAGCGCGCCAAAGGCTGTGCTTATGACATTGCTTGGTCCTTTGCCGTTTGCATTTCTGATGGTGACCGACACGCCTTGCCGGCCCGAACAGTAAAGCCCGCGCAGATAGCGCAGAAAAGCAGCATCAGCTTTTCCTTCGCCCACGGCCAGTAAAGTTTGTCGCTGTTTAATCTGAGGCGATGAATGTTCAGCCATTGCACCCTTGGTTACAACTGTGGAATAGCACCATACGAACCGCCCATGTACTTGGCGTATAAATTGTCATCAGCGCGTATGCCCTTAACCTCGTCCAGTCGCCATGCATTGCTCTGACATTGAGCGTCTTTTTCCACCAACACAACTTGAGCCTTATGTAGCAGGCTAAGCACTTCCATCGAGTGGCAAGTGAAAATAATTTGTGCGTTGTGCGGGTTGGTCTCCGGTGAAAAGAACAAATCCAATATCGATATCAGCAAGTGCGGATGCAGATCTGCTTCAAGTTCGTCTATCACGGCAATGCCACCGGTCGTTAAGACGGGCAAAAGACGGGACAGCAAAAGATAGGCCGCTTGGGTACCGCTGGATTCTTGCTTGAGCATGATGGCATGCTCAACATCATTGACCGTGTGAACGCCAAAGGGAATGTATAAATCTTCTTTGTCGCCATTGGCATGGGTCACAGTTTGGCGTTCAATGCGAATATCGCTCAAACCCAAGTCCCAGCTTTTGAGCAATCGCGTCATGTTCAAGCGCAAAGCATCATTGCCAGAATAAAAAGCAGACGCACCAAACAGTTGCCAGTCATCCAAGTGGTGGCTACCCATGACGTTCAAATTGGTAAAGACTTGCATCGAGCAAATCTTCATGGCCAAGGGGACTTGGTATTGAGCCGCAGTAGATAACAAGGACGCGTTTTCTCTGACGCGTTCAGCTTCTTTTTGCAAAAAACCGAATTGGTTTTGTTTGATGTCGTAGCAATGCGCACCGGGATTCCAAACGCGTGCAAAAACGTAAGAAAACGCTCTGCTTAATTTGCAATACAAATGTTCAGAATAAACGCGGGTTTCACTGGCAACCAGGTGGTATTTCCATTCAGTGCCATCTAACTCAAATTCCAATTCGAATTCCGAGGCAGAGCCCTCTGCACCAAAGTGAGTGGCCAACGGAATGGACGCTTCGACTTTGGCTTGAAATGACTGGCAAATAAACCAATCCAAAAATGCCAAAGATTTGATCAAAGTGGTTTTACCGCTGGCATTGGGGCCGATGACTGCCAGAACTTTGCTGAGCTTCGCGCCTGCAGGGGTTATGAACGAGCGGTTGTCATCCGGCGTGTGTTTGTTCAACGCCAGTGAAATGTGGACTTGCTCGTGAAAGGACTGAAAGTTGCGTACGGTAAAGGACTTCAACATGATGAACCCAATTCAATAATTCACAATTAATTGTTCAATTGACAATTTGAGCCTGATAATACAGCCATTGAACGTCAAATTCGACGATTTATTGTGAATTATTGGCTAAAGCAAGATTTCTCATGTGGTAATTGAGCAGACTTGCGGCGTATATATCCAAGAAATCTCCAACCGTCTGGACACAAGCAAACCGCACTCCATTAACGCCGGCAGAAGCAGATCGACCCTAGCCGACGTTGCGCAAGCGTGGGGGCGAGGCCGAGCCTGATTCAGGCGCGGCGCATCAAAAGGCACTATGAATCTCGGAATGAGCCAAGCAAAGCTACCGAGCAAATCAACTCAAATGAGCCCCAATCAAGCCCGCCAACTCAAACATTCCCACCGAGTCTTTGCCAAACACGGTTTTCAATTTCGCATCGCACTGAATGGTGCGCTTGTCTTTCGGGTCTTGCAAGTTGTTGGTTTTGATGTAGTTCCACAGCTTTTTCATCACCTCGGTGCGCGCCACGGCCTCATTGCCAATCACCGCTGCTAAGGCCTCGCTAGGCGCTTTGCCTGCGGCGGTTTTGCGTGGTGCTTTGGGCTTGGCTTCTTTCACAGCTTTGGCGGCTTTTTTGGCCGCTGGTGTTTTCTTGCCGGGCATGGTTTTGCCTGCGGCTTTGGCCAGAGCGGCGGTGGTGGGCGCGCCGCCTTTTTTCGGGTACTTGCTGGGCTCAAACGCAAAACTCACTTTGCCTGCTTCCGCGTCGTAGGTCAGATAGGCTTTGAACGCGCGACGGGTGCGCATGGACACAAACTTCTCCAGCAAATCGGTTTTGCCCTCATTCAGCAGTTTTCTCACCTGGTCGTGTTCAATCACTTGTTGCAATATGACGCGTCCGGTTTTGAAATCGCAACTCGGCGTGGGCTGGGCATTGGTGGGCACGGATTTGCTGCACACATAGTTCGCACCATGCTCGTGCACCGCGCTGCCGCACTTGGGGCAAGCGCCTAAATTTTCAGCATCGCCAAACTCCACAATCTCGCCGCTCTCGGCATTTTTGTCGTCGCCAAAGTCAAATTCCAGCTTCCAGTTTTTCTCTTCATCGCTGTATTTCAGCGCGATCTCTGCCGCAAACGGCCAACCGGCTTTAGAGCGGAAGCCATCCAACGGACCTATCTTTTTGTCTTTCAAAAACTGCTCGACTTCGGTCAATTCAAAAGTGCGACCCGCCGGTGTTTTGCCAAAAGAGAAACCGCAGCCCGGGCCTTCGGTTTCACCCTCGGCGTTGGTTTTGGCCACCGCGCCCGGCGCACCCATGCAGGTGTAGCGGCGGTAGTTTTCTTTCACCACACCGCCGCAGTTCGGGCAGGGCGTGGTCAGCGTGGCGTAGTCGCCGGGGATGGTGTCGCGGTCGTATTCCTTGGCTTTTTTCACCATGCGACCGGTCATCTCGGCGATGTCTTGCATAAAGGCTTCGCGAGACAACTTGCCTTTTTCCATTTGCGAGAGTTTGAATTCCCAGTCGCCGGTCAGGTCGGCGCGAGAGAGTTCTTCCACACCCAAGCCGCGCAGCAGTGTCATCAACTGGAACGCTTTGGCCGTCGGTATCAATTCGCGGCCTTCGCGCAACATGTATTTCTCGTTCAGCAAACCTTCGATGATGGAAGAACGCGTCGCTGGCGTGCCCAAGCCTTTTTCTTGCATGGCCTCGCGCAGTTCGTCGTCTTCCACGGTTTTGCCCGCACCTTCCATCGCACCGAGCAAGGTGGCTTCGCTGTAGCGCGCAGGCGGTCGGGTTTTCAAACCTTTGGGATCGGCGTCTTCCACACGCGGTTGTTCACCCGCAGCCAGTTTCACCAAAATCTTGCCGGACTCTTTGTCTTCTTCCTCATCAACTTCTTTGTCGTAAATCGCTTGCCAGCCCGGGTCTATCAACACGCGGCCCGTGGTTTTGAAGTGATGGTTTTTGCCAGCCGCAGCCACTTGGCTGATGCGCGTGGTGTCCATGAATTGCGCGGCAGGGTAGAAGACGGCGATGAAGCGGCGCACCACGAAGTCGTACAGCTTTTGTTCCGCATCAGACAAACCGCTGGGCGCTTCCAGTGTGGGGATGATGGCAAAGTGATCGCTGACCTTGGTGTTGTCAAACACTTTTTTGGTTGGCTTGATATAGCCTTCAGTAATCGCTGTTTTGGCAAACGGTGCCAAGTGACCCATGCTGCTCTTGGCCAGCATTTGCATGGTGTCTTTGACGGTGGGTAAATAGTCCTCGGGTAAATGGCGTGAATCGGTACGCGGGTAAGTCAAGGCTTTGTGGCGCTCGTACAAACTTTGCGCCAGCGACAAAGTGGTTTTGGCAGAGAAACCAAAACGACCGTTGGCCTCGCGCTGCAAGCTGGTCAGGTCAAACAAACCCGGGCTGCCTTTGCTGCTGGGTTTGCTTTCTTCGGTGACCGTGGCGGTTTGTTTGCGCACTGCATCGGCAATGGCTTTGGCCTCGTCCAGCGTCCAGACGCGGTCTTCTTTTTTCTCCGCGTCGTCCGCATCTTTTTTGTGTTGCGGGTTGAACCATTTGCCCGCATAAGTCCCGGCGGCAGCGCCGAATTGCGCGTGGATTTCCCAGTAATCGCGGCTGATGAATTTGCGAATCAACTCTTCGCGCTCGACCACCACGCTCAATGTCGGTGTTTGCACCCGGCCGACGGTGGTGAGAAAGAAACCGCCGTCGCGCGAATTGAACGCAGTGAACGCACGCGTGCCGTTGATACCGACCAGCCAATCGGCTTCAGAGCGGCTGCGAGCTGCGTCTGCCAAACCCTGCATTTGCGCGGCGGTGCGCAAACTGCCAAAACCGTCGCGTATGGCTTGCGGTGTCATGGACTGCAGCCACAGACGTTTCACTGGTTTATCCAGCGTCTTTTTACCGCCTGCGTATTGCTCGATCAAACGAAAAATCAACTCGCCTTCGCGGCCCGCGTCACACGCATTGATGATGGTGCTCACATCTTTGCGCTTGGCTTGTTTGACCACTGCCGCTAATCGCGATTTGGTTTTCTCGACCGGCTTTAAATCGAAATACGGGGGAATGACCGGCAGGTGGGCAAAACTCCATTTGCCGCGCTTCACATCGAATTCTTCAGGCGCTTGAATTTCCACCAGGTGACCGACCGCGCTGGTGACCACATAGGTGTCGTTCTCGAAATGATCGTCGTGCTTTTCAAATTTGCCCGCAGCCGGTGTCAGCGCCTTGACGATGTCTTGCGCCACTGAAGGTTTTTCAGCGATGACCAGTGTTTTACTCATGAACATATTCCTTGCATACAATCGGCTTCCTCGCGTGCGCGCGCACGCGCACATGTACGTATTCAACTTACCAGAGTTTTCAACTTGACCTCCCCCATCATCGCACCCGCCCATGGCAAACGCATTGAAGTCCGCAACTCAGGCGTGCATGGCAAGGGCGTTTTTGCGCTGGTGCCCATCGCCAAAGGCGAAATCATCATTGAGTACACCGGCGAGGTCATCAGCTGGAAAAAAGCGCAAAAACGCCATCCCCACGACCCCAGCGATCCTAACCACACGTTTTATTTTCACGTCAGCAAAAAAAATGTGATCGATGCACTCTACGGCGGCAACGATGCGCGATGGATCAACCATTCTTGTGCACCTAACTGCGAAGCCGACGAAGCGGGCGGGCGTATTTTTATCCGCACTGTGCGCAAGATCAAAGCTGGGGAAGAGTTGAATTACGACTACGGCTTGGTCATTGACGAGAAATACACGCCCGAGCTGCTGGCTGAATACCCGTGCCGTTGCGGTTACAAAATGTGTCGCGGCACCTTGTTGTCGCCCAAAGACTGAAACCCCGGTCACACTGCCCTATCGCCTTGACACCATGCACTGGCAGGCCTTGCAACCACTGATAGCACCCCTGGACCCGCAAGCGCTGGTGGAGCACGTGAGTGACATCGATTCCACCAACACCGAACTCATGCGGCGTGCCCGCGCAGGCGACACCCGCACTTGTCTACTGCTGGCAGATACACAAAGCGCAGGTCGTGGCCGCTTAGGTCGCCAGTGGCACAGCAGGCCCGGTGATGCACTCACTTTTTCGCTGGGCTTGACGCTTGCGCCGCAGAGTTGGTCGGGTTTGTCGCTGGCAGTGGGTTGTTGTCTGGCCGATGCGCTGGACCCGCATCTCGACAAAGGCATAGGCTTGAAATGGCCTAACGATTTGATGCTGGCACCTTGGGCCACGCCGCGCAAGCTTGGCGGCATCTTGATTGAAACCGTGCTGCGTCAAGGCGATGCCGCGCTCGAACGCTTTGCGGTGATCGGCATAGGCTTGAACCTGGCCGCACCGCCTGCAGCAGACTACCGCACCGAACCCGTGGGCTTGCGCTCGGTGTTGGCGGCGCAGACATCCGCTGAAGACGTGCTGCATAAGGTGTTGCCTGCTTTGGTCGCTGGCTTGCAAACGTTTTGTGCCCAAGGCTTTGCGTCATTTGCCACTGAATTTGCCCGCCGCGATGTGTTGTCAGGGCGAGAACTTCAACTCGGCAATGGTTTGCACGGCACAGCCGACGGCGTGGACCACGAGGGCGTGTTGTGGCTGAACACCCCGGGCGGACGTGTGCCGGTGAGCAGCGACGAAGTCAGCGTGCGCGCAGAGGGGGCAGCATGAATCGCTGGGCCCTGGTGCTGTTGCTTTTGCAAGTGAATCTGGGCTTTGCGGCCTGGTCTAACGGTTATTTGAAGCCACTGGGCTGGCAGCCGGCCGATCCGCGCGAGCCGCAGCGTCTGGAGCAACAGATTCGCCCCGAGGCTTTGCAACTGATTTCGCCAGATCAGCGTCCGTGAGTGTCTGTAAAAAAGCCAGCAAGTCATCTATGTCTTGCTCACTCAAGCGCGGTTGCTCGCCCGGTTTTTGGCCATAAGGCACTTCGCTGCGGTTGACGTTGCGCCGGTACTTGGCAGGAATATCGTTGAACGCCGTGCTTTTGCCATACCAGCGCTGAGGGTCAGTGTCTCGCGTGGCGTAAAACGCGATGACTTCTCGCAGGTCGGTCATGGATGCGTTGTGGAAAAAAGCCTGGCGCGCCGCCACATTGCGCAGCGACGGCACCTTGAACGCACCGCAGAGTTCAGCCTTGTTCGATTCACCAGTCAGTTGTTTGCTGTTGCAAAGCCCTAAGTCGTAGTCGCTGTCACGCGTAGCCACGGGCAGGCGCGGGTGACGAGGCACACCCAGGTTGTCGTAACTGTGGTCGGTGAACAGCGCTCGCGTGCCGTCAGCGGCGGGTTCGGCCGTGTGACAGGCGGCGCAATTGCCTTTTTCGGTGTCTTTGAACAAGGCCCAGCCGCGTTCTTCTGCCGGCGTGAATGTCGCCCGGCCTTGCATCACGCGGTCAAACCGGCTGTCAAAGCGCTGCAAGTCAGGGTCTTCGCGCTGGTAGGCCGCCAGTGCTTGCGTCATGGCGGCGAACGCCTGGCCAGGGTGTTGCCAAATCGCTTGTCCGTTCAAAGCGGCAAATTGCTTGGCATAAGCGGCTTGCGAGAGTTTTTTGACCACCTCGTCGGCATCCTTGTTGGCCATTTCCAGCGGGTTGAGCAAGGGCTCGGCGGCTTGGGTTTGCAAACTGCTCGCACGGCCGTCCCAGAAAAACCCGCCGGATGCTTTGCCCTCTTTGTCAAAGCGCATCGCATGGCGGGTATGCAAATAGCGGATGGAAGGCACGTTGCGTTGCCCTGTGGCGTGCATCTGCGGCCCGCCTTTTTCTATACCTTGCGCAGAGGCATGGCCGAATTCGGTGCGGTGGCAGCTGGCACAAGACTGTTGGCCGGAGGCAGACAGCGACGGGTCATGAAATATTTCCCGGCCCAAGGCAGCCAATGGCGACAGCGGTTCATCGGCGGGCGTTGGCAGCTGCCACAGTGCCAAGGCGCCCAAACCCAGCGCGACAGCCAGCGGCCACAAGCTGATCATGCGTTGAGAGGGTGCGAGCGCTTCAGTGGGGCAGGAATGAGAGGACACGGGCAACTTTCATGGTCAATGACCGCATCATATCAAATGAGAATTATTCGTATTTACATAGTTGGGTTCTCAGCGCTAGCTTGCTGCATCTATGCCGAAGCAGAACTTGGAAGGTTTAGCGGCCCCGGTCAAACGCCTCAGAGAACTCCACCGAGACCTCGGGGTCGCCGGGCAGACCCAGGTATTGCAGCCGCAGCTTCAGGCCGGGGCGCGGGGTTTGCGGCGGGATCAGGCTGCCCAGGCTGAGCAAATCGCCTTGCTTCAACACAATGCCTTGCTTTTGCAAGGCTTGCGCCAGCCAGATAGCAACGTTCAGGGGATGGCCCATCAAGCTATCGCCTTTGGCTTGACCCAGCAGTTGTCCGTCCTGGCTATCGTCCAACATGCGCACGGTAAAAACGGCGAGCGCATCGGCAAATGCTTGTGTGGTTTCGACCGGAATTTCCGGGCCTTTGACACCGCCCCGGAACGACAAATTGCTGGCCACCAGAGCTGCACCGGATACCGGGGGTGTCAGCATGCGGTCGCTGAGTTCAATGAACGGGACGATGGATTCAATGTGTTGCAAGGCTTGCAATGGCGTGAACGCGTCGGCCAGTCCGGCATCTTTCACTTCGACAATCAAATTGGCATCAAAGCCGGGGAAGGCGCCGAAGTTGGCGGGAATCACGGCTTGAATATCAATCAAGTTGCGCTCATACATATAGCCCCAGCGCGGCGCATCCATTTGATGGGCAGAGCGCGAAGCCTCGTTGGTGAACCCGGCTTTGTAACCGCTGAGTGCACCCAAATGCATAGACAGTTTGCGGGCCAGCAATTGTTTGGCGCATTCGGCATCGTCTAAGTTGAGTTCACCAAAACCTGCGCTAGGTGTGCCTTTGGCATAGTCAGACACATAGCGATCAATGGCCGCAGCCGTCGGGCAAGCCGCTTGCGCCAGACTGCTCCAGCCTAAAACACATATGGTCGATAAAACGGAAAACGTGTGGCGGCGGGTAGCGAGAAAAAACATGGCTGAATGAAATAAGCGGTGAATCTATAGATTGTCCATACCGCTCAAGGCAGAGCGTATGCGCCGCATGAATCCCCGTTCATTGCGCTTCGAAACTGACGGTGAATTTTGCACCCGGTGATGCATGTCCGGGCCGGGTTTCGCTCAAGGTGACGAGTGCCAGGTGTTGTTCGGCAATCTCCAACACGATAGGCAGTCCCAGGCCGGAGCCGTCAGCCTCGTTACCTAAAGCCCGGTAAAACGGTTCGAACACACGTTCGCGCTCGGAAGGCGGGATACCGTGGCCTGAGTCTTCCACTTCAATCTGCCATCCTTCTTGGCGGGAGCCGCCGACACGTGCGGTCACTACCCCGGGGTGCTCGGGTGTGGAAGGCGTGTAGTTGATGGCGTTGTCGATCAGGTTACGCACCATTTCTTTGAGCAGCGTCGGGTTGCCGGGCAGCAGCGCAATGCCGGGTTCAGGTCCTTCAAAGCCAAGGTCTATATGTTTTTCCATAGCGCGTTGCAACGAGTCTTTGACCACGTCCATGGTTAACAAGCCCAAGTCACAAGTGTGTTTGTTCATGCCGGAGCCACTGCTTTCTGCACGTGCCAGCGCCAGCAGTTGGTTAACCGTATGGGTGGCGCGTTTGCTGGCGCGACCGATTTGCTTGAGCGACTGTTTCAAATCTTCTGCATTGGCGTCGCTGCGTTGCGCCAGATCGGCTTGCATACGCAAACCAGCCAGCGGGGTTTTGAGTTGATGCGCGGCATCGGCAAGAAAGCGTTTTTGGGTAGCGATGGAGTGTTTGAGACGTTCCAGCAAATCATTGACAGAAGACACCAGCGGCATGACTTCAGTGGGTACGGCAGATTCGTCAAGCGGACTCATGTCATCCGGTTTGCGCTGGCGTATGCGGTCTTCGAGTTCGCTCAAAGGCTGGATACCGCGCGTCAATGCCAGCCACACCAGTAAGACGGCCAGGGGCAGGATAACAAACAGCGGCAACATCACGCCTTTGATGATTTCATGCGCCAGCACCGAGCGTTTCTCTAGGGTCTCGGCCACTTGCACCAGCGCAGGCCGAGCGGTTTGCGGTTGTATCCGCACCCAGATGTAAGCCACACGGACAGGAATACCGTTCAGCTGGTCGTCGCGCAAGCGCAGCTCGTTGGTGACCAGTTTTTCATCGTCTAGCGGTGTCGGCAGTCCGGCTTCTCCGTCCAGCAATTCGCCATTACCGCCGCGTACCTGGTAGTAAACGGTGTCGGTGTTGTCAGATTGCAAAAACTCAAGCGCTGACGGCGGTAAATGAAAATTCAGGGAGCGATGATCACTTTGGACGAGTTGCGCCAATGCTTTGGCGTTCTGACCCAGGCCCCGGTCGAAAGGCACCTTGGCAATGCCTTCAGCCACCAGCCAAGTGAGGCCGAAAGTGATGGGCCACAACAGCAGAAACGGGGTCAGCATCCAGTCCAGAATTTCACCGAACAGTGAACGCTGGCTGCGTTGAAACAGCTTCACCATAAGACGCGCGGCATCAGGCGGGCGGGGGAATGATTTTTTCCAGGCAATAACCCAGACCACGCACAGTGGCAATGCGGATCGGGCCTTTTTCTATTTTTTTACGCAAGCGGTGTATGTACACCTCGATGGCGTTATTGCTCACCTCTTCGCCCCATTCGCACAAGCGCTCTACCAACTGGTCTTTGCTGACCAAACGGCCCACGCGTTGAAGCAAGACTTCCAACAGGCCCAATTCGCGGGCGGACAACTCGACCATGCGCCCGTCAATTGTGGCCATGCGTCCGGCCTGGTCGTAGACCAGCGGGCCGTGTTTGATGGTGGCGGTGGTGCTGCCCATGCCGCGTCGTGTGAGCGCCCGAACACGCGCTTCAAGCTCTTGCAAAGAAAATGGTTTGGCCATGTAGTCATCGGCACCGTAGTCCAAGCCTTTGACCCGTTCCTCCACACTGTCAGCAGCAGTGAGTATGAGCACCGGCATGCTGTTGCCACGCGCGCGCAAGCGTTTCAATACTTCGAGGCCGTGCATTTTGGGCAAGCCCAAATCCAGAATAAACAAATCGAATTCGCTGGAAGTCATGAGGGCGGCATCCGCCTCGCTGCCGTTGGCCACATGGTCTACCGCAGCACCGGATGCGCGCAAGGTACGCAGCAAGCCGTCGGCCAGGACTTGGTCATCCTCTGCTATCAATATGCGCATGAGCCGTCTCCCCGGTGGTATGCATGTCTGCTGAATTCATTCTAGGTGCGATAAGTCTGCGCGGGGCATTCAAGGCCATGTCCTTCGGGTTAACGATAGGCATTGCCATAGGCTTCCAGACCGAGGCTGACCACGGTAGCAACGTCATTACCCACTTCTTGCCGGAACTCTTCTTCGGCCTGAGCCACCGCTTGTTCAAAACCGCGTAGCCAATCCAGTCCGTCAGCGGTAAACACAATGCGTTTAGCGCGCGCATCCAGCGTGTCGGCTTCGCGCTTAACCAAACCCCAGGCTTCGCATTGCGTCACCAGATCTCCCATGGCTTGCTTGCTCATGCCCGCCATGTCGGCCAATTCACTCAAGCGTGCGCCGTTCAACGGCAAATGCCGGGTGATGTGAATGTGCGCTGCGCTGACCTTGTCGCGCGCTGCCAGATTGGCCAGCGCCAATGGCACATCAATATGCTGGGCCATCAACTCCAACACACGCTCATCGAAGCGACGCATGGCGTGGCCGAGCAAACGGCCTAAGTGGGATTGGCGCCAGTCTGCTGAAATTCACTTAAGTTTGTGTCTGAGACTTTGATAAGTTATTGATTTATATATATTTATGTCGTTCTTGCTCATTAGAGCTTGTGTCAAAGAGTCATTGATCTTTGTATTTTCTCAGTTTTACTTCATTCAAGTTTGTATTTTTAAGAAGCTTGCACCTACATCATCAATTCATATAAAGCAGTCTGTTCCAGTAATTATTTAGAAGTAAGCTATGTAACATGAGCATCTGATCATCAATGGGCGCAGCAAGGCCGCTCTCGGCCAATGGCGCCAAACCATAACTGCCCAAATATCAGAAGTTAGCCAACAATCAAAGCCAAGTTCATTTGAATTTCGACTCCAAGGGGGCAGAGATGCCGCGATTTGTTCAAGTCAGCGACATCAGGCTCTTGTGACGAATGACTCAGCGCTGCTTGTTTGCTTGAGACAGGACCGATGCGGCAAGTACCTTCGTGGCCTTAGCGTAGTAGTCGCTGGCAAGAACTCGTGCTGCTGTATCTTCCATTTTGGCTCCCGTCTGCCTGTCCCCATTTCGCTGAGACAAAGCCGAAGCAGCCAAGCTCTTGGCTACTTGTGAAGCACTGCTCCTTTGTAATGTTTCCGACGCCAGTTGGCCGATCCGTGTAGACGTCTGCTTGGTGTTCTTGGACATCGCGACTCCTTGATTTAATGGTGACCGATAAGACTTTGACTGAGGGGGCATTGTTCAAGTGTAAACCGTAGTGTAAACTAACGAAGCTAAAAATTGAAGGTAGTCAAACGATGGGAACCCCACTCAAGAATCCGCCTGTGTATCTAACCCTGGCCCAGGTGCGGTTCAACCCTATTTTGAAGCTTGGCGATTTCTTGCCCGGCATCCAAGAGAGTCTTCGTCAGGCGGGCTATCCCGACTTCGAACGTCAGAACTTCATCTCGATCCAGATCACTGCCCAAGACGGACAACCTCCAACTCCAACGCCTGTTCAGCAGGAAAGATTCCTGCTCGGCAATGTTGAAAAGACGCACACATTCATCCTTGATGAGCAGAGCCTCACTCTTCAGTCGACCAATTACGGTCATTTCGAAGCCTTTTCTGCCTGCTTCTTGGAGGCACTGAGCATCGTTAATGACGCAGTGAAGCTCGCATTCACTGAACGCGTTGGCCTCCGCTACCTAGATCGAGTAATGCCGCAAGCTGGCGAAACGATAGAGCAGTACCTCGTCGATCAAGCCAAGGGGATGAATGCACGGCTCGCCGGACGGCCCCTTTATGCTTTTACCGAGGCAATGAACGAGATCGGAAACATTAAGCTGTTAAGCCGAGTCGCCATTCAGGAAGGCTCTCTCGCATTCCCTCCAGACATCCAGCCTGGGGACATGCGGATTTCGGAAAGATTTACGTCTTACATTGGAAACAGCGCGATCCTCGACAACGATGGCTTCGTGGACGGTCGAGAAGTGTTTTCGACGAAGGTCGTTACCGAACACCTTGATACTATCCATAAGGTCATCGGCGCTGCATTTAGGGCCACGGCCACGCCTCATGCTTTTACCACCTGGGACAAGTGATCATGCTCGGACTTGCAGTTCTCGTTGCTGATTTCAACGCTTACCCTCACTATCGGTCAGTACCGGCCATTCACAGTCGTGCGCCCATGGCTGAAGGTCGACCTCTTCCCTATTTTGGAGGCAGCGGCACCGGTGGGATCGAAGGCGTGCAATTCGCAATGTCGCGTCAAGGTTACAGCCCCTTCGTGATTTTGAAGATGGAGTCAACGACTGTGCGGGAAATGTACGCCCCGTACACGCAACTGATGAAGGAAGTCAAAGCTGGTTTTGGTCGGACCATGTCCTACTTGCCAGCAGTGTTCGGTGTATCACGTCAAACGCTCTACAACTGGCTGAACGGTGAGATCCCCAAAGAGGCGCATCAAGGGAAACTTGTACATCTTGCTGCAGCAGCACGAGTTTTTATTGAAGCCGGGTTCAAGCCAACCGCTCTGTCGCTTGATCGAACCGTCGCCCGTGGAAAGTCATTCATTGAACTCATTGGGCAAGGTGCCGATGGTAAGGAAAGCGCTGAAAAGCTCATTCGGTTAGAGAAGCGTGGGGAATCCGCACGGGCAAAACTTGATGCTTTACTAGGCGACAGATCCTCCTCACGCCCTGATGTTGCAGAGATGGGCCATCCTGCCCTCAATGAGAATGTCTGAGCGAGATGGGAGGCGCGGAAGCAACTTGGACCAGAGAAACGCCTTGGCGTCAGGGCCATCTCCTCACGCCTGAAGCCGCTATAGCATTTGGGTTTTCGCATCCAGAATCGCCTGACTCAACGTGTGTGGTTGTCATCAGCCACGACTGCGATTTGGCCAACGAGTCATTGCTGATCGAGCCCAATGTCGAAGTCATCGTTGGACGTCGTGTGCAGAAAGGGGATTCTGCAGACCTCCATCATCGTTCGCTCAATCGAGGCCTTAAGCCAAGGTTGACGAACTGGGTTGTAGACGAAGTCTGTTTGCAACTCCCAGCCAATTCGGCGGAATCGATGCGAGTGCATTTCCTTGCCGTTGTCCATCACATAAAGCTCTGCAACACCGTAAACAGTCCATGAATTTTGAAGTCCAGGAATTGCTTGGCACAACAGATCTTTAGGCTCAATGGACATCCGCAATGCGCTGGCGATCGTGGATGCTGAGGGGCCGTAAAAGCTCACATGCAATCCCAATATGTAGCCCGAATACCGGTCAATCAGGATCGTGACCCATGGCCTACCCAGAGGAAGCCCAGTAATTGGATCAAGGATCCAAATATCGAGCATGGTGTGATCAACCTCGACGCGCTCCATGATCCGGGTACTCTGGTCACCATGCATACTGTAGCGCCACTTGTTTTTTGCGTAGGCCGAACCATATCGATGGCGATCAACAAGCATCTTCGGGAGTTCTTGAACACGACGATTTAGCGTGCTGAGTGATGGACATTTCAAATCCTCTCCCTCGTTCATATTGATTGCACGAATTTCACGCTCTAACAGCCGGTGCGTTGAGCGTACCGTTTCACCCCTTGGCTTGAGATAGTGCTTTTGAAGCAGCTCGTCGAGTAAGTCATTGACTTTGGAGGCTATTCGTCTTTGAGCTTTTCTGATGCCTCGCTTATCCACGACCGAATAGGCCATTGACCCATTTTTCTTGTAGGTGCGGACCCATTCACGAACTGCTGAAGGCGATCGTTTTGGGAAATGTTGAAACTCACGACTTTCGCTTGCCTGAATTTCTGCGTAGACACGCTCAATCATTACTCGCAGCTTGGGCAGCGAGCAGGCAGGAATCTTTTCTCTGATAGCGGCTCTGATGAATTTGTTTTTGTACGCAACACCGGCCTCTTTTTTTGGCGGTATGTGGGATGGCAAGGTGACAAACTTTTCATCATCTTTCTTGCCTATCGGAACAAGAGGGGACTGCGACAGGGTGTATTTGCCGCTTTTAATCGCTCGGTAGTTCTCACCAATGGTCTCGGTGACGTACTGGCCATTGTCTGTGTACTCAAACTGGATACGATGTTCGTCCAATTTGTTTTTGAATACCATCAGGCGGTCACCGTGCTTCAATACCAAACCACGCGCGTAGCTGATCATAGCAGTTCTCCTTTTGATTGTTAATTGACACAGGCGTATTCGCTTCAAGGTGAATGCCTGGCGGGATGCGCAGTTCGTGCCGCGCGACAAGGTTCCAGATCTCGGCTTCACTCAGACCTTCCGCTAAAAGCTCCCTGAGGGTTGGGTCTTGGGTTGCCATCGTTTCAACCAAACTGATGCAGTGGTTGACGGTTTCTGAATCCAATTGCATGCGGGCGTATCGCATGAGCAAGATTGCTCGCTTTCCCAACCCGTCACGGTCAATCTCTGCGTCGGTGATGACCAAGTACTTTTTGCCTTGCTTGGCCAGAGCGTTTTTTGCCGCTTCAATCGTTTGTTTGTGCTTGGGCAAAAACTTTGTAGGCTTGACTTCGATGTAAACGCCATCGCCATCTACAAATTCAATGTAGAAATCAGGCGTGTAAGTTTTGCCAGCTTCTAGTGCAACTTTGATGGGTTGATGAACGATGTCCGTGACTACAGGGCAAGCAAGTGCTGCCATGACAAAGCGACGTTCAAGGTGGGATTCGTGATGGATTGGGTGGTCAATCAACCACCGAGGATTTATCAGCCCCACCTCGCGGTGCGGGGATCCTGTTATTACTTTACGATTCATTTTTAAATCCAATTGGGAGGATAAGTCCATTTCGTTTCTGTGTTGCAGAAACGTAAGGGCGAGACTTGACACCGCTACCAACTAGAGTAAAAATTTACCTATGGGACACTAATCCTAGGCAATGTTTACTCGTTGCTGGCAACGCCGATCATTCGAAAGGGTGGTTGGCGTTTGTTTTTTTACATGGGTTTTTCCTTTATTTATTTGTTTGAAAGCTGAACGCTAAATATTTGGGCCATCTAGCCCTTCAGGCTTGTTGAGTGCCCCGTTTAAGCATTACGCCGGCTAGATCGTTACCTAAGGCTTTCGGGGGAGAACCCAGCCCTTCCTCTAGCAAAGCTGTGCTTTGGGGCTTTAAGCCCAGCAAGACCGCAATCTTGTGAGCTTCCCCTCTATGACAACGACATTTACCGCTTAGCACGGCATACAAAATGGCTCTGTTAACTTGGTGTTCTTTGGCCCAATCGCTATAGCTTGTCCCGTTCAATAGGAACAATTTTTTGATGCGGGCAATTTGTTCTATGTCTATGTGTGGACTTTGCATCACACAATGTTAAAAAAAATTTAAAGAAATTAAAACTAAATAATTTCAAATCAATTGATATTTGATTAAACTTTGTCTTAAATATATATATTGAGGGCATAAAGTTGCGATATTGCAACACCATATATTGTTATTTATCAATGACTTACGACGAAAAAACAGAAATTTTTCAATCGAATATTTTTCGAATAGAAATGGGAATTTGGTATAAATTTTTTTGAGTGGTCTACGTTCCACATACGCTGTTTAGTTGCCAGAGATTTGCCCTGTGTATGCGCCGGCATAGGCCTCAAGTCCTAGGAAAATGACGGTGGCTACGTCGTCGCCAACTTCGAGACGAAATTCCGCCTCAGTTTGAGCCACAGCTTGCTCAAAGGCGTGAAGCCATGCCAACCCTGTTTCGGTAAACACAATGCGTAGTGCCCGAGCATCACTTGGGTCAGGCGTTCGTTGTACCAATCCCCATGCTTCGCATTGGGTGACCAAGTCCCCCATCGATTGCTTGGTCATACCTGCAGCTTCAGCAAGGTCTATCAAACGCGAGCCTTCAAGACTCAAGTGACGCGTGATGTGGATATGTGCCGCGCTTATTTGTGCACGGGATGCGAGATTGGACAGCGCTAATGGAACATCCACGTTGTGTGCCATGAGGTAAAGCACCCGCTCGTCAAAGCGGCGCATGGCGTGGCCGAGCAGCCGACCCAGGTGCGATTGGCGCCAGTCTAGGGCTGAAGGAAGCAGGTTGAAATCCATCACTTAATTGGGATGAGGGCGAAAGCCAGTCGGCTTAAACATTCAGGACAACACACTCAGGCCATGCTTCTGGACTACGGCCAAGAGTTTGAGGGCCATTCCACTGGGTTGTTTGCTGCCGGACTCCCACTTTTGTACAGTGGATTCGCTGGTGTTGAGGTATCTGGCAAACACCGGTTGGCTGACATGTGCTTGCTCACGGATATGTTTGATCTCGCTAGGAGCCAGTGTAGATGGCACGGTCAGACAAGATTCATCAAACTGGCGCATCGTGGTTTGGTCAATTGCACCTACCTTTTGCAAGGCAGCAGCAGAGGCATGGATGGCCGCGAAGGCATCACTTTTGAATTTCTTTTTTGTTGTCATGACAAATCTCCACAAAGTCTTTGTTAAGAAGCAACTGGTTAACCTGCAGCACAGTCAAACCCGCATAACTGTTGGCCAAAAGGCGAAACGCAAGTAGTTCGTCGTTTTCAATGTTTGAACGATCCTGTTTGGCAAACAGGTATTCGAAAACCCAATACTTGCCGCCTTTGGCCAAAATGATGGACCGGTGTAAGTTGTTATTGAGTCGTTTTTTTAAAAACACCGCCACCCAAATCATCAACCTGACCCAGCAAAACTTGCTCAATCGCCAGACAAAGCTCATCGTCCTTGATCTTGGTCTTTTTTGCATCCTTAGAGAACCGGGCGGTCTTGAAGGCACGGAGATTCAAATTGATTGGCATGATTAAGTGTAGCACCAGGTGATACTAATTAAAAGATTCACATTGCGTCGAAAAGAACCAGCAGGCTCGGAAGCTACCTTAATCGCAGTTGCTTCTTATTAAAATTTTTATGCATCTTCACCATAGGCGCTATTGATCATTTTTTTCACGACGAACAACAAGAATAACCAGCTTTTATTTGAAACGCGGCTTAGCCGCATTTACCTTCCATAAATTCGCTGCTTAGTGATCCTTGCGAACTGTCAGTCAAGGAGTGTTACTAGCCAATTCACCGATGTTCAAATAAAAAATCAAACTTTAGTCGCGAAAATTCGCATGGGGTTTAACATTGTCAGGAGAGTTTCAGAAACGTAAAAAAACTATAGCGTTTCCTGAGTTAGTCACTTGAATCTAACTAGATTTAGGCGACTCAAATTAATCGTTGTAATTTGGAATGCAATCCAATAGGTTGCAAGGAATTTCCCAATTAGCTGGAGATCGGATAAACATTGATAAATGTAGTGAAAAGAGCAATCGTGAGAGATCGAATTTCTTTGGTGCGTAGGTAAAAGATCGTTTAATCATAAGAGCTAACCATTTCCCCATAAGACCTAAATCGAATCATTTTATCGCACGGTTTGCAGCGTTTGCGGTTACCTCGTAAGGCGAACCAACGGAATAAAATCAGCCGTTAGCCGATGCTGTACATCGGCAGCTGTATGGTCGTTTACTTAATCGCATCTTTGCCAAATGCTGATGCTGTTGAGTTCAGCTAACAATCCAAAATCAGAACGACAACGGCCTGCGCCGGATAGGGCGCGATTCTTACCTCCTTTTTAAGAGGTTCTTGTCAAAAGAACATGTCTGTCTCCTGTATCCTGTCAATCAGGAGGTGCCACAGGGTGGCGAAAATTTTTTCATATGAGCAAGACGAAAGAAACTGAGCGCGACCCTCTTACGGGCACTCAAGTAATTAGCACCGTCGCAACAGGCGGCGGAGGAGGCATCTTCCAGGCCCGCGTAGGAGCGCTCTACCTTGCGAACATGCTGACAGGGCTACCTACTGCCTTCAGCTTACATGGCTGCCGCGTCGAAACCGTCCGATTTGAGGCCCGCTATACCGGGGCCCATACCGACGACATCTACTGTCAGATCAGCCGCAACGGCAAGACTTGGCAGCAGTTCATCCAGTGCAAGCGCGGCCTAAACGCCACGGCTGGTGACACTGACTTCATCGACAGCCTGCAAGGTATCTGGCGAGACTTCCTGACGGTTGAAGGGACTCCCTTCGTTCGTGGCCTTGACGTGCTGGTGATTGCCACCATCGCGCCCGCGACCCCAGCCAATCAAGCTGCCAAACGGCTATGCGAGCTGTCCCGAGCCTCTGTTGACCTGGCGGACTTCCTCCTTAAGTTGGAGTCGAAGCTGTTTGACCGCAAGCACAGGGACACTTGGGCAGCCTTTAAAACGGTTTCTCAGGCCACCCTTGGGGACAAATACACCGAGGAGCTTGTCTTCGAGCTGCTGCAGCACCTGCGAGTCGACATTCACGACCTAGCAAATGACTCATCTCAGGAACTGAGCCTCGTTCAGGCGCTGCTGACCTCCGGGCAGCCGGGCGACTCAGGCGAGGGCGTCTGGGACGGATTGTTTGCCTATGTACAAGAAAATGGGATTTCGGTAGGTACAGTAACCCGACAGACTTGGCCCTCGACGGCAAAGGCTGGCCTGCAGGAAATGGTGAGCCGCCTGAGCATCCAGCGAGGCCTTGGCAGCGCTGCCGATCGCATGAGCGAGCGTGCACTTAAGCAGCTGTCGATGATAGAAGCCAAGCTTCCCAATGACGCGCACATACCGCGCGGCGATTGCGTCGCACGTCTGCTTGCAACCCTCGACGAACGCCCGCTGGCTATCGTGACCGGAGGCCCGGGTGCGGGCAAGTCAGCGGTTATCTCGGAGCTGGCACCCCTGCTCCGAGAGTCCGGTCCGCTCTTCTTCTTTCGAGCCGACGAGCTCGAAGCGCCTAGCTTGGGTGCAATTCAGTCCCTGCAAGATCTACCCGATCCGGTTCTTAGTTTGTCTGCGATGTTGCACGCAGGACGGCCCACCGTTGTCATCGACTCCATGGAGAAGATCCTCGAAGGCAGAAATCGCGGGGCACTCGAGGAACTGCTGGCCCTCGTTCGCCAAAACAAGCAGGCACGGCTATGCGTAACGACTCGCTCGTATGCGCTCAACAGCCTCTACTTGAACTTTCTCTCTAGCCTTGCGCACCAGGTGGTCGATATCCCGCCGCTCACGGACGCCGAGGTCGCCGCTGCGGTCGCCGGTAGCGCGCTTGAAGACGCTGTCGCCCGAGACGCTGGTGTGCGTGAGGTGCTGAGGGCACCGTACTACCTGACGCTGGCCTTTACCTACATCGCGGCGCAAGAAACACTGCCTCAAGCCTCCGGCAATGACCTTCGACGCCATCTCTGGAAGGAACGCGTTGCACCCAGCAAGAGCCCTGCAGGGATGGCGACTAGACGCCAAGCCGCCTTTGACGAGGTCTGCTATCAGCGCACTGACCGCTTCGCGCAGTTTGTCGATGCGCCTTCAGACGCCGAGGCGGTGGCTGCGCTCATTCAAGACTCGGTCTTGGCCAGGGACAGCACCGACAGAGTAGCACCTGCCCATGACGTGCTGGAGGACTGGTCGCTGATCTTTCGCGTGGAGCGCGAAGTGCGGTCTGCTGAACGGGACTGGGGGGCCTTGTTCGCAAAGCTAGGCTCGCACGCGGGCATGCGCCGATCACTGCGGTCCTGGACGGCCCAGAAGTCTGCCGTCGGGGATGAAGACGCTTACGCGTTGCTCCAGGCGGCACTTAGGCCAGACCCGGCGATTCCGCAACTGTGGCGCGACGAGGTCGCCATTGGGCTCCTGCGTTCAGAGAGGGTGGAAGAACTAGTCGCAAAGCTTGGAAGCAGAGGCGCCTTCAACAACGCTGCACTGCTTCAACGCCTAAGCCACTTGCTGCGGGTTGCTTGTAAGGGCCCCACGTCCCTCGACTACTCACAGCTTGCTGACGATCCTGCGAACGAGGAGATCCTGGCTCGCATTGGGATGGCCGCTCCTGTAGGCAAAGCGTGGGACGTAATGATTGCGCTTGTCGCCAAGGCATTCCCGAGCTTGCCGTCTGACGCGCACGGCTGGGTCGTCCAACTTGCCGAAGACGCGATTGCCCACAACGCTCAGTGGTGGGAAAGTGCTCTGATGTCGCTGGAAGAACGCCTTCTCCTCGAGGCAAAGCCACAGCCTGAGCTGTTCAAGCAGGCGCTTGAAAACATCCTCGATCGAGGCACTTCAAGCTTCACTACCAGTGTGGTGGCAAGCCTGATGACGGCTCATCCGAGTCTGGTCACAGAGAAGATGCTGGGCATCTTCAAGTGCCCGTGGTTCTTTGTCGACGACTTTTCCCGCTGCCAGCAAGAACCGCTGGTGCTCGCGATACATGGCGGACACGATGGACTGGACGGCGAGCGGCAGAAGGAACGAATTGCAAGCAAGAAACTCCCGCACAGACGCTACAACTTGGAAGACCTAGCGCTTCAACTGCAGATGAGTCGCTTGGACCTTTGTGATGCGATCTTTGCCATCCTGGACCAGCATAAGGCAGCCCTGCCGGCGAACCCAGAGGACGCTCAGTCCTGGCGCATAGCTCTTAAGCGCATGGATCTTCGGGAGCTGAAGGTTGGCAAACAAGTAGACGGCGGAAGAGCGGTGACCCTTGAAGTTGCCAACTTGGAGCCTGAGTCGCAGCAGGCAAGCGCTCGCGAGGGAGAGCGCTTGCAGTGGATGGACCGGCTGTCGGCGATTCGGCTGTGGGCAACCGCGATAACAAGACCAGACATTAGCTCCGATCCCAACCGAGCGGACAGCTTCTCATCCCCGACGGCGGTGTACGACGAGTTCTTGAAGGTCCGTGAGGAGTTCACCGGTGAGGACAGCGCAATGCTCATCGGCTTGCAAGACGAGCTCCCGTGCGCGCTGATTCAGCGCTGGCCAGAAGACTCATCGCAGGCCCTTCAATGGGCCCAGAACTACCTTATCGAGACAACCGCACAGAAGCCGGACGAAGAAACACGGGCGCGACGCGGACATATGGAAGGTGAGCTCAGAGTTCGTACCTTGGTGATACTCGCGAGTAGAAGCCCCTCGCTGCCCAACATGCCGACGGCACTGGCGAACATCGTCACCGAACCGGTCTGGAAGGTAAGGCGCGCCGCGGCCAATGCCATTTCGGATGTCTTGAGAGCACGGCAGCCAGAGCTGGCCGCCGTGCTCACCTGGGGCCTTGCTCACTACGCGGAGTCCCTGGAGACGATGATCTCGCAGCCACGTGGCCGAAGGCGAGATCTGGTCGACAGCGCTCGGGACGCAAGCGTCAAGGCTCTGCTTCGCGCCCTGGCAAAGGGCAAACCTGGCGAAATGCCGGTTCCAACTAGTCTTGTTGCCGCCAAGGAATGGACGATCGCACTAGACGCCGCCAGGACAGAGTCGCCGGGGACATGGCGGGTTAGCGCGCTCTCACCGCTGGTGCGCCTCATCGCGGATCAGGAAGGAAAGCCCCGAGTCGATCACCATGACCCAGAACATGTTGACTTTGAAGCTCGCTGGGAAACGGGGGACCTTCTAGCTTCCGAGCTTCTGGCGCAGCCGTCTAGGGAGGGGCCAGCTTTCGAGCTGCTGGCTTACTGTCTGAAGCACGCTCCTGAATTGAGCGAACGAGTGCTCGAGTCGACCCTTACGGCGAGCATGAAGCAGGAGTACGCGAACGCTGAAGCATTCTGGCGAGTCTGGGATGGAGCCATTGCCATCGTCCTTGCCGATCCGTCCCTTAGGACTCGCTCGAGGCGGTCCCATAGCAGGTTCGACAAGGTTCTTCGAACCTTGCTGTTTTGTTCGGTACCTTGGCTGAATACGCGGCACGACCTACCCCTTCTGCAGCGCCGACCCAACTTTATTGCGCACTGCCTCAGGGGAGCAGGGGACAGCCGGCCCGCACTAGAAAACTTGCTTAGCCTAATGGCTGGCATCGGGCAAACACAAGCAGTGCCTGCTGCCGTACCTTCGCTTCGAGATGCGATTCGCAGTGCCCCATCCGACCTGTTCGATGATGGGAACTGTCTTTGGAATGCGGAGACCATCTGCCGTGTGGCAGTGCATGAGCACCGTCCAGCGCTAATGCGAGACGTCACCCTGAGAAAGGCGACGCTCGATGTGCTTGACCGGCTCGTAGACGCAGGATCCTCGCTAGCCTTTCAGCTCAGAGACTACCTCGCATCTTCCGCGACGACACTGGCCCTGCCATCGAATAATCACCAATCCCAATCCTGAAGCCTTACGATCGGCGGAGAGTGAAACTGTGATCACCGATCAACGTTGGCTGGTAAGGTTAGGGCCGAATAGTTAGTACAAGGTAACCTTTAGCAGGCTTTGATCCAAGGTTGAACAATGGCTTTAAGGCAAGGGTCCTTGACAACTCAAGGCCGTAACCGATCGGTTGCTGTTGCATGGCGTGACCGAGTAAATGCCCCAAATGAACTCGTTGCCGAGCTTGGTTAGATTTCAAATCAAATGCAATTCATTGTTAAACCCCTGTAGCCATTGGCTTGCAGGCTGATACGGGGTGTTCAAAAAATACAAATTTGAGTGACTCAAAATACAAACTTGAATGACTTTCAGCACAGTCTATGGCGGAAGAAAGCAGGTTGAAATCCATGTTCATATAGTAAGGTAAACTGACTAAATAAACTGTTTACAAGTTTTAATAACGCAGATAAAGTACTGTTCATGCATCCAGTCTGTGTTTCGACACAGTCCGGTGTAAATCTTCCAAACCATTGACATCAAAGGAGTTTTCCATGGACAACGTCAAAAGCATCGCCGCCGCCGGAGAAAAAGCCAAAGCCCTGCAAGCCGCCTTGGCGCAAATCGAAAAGCAGTTCGGCAAGGGCACCATCATGCGCTTGGGCGAAGGCGAGGTCATCGAAGACATTCAAGTCGTGTCCACCGGTTCTCTGGGTTTGGACGTGGCTTTGGGCGTGGGCGGTCTGCCGCGCGGTCGTGTCATCGAAATTTACGGTCCTGAGTCTTCCGGCAAAACCACGCTGACATTGCAAGTCATTGCCGAAATGCAAAAAATGGCCGGCACTTGCGCCTTTGTCGATGCCGAGCATGCGCTGGACGTGCAATACGCACAAAAACTCGGTGTGAATTTGCAAGACTTGCTCATCAGCCAGCCTGACACCGGCGAGCAGGCGCTGGAAATTGTCGACAGTCTGGTGCGCTCCGGCGCGGTCGACTTGATCGTTATCGACTCAGTGGCGGCGCTCACGCCCAAGGCCGAGCTGGAAGGTGAAATGGGCGATTCATTGCCCGGTTTGCAAGCCCGCCTCATGAGCCAAGCGCTGCGCAAACTCACTGCGCACATCAAGAAAACCAATTGCACCGTCATCTTCATCAACCAAATCCGCATGAAGATCGGAGTCATGTTCGGCTCACCCGAAACCACCACCGGCGGTAACGCACTCAAGTTCTACGCCTCAGTTCGCTTGGACATTCGCCGCACCGGCACCATCAAAAAAGGCGAAGAGTCCATCGGCAACGAAACCAAAGTCAAAGTGGTGAAAAACAAAGTCGCGCCGCCGTTCAAAACCGCCGAGTTCGACATCTTGTTTGGTGAGGGCATCAGCCGCCACGGCGAAATCATCGACATGGGTGTGATCGCCAAAATCGTCGATAAGTCCGGCGCATGGTATGCCTACAAAGGCGAAAAAATCGGCCAAGGCCGGGACAACTCCCGCGAGTTTTTGCGCGAGAACCCCGAGTTGGCTTTCGAGATTGAAAACAAAGTGCGCGAATCGCTCAATATTCCGTTGCTGGCGGCTGAGGTGGAAGAAACCAAACTGCAAGCCGTCAAGTGAGTCAAGTGTTTCAACTGATCCAGGGCGGTGCCAGCGGCAAAGTGTCTGAGCCAAAAGCGCAGACACCGTTGCAAGCATCGCCCAAGGCCCGCGCTGTCAGCTTATTGGCGCAACGTGAATACTCGCGCCAGGCCTTGCAGGAAAAACTCATCGCCGAGGGGCAAAGCCCCGAGGATCTGGCGCAGGCCTTGGACCAGTTACAAGCCAGAGGATTGGTGGACGACACCCGGGTGGCGGAAACGCTGGTCAACCGTCGTGCAGGCAAATTGGGCGGCATGCGCATGCGCCAGGAATTGCAAGCCAAAGGTCTGTCGCCAGAAGTGGTGGCGGACACCATGGCCGGCTTGAAAGCCACCGAACTGGCGCGGGCGCAAGCCATATGGCTGAAAAAATTTGGTCAAGTGGCCAATGACGCTGCTAACCGAAACCGGCAGGCCCGGTTTTTGGCAACGCGCGGTTTCTCCAGTGATGTGGTGCGACAGGTGGTGTCGGGTTTGGGTGAAGAGGACGTTTAAAAAAATCAGGCTTGCAGCATCAAGCGGATGTTTTGCACCGCTGCACCGCTGGCACCTTTGCCCAAGTTATCCAGACGCGCCATCAACACCGCGTGCCCGTGCGCCTCATTGGCAAACACGCGCAACTCCATGTGGTTGGTGTCATTCATTGCAGTGGCATCCAACTTCAGGTCTTCAGTCGGTGGCAGCACGTGCACACAAGGGTCGTGTGCATCATTGGTTTTGGCGTAATGCGCAGCCAAGGCCTCATGCAAATCGCGCGAGCTCACCTTGCCGGGCAGCGAAGACAAATGCACAGGTATTTGCACAATCATGCCTTGTTTGAAATTGCCGACACTGGGCACAAACAATGGCCGAGTGGTCAAACCGGTGCAATGCATGATCTCCGGAATATGTTTGTGCGCTAAACCCAGCGCGTAAGCCTCAAACAAAGGGGCTTGACCCGATTCATAGGCCTCGATCATGGCGCGACCGCCGCCTGAATAGCCGCTGACCGACGGCAGCGACAGTGGGAAATCGGCGGGAATCAGACCGGCATCAACCAATGGCCGGATCAATGCAATCGCGCCGGTGGCATAGCAACCCGGATTCGCCACACGTGTGGCGGTCGAAATCGTTTGAGCTTGACCCGCACAGAGTTCAGCAAAACCGTACACCCAGGCGGGATCGGTGCGGTGGGCGGTGGATGCATCCACGATGCGAGGTTGGTGCCCGGACAAGCTGTCAATCATGGCCAAAGATTCACGGGCCGCGTCGTCATGCAAACACAACACCACCAACTCGGCCTGCGCCATCAATGCGCGTTTAGCCTCGGTGTTTTTGCGTTCAGAAGGGTCTATGCTGAGCAGGGAAACCGTTGGCAGCAAGGTCAGGCGTTCGCGGATCTGTAAACCGGTGGTGCCTGCTTCGCCGTCAATAAAAATGGTGTGCATAAAAAGCTTTTCAGTAAAGACAAAGAAATGAGTGGATCGGGCCGGGCACAAGCGGTCAAAAGGCCCGAAATGCTTGTCAACTACATGACAAACAACTGACAGCTCACAAGCACGATGATGCAATGCAGCATGATACATTTCGTGCCAGTTCAGCCCGCTACGGGCTTGCATACAGGTCCGCCACGGCGGCCACTGCCGGATAGAAAGCGAGTTCTCATGAAAATTCACGAATACCAGGGCAAGGAAATCTTGCGCCAGTTTGCCGTACCCGTGCCGCGCGGCATTGCTGCGTTTTCTGTGCAAGAGGCGGTGGAAGCCGCACAAAAACTTGGCGGTCCGGTCTGGGTGGTCAAAGCCCAGATTCACGCAGGCGGACGCGGCAAAGGCGGCGGCGTCAAAGTCGCTAAAAGCATTGAAGATGTGAAACGCTTGGCCGGAGAAATTCTGGGCATGCAACTGGTGACCCACCAAACCGGCGCAATGGGCCAAAAAGTCCGCCGTTTATACATAGAAGACGGCGCAGACATTCAAAAAGAATATTACGTGTCCGTCGTCACCGACCGTGCCTCACAAAAAATTGCATTCATCGCTTCCAGCGAAGGCGGCATGGACATCGAACAAGTCGCGCATGACACACCCGAAAAAATCATCACCGAATTGATTGACCCACTGACCGGCCTTGGCGACGCGCAAGCGAAAAAAATCGCAGATGCGGTGGGCATTCCTGCTGATTCCACCGCACAAGCCGTGGATGTGTTCAAAAAACTGTTCACTTGTTACATGGACACCGACGCATCGCTGGTGGAAATCAACCCGCTGAACCGCGACAGCAAAGGCAACATCATGGCGTTGGACGCCAAGTTCAACTTTGATGCCAACGCCTTGTTCCGCCACCCTGAAATCGTGGCTTACCGTGACTTGGACGAAGAAGATCCGGCTGAAATTGAAGCCTCGAAATTTGATTTGGCCTACATCAGTCTGGACGGCAATATTGGTTGCTTGGTCAACGGCGCAGGCTTGGCCATGGCCACTATGGACACCATCAAATTGTTCGGCGCAGAGCCTGCCAACTTCCTTGACGTAGGCGGCGGTGCCACACCTGAGAAAGTCACCGAAGCGTTCAAGATCATGTTGAAAAACCCCAAGGTCGAGGCCATTCTGGTCAACATCTTCGGCGGCATCATGAAATGCGACACCATTGCCCATGGCGTGATCACTGCTTGCAAAGCAGTGAATTTGAAAGTGCCATTGGTGGTGCGCATGAAAGGCACCAACGAAGACCTGGGCAAGAAAATGCTGGCCGAATCCGGCTTGCCCATCATCAGTGCCGACACCATGGCAGAGGCCGCACAAAAAGTGGTTGCCGCGTTGCACTGAACCACATCTGCCAACTCGTTGCTGAAGATGTACTTCAGTTGCGAAAAAAAATTGAACCTGTCGCCAAGCGCATTGCTTGAAACATCAAAAGGATTCGGAAAATGTCCATCTTCATCAACAAAGACACCAAGGTCATTACCCAAGGTATCACCGGCAAAACCGGTCAATTCCATACCGAGAAATGCCAGGAATACGCCAACGGAAAAAACTGTTTTGTGGCCGGCGTGAACCCGAAAAAAGCCGGTGAATCGATTTTCAATATCCCGATTTACGCGTCCGTCAAAGAAGCCGCACATGAAACCGGCGCGACAGTCTCCGTGATTTACGTGCCACCCGCCGGTGCAGCCGATGCCATTTGGGAAGCGGTGGAAGCCGATTTGGATTTGGCCATTTGCATCACCGAAGGCATTCCTGTGCGCGACATGCTGATGGTGCGCAACCGCATGAAAGCCAAAGAAGCCGCAGGCGGCAAACGCACGCTGCTGCTCGGCCCCAATTGCCCTGGCCTGATCACGCCCGATGAAATCAAAATCGGCATCATGCCCGGCCACATCCACCGCAAAGGCCGCATCGGCGTGGTCTCACGCTCCGGCACGCTCACTTATGAAGCAGTGGCGCAATTGACCGAAATCGGTCTGGGCCAATCCAGCGCTGTGGGTATCGGCGGCGACCCGATCAACGGCTTGAAACACATCGATGTGATGCGCGCATTCAACGACGATCCCGACACCGATGCCGTCATCATGATTGGTGAAATCGGCGGACCCGACGAAGCCGAAGCCGCACGCTGGTGCAAAGCGAACATGAAAAAACCCATCGTCGGTTTCATCGCCGGTGTCACAGCGCCTGCAGGCAAGCGCATGGGCCACGCCGGTGCTTTGATCAGCGGTGGCGCTGACACCGCAGAAGCCAAACTCGCCGTCATGGAAGAGTGCGGTTTCAAAGTCACACGCAATCCATCTGAAATGGGCAAGCTGCTCAAGGCCCTGCTGTAACCGATACGAATGGCTAAGGTTCTGCCAGGCTGGTGACAGCCCAGGACCCGATGAGCAGAATAGCAGTTTTCAGCTGAGCTTAGGCTGCAGGTGTTTTCAAGATGCGTTGGATTGATTTTCAACGCGCACAAGCCCTGAAGAGCTATTGGCTTATGCAGCTATTACCCAAAAAGTCAGCCGGACTTTCACAGACAGATCCCGCCTGTTCCAACAATCTCAGCTCCCCTTACAGATAGGAGCAATCATGCGTAAAAGCAAGCAAAACGGATTCACATTGATAGAGCTGATGGTGGTGGTGGCCATCATCGGCATATTGGCTTCGCTGGCGGTGCCGGCCTACCAGGACTACAGCGTCAGGGCCCGAGTCAGCGAAGGTCTGAGTTTGGCTGGTGTGGCCAAAACGCAAGTGCAAGACGTGTTTAACAGCGGCACATCGTCGACAAACGGTTACGCATCCGGTTATGCCTCCCCGGCTGCGACAACCAATATCAAAAGCATGTCCATCAGCTCGGCAACCGGAGTGATCACCATCACCACGCAAAAAAACGCAGGCAACGGCACCTTGTTGCTGGTGCCATTTACCGGGACCATGGCCGCTGCCGCTGCTTTGCCTGATGCCACTGCCGATTTCAGCGTGCCCGACCAGGCTGCGGTGGCTTGGCGCTGCATGGCGAAAGGTGCTGCTGCACCGACAGGTATCACGCTGGCAGCGGCGCCAACGCTGGAAGCCAAGTACGCGCCGTCTGAGTGCCGTTAAGAAGAAAGAGCGGGGCTTTTACTCCGCCACAAAACTCCCGCTCTTACCGCCATGCTTCTCCATCAATTTCACACCGTTGATGGTCATGCCCCGGTCCACGGCTTTGCACATGTCATAAATAGTCAGCAAGGCCACTTGCACGGCAGTTAAGGCTTCCATTTCCACGCCGGTCTGGCCGTGGGTTTCCACGGTGGCGGTGCAACTGACGCGCGAAGGGTCGTGGTGGGTGGAGAAATCCACTGCCACGCGGGTCAATGCCAGCGGATGGCACAAGGGAATCAGATCAGATGTTTTTTTCGCCGCCTGTATGCCTGCGATTCGCGCAATGCCAATGACGTCGCCTTTTTTGGCCGTACCGGCTTCAATCAAGGCCAGCGTGGACGGCAGCATGGTGATTTCTCCGGCGGCAATGGCGATCCTGTGGGTGCTGGTCTTGGGACCGACATCGACCATGTGGGCCTGACCTTGGGCGTCAAAATGGGTAAGAGACATGTAAAAACCTGGTGGGTAAAAGCTTGAAATCAGCGGCGGCATCGCGCCTAGAGCCGCAGGGGTAACATACTTTTCCGATCATACGGTTTTGCATAGCCATTTTGAAAAACTTGATTAGTCGCCCTCGTTCCCTTTCTGGTCTGCTGTTGCTGTCTCTGACAGTAGGCGCAGCGTTGGCGCAGGCAACCGCCCAGCCCTTGAGATTGCCGCATATCGGCGACGGCAACAGCATGAGCGTGCCCCAGGAACGCAAGCTGGGCGAATCCATCATGCGTCAAATCATGCCCGACCCGGACTACCTGGATGACCCGGTGTTGGGAGATTATTTGCAGACCATTTGGCTGCCTTTGCGAATTTCGGCCAGGCAACTCGGCAACCTGACGCCCGAACTCGATGAAAGTTTCAGCTGGAATTTGTTTCTGGTGCGCGAGCGCTCGGTGAATGCGTTTGCGCTGCCGGGTGGTTATATGGGCGTACATCTGGGGTTGATTTCCGTGGTCACCAGCCGCGACGAGTTGGCTGCCGTCATGGGACACGAATTAAGCCATGTCACACAGCGACATATCGCCCGCATGCAAGACAGCCAGGGCAGGCAGACGCCGTTCATGGTGGCCAGTATTTTGCTGGGGGTGCTGGCCGCCAGCAAAAGCCCGGATGCCGCCAACGCCATGATCATGGGAGGCACTGCCTCTGCAGCCCAGGGACAGTTGAATTTTTCACGTGACATGGAGCGAGAAGCCGACCGCTTGGGCTATGCCGTCATGACCAATGCCGGCTTTGAGCCGCGGGGCGTGGTCAGTATGTTTCAAAAACTGGCGCTGGCTTCACGCTTGAACGACAGCGGGGGTTATCCTTATTTACGTACCCACCCGCTGACCACCGAGCGCATAGGCGATATGCAGTCGCGCATGGGTCTGGATGCGGTTGAGGTTAAACCGCCACCTCTGTCCATGGCGCATGCGCTGATGTCGGCGCGCGCGCGCGCGCTCATGAGCAAGCGCGCCGAGGAAATACAAGAACTGGTGCTGGCCTATGAAAAACAAACCGACGTCAAATCGCCGGAACAGCAAGCCGGTTTGCTGTATGCCGCCGTCATAGCCTATTCCGAGCAAAAACAAAACGATAAAGCCGAACAGGCTTTAAACCGTTTATTGAACCTGACGGCGAATTATCCGGACGGTTTGCGTGCTGTCCGCTGGCTGGCCGCAGACACCGCGCGCAGCCAAGGCATGTACGACCAGTGTTTGAAGTTCCTGAGTGATGCCGAGACTTCGCGGGCAGGCTTGCTATTGCAAATGCATTGCAGCGCTGCCACCCGCCAACCCGCATTGATGGAGCAGGCCGCTGACCGCTTGCAATTGTGGTTGGCAGACCATCCTAAAGACCCGCTGGCTTGGGATGCGATGGCCTTTACCTATGCGCAACGCGGCCAGGCCTTGCCTGCTCTGCGTGCCGAAGCCGAAGCCAAGGCCGTGCGTCTGGACGAAGTCGCTGCCATCGATCGTTTGCGCGCCGCCCAGTCACTGGCGCGTGAATTGACCCAAAAAGGCAAGCTCGACCTCGCCGGTCAGCAGGAAGCCTCCATCATCGATGCAAGATTACGCAGCCTGGAAGCCAGGCGCCGAGAGTTATTGCACCCCAACCACTGACACCCCATGGCTTTGCAAAGCATTCATATCACCGACATTGAGGCGGCCATCAACCACTGGCGCGCTTTAAAGCCTTCCCCTGACGGGGTGACGCTGGCGCCAGAGTTGCGTGCATTGGCAGAGGTTTATGCCTTGATGATTTACCACCAGCAGGACGAAGCGGCGGAACAAGGTTTTCCGCCCAAGGCCTACGCCGCCTGGCGTGCTTGGTACGACACCACTCCGGACACACCGTGCATTGCGATTTGCTCGACCAGCCAGGGTGACCCGATTTGCAAGGGCTGCGGCCGCAGCTTTGAAGAAGTGCAGTATTGGACCGAAATGAGTCCAGGCGCCAAGCGCCATGTGTGGCGGCGCATCACTTTGTCGCGCTCGTCCTGGCGTTTTAACCGTTATTCAGAGCGAGCCGCTGAAGGCATCACTTCAGCAATAACCGGTCAGTAAATACCAACACATGCATTCAGTAAGCTTTTCCCAGCTTGCAAGAGCTGGCCTGATGGCTTAAACCCGCTTGGCCAGGCTGGCTGCCAGACCGGTATAAGTGGACGGTGTGAGCGACAACAGGCGTTGTTTCTCGGCTTCAGGGATATGGAGCTTTTGGATCAAACCGTGCAATTCTTGGCGGGTAACGCGTTGTCCTCGCGTGACTTCTTTGAGTTGCTCGTAAGCCCCACTGACGCCGTAGCGGCGCATCACCGTTTGTATGGGCTCGGCCAGCACTTCCCAAGCGTTATCCAGATCGGCATTCAATGCCTCGGCGTTCAACTCGAGTTTGTTCAAGCCTTGCAGCAACGACTGGTGGGCCAGCGCCGCATAGCCCAGTGCCACACCCATGTTGCGTAACACGGTGCTGTCGGTCAAATCCCGCTGCCAGCGGCTGATTGGCAGTTTTTCGCTTAGGTGGCGAAGCAGCGCGTTGGATAAACCGAGGTTGCCTTCGGCGTTTTCAAAATCAATCGGGTTGACTTTGTGCGGCATGGTCGACGAGCCGATTTCACCAGCCTTGAGCCGCTGCTTGAAATAACCCAGCGACACATAACCCCAGATGTCACGCGATAAATCGATGAGTATGGTGTTGCTGCGCGCCACCGCGTCAAACAACTCGGCCATGTAGTCATGCGGCTCGATTTGAATGCTGTAGGGCTGGAACGTCAAACCCAAACCCAGCGCATCAGTTGCAACGGAAGGCGCGTCAGTGGTTTCGATCACCCGGCGCGCAAATGCTTCCCAGTCAAAGTCAGCGCGGGCAGACACATGGGCATTGAAGTTACCAACCGCGCCGTTCATTTTGGCCAGCATCGGTACTTGTGCAATCCGCGACATTGCGGTTTGCAGGCGTACCAGCACGTTGGCCATTTCTTTGCCCACTGTGGTCGGGCTGGCGGTTTGGCCGTGGGTGCGGCTGAGCATGGCCTGGTCTGCATACGTATGCGCCATGTCACGCAGTTTGTCAGCCACGGCTTGCAAGCCGGGCAGCAATACTTGCGCACGGGCTGCTTTGAGTTGCAGCGCATGGCTGGTGTTGTTGATGTCTTCGCTGGTGCAAGCGAAATGGATGAATTCCAGTGATGCGGCAAGCTCGTTTTTCAAGGCATCCGTCAAGCCGTCGGCTTGGCATTGGGCTTTGAGCCAGTATTCAACGGCTTTGACATCGTGGTTGGTGGTTTTTTCTATCTCTTTGATGGCCAGGGCATCTGCCGCAGAAAAACGTTCGACCAAACCACGCAAAAACACACGTGCATCCGCTGAGTAAGCTTTGAACTCAGGCATGCCGCTGTCAGACAAAGCCAGTAACCAGGTGACTTCGACTTGTACGCGCCGGTGCATAAAGCCTTGTTCGCTCATCAATGGTCTGAGGGCGGCCAGTTTGCCGGCGTAACGGCCATCCAGGGGAGATAGAGCGGAGATAGTGTGATCAGTCATCTGCGGATTTTAGGGTGGAAGAGAAAGGTGACAGCAGGTTCAGCCGTTGTCTATAAAATCGATACAAAACCACAAACCAGAGTCCCCATGAAATTGCTAGGTGCTGTAACCAGCCCGTATGTGCGCAAGGTGCGCATTGTGATGGCCGAAAAAAAACTGGAATACCAGTTCGTGCTTGAAGACGTGTGGGCACCTGACACCACCATCTCTCAATCCAACCCCTTAGGCAAAGTCCCGTGTCTGCTGACCGAAACCGGCGAAGCTTTATACGACTCGCGGGTCATCGTTGAATACCTGGACACCTTGTCGCCGGTGGGTAAGTTGATACCCCAGGGCGGGCGCGAGCGCACCGAGGTAAAAGTGTGGGAAGCCCTGGCCGACGGTTTGCTCGACGCAGCCATCTCCGCCAGAATGGAAGCCCATTGGGCCGGGCGCAGCGAAGCGCAGCGCAGCCAGGCATGGATAGATCGTCAACTCGGCAAGGTGTACGACAGTCTGGCCGTCATGTCCCGCACGCTGGGGGACAACAGCATGTGCAACGGCATTCATTTATCGTTGGCCGATATTGCAACCGGTTGCGCTTTAGGCTACCTGGACTTCCGTTATCCGCACATCGCCTGGCGCAGCGACTATCCCAACTTAGAGCGTCTACAAGACAAGCTGATGCAGCGCAGCAGCTTCATGGAAACCGTACCGGTTTAAGCCGCTTCATCGTTCATCAACAGCCACTCAAAATTTGAGGCAGTCCATCAGCCTCAGCTGTTGACCCGTTTTTTCAACCAACGCATCAAACTGCCGACCCAAGGCAGTTTTTCATACAGTTCTTCGGCTGCGTCCCAATAATCCCGGTGAGACTGTACCCGCCATTCACCTTGAGGGTTGAGCGCGAACACCAGGTGCGAGCCGCCGTGTATGCATTGCTCCACATCGCGCCGCATGCTTTTAAAGCGGAACAAAAAATCCCAGACCAAAAAACACTGGTTGCCTTGCACGATGCGCGCGGTCACAACAAACCGGGGTTGCTGCAAGCTGACAAACATGTGCTGAAAAATCGCTTGAATCTCTGACAAGCCTTGCACGTCTTTGAACGGGTCTTTGAAACGCGCATCGTCGGCATACCAGTCGCCCATGCGCGCAATGTCTGTCGCTTGCAGTTGCTCAAACGCCTGCACCAGTTCATCCACCAAAGCCTCAGGCACTTCGTGTGTGTTGTCCATGTTTACAAACCAGTGAATTTGCGTACCAGCGGGAAATACCAGCGGTAAGGAAGGATGCGCAGCAGGCCCATCACCCGGGTGAAGCGCTTGGGGAAGTGGATGTTGAACAAGCCATCGCGCCAGCCTTGCAGCATGGATTGCGCGGCTTGCGCCGGCGTGATGAGTGCGGGCATATGGAAATTGTTTTGCGCGGTCAAGGGCGTGGCCACAAAGCCCGGGTGCACCACGCTCACGCCTATGCCCCGGTCTTTCAAATCTATGTACAGCACTTCGGCCAAATGCGTGAGTGCGGCTTTGGTCGGTCCATAGGCCAGACTGTTGGGCAAACCTCTGTACCCGGCCACGCTAGACACCATGCAGAGATGGCCGCGTGCTTGTGCCAGCAACATCGGCAAGACAGCATCCAGCAACAGCAGCGCGCCGGTGTAATTCACATGCAAGTGGGTGTGCATGCTGTTCAGATCAAACGCCGTGGCGGTTTCTGCTTTGTAGTAGCCAGCGCAATAAATCACCACATCCAAGCCGTGATGCGTTTGTACTTGAGCAGCGGCTTGTTTAACCGCGCTGGCGTCAGTCACATCCAGAGGCAAGGCCAGTGCGCCGGGGTGGCGGTCTGCAAAGTCTTGCAGCAATGCGGCCTGACGCGCCGACACACACACCCGTGCACCGGCGGCATGCAGTGCTTCGGCGCAGGCCAAGCCTATGCCGCTGGAGGCGCCGACCAACCACACACTGCGTCCGCGCCAGTCGGTGATGGGCGGGTTGAACGGGGTGAAAAATGCCATGGCTGTTAAGCGCGTTTGGTGAAAGACAAAGTGACTTCACCCAAAAAAATACCGAGCTTGGACATAGAGGCTTTGTTCAGCATCACTTGCTCGTTCATCAAATACATCCAGTCATCAAACTGCACATGCCACACCTGATCGTTAACCGGTAAGGCCAACGTATAGCGCCAGTTGAAGGCATTGCCGCGTGTGTTGCCTTCGGCGGTGCCGATCACGTCATCGGCTGAGCCGCTGAAGCGTCCATCGCCCAAGTGCTGCAATTTCCATATGCGTTTTTGTCGGGTGCCATCGCTGTAGACAAAGTCTTCGTCGAGTATGCCGTTGTCGCCGTTCCATTGGCAGTTCATCACGACGGTGAAACGTTTCACCACTTTGCCCGAGCGGTCGGTGAATAGGCCCCAGGCATCGACGATGCCGTTGAAGTAATGACGCAAATCAAGTGCGGGTTGTTCGCTGGCGTAATCATTGACAGACGGGCCGGCACAGCCGCTGGCGGCGAGGGCAGCGGCCGCTGCCGCAGTAAGCATGGTGCGTCTTTGCATCATTTCTCCATGGGTTGTAGCAATGCGGTCGATGTGTACAACAACAGACCGGCCAATAATTTCAACAGGCAAGGCACCAGAGCATAAGCCCAGCTCAGCGCCAACAAAGCCGGTGCATCGCGCGCGCCGCTGCTATAGCCCAGCCATTGCAGCAACGGCAAACTGATGCCTGCTGCCAGTGCCAGATTGAGTTTGGTGGCCACTTGCCACCAACCGAAATAAGCACCGCTGTGAGCATTGTGTGGATGCGGCGATTGCAACCAACCATTGAGCAATGCGCCGGGCGCGATCAAATCTGCACCCAAGGCCAAACCAGACAACAAACACACCACGGTGTATGCGATCTCGTCACCCGCGCCCAGACCCAGCGCCCAGATGAACACCCCCACTGTCAGCAACATGCCTGCCAGCCAACTGATGCGCAAACCGAAACGTGAGATGCATGTCAACCACAAGGGCAATGAGATGGCGGCAGCTAAAAAATATGCGCCTAGAAACTGGCTTTGCATGGTTTGCGGTAACTGCAAACGGTCTTCAACAAAAAACAGCATCAAGGTGGCGGGAATGGCAGAGGCGATGCCGTTGACCATGAAGACCAGCAACAGCCGTCGAAAATGGGCATCCATCCACGGCATGCGCAAACTGCTGCCCAAGCTCAGGCGAACAGTGGTGTCAACCGCTGGCAACTGCGGTCTGGGCGCAAACCACCAAGCCAGCATGGACAGACCAAGCAAGACCACAAACCCGGCGACCAGCGCTTCCATGCCCCACAGTCCCGGCACCAAAGAAGCCAGTATCACGCCGCACAACCCCAGCCCTTCGCGCCAACTGACCAGGCGGCTGCGAGTTGACATATCCCCGCTCAGTTGAGCCCCCCAAGCCTGTAGCGCAATATTTAAAAAGCTGTAACAAAGATAGCTGAGCACCAGCGCAAGCAACACACATCCCAACAACAGATCGATGGTCACGCTGGGACCCGTCACCCAGTGCGGAAAAAACAGCAATAAAAAACCGATGGACAACAACAATGCAGCCAACCAAGTTCGCCGCAGCAAGGTCAAACTGCTGCGCTGCATGAGTTTGTCTGTCCAGTGACCCAGTACGGGGTCAAGCAACGCATCCAGCACACGCGAGAGCAACAGCAGTCCGCCTATCAGGCCCAGCGATACGCCGAAGCGGTTGGCGAAATAATGCGGCCACATGACATACAAGGGCAGTGCCACAAACGCTAAGGGCAAAGCGGGAAAACCCAGCAACGCCAAATCGCGTCTGGCGTAGTTGCTCATGCGGGTTTGTGCAAAGTGAACTGCACCACGTCGGTGTTGTGTTCCAGAAAAGCGGCTTCGCAATAGCTCAGGTAAAACAACCAGGTGCGCTCAAAGCGCTGGTCAAAGCCCAATGTCGGCATACGGTCTTGGACTTGCATAAACGATTCGCGCCAACGCTTCAGCGTTTCGGCGTAATCCAGCCCGAAAGCCAATTGATCGACGACTTGCAGACCTGCGGCACGGGCTTGTTCGATGAAGGTTTGCGTGCTGGGCAAAAAGCCGCCGGGGAAGATGTATTGCTGAATGAAATCGGTGCCCAATGCGTAACGCTCAAACAAGGCGTCGTCAATGACTATGCTTTGTATGCAGGCGCGGCCACCGGGCTTGAGCAAGCGGGCGATGGTTTGAAAATAAGTGGGCCAGTATTCACGACCCACTGCTTCAATCATTTCAATTGAACACACCGCGTCGTAAGGGCCGTCATTGGTGTCGCGGTAATCTTGCAAACGCAAATCTGCATGTATGGCTTGCGCATGCAGGCGCTCGGTGGCGTAAGCCAGTTGCGACGGGCTCAGGGTGATGCCCGTCATTTGCACGCCGAATTCACGCGCCCCGATTTCAGCCAAGCCGCCCCAGCCGCAGCCGATTTCCAGCACGCGAGAGCCAGGTTGTGCCCCGGTCATGCGCAAGGCGCGACGCACTTTGGCCAGTTGCGCGGTTTGCAAATCTTGTTGGCGGTCACCGTCAAACCAGGCCGAAGAATAAGCCATGCTCGGGTCCAGCCACAAACCGTAAAACGCATTGCCCAGGTCGTAATGGGCGTGTATGTTTTTGCTGCTGTTCTTTTTGGTGTTGCGACGCATCCAGTGGCGCAATTGGTAGGCCAAGCGGCCCCACCAGGTGCCGAAGATCATGTCGTCCATGGGGCGGCGGTTGACCACCAGCAATTGCATCAAGGCGGTCAAATCCGGTGTGTGCCAGTCGCCGGCGATAAAGCTTTCTGCAAAGCCGATATCGCCCGAGCGCAGCGCCGCACCAAACACATTCCAGTTGTGCAATTCAATCGCGGCTTGCGGCCCGTTGTCATTGCCGAAAGTGAGTGTGCGTCCATCAGGCAATTGCATATGTAAGCGGCCATTGCTGATGGATTGCAACATGCGCAACGCACGCTTGGCGGCGGCGGGAGCGGCTTTGCCCAAATCGGGCAAAGAAAATTCGGGTGAATGAAGCGTCGTCATGGTCCGGTGTCTAGGGGTTAATGTCCGCCGCGTGTGGCGAATTGTTCGGGGGGAGTCGGTTTGGTCACCAGCGGCACCCGCTTGAACCAGAGCTGCAATGCCTGCCAATGGATGCGCGCGATCACGCCCAGGCTGTGCATGGGATGCGACCACAGTGCTCGGCGCAATGAAGTGGCTGTGAGGGCTTGCAAGCGGCCGCTGACGCTGGTGCTGATTAAAAGGCCTTGTTCGTCACTGTGGTCAATGCGAACCACGGTGCGCTCACCAAGCTGCGTGAGTGTGCGCATGAAACGGAAGGTATAGTTGCCAAGCACTTCACAAAACGGTGACACGTAAAACACTTTGTCAGCAGTGATGCTCACACCATAGCGCGGAGCAGGCAGCACATAGCAATGACGCTCGCCAAAGGTGTTGTTGACTTCAGCAACGATGGCGGCCAGCGAGTTGTCGGCCCGGTGGCAATACCAAAAGCTCACCGGTTTGAACACATAGCCCAACACACGCGCATAGGTGTGCAACCAGACTTCGCCTTGCGCATCATGTATGCCTTGGGCTTGCAGCAATTCATCCAGCCAGGCGAGTGCGCCGCCTTGCGCCGGGCTGCGGCCGTCACCGTGGTCGGCATCATGAAATGCAATCAGGGCACGGCGGTTGACTGCCAGTGCACCGCCACCGTGAGCCGCCATGCTGCGCATGGGCAACAGCAAAAACCAGGTGCGGTAAGCAAACGCATGCAGGCTGGGCCGCTGGCGCGTATGCCGCACTTCGCCAATGCCTATGAGCGGCGTATGACCCAATGCTTGGCTCACGCGGCTTCTTCCTGCATCAGCAGTTGCAAGATGCCATTGGCCGCACTGCGTCCGGCCTTGAAGCCGTCTTCGTGAAAACCGTAGCCCATCCATGCACCGGCGAACCAGGTGTGTTGTTGGCCTTGCAAATGGCTGAGATGGCGTTGGGCTTGGATGGCGGCCAGATCAAACACCGGATGCGCGTATTCAAACTGACCCAGCACATGTTTGGCAGAAATCGTTTGCAGCGGATTGAGCGACACAAACACATCTTGCGTGAAAGGCAGGGGTTGCAATTTGTTCAACCAGTAATGCAAACACACATGGGCGTTGTCCTGGTGCTCGGTGCTGCGCTGGTAATTCCATGCGGCCCAGGCCAGTCGTTTGTGCGGCATGACCGAGGCATCGGTGTGCAACACCGCGAGGTTGTTTTGAAAGCCGATGTTTGACAGCAGCGACTGCTCATCTGCGCTCGGTTGCGCAAGCAGTTTCAAAGCCTGGTCTGAATGCGTGGCAATCACCACATGGTCAAAACGCTCGCTGGCATGTGAGGTTTGCAAAGTCACGCCATCTGCGTCGCGCTGCACAGACAGCACCGGCGTGTTCAAGCGCTTGTCAGCAATGCGCGAGGTGATGGCTTGCACATAGTGTTTGGCCCCGCCTTGCACGGTGAACCACTGTGGCCGGTTATTCACTTGCAGCAGGCCGTGGTTGTCGCAAAACCTCACCATGGTGGCCGCTGGAAATTGCAACATTTGCGAAGTCGGGCAACTCCAAATGCAACCCAGCATGGGCAGCAAATAATTGTTTTTGAAAGTGGTGCCGAAACCGTGTTGGTCTAAAAAGGCTTGCAGCGGTTGCATCAAAGCGCCGTCGTCATAAGACCGGGCCAGTTGCGTACATAAACGGTTGAAGCGGATGATTTCACGCAACAACCACCAGAAGCCGGGGCGCAACAAATTGCTGCGCTGGGCAAACACGCTGTTCAGGTCTGCCCCGTTCCATTCCAGCGTGTGGCCGCTGCGGCCCCATGGCGCTTGCACCGAAAACGACATGTCGGAATGCGCAGTCTGTATGCCGAGTTGTTGAAACAAATCGATCAGACCGGGGTAGGTGCGTTCGTTGTAAACCAAAAAGCCAGTGTCCACACCAAAGCTGACATCGCCGTTCGCGCCCGGCAGCGTGATGTCTACCGTGTGGGTGTGACCGCCGAAATAGTCGCCTGCTTCAAACAGGCTGATGTCGGCATGGCCGTGCAAGTGGTGGGCCGCCGACAAACCGGCAATGCCAGAGCCGACGATGGCCACACGCAAGCTCATGTCAAGGTGTTTTGGCGCTGAGTTGTTTGTCGACCTCGGCCAAGAACTTGGGGTCCAGCGGATCGGTGCTGCTGTTGTAGCTTTTCACCTGTTTGCCGTCGCGGCTGATCAGGTATTTGTAAAAGTTCCACTTAGGCGCGGTGTCGGTCAACTGCGTGAGTTGTTTGAACAGCGGAGAGGCATCAGCGCCGCGCACCGTGGTCTTGCTGAACATGGGGAATTTCACGCCGTAGGTGTTCTCGCAAAAGTCGGCGATTTTTTGGTTGTTGCCGGGTTCTTGTGAAAAATCGTTGGAGGGGAAGCCCAACACCACCAGGCCTTTGTCTTTGTAGCGTGCGTACAGTTCTTCTAAGCTTTTGTATTGCGGGGTAAAGCCGCAAAAGCTGGCGGTGTTCACAACAAGCACCACTTGACCGGCGTATTGACACAGGTTTTGCGGTTTCTCGTCTTGTAAGCGCTCAACGGTGTATTGCAACACCGCCGGGCATTTGGCGTCAGCGGGTGCTTTGTTGTTTTGCGCGGCGGCAGGTGAGGCTGCGAACAAAGATAAGCCCAGCAAAGTGGCGGAAAGCGTCAAAAAGTAGCGGAGTGTGAAAGTTTTCATCATGTCAGTGATCATGCGTGAGAATTGAACTATTGTCCACGAAGGGTTGAAAAGCCCTTTAGCCCGACTGAAACACACTGCGCCAAAGGGTGAGCACGGCCTCGCGTACCTGCAGACAGTCTTTCAGCGGTGCTCGCTGCGCTTGTTCGTCCAACCTGGCCTGGTGTTGCCAGTGTCTGAGACTGCGGTAAGCCGATGCCGCAGCCTGACCTACGCCGTCGGTAAGCAAGCCCACACTTTGTGCATGCTGTAACAACGCGATATTGCCGATGTTGTCTTGCAAACCGGAATGGTTGGCCGAGTTGGCCAGCACCAGGTATTGCACCGCAAACTCCGTGTCAATCATGCCGCCCGGGCTGTGCTTGAAATCAAACAGACCAGCGGGCACAGGGTGGGCGGCGCGCAATTTATCGCGCATGGCCAGAATTTCGGCGCGCAGCTCGCCGGGTTTACGCGGTGCGCACAAGACTTGCCTACGTACTTCTTCAAAGGCTGTGCGTAATGCAGGGTCTCCGACGCAAAACCGCGCCCGCGTCATGGCCTGGTGTTCCCACAGCCAAGCGGTGTTGCTGCCGCGCAGGGTCTGGTAGTCGGCAAATGCCTCTATGCTGCTGACCAACAGGCCTGAGTTGCCATTGGGGCGCAACGCTGTGTCTATCTCGTACATGTCGCCTTCGCCGGTTTGGGTGGTCAGCCATTGAATCAATTTGCGTGCGAACTGTGCATACACCTCACCGGCTTGCGGATGCTCGTCTTGGTAAATGAAAACGATATCTAAGTCGCTGCCGTAGCCCAGCTCTTTGCCACCCCATTTGCCATAACCAATGATGCCAAAGCACGGGGTGTCACAGTGGCGGTTTTTCAGGCGTTGCCACACCCATTGCGCAGTCACGCCCACCACGGTGTCGGCCAGTGCGCTCAAATCATCGGCGACTTGTTCCACGCTCAAGCGGCCTTCAATATCCCGCGCCAACGTCAAAAACAATTCGGCATGGTGGGCGCGGCGCAGCAAATTGAGCAGGCTTTCATCATCGTCACCCGCATGTGCTTGCAAGGCTTCATATCTGGCGTGAAGATTGCGCTGAAATTGCGCTGCGTCAAATCGCTCGTTCAACATGCCGGGGTCGGCCAACTCGTCGATCACGCCCGGGTGTTTCATTAAATACCTGGTTGTCCAGCGACCGGCGTCCAGCAATCTCAGCAATTGCGCGTGTACCAGCGGGCGTTCCAGCAACAAGGCCAGATAGGTTTCGCGACGTAACAAAGGCTCCATCCAGTCACACCAGTGCAGCGCGGAAGTCTCGCTGATACGACCCTCGTCCAGCCAGCTTTGCGTGCGTTGCAATAAGCGCAGCAAGCGCTGCCTGGCGTCTTCCCGCAAAGAACGTACCCTGGGCATGTCTGACCAGCCGGCCACCCTCTCGCGCAGCGCCGGGTTTAAGTTCTCAAGCAGGCTGTCCAGCTGTTGAGCCTGCTGCACCGGCACAGTCACAGCGGCACTGTCTTGCGCGGGTCGCAGCAGCCGTTCAAACTCTTGTGACACCAGTTCGCGCCAGTGCTGCAGTTGGGCGAGCAAGGCTGCCGCGTCAGTCAGCCCCATGCTGTGCGCCATCCACAGCAAGTCGTGCGGGTCGGTGGGCAGCACATGGGTTTGTTTGTCGTCCAGGTATTGAATCCGGTGTTCCACGCGGCGTAAAAATGCATAGGCCTTGGCCAATGCGTCTGCTGCTTCGGCAGGCATCAGTCTGGCTTGTACCAGCGCTGGCAATGCCTCCAAAGTGGGCCGCATGCGCAGTTCAGGAAACTGCCCGCCGCGCACCACTTGCAGCAATTGCACCGTGAATTCGATCTCGCGTATACCGCCGCACCCAAGCTTTACATCGTTGGCGCGTTCGGGCCGCCCGGCGCTTTGCCGCAAAGCATGCGCGCGTATGTGTGCATGCAATGCGCGCAAGGCCTCGATCACGTTGTAGTCCAGGTAACGGCGGAACACAAACGGCGTGACGATGTCGCGCAAAGCCGCAACCTGGTCCATGCAAGAAGCCGGTGCCACCACCCGTGCTTTCAGCCAGGCCAGTCGCTCCCATTCGCGGCCTTGCACTTGAAAATAGGTTTCCAGTGCGGCCAGTGACACCACGCTGGGGCCGGACTCGCCATTCGGTCTGAGCGCCAGGTCCATGCGAAACACCTGACCGTGTTCGGTGGTGTCGCCGATCAGCTGAAACAACTGCTTGACCACTTTGTCAAAAAACGCATGGTTGTCGATGCTGCCTCGCCCCTCGTTGTCGCCGCTGGTCTCGCCGTCTTCGTCATACACATAAATCAAATCAATGTCGCTGGACACATTCAACTCGGCGGCACCGAGTTTGCCCATGCCCACCACCCATAACTGCGCCACCGAACCATCGGCGCGGCGCGGCAGGCCATGGCGTTGTGCCACCCGTGTCACCGCTTCTTTGAGCGCGACATCCAGCGTGAATTCGGCCAGCCAGGTCATGCCGCCGATGACCGCAGACAAAGGCGTTTGTTGCTCGCAATCAAGTACCACCAGCCGCTCCATGACCAGCTGGCGCAACACCCGCAACGCATCTGCAGTTTGCGGATAAAGCGACAGCAACCGGCTGTAACAGGTGTGTAGGGTTTGGACTGTGGGCGCACCGTCAGGCAACAGGCGCAGATGATCCCCGTAGCGGCGGCGCAGTCTTTGCACCAATCGCGAACCGGCGGCGCCTTGAAACCTGGGGCTGTTCATTGGTGGCATTTTCCGGCGATGTGACTTGCGGGTGATAATTTCAATGTGAACATCACCTCGACCAAGCCCTATTCTGCATGACTGAGCAAGCCATTGCTTCTGACGCTGCCGGTCACGGCAGGCCTTGGTATGTCAGCTTGAGCCGTTGGTTATGGTGGCTGGCGCTGGGATTTTGGTCCTTGATGCTGCTGGCCACGGCGGCATTGCATTGGTTGATCGTGCCGCGCATCCTTGATTGGCAGCCTGAAATCGAGGCCATGGCGTCCAAGGCCTGGGGCGTGAAAGTCAGCATCGGCCGGCTGCAAGCCGATTCAGATGGCTGGGTGCCGTCTTTTGTGTTGACTGACTTTGTGCTGCGGGATGCGCAGGACGATGAAGTCTTGCGTTTGCCCCAAGTGCGTGTCAGTTTGTCGCCTGCTTCTTTATTGAGTTTGACTCTGGACCGCATAGAGTTGCTCGGACCTGAGCTTGAAGTCAGGCGCGACCCGCAAGGCCGCTGGCAAGTCGCAGGCATGTGGCTGGGCGGTGGTGACAACACAGCCATGATGGATTGGTTGCTGCGCCAGCCGACAATTTATGTGCGCCAGGGCCGTTTGCGCTGGGCGGATGATTTCTTGCAGCAGCCCGAGGTAGATCTCTACGGTGTGTCATTGCAGATGAACAATGGTTTGCGCAGCCATGCCTGGCGCCTGGATGTGCAGCCGCCCGCCGGCTGGGGGCAGACCATCAGTATCCAAGGGCAATTCAACCAGGCATTGCTCAATAGCAGCGCCAGCGATATCGCCAGTTGGAAAGGGCATTTTTATGCTCAGTTGCCGCAAATCGATATCAGCCGCATGTCGGTCTACCTCAAGCATGCCACGTCGGCCGAGTTACTCTCGGGCCGGGGCTGGTTGCGTGCCTGGGTCGATATTGATCAAGGCGTGTGGAATAACCAGACCTTGGATGTGGGTCTGGAAGATGTCCGTCTGCGTCTGGCCAGCCATTTGGAGGAGATCGCCTTGCAAAAGTTCGCCGGGCGCTTGCACATGCAGTCTTGGATGGGCGGTCTGGGTCAGGAGGTGCGTACTGAACAATTGCAGGTTACACCGCTGGAGGGCGCACCCTGGAGCAGCGGCAAAACCCGGTTCGCCTGGCGCCACCAAAGTCAGCCCAACGAATCCTGGGCCGCCACCGCAGAGCTGCATATTGACGGTATGCCGCTGGAGGTCATGGCTCGTGTGGCGGCGCGCATGCCCATGGATGCCACACTGCGCGAGCATTTGAGTCAAGCCAAGCCTACAGGCATGGTGCATTCGCTGGATTTGCAATGGTTTGATGCCGGCTCGCCCTCCATGCATTACAAGGCCAGCGGACGAGTCAACGGTTTGCGTCTGACGTCATCCGCCCCGCAAAAAACCCGGCCGTCGCACACCTGGTGGTGGCCCGGGATGCAGGAGGCGCAGGTCGATTTCGAGCTCAACGAACAAGGCGGTTCGGCCCAGGTACACATACAGGATGGCAGCGTTTCATTGGTCGATTGGCTGGAAGATCCTTTGATCCCGCTGAAAAAATTTCAAACCCAGCTGGCCTGGCAGAAAAACCATCAAATATGGCAATTGCAGATGCATGACGCCGAAGTCATCGCCGCCGACGGTCAAGGCAGCTTTGAATTGCAGTGGCGCGAGGGCGGGGAACAATTGCCGTTCGGTCATCTGGATTTACAAGTGCAAGTCCAGCGCTTGCAGGCATCCCGCCTGTATCGCTATCTGCCGCAAGCCATGGACGCGCAGGCCAGACGCTATGTGCGCGATGCGCTGACGGCCGGATGGTTTGACAAGGCCACCATGCATCTCAAAGGACCGCTGGACCATTTCCCGTTTAGCAAAACCAACGACGGTGTTTTCACGGTCCAGGCCCCGTTCCAGCAAGCCACCGTGCAGTACGCACCGGTGGCGGCTAATGCAGGTTCGTCACGCCGCGAGCCGCCCGCTTGGCCCGCTCTGCAACAGGCCGCCGGTGAATTATTTATTAACCAAAACCATTTGCAGGTTAAGTCCAGCAATGCACGGCTGGGCTCGCAATTGCAATTGAGCCGGCTCGATGTCGTGATCAATGACTTGAACGACATCGTTGTCGATGTGAATGCGCAAATCAAAGGCAATCTGAGCGATGCCATGCAAGTAGTACTGAACTCACCGGTGAACGATAAGCTGGGGCCTTGGATGAACCCGGGACTGGTTAACGGCATTGCCGAGCATCAATTGCATGTCAATGTGCCGTTGGCCAATTTATCGGCAGTCAAAGTACAGGGCGCGCTGACTTTGCCCGGTAACGATATTCAGTTGCAAGCAGGTCTGCCGCGCATGGGCAAGATACACGGCGTCGTCAATTACACCCAGTCAGGCCTGAGCACCAGCAATTTGCGTCTGCGGGTGTTTGGCGGTGACGCGCGTCTGGACGGTGGCTTGCATTTTGCCGACAGCGTGACTGAAGGCCCTTCACGTTTGAGTTTGCAAGGCAATATCAGCGCCGAGGCCATGCGACAAAGCACTGAATTGCCTTCGCTCAGCGGCCTGGCCGCCAAACTGCAAGGCAGCGCCGCTTATTCGGCCACATTGGGGCTGCGTCAAGGCGTGCCGGAAATCACTGTGATCAGCAACCTGCAAGGCATGGCCTTGGAGTTGCCGGCGCCTTTGCGCAAACCGGCCGATGCATCCTGGCCAATGCGGTTTGACAGCGTGTTGTTACCAAGCGGTTCAGGCAAAGGTGCGGCCGTGTTGGAGCAAATACAACTCAAGCTCGCGCAGGTGCTGTCAGTCAGCTACGTGCGCGATGTCAGCACCGCCACGCCTGCCGTGCTGCGCGGGCAGATTCAAGTCGGACAGTCTGCCGCTTGGAAGGACGCGCCGGACAACACGGTGGTGTTGCAGGTCAAGCAAACCAGTCTGAATGCTGACGAATGGCAAGCGGTGTTGTCGCCTCTGACAGAAGAGGACAACAGTTTGAAGGTGGGTAATCCGCGCAGCGGTTGGGGTGCATACATACCCAACAAAATTGAACTCAGCAGTCAGGAACTGCTCTGGTCGGCCCGTACCTATAACCAGTTTCAGGCGAGTGCCGACAGACAAGGCAAACAGTGGCGGATACAAGCCCGTGCCAATGAGTTTCAAGGCTCTGCAGATTACCGGCCTGCGGCTGATGGCAATGGCGCGCGTGTCAGCGCGCACTTGAATTACCTGACCATTCCACCGGCCGTGCTGGAGGACGTCGAGTCCGCGATGTCGGATTCACCCAAGGACATGCCGGCGCTTGATATCGTGATTGACAACCTGGAGTTGCGCGGCATTGCTTTGGGCAAGGCTGAAATAGAAGGCTTTGCCCGCACCAGCACCAACGGATCGCGCGAATGGGTGCTGGGCAAGCTCAATCTGACCCTGCCGGAAGCCAGTTTGAAAAGCAAAGGCCAATGGGGCGGACCCGGCAAAGCAACGGCCAAGCGCTCACAACTGGAGTTTGAATTGAATATCCAGGATTCCGGCGACTTGCTTGACAGACTGGGTTTCAAGGGCGTTATCCGCAACGGCAAAGGGCGTATGACCGGGCAAATCGGCTGGCAAGGCTCGCCGTTTTCGCCCGATTACAAATCCATGTCCGGCCAGTTCAATGTCAACATGGAACGCGGCCAGTTTTTGAAATCCGAGCCGGGCGTTGCCAGATTGCTGGGTGTGTTGAGTTTGCAGTCGCTGCCCAGACGCCTGACCCTGGACTTCAGCGATGTATTCAGCGAAGGCTTTTTGTTTGATTTCGTGCGCGGTGATGTACAGATTCAACAAGGCATAGCCAGTACCAACAATTTGCAAATGAAAGGCGTGAGCGCCGCCGTTTTGATGGAAGGCAAAGCCGATATCAAGAACGAGACCCAGGACATCAAAGTGGTGATCGTGCCCGAGTTGAATGCAGGCACCGCCTCGCTAGTGTATTCGGCCATCAACCCGCTGGTCGGCCTTAGCACCTTTCTGGCGCAATTTGTGTTGCGCAAACCCTTGATGAAATCCAGCACCCAGGAATTGCACGTGCAAGGCACTTGGAAAGATCCCAAGGTCAGCAAAGTCGACAGCAGCACCGGTGAGGCCAAGCCGGCCGCAGCCAAACCCTGAGCACGCCATGAAAGCCGGTTTATTGCAAATGGTCTCCGGGGTGTCTATGCCGCACAACCTGGACAGCGCGGGTGATTTGCTGGCGCAGGCTGCGTCACAAGGCGCTGAACTCGCCGTCTTGCCCGAATATTTTTGTTTGCTCGGACAGCGCGATACCGACAAGCTACAAATCGCCGAAACTTTTGGCGACGGCTATATGCAAAACCGCTTGTCTCGCATGGCCGCACAACACGGCATCTGGCTGGTCGCTGGTAGTTTGCCGATCGCTGTACCGGGGGACAGCAACCGCGTGCGCAACGCCTGCCTGGTGTTCAATCCGTCAGGCGAATGCACGGCACGCTACGACAAAATCCATTTGTTTCATTTCGACAATGGCGCCGAGAGTTACGACGAAGCGCGCGTCTTGCAAGCCGGTGACACACCGGTGTGTTTCGATTTACCTTCGCGCGACGGCCACACCTGGCGCATCGGTTTAAGCATATGTTTTGATGTGCGCTTTCCGGCGCTTTACCAACAACTGGCAGGCATGGGCGCGCACCTGATGCTGGTGCCCAGCGCATTCACCCACACCACCGGTGCGGCGCATTGGGAAGTTTTGTTACGTGCGCGCGCCTTGGACAACCTGGTGTGGGTGGGCGCAGCCGCACAAGGGGGCACGCACGAGAACGGCAGGCGCACCTGGGGGCATTCCATGTGGGTCGATCCTTGGGGTCAGGTGTTGGCTTGTCAGGCACAGCAAGCGGCATGTGTCATGGCCGAGTTAGACATGCAGTTGTTACACGAACGTCGCCGTCAATTGCCGGGCTTGAACCCGCTCAGCACTTGACTCAGTCTTCCTCTTGGCGTTCGCCGTCTCGGCGTCCGGAGAACATGGTCCACCAGACGATCAATACCAGTACGGCCCCGGCGCTCAGCGCTTCCAGCAAAATCAGCAGCATGTTTAAGTTTCTCCATTCAAGCATGACTGTAATCGCTGGCGCTGTGAGTGGGCGCTTGTGTTGGCAGTTCTTATGGCGTGCGGGCCTGCTTCTGTGGCTGGTTGCTTGTGCGGTCAAAGAGCCGGTCAAGCCGGTTGTGCCCTCGGGCGAATCGGTACCCGTCACCCGCTCGCCTGTGGGCGCGTCCGGCCGGGTGTTGCCGCCAGGTACCCCGCCGGAAGCCAGGCGCAGCCAGTTGATGCCCGTGCCCTGGAGCGATTTACCCGGTTGGGAGAACGAGTCCATGGCGGAGGTCTGGGCCTTGTTGATCAGTAATTGCGAACGGCCGGGACCGGCAATGGCTGCAGCTTGCCCGCATATCCGCCGACTGGCGCTGGCCGGTGACACCGAGCAACGCCAGTGGTTGATGCAAAACTTGCAAGCGCACCGTGTGCAGACCCCGGAAGGCGAGGCCAACGGCTTGCTGACCGCATACTACGAACCGGTGTTCGAAGCCCGTCGCTTACCGGGCAAAGGTTTTTCTGTTCCTTTGTACCGGCCGCCAGCCGGTTTGCAAACAGGCCAAGCCTGGTTCACAAGGCAGGAAATAGATACCCTGCAAACCGCACAAGCGGCTTTGCATGGCAGAGAAATCGCTTGGCTTGCAGATCCCGTGGACGCCATGGTGTTGCACATACAAGGTTCGGGGCGTTTGCGCATCACTGAAGGCGATGGCCGGGTACACGTGGTGCGAGTTGGTTTTGCCGCCTCCAATGAACACCCCTACCAAAGCATAGGCCGTTGGCTGCTTGACAAAAACGAAACCAAGGACGCCTCCTGGCCCGGTATCAAGGCTTGGATGCAGCGCAACCCCGGCAAAACACAATCGCTGTTATGGGTCAATCCACGCTATGTGTTCTTCAAGGAAGAAGCCATCACAGATGCTGCTTTGGGACCGCGCGGTGCGCAGGGGTTGCCGCTGACGCCTGGCCGATCGATTGCAGTGGATCCGCAAAGCCTGGAGTACGGCACGCCCTTGTGGCTGGTGTCACCCGGGCCTACGCAAGCCTTACAAAGATTGGTGGCGGCGCAAGACACAGGCAGTGCCATCACCGGAGCAGTGCGAGCGGATTTGTACATGGGCACGGGTGCTGCGGCCGGTGAGTTGGCCGGGCGCATGAAACAACCTTTGCGGTTGTGGGCTTTGCTGCCTAAAACGCAGTGATTCAGCGCAGCCAGTTCAGCAACACCTGAGCTACCGCTGCCGGTTCTTCCATGGTCAGCATATGACCTGCGTTTGCAACCACACACACATCGGTTTTCGAAGGCAGCAAATCCGCCATGGCGCGGTGCTGAGCCACGTCAGCCCAGCCGTCGTGCTCGCCGGTCATGACCATGCAGGGAATGTGTATGCGTTGCAGCACGTCACTGGCATCAAGGCGGTTGAGCAAAGCGTGTTGTTGGCGTTCAAACACAGCAGCGGTTTTGCGCTCGAACATGTCGATGATTTGTTGAATCAATGCCGTGTCTTGCAAGCGCGCAGGTGCCACCATATTGCGCACCCATTGCTCAGCCATGGCCCGCACACCTTGGGCTTGAGCGATGGCCAGCAACTGCATGCGCCCGGCACGTTCTTTCCCGCCAGCTTCCCCGGCAGCCAATGGCAGATAGCCGGTGTTCATCAGCGCGATGCGGCGCACCCGCTCAGGTGCCAAGCGGTAGACCTCTAAAGCCACACGTCCGCCCATGGAATGCCCGGCCATATCGAACAGTGGTGGTGCGTTTTTCAATAAGCGTTGCGCCATGTCGACGAGTGAGTTGCTGTCGCCGTGGTCGGCAATGTGCGTCTGCAATTCATCGGGAAGCAGCGGCAACAGCGGTGTCCAGACGCTGTGGTCGCACATCAGGCCGGGGATGAGAATGAGCGGGATGGGCATGGGGAGGACTTTAGCTCTTAGCCTCGCTGACCATGAAAATCGGCCATGGCATCACCGATTTTCATGGTGGCTGGAGTCTCACATTGGCGCCCGGCCACGAGTGATCAGCTCAACTTTTTAAGCAATAACTCATTGACCTGCGCCGGATTCGCCTTGCCCTTGCTGGCTTTCATGATGGGGCCGACCAAACCGTTCAAGGCCTTGGTGTTTCCGGCTTTGAACTCTTCGACGTTTTTCGGGTTGGCAGTCAGCACTTCGTCGATGATGGCTTCCAAGGCGCCGGTGTCGTTCATTTGCTTGAGGCCTTTGGCTTCGATGATGCTGTCTATCACCGAGGCGGCTTGAGTCACATCATGTAAGTTGTCACCGACAGCAACTCTGCTTTCATTCCACAGCGCATCAAACACTGCTTTTGCAGAATTGTTGTTGATGGTGTTGTCGTTGATACGCATGATCAATGCGGCCAATTGCAATGCACTGATGCGTTCCTCTGCTTGCGCAAAGTCCAAGTCATCTGTGTTCATGCGCCGCGACAACTCACCCATGATCCAGTTACTCGCCAACTTCGCTTGCCCGCTGGCCTTGGCCGTCTCTTCAAAATAAGCCGCCATGGCTTTGCTTTGCGTCAGCGTGGTCGCGTCGTACTCAGGCAATCCGTATTTCGTGACAAAACGCTCGGCCATCACACGCGGCAACTCGGCCATCTCGCTGCGCACCCGTTCCACCCATTCGCGTGAAATCACCAGCGGTGGCAAATCCGGGTCGGGGAAGTAGCGGTAATCGGCCGCATCTTCTTTGGTGCGCATGGCGCGTGTTTCGCCGGTGTCCGGGTTGAACAACACCGTGGCTTGTTGGATCGCGTGACCGTCTTCAATTTGCTCAATCTGCCAGCGCACTTCGTAGTCAATGGCTTGCTGCATGAACTTGAAGCTGTTCAGGTTTTTGATTTCACGCCGCGTGCCCAGCGGCGCACCGGGTTTGCGCACCGACACGTTGGCATCGCAACGGAAACTGCCTTCTTGCATATTGCCGTCGCAAATGCCAATCCAGGTGACGATTTTGTGCAGCTCTTTGGCATAGGCCACGGCCTCAGCGCTGGAGCGCATATCCGGCTCGGTGACGATTTCCAAGAGCGGCGTACCAGCGCGATTCAGGTCTATGCCTGATTGACCAATGAAATCTTCATGCAAAGACTTGCCCGCATCCTCTTCCAAATGCGCACGCACCAAGCGCACGGTTTTTTTCTCATCGCCCAAAAAGAACGACACCGCGCCGCCTTGCACCACCGGTATTTCAAACTGGCTGATCTGGTAGCCCTTGGGCAGGTCGGGGTAAAAATAATTTTTGCGCGCAAACACGCTGCGCTCGGCGATGTGCGAACCCAACGCCAAGCCGAGTTCAATGGCGCGTTCGACTGCGCCTTTGTTCATCACCGGCAACGTGCCGGGCAAAGCCAAATCCACCGCGCAAGCTTGGGTGTTGGCTTCGGCACCAAACGCGGTAGACGCGCGGCTGAAAATTTTGCTTTGCGTGGAGAGTTGGGCGTGGGTTTCAAAGCCGATGACGACTTCGTAGCCGTGGACTAAAAGAGAGCTGCTCATTTACACGCCCTCCGGTGTTGCGTCATGGAAGTTAGTGACTTGCTGAAAGCGGTGCGCCACATTCAGCAGTTGCGCTTCCTGCAAATAATTGCCAATGAGTTGCATACCTACTGGCATCCCCATGTCGCCCAAGCCCACAGGAATACTCATACAAGGCAAGCCCGCCAGCGATGCAGGCAAGGTGAAGATATCGGCCAAATAATTGGCGACTGGGTCGTCTGCTTTGTCGCCCAACTTCCAAGCCGTGGTCGGTGCCACAGGCCCGGCAATCAGATCGCATTGCGCGAAGGCTTGTTGAAAATCGTGGGCAATCATGCGGCGGATTTTTTGCGCTTGCAAATAGTAAGCGTCGTAATAACCGTGTGACAACACATAGCTGCCGATCATGATGCGGCGTTTCACCTCGTCGCCAAAACCTTCGGAGCGGGTGCGCTGGTACATGTCGGCCAGGTCAGAGAACTCTTTGGCGCGATGCCCGAATTTCACGCCGTCAAATCGGCTTAAGTTACTGGAAGCTTCTGCGGCGCACACGATGTAGTAGACGGGGATGGATAGCTTCGTCAGTGGCAGGTGTACTGGAACAATCTCCGCGCCTAGATCTACAAATCTCTCCAAAGATTGGTCAATTCGTGAATTGATTTGTACGTCAGGCTCAGATTGAGGTTGAGCGCCTGATGAATGATGCCGTGGGCTGGTTTGACCAAGATGCATCCATTGCGTAGGCATTCCTATTTTTAAGGCTTTGCCATCTTTCCCCGCTTTTGCGAATGGCTTATCGCCATGATCAATACGAAGCAAATGGGAGAAACCGTATTTTTTCTCATCCTCCGTTTGAGCCACATTCAACGAAGTCGAATCCCTGTCCAAATCCGGCCCGCACATGGCCGACAGCAATAACGCACAGTCTTCGGCGTTGCGGGCCATCGGTCCGGCTTGGTCCAGGCTGGAGGCAAACGCCACCATGCCATAGCGAGAGGCGCGTCCATAGGTGGGTTTGATGCCGGTGATGCCGCAAAACGCGGCGGGCTGGCGAATAGAGCCACCGGTGTCGGTGCCGGTGGCCGCGGGTGTCAAGCGTGCTGCCACAGCGGCGGCGCTGCCGCCGGACGAGCCGCCAGGAATGCATGATGTGTCCCAAGGGTTGGTCACCGCACCATAGGCCGAGTTTTCATTCGCCGAGCCCATGGCGAATTCGTCGCAATTGAGTTTGCCCAAGCTCACCATACCTGCGTCGCGCAAACGCGTGACCACCGTGGCATCAAACGGCGAACGGTAGTCTTTCAACATCTTCGACCCCGCCGTGGTGGCGAAATCTCGGGTGACAAAAATGTCTTTGTGCGCGATGGGCACGCCTTCCAAAGGCCCTGCGGTGCCTGCGGCGATTTTTTCGTCAGAGGCTTTGGCTTGCGCTAACGTGACTTCGCGGTTGATGTCAAGAAATGCGTTAAGAGAATTGCTGCCGCGTTGCTGGTCATGCTCGACGCGTTTTAAAAAATGATCAGCAACATCAAAAGCGCTGAAATCTTTCTTTTGTAAACCGGCTGCCAATTCGGCAACCGTCATATTGTGTAGTTCAGCCATGGTTTACTCGATCACTTTCGGCACCAAAAACAAACCGCGCTCAACAGCAGGTGCACTGCGTTGGTTGGCTTCACGTTGGTTGGGCTCGCTGACCACATCTTCACGCAAGCGCAGCGTCATGCCCAGTTCGTCGGTGTCGGCAATGGCTTGATGCAAGCCTTGCATGGCATCGACCGGATGCGCCATGGGCACCACGCCGTCGGTGTTAACTGCGCGCATTTGCTCGACGATGTCAAAAAAACCGTTGAGCTGACCAAGCAGGCGATCTGCCGATGCGTCATCAAATTGCAAGCGGGACAACTGCGCCAATCTTTGAATATCTTGGGGTGACAGGGACATAGGCTGAAACTGAAAAAACGGCTGTTGCCGTGTAATGGAGTAAGGGTGTTCAGGTATTATCTCGCCTTTACTGGAATTACCCAGAGAGGATTGTGATGTTTGGAGCATTTCGTCGGTATTTCTCTACCGACCTGGCCATTGACTTGGGCACCGCCAATACCCTGATTTACGTGAGAGACCGCGGTATTGTGTTGGATGAACCGTCGGTGGTCTCTATCCGTCACGAAGGCGGGCCACAAGGCAAAAAAAGCATTCAAGCGGTCGGCCACGAAGCCAAGGCCATGTTGGGCAAAGTGCCCGGCAACATCGAAGCCATCCGTCCGATGAAAGATGGCGTGATCGCCGACTTCACCGTCACCGAGCAAATGCTCAAACAATTTATCAAGATGGTGCACCCGCGTTCGCTGCTCAAACCCAGCCCGCGCATCATCATTTGTGTGCCCTGCGGATCTACCCAGGTCGAGCGTCGCGCCATCCGCGAATCTGCGTTGGGTGCCGGAGCATCCGAGGTGTATCTGATTGAAGAGCCCATGGCCGCAGCCATCGGTGCCGGATTACCGGTTAGCGATGCCAGCGGCTCTATGGTGGTGGACATCGGCGGCGGCACCACTGAAGTTGGCGTGATTTCCCTCGGCGGCATGGTCTACAAAGGCAGCGTGCGTGTCGGCGGCGACAAGTTCGACGAAGCCATCATCAATTACATACGCCGCAATTACGGCATGTTGATCGGCGAGCCCACCGCAGAAGCCATCAAAAAGCAAATCGGTTCTGCTTTCCCGGGCAGCGAAGTGCGCGAGATGGAAGTCAAAGGCCGCAATTTGTCTGAAGGCGTGCCGCGTTCATTCACCATCTCTTCCAACGAAATTCTGGAAGCATTGACAGACCCTTTGAACAACATCGTCTCGGCCGTGAAAAACGCGCTGGAACAAACCCCGCCTGAACTCGGCGCTGACATTGCCGAGCGCGGCATGATGCTGACCGGCGGCGGCGCTTTATTACGCGATCTGGACCGCTTGATGGCCGAGGAAACCGGCTTGCCGGTGCTGGTTGCCGAAGACCCGCTGACCTGTGTGGTGCGCGGTTGCGGCTTGGCGCTGGAACGCATGGAACGGTTGGGCTCCATCTTTACCAGCGAATAAATGCCGCTCGGCTCGCTGGAACGTTCGCCGCCGCCTTTTTTCAAACAAGGCACGTCGGCACTGACCAAGCTGTTGCTGTTCAGCGCCTTGTCTTTCGGTTTAATGTTTGCCGATCAGCACTACAACATCGTGCAACCGGCGCGCTGGGTCTTGTCTTTGATTGTTTACCCTGTGCAATGGGTAGCACTGCGTCCGCAAGTGCTGTGGGACCACCTGGATGATGTGCTTGAGAGCAAACAGGATGCCTTGAGCGCTGTTGACCAGGCCCGCTCTCAATTACTGAAGCAGTCGGTGCGTGCCAGTCAGGTTGAGCAACTCGCTTTGGAAAACCGGGACCTTCGCCAACTGCTTCAATTGCGCGAACGTCTGGGCAGTCCGGCCATGGCGGCTGAGGTGTTGTACGACGCAGCCGACCCCTTTACCCGCAAAATGATTTTGGACAAAGGCGCTTTGCAAGGCGTGCAAACCAGTTCGCCGGTGATGGACGAACTGGGCATTCTGGGGCAAGTCACCCGGGTGCATCCGCTGGTCAGCGAAATCACGCTGGTCACTGACCGCGAGCATTCGATACCCGTGCTCAATACGCGCACCGGGGCGCGTGGCGTGGCTTTCGGCGAGTCCGGCGGCGCGCCTTTGTTGGAACTGCGTTACATGGCTACCAACGCGGATATTGAAGAAGGCGATATGTTGACCACCAGCGGTGTCGACGGCGTATACCCGCCCGGCATTCCGGTGGCCAGGGTGGTGAAAATTGAGCGACGTGCTGATTCGGTGTTCGCGCGGATTTTGTGCGAGTCGCTCGCCCGGGTCCAAGGCGCGCGCCATGTGATGGTGCTCGAGCCGGTGAAACTGACGCAACCCGGTTTCAAGGAGTTGCCGCCGCCTCCGCAACCCCCGCTCAAGGGAGGTCGGGGATGATCATGCCGCGTGGTCAGCAACTGCTGTTGCCGGTGAGCCCGCTGTTCATGTTGTTCACCATGGCGTTTGCCTTGCTGCTCGATATGTTGCAAAGCATGGCCTGGATCGGCAACGCGGCCTGGGCGCCCGACTGGCTGGCGCTGGTGCTGGTGTTTTGGGCCATACATCAGCCGCTGCGTGTCGGTGTTGGTGTGGCTTTTTTGCTGGGTTTGCTGACCGATGTGCACCAGACTTCGCTCCTAGGCCAGCACGCGCTGACTTATACGGTGCAAGGCTATCTGGCCACCATGATTCACCGTCGTATTCTGTGGTTTGACGTGCCTTCTCAGGCCTTGCAGGTATTGCCGGTGTTCATGGCCGCGCAATTGCTGGAGTTGAGCGTGCGTATCGCCGCCGGCGGTTTATTTCCGGGCTGGACATTCATGCTGCCGCCTTTGTTGCAAGCGGCAATGTGGCCGTTGGTCACCGTCATGCTGCTGGCACCGCAACGCCGCGCCCCGGACCCTGATAAGCACCGCCCCTTATGAGTTTGCTGCGCAACGTCGAATACGATCTTCGACGCTTTCGCGCGCGCGTTATGGTGGCATCTCTGATGGTGCTGGTGGCCTTTGGTTTGCTATGTACGCGGCTGGTGTATTTGCAACTGTGGCGCTACCAGGAGTTCAGCGCCCAGGCCGAAAGCAACCGAACCGCCATCGTGCCGATTGTGCCCAATCGTGGCGTCATCATGGACCGCAACGGCATTGTGCTCGCCACCAATTACTCTGCATACACCTTGGAGATCACACCGTCCAAAGTGGTCGAGCCACTGGATGAAGTGATTGAAAAACTCGCCGAACTCATAGACATACAAGGGCGTGACAAACGGCGGTTTCGCAAGTTGCGCGAAGAATCCAAAAGCTTTGAGTCCGTGCCTATCCGCACCCGCTTGAGCGATGAAGAGGTGGCGCGTTTTGCAGCGCAGCGCTACCGTTTTCCCGGTGTGGAAATCCGTGCTCGTTTGTTTCGCAATTACCCGTACAGCGAACTCGCCAGCCACGTCATCGGCTATATCGGGCGTATCAACCAGTCCGAAAAAGAAAAGCTTGAAGAGCAGGAAAACGTCGGCAATTACCGCGGCACGGATTACATAGGCAAACTCGGCGTCGAACAAAGCTATGAGCGGCAATTGCACGGCCAGACCGGTGTGCATGAGATGGAAACCTCGGCCGGCGGACACGCGGTGCGGCGCTTGCGCAGCAGTCCGGCCACGCCCGGCAACACGGTGGTGCTGTCCATAGACATCAAACTGCAGCAACTCGTTGAAGACATGTACGGTGCCAGACGCGGCGCGCTGGTGGCGATTGACCCTAGCAACGGCGAGGTACTGGCTTTTGTCAGTAAACCGACGTTTGACCCGAACTTGTTTGTTGAAGGCATTGATGTAGACAACTGGCAAAAGCTGAATGAGTCGCCGGACAAACCATTGCTCAACCGGGCTTTGCGCGGCACTTATCCCCCGGGGTCAACCTACAAACCATTCATGTCGCTGGCCGCGCTCAACACCGGTAAACGCAATGCGTCGCAAATCATTTATGACCCGGGCTTTTTCATGTTCGGTAACCACCGCTTCCGCGACGACAAAGAAGGCGGACACGGTTCGGTAGACATGTACAAATCGATTGTGCAGTCGTGTGACACCTACTATTACATGCTGGCGCGCGACATGGGTGTCGATTTGATTTACGAGCAGATGAAGCCGTTGGGCTTCGGGCAATTAACCGGCATCGATATTCAAGGCGAATCTCGCGGTATCTTGCCGTCTACTGATTGGAAGCAAAACACCTACAAGCGTGCCGAGCAACAGCGTTGGTACTCCGGTGAAACCATTTCGCTGGGCATCGGTCAGGGCTACAACAGTTTCACCATGTTGCAACTCGCCCAGGCAGTGTCTATCTTGGCCAACAACGGCGTTCGCAACCGCCCCCACTTGGTACGCGAGGTGGTGGACATAGAAACCAAAGAAAAACAGGTGGTGGTCAAAGATCCGCCGCAGTCCTTGGGATTCAAGCCTGAGGATCTGGACGTGATACGCAAAGCCATGGTCGGCGTCAACCTGGAAGGCACCTCGGCCGGCAGTTTTGTATCAGCCGAATACACCAGCGCCGGTAAAACCGGTACGGCACAGGTTTACACCATCAAGCAAAACGAAAAATACGTGGCCGGCAAAATCGATGAGCGCTTACGTGATCACGCCTTGTTTATTGCATTTGCACCTGCTGAAGACCCCAAAGTGGCCTTGGCCATGGTGGTGGAAAACGCAGGTTTCGGGGCGCAAAGCGCGGCGCCTATCGCGCGCCGGGTGTTTGACTATTTATTGCTGGGGTTATACCCCTCGCAAGAGGATTTGGATGCGGTGCGCATCGGTCAAGCCACCCGCCCGGTGGGTAAACGCAGACCGGTGGCCAGTGTCCCATGGCCGCCCAAACCTACGAGTGTGCCGCCTGAACCCGGGTTGGACGATGAGAACGAGCGCTAAAACCAGGCGTCTTTAGCCGTTTTTAACGCCAGTGCGGTGACTACCAGAATGAACAGATACCGCACAAAGCCGCTGCCGTGGCGCATGGCCATGCGCGTGCCCCACAAGCTACCGGCGACATTCGCCACTGCCAGCGGAATACCGACCTGCCACCAGACATGGCCTTGAGACGCCAGCAGCAGGACTGCCGCGAGGTTACTGCTCAGGTTCATGACCTTGCTATGCGCCGAGGCCTGCAAAAAATCAAAACCCAGCACACGCACCAGCAGAAACACCAAAAAACTGCCGGTGCCGGGCCCGAAAAATCCATCATAAAAACCAATCACACCACCGATCAAGGCCATATATAAGGCCTGTCTGCGCGGCGCATATCGGGGCGTATGGGCCTGGCCGAGTTGCTTGTTCCACAAGGTGTAGGCTAGCAGCGCGAGCAACAAACCGGGTAATGCCATGCGCAAATACTGGGGCGATAACAGCGTCAGTACATAAGCACCGCCCCAAGAGCCACCAAATGCCATCAGACTCGCGATAAGCAAAGCGCGCCAAGCAAGTTGCACCCGGCGGTTGTATTGCCAGGCCGCGAACAGCGTGCCCCAGACAGATGCCGATTTGTTGGTGCCTAGCAATGTGGCAGGGTGCAGCGAAGGGTAGGCAGTGAACAAGGAAGGCACCAGAATCAATCCTCCGCCGCCGACCACGGCGTCTACAAAGCCGGCCAGTGCCGACATCAGGCTGACCAGCACTATGTCCATCAACGCATTCTCGCAGTCGAAAAAAAAGCACCGTTGTGCGGTGCTTTTCCGTGAACGCTATCCACCTTGTGGAGGATGCGTTTTTTGTCTCCTCTGACCCTCTGCAAACAGCGCCCCTAAAGGTTTTGCTGCGAGTAACCGGACTTTAGTTCAAAGTGAGGGCGCGCAGGCCTAGGAGTTACCCGCGGCAAGCGCGTCCATTGCCAGCAATTCGGCGGCACGTTCGGCAATCATCAGCACCGGGCTGTTGGTATTGCCACTGGTGATGCTGGGCATTACTGACGCGTCAGCGATGCGCAGCCCGCGCACCAGGCCGCCGCGCCCGTCGCGCACCCGCAATTCGCTGTCGACCACCGCCAGCGGGTCGTCCAAGCGCCCCATGCGGGCGGTGCCTACCGGGTGAAAAATGGTCGTGCCAATGTCACCGGCCAAACGTGCGAGTTCATCGTCGGTTTGGAACTGCGTGCCCGGCTTCCATTCCTCGGGCTGGTATTTGGCCAACGCCGGTTGCGCGGCGATGCGGCGTGTCAGGCGCAAAGAATCTGCGGCGACGCGGCGGTCTTCGTCGGTGGACAAATAGTTAGGCGCTATCAAAGGCGCTTGCGCAAAATCCGCGCTTTGTATGTTCACCGTGCCGCGACTGCTGGGGTTGAGGTTGCACACACTGGCGGTGAACGCGGGAAAACTGTGCAGCGGCTCGCCGAAGGCATCCAGGCTCAAGGGCTGTACGTGGTATTCGATGTTCGGCCAAGGCTGCGACGGGTCGCTGCGGGTGAACGCGCCAAGCTGTGAAGGTGCCATGCTCATCGGGCCGCTGCGGTGCAACAAATACTCCAAACCGATGGCGGCCTTGCCCCACCAACTGTTGGCCATGGTGTTCAAGGTTTTCACACCTTTGACTTTGAACACTGCGCGGATTTGCAAATGGTCTTGCAAATTCGCACCCACACCGGGCAAATCAACCACTGGTGTGATGCCGTGTTGTTGCAGCAGCGCGGCCGGGCCAATGCCCGAGAGTTGCAGCAACTGGGGCGTGCCAATCGCACCGGCGCACAGCACCACCGATTGACGCGCCACCGCTTGCACACGCTCTTGGCCGTTCCACACATCCACACCGGTGCAGGCGAGGCTGCCGTCGGCTTGAGTGTCAATCTGTAGTTTGGCCACCTGTGCAGCGGTCCACATTTCAAAGTTGGGCCGCGCATAACACGCGGGCCGTAAAAACGCTTTGGCTGTGTTCCAGCGCCAACCGCTTTTTTGGTTGACTTCAAAGTAGCTCACGCCTTCGTTGGTGCCGCGATTGAAGTCGTCGGTAGCGGGAATGCCGGTTTGCACAGCGGCTTGGGCAAACGCGTCCAGCACGTCCCAACGCAAACGCTGTTTTTCGATCCGCCATTCGCCGCCTGCGTTGCGGTGCCGCAAAGTCTGGTGGTAAGTGCTTTGGCCTTGTTTCACCACTTCACTGGGCGTGCCTTTGGCACCGTGTAATTCGTTCGCACCGAGGTAATGGTCTTCGTGCATTTTGAAGTAGGGCAGGCTGTGTTCCCAATTCCAACGGGCGTCTCCGGTGATGTCTGCCCACTGGTCGTAATCACGCGATTGGCCGCGCATATAAATCATGCCGTTGATGCTGGAGCAGCCGCCCAAGACTTTGCCGCGCGGGTAACGCAAACGGCGGCCATTCAAACCGTCAGCAGGCTCGGTCTGGTACATCCAGTCGGTGCGCGGATTGCCTATGCAATACAAATAGCCGACCGGGATATGCACCCAGTGGTAATCGTCTTTGCGCCCGGCTTCGATCAGCAACACCCGCTTGGACGCATCCGCGCTCAAGCGGTTGGCCAGCAGGCAACCGGCCGTGCCCGCGCCGATGATGATGTAGTCGAATGTGGTGTCGTTCATGTCACTTGCTGGTCGGCATGACGAACTCCGCGCCCTTGGGCGTGCTCTCCGGCCAGCGCTGCATGATGGATTTTTGCTTGGTGTAAAAACGCACGCCTTCTTCGCCGTAGGCGTGCATATCGCCGAACAGCGAACGCTTCCAGCCGCCGAAGCCGTGCCAGGCCATGGGCACGGGAATCGGCACATTGATGCCGACCATGCCCACTTGTATGCGGCGTGAAAACTCGCGCGCCACGTTGCCGTCGCGGGTGAAGCAAGACACGCCGTTGCCAAACTCATGGTCATTGATGATTTGCACGGCTGTCGCAAAGTCGGGCACGCGCACACAGGCCAACACCGGGCCGAAAATTTCTTCTTTGTAAATGCGCATGCCGGTGGTGACGTGGTCAAACAGCGAGCCGCCCATCCAAAAACCTTGTTCGCAACCGGCACCGGCTTGTGCGCTGTTGAAGCCACGACCATCAACGAGCAACTTCGCGCCTTCGTCCACACCCAAAGCGATGTAGCCACTGATGCGCTCATGCGCTTGTTGGGTGACGATGGGGCCCATTTCGGCGGCGAGGTTTTCGCCGTTGAGCACCTTCAGCGCCTTGGTGCGCTCAACAAGTTTGGGCATGATTTTGTCGGCCACATCGCCGACCAGCACCGCCACGCTGATGGCCATGCAACGTTCACCCGCCGAGCCGTAGGCCGCGCCGATCAACGCATCGACGGCTTGTTCGAGGTCGGCATCCGGCATGACCACCATGTGGTTTTTCGCGCCGCCCAGCGCTTGCACACGCTTGCCGTGGTGCGCGCCAGTTTCATAGATGTAATTGGCAATCGGTGTCGAGCCGACGAAGCTGATGGCTTTGACATCCGGGTGTTCCAGCAATGCATCGACGGCCACTTTGTCGCCTTGCACCACGTTGAACACGCCGTCGGGCAAACCGGCTTGCTTTAGCAAACCGGCCATCATCAATGACGGTGTCGGGTCGGTCGGGCTGGGTTTGAGGATGAAGGTGTTGCCCGCTGCAATGGCCACCGGAAACATCCACATGGGCACCATGACAGGGAAGTTGAACGGCGTGATGCCGGCCACCACACCCAGCGGCTGGCGCAGCGTCCAGTTGTCTATACCGGTCGCGACTTGTTCGGTGTAATCGCCTTTGAGCAATTGCGGTATGCCGGTGGCGAATTCGACGATATCAATGCCGCGTGCGACTTCACCTTGTGCATCGGTGAACACCTTGCCGTGCTCGGCTGTGATGGCGTGGGCCAATGCGTCTTTGTGTTGGTGCAGCAGTTCTAAAAATTTGAACATGACGCGGGCGCGGCGCAAAGGCGGCGCGTCTGCCCAGGCGGGAAACGCGGCAAGGGCGGATGCAACAGCGGCGTTCACATCTTGCGCACCGGCCAATGCCACTTGGCCGGTCACTGCACCGGTGGACGGGTTGGTGACGGGTTGTGTGCGTTCAGATTGACCGGCAACGGTGGCGCCGTTGATGTAATGCCCAATGTGTGTGCTGCTCATGGCGTTGTCTCGTTCTGTAAACGGCCATTATCTGTGCAGCAAGTCATTGGCAAGAATTGGGGTCAGGTTCCAATTAATTGAGGTGTTCACGTCACGGCGGGACGGTCGCCGCTCTCCATGTCGTTTGTCCACTCGACGTATTTCTCCGACAGCATTTCTGCAGTTCAAGTTACAAAGCTGACAGAGCAACGAAATATTTTTCAAGCCAAAACCATCACTTCAGGCCGAATCGGAGGGGGCGTTTTTTTCGAGCGTAAGCGCAGAAAAAAATCGCACCGGATGGTTCGGCCAAAGCGTGCCTTCTAACTACAAAAGCAGAAATGCTAACCAAGTCCGGATGGTCCGGCCAAAGCGTGTCTTAACTGCGCCTTCTGAACATTCCCCATCCCTCCATGTGCAACACCTTGTCCCCATGCTGGTTGAACATTTCCCACTGATTGCGCGTCATGCCTATGTCCGGGCGTTTGCCCATGGGCTTGGTTTCCAACACCGTCGTGCGCAAGCTCAGGGTATCTCCTGGAAACACCGGCTTTGTCCATTTAATGCCTTCCAGCCCCGGCGACCCCATGCTCGAGGTATGGCACAGATAGTTTGTCACCATCAAGCGCATCGCCATGGCGCAGGTGTGCCAGCCGCTGGCGCACAAGCCGCCGAACACCGAGGCTTTGGCCGCTTCCTCGTCCAGATGAAACGGTTGCGGATCGAACTGCGTGGCAAACGCAATGATTTCTTCGCGCGTCGGCGTGATGCTGCCCAATTCCCGCATCTCACCGACGTGCATGTCCTCCCAGTAAATACTGATTTTGCTCATGCCCGACCGCCCGCCACGTTCAAGGTAGTGCCGGTCACATAGGAGGCCGCATCGCTCAGCAACCAAACCACACCTTGCGCTACTTCATCGGCAGTGCCCGGCCGTTGCATCGGCACTTGGTGAGCAAGCTGGTGGGCACGGTCCGGTTGGCCGCCGCTGGCATGGATATCGGTCAATATCAGTCCAGGGCGCACGCCGTTCACGCGTATGCCTTCGGTGGCCACTTCTTTGGCCAGACCCATGGTGAAGGTGTCGATGGCAGCCTTGCTGGCCGCGTAATCCACGTACTGGTTAGGCGAGCCCAATAAAGCGGCTGCACTGCTCAGGTTAACGATACTGCCGCCAGCGCCGCCGTGGCGTGTGCTCATGCGTTTCACCGCATGTGCCGCACACGCAAAACTGCCCAACACATTGATGCGCATCATGCGCTCTATCCGCGCCCACGACATGTCCTCGACACGCGCCGCCACATCAACCACACCTGCGTTATTGATCAACCCGGTGATGCGGCCCATGGCCGCATCGACTTCATTGAACAAGCGTGCAATGTCAGCTTCAATGCCGACATCTGCCTGAAACGCTTGCGCTTTGCCGCCCATGGCGTGGATGTGCGTCACCACATCAGCGGCAGCTTTGGCATCTTGTGTGTAGTTGACGGCGACGGCCCAGCCTTGCTTTGCGGCCAGCAAGGCGCAGGCAGCGCCTATGCCCCGGCTGCCGCCGGTGATCAAAACCAAAGGGGGAGTGGTAGATGCGTTCACTTGAGCTCCGTTCGATGTCTGGGGGTAGGCGAAATAGTAGGATGCGGCTGGCGGACACAGCCGCATGGCTTGTCTAAAAAGATAACACGATTGAAAGCACCTATGTCTCTCACCATTGATTACTACCTCGTACCGCAAAGCCCGTGGACGTATTTCGGTCATGTCCGATTCACTGCATTGGCGGCGCAAGCCGGTGCCACGGTGCGCATCAAGCCCATGGATCTGGGTCAGATCTTCCCCAAGACCGGCGGTTTGCCAGTCGGTCAGCGTTCAGCGCAGCGACAGGCTTACCGCTTGGTCGAACTGCGCCGTTTTGCTGACCATTTGCAATTGCCGCTGAATTTGCATCCCCAATTTTTTCCGGTTGCAGGCGACGACGCGGCCCGATTGATCATCACGGTGGACCAACACGACGGCGCGGATGCTGCCATGCGTTTGTGCGGCGCGGTGTTGACTGCGGTCTGGGCGCAAGAACGCAATATCGCAGACGCAGCGGTGTTGGCTGAATTGCTGCACGAGCAGCACTTGGATGCCGCGCGTTTGGCGCAAAGCAAAGAAGCAGGCGCACAAACGACTTACCAAACGTATACAGATGAGGCTTTGAACATCGGGGTGTTTGGTGCGCCGACCTATGTGGTCGATGGCGAATTGTTCTGGGGCCAGGACCGGTTGGAATTTTTACAACGCCGTTTGCAGGCCGCTTAAATATCGGAGTGACAGATGGGACATTCGATTGAACTGAAAGCCGCTGACGGTTTTACTTTGGATGCTTATGTGGCGCTGCCGAAAAAAACGCCGCGTGCCGCCATTGTGGTGTTACCCGAAATTTTTGGCGTGAACGCACATATCAGGGCTGTTGCTGACGGGTTTGCGTTAGCGGGTTTTCTGGCTATTGCACCGGCTACGTTTTCTCGCGTGCAACCCCATGTCAACTTGGGCTACAGCTCTGACGATGTGGCCATGGGTCGCGAACTCAAAGGCCGCGCCGAGGCCTTGCCCGCCCCCGGCGTGATGGCTGATGTGCAAGCGGCGATTACCCATGCATCCATGGCCAGCAAAGGCAAAGTCGGCGTGGTGGGTTATTGCTGGGGCGGTTTGTTGAGCTGGCGGGCTGCCACGCAACTGAGCGGCGTGAAAGCCGCGGTTTGTTATTACGGTGGCGGTATGACGTTGGTGCCTGAGTTGAATGCCAAACCTGTGTGCCCGGTGCTAGCGCATTTCGGCGTTCACGATCCGCTGATACCTATTGATACCGTAGAGGCTTTTCGTCAAGCGCAACCGCAGGTGAATGTGCAGGTGTATGAGGCTGACCACGGTTTTAACTGCGACCACCGGGGCAGTTACAACGCAGCGGCTGCCGAGTTGGCGCTGGAACATACGCTGGGATTTTTCATCGACCATTTGCAGTTGTAGCCGCAGGCCATGCACGGCCTGCGTTTATCAGCTGGACTGATTCTGTCTAAGTAGTGGCAAGCTGAATTCAGCTTCAGGATTGACGCAATTTCTCCGCTGCCTGAATGGCGAAATATGTCAATATGCCGTCGGCACCAGCGCGTTTGAACGCCAGCAGGCTTTCCATCATCACGCCGTCATGGTCGAGCCAGCCGTTTTGCGCGGCAGCTTTGAGCATGGCGTATTCACCCGACACTTGGTAGACAAAGGTGGGCATGCTGAACTCGTCTTTCACCCGGCGCACGATGTCTAAGTAGGGCATGCCGGGCTTGACCATCACCATATCAGCGCCTTCGGCAATGTCCATCGCCACTTCACGCAAAGCTTCGTCCGAGTTGCCCGCGTCCATTTGGTAGACCTTTTTGTCGCTCTTGCCCAGATTTGCAGCCGAGCCGACCGCGTCGCGGAACGGGCCGTAAAAAGAACTGGCGTATTTGGCGCTGTAAGCCATGATGCGCGTATGTATGTGCCCATGTGCTTCCAATGCCTGACGAATGGCAGCGATGCGCCCGTCCATCATGTCGCTGGGAGCGACGATATCCACGCCGGCATCGGCTTGGGTCAAGGCTTGTTGCACCAGCACTTCCACCGTCGGGTCGTTCATGATGTAACCGGTGTCGTCCAGTAAACCGTCTTGGCCGTGGCTGGTGAACGGGTCGAGTGCCACATCGGTCATTACACCCAAATCGGGGAAATGTTGCTTCAAACTTTTCACAACGCGTGGTACCAGACCGTTGGGGTTGGTGGCTTCACGCCCATCCGGTGTTTTGAGAGACGCGTCGATGACGGGAAACAACGCCATCACAGGTATGCCTAGCTTGACGCATTTCTCTGCCACTGGCAGCAGCAAGTCCAGGCTGAGCCGTTCAACGCCGGGCATGGAAGTGACGGCTTCGCGCTTTTTCTCCCCGTCCAGCACGAACACAGGGTAAATCAAGTCATTCACGCTCAATGCGTTTTCTCGCACCAAGCGGCGGGTGAAATCATCGCGGCGCAGGCGGCGCAAGCGGGTATGGGGGAATTGGGTAGGAGTGGTCATAGGGAAATTGTGCCGCATCGGCTGCAAGCTTTTTTGGGGTGAAACCCCAGTCGGCAGCAGGTCGCTAAGGCCATCAGTCTTGCGCCTCGGGCTTGCCACTAAACTCAAGCCATGCTCTGGGTCAAAGCCTTTCATATTGTTTTCGTGGCCAGCTGGTTTGCCGGCCTGTTCTACTTGCCGCGCATTTTTGTGAATCTGGCCATGGTGCCGGTTGAATCCGCCGCCGAGCGCGAGCGCCTGTTGCTGATGGCGCGCAAATTGATGCGTTTCATGACTTTGCTGATGTGGCCTGCGCTGGTTCTGGGCCTCACCCTGTGGCTGGGTTATGGCATTGGTGGCATGCCGCCTGTGAATTGGATGTCACTCAAGCTGCTGGCGGTGGTGCTGGCCATCGGCTACCACCACCTGTGCGCGCGACACTTGCGTTATTTTGAGTCCGGCGAAGCCAGCCATTCCCATATTTGGTACCGCTGGTTCAATGAAGCGCCGGTGCTTTTACTGGTAGCGGCGGTGGTGCTGGTGGTGGTCAAACCCTTTTGATGCCTTATGTCGGTTAAGCGTCGCACCACGGCCTGGACGCTGTCCTGGCTTTGTGTGCTGGTGATTGTGTACGCCAGCCTATACCCCTTTGAGGACTGGCGCAACCAGGACATCGCCCCCTGGTCGTTTGTCACCGCACCCTGGCCCAAGTACAACATCTGGTTTGACATTAACAGTAACTTGCTGGGTTATGCGCCGCTGGGTTTTTGGCTGTGTCTGTCCGGTATGCGCAGCGGTTTTTCACGCACCCGTGCCTGGCTGCTGGCTGCAGTTGGAAGTGTTATCTTGTCTTTCAGCATGGAGAGCATGCAGACTTTTTTACCGATGCGGGTGCCTTCGCAACTGGATTTATTGCTCAATACCTTGGGCGGCATGGCGGGTGCGGTCGTGGCTGTGGGTTTGGAAAAACGCGGCTGGCTGTACCGCTGGTCGCAGTTCCGCCGCGATTGGTTGACACACGATGCCAAAGGCAGTCTGGTGCTGCTGGCGCTTTGGCCGGTGGCCTTGTTGTTTCCAGTGACTGTGCCCTTGGGGTTAGGGCATGTCATGGATCCGATTCAACGATTCTTGCTTGAATGGATGCCTGATGCCGAAGCCCGGTTTGCCAGTGCGCTTGACGGTTGGTCACAGCCTGTCACGCCGGTGTTTGAAATGGTCTGCGTGGCTTTGGGGCTACTTGTGCCCGGCTTGTTGGCAATGGCTTTGTGCCGACGCTTAGGGCAACGTATCGCTGCCATCCTGGCCGTCACAGCTCTGGCTATTACCGGTAACGCCTTGTCAGCCACCTTGACATACGGGCCTGAGCACGCTTGGTACTGGCTCACGCCGCCATCCGGCAGTGGCCTGGCTGTGGGCTTGTGTGCCATGGTGTTGGTACTAAAAGTGTCTGAGCATCGACTGACGCAAGTGCTGTTAGTGCTTCAACTGCTGTTGTTGGTGATGCTTAACCTTTCACCTGTAAGTGTGTATTACGAGCAAACCATGCAAACCTGGGAGCAGGGTCGTTTCATCCGTTTTCATGGCCTGACACCTTGGCTGAACTGGCTATGGCCTTGGGCTTTGTTGATCTGGGCAGGCTGGCGCTTGCGCCGCTTGCATAGGCACCGGAACTAAAATTCACTGATGACATCTCCAAGTTATTTCCAACACCATGTGTTCTTTTGCCTCAACCAGCGCGATGCCGGTGAAGCCTGTTGCTCAGACCACCAGGCGCAAACCGCCTGGAAGCATTGCAAAACACGCGTCAAACAACTCGGTATCAACGGAGTTGATGGCGTGCGGGTCAACCAAGCGGGTTGTCTGGACCGCTGTGCCGGCGGGCCGGTGTTGGTGGTTTACCCGGAGGCGGTTTGGTACACCTATGTCGACAACCATGACATCGATGAAATCATCGAATCGCATTTGCAAAACGGCAAAGTGGTTGAGCGCTTGAGATTGCCCGACCACATCGGCCGCTGACAACGTGTCGGCGCTTAATACTTCTTTGAATCTGACAATTGACGGCCGGTTGGTTCAGGCGGTGCTGGACAAACCTGCTGGCAGTGCGCATGGCTTGGCGGTGGTGGCGCACCCGCATCCGCTCTTTGGCGGCACCATGGATAACAAAGTGGTGCAGACCTTGGCGCGTGCTTGTGTGTCTGCCGGATGGGACTGTTTACGTTTCAATTTCCGTGGCGTCGGCAGTTCTGAAGGTGTGTATGACGAAGGGCGTGGTGAAACGCAGGATTTGTTGGCTTTGGTGGAGCAACTCGCACCTCAGGCGCCTTTGGTGCTGGCCGGTTTTTCGTTCGGTGCCTTTGTGACTTGTCAGGCGGTGCAGGCTTTGTGGCCGACCGGCAGGTTGAAAAAAATCATGCTGGTGGGTACGGCGGTCAGCCATTTCCCCGCCAGTCATTTGCCTGTCGATGCACATGAGCACAGTCTGGTCATACACGGTGAGAGTGATGACACAGTTGCACTGGCTGCTGTGATGGACTGGGCGAGGCCCCAACAACTGCCCGTTACTGTCTTTCCCGGCACCGGCCATTTCTTTCATGGACAATTGCCTTTGTTGAAATCTTCGGCCATGCGCCACCTGAGGGCTTGAACCCCCTTTCACTGCTACTTGCTACCCATGAAAAATACATTTTTAATAGCCGCCCTCAGTTTGCTGTTGACTGCTTTCTCTCATGCGCAATCGCCTCAGCCTCCTGAGATTGCCGCTCGTGCCTATTTGTTGCTGGATGTCACAGCGTCTCAAGTGTTGGCGCAAAAAGAGGCTGACACGCCGGTGGAGCCTGCGTCGCTCACCAAATTGATGACCGCATACCTGGTGTTTGACGCCTTGCGCCAGAAAAAAATCAGCTTGCAGCAAACCTTCTCTGTCAGTCCCAAGGCTTGGAAGATGGAAGGCTCGCGCATGTTCATTGACCCCAAAATGCAAGTGCCAGTCGAGGACTTGCTCAAAGGCATGATCGTGCAATCCGGCAACGATGCCACCATGGCGCTGGCCGAAGGTGTCGGCGGCACGAGCGAGCATTTTGTTGAAATGATGAATGCGCAGGCCAAAGCGCTGGGCATGAACAACACCGGTTACAAAAACCCTGAAGGTTTGACCGAACCCGGTCACACCACCACGGCGCGCGACCTGTCAATACTCGCCACCAGATTGATGCAGGATTTCCCAGCATATGTCGGTTTTTATGCCATCAAAAAATACCGCTATCCCGGTACACCTGCCGCCAATGACAGCAACCGCAATTTGTTGTTGTTCAGGGATCCTACAGTTGACGGTCTTAAAACTGGGCATACCGATGCCGCCGGTTTTTGTCTGGTGGCCACAGCCAAACGCGATTTCCCGAATTTGCAAGGCCGTCGCTTGCTGGCCATTGTGCTGGGCGCCGCCAGCGAAAACGCCCGTGCTGAGGAAGCGCAGAAACTATTGAACTGGGGCTATACCGCTTTCGACGGCATTAAATTGTTTGAGGCCGGCCAAGCGGTGGTGACACCGCAAGTGTTCAAAGGGCAGCAAGCTCAGGTGGGCTTGGGCCGCAACCAGTCCATTGTGGTGGCTGTACCACAGGGCCAGGCCGGCAAAATCAAAACCCTGGTGACACGTCCTGACCCCCTGCTTGCGCCATTGCAAAAAAACCAGCAGGTTGCCACGCTTAAGGTGTTGCTCGATCAAGCGCCCCTGGTAGACATTCCCTTGCTGGCTTTGTCGGCAGTAGAGGAGGCGGGGTTTATCGGCCGAGCCTGGGATACCCTGACCCTGTGGCTGAAGTAATACTTTATGGGTCATTTAAAGCAATGACCCTGAAAATCGGCTGAATCCATTGCCATACTGCTATACTGTCAGGCTTTTCGGAAATTTCCGGAACAACTTCTTTTTAAAGTTCAAACGTTGAAGGACGTTTTCAATGCCAACCATTAACCAACTGGTGCGTCACGGACGCGAGGTCGAAAAGACCAAGTCCAAGAGCCCTGCGATGCAAAATTCGCCTCAGCGCCGTGGCGTTTGCACACGTGTCTACACCACCACACCTAAAAAGCCAAACTCTGCTTTGCGTAAGGTGGCCAAGGTCCGTTTGACCAATGGCTTTGAGGTGATTTCATACATCGGCGGTGAAGGCCACAATCTGCAAGAGCACTCAGTGGTGCTGGTGCGCGGTGGTCGCGTTAAAGATTTGCCTGGTGTGCGTTACCACATCGTGCGCGGATCACTCGATTTGCAAGGCGTGAAAGACCGCAAGCAGTCACGTTCCAAATATGGCGCTAAGCGCCCCAAGAAAGCCTGATTTTTTCAGGTGGTGTGGTTTGCCCCGGCAAGGGCAAGCCGGACCAAGACCTTTCAGTGCGGACGCGGTGTCTGCACGGGTCAAGTAAGTGAGAGTCGTTATGGCTCTCGGTTTGTGTCAAGCACAAACAACTGAAGCAACAAAGGAAGCAACATGCCACGTCGTCGCGAAGTCCCGAAACGGGAAATACTGCCTGATCCTAAATACGGCAACATCGAACTCTCTAAATTCATGAACGTGGTGATGGAAAGCGGCAAAAAAGCTGTCGCCGAGCGCATCATCTACGGCGCACTGGAGCAAATCCAGTCTAAATCCGGCAAAGATCCGCTGGAACTCTTCAGCAATGCCATTAATAACGTCAAGCCCATGGTCGAGGTGAAATCCCGCCGTGTCGGTGGTGCCAACTACCAAGTGCCTGTCGAGGTGCGTCCGGTTCGTCGTCTGGCTTTGTCTATGCGCTGGATCAAAGAAGCTGCCCGCAAGCGTGGTGAAAAATCCATGGCATTGCGCTTGGCCAACGAATTGCTTGAAGCGGCCGAAGGCCGTGGCGGCGCCATGAAAAAGCGTGACGAAGTTCACCGCATGGCCGAAGCCAACAAGGCGTTCTCACACTTCCGCTTCTGATCGAAGCTGCTGCTCGCAGTTGCCGGGTTCGCATGCATTCAGGCGTGCGTTTTTGAATACCCGGGCTGCAGCAGCCCCATCTGTTGTCACAAATGACGCAGACAATTCCCTGTTTTTAATCTGATTCCCCAAGAGGTTGACCATGGCACGCAAGACTCCTATCGAGCGCTATCGCAATATCGGTATTTCTGCGCACATCGATGCGGGCAAGACCACCACTACCGAGCGTATTCTTTTTTACACTGGTGTGAACCACAAAATCGGTGAGGTGCATGACGGTGCGGCCACCATGGATTGGATGGAGCAAGAGCAAGAGCGCGGCATCACCATCACCTCTGCGGCCACCACCTGTTTCTGGAAGGGCATGGACGCCTCTTTCCCGGAGCACCGCATCAACATCATTGACACGCCCGGACACGTCGACTTCACCATTGAAGTTGAGCGTTCTATGCGCGTGCTTGACGGTGCATGCATGGTCTATTGCGCAGTCGGCGGCGTACAGCCCCAGTCTGAAACCGTTTGGCGTCAAGCCAACAAGTACAAAGTGCCGCGTCTGGCCTTTGTGAACAAAATGGACCGCACCGGCGCGAACTTTTTCAAGGTCTACGACCAGATGAAATTGCGCCTCAAAGCCAACCCTGTGCCTATCGTCATCCCTATCGGCGCTGAAGAAAACTTTACCGGTGTGGTCGATTTGCGCAAGATGAAAGCCATCATTTGGGATGAGGCTTCACAAGGCATGAAATTCCGCTTCGAAGACATCCCGGCCAACCTCGTGGAAGAAGCCAAAAAATGGCGTGAAAACATGGTTGAAGCTGCTGCTGAAGCATCAGAAGACCTGATGAACAAATACCTTGAAGAAGGTGATTTGACAGAAGAAGAAATCACGCACGGTCTGCGTATTCGCACCATCGCGACTGAAATCCAGCCTATGTTGTGCGGCACAGCGTTCAAGAACAAAGGCGTTCAGCGTATGTTGGATGCAGTCATCGAATTGATGCCTTCTCCTATCGACATTCCGCCTGTGGCTGGCATGGACGAAGACGAAAAAGAAGTGCACCGCGAAGCCGATGACAAAGAAAAATTCTCATCATTGGCATTCAAGTTGATGACCGATCCGTTTGTGGGCCAGCTCACTTTCGTGCGCGTGTATTCAGGCGTGCTGAAAAAAGGCGACACGGTCTACAACCCTATCAAGGGCAAAAAAGAGCGTATCGGCCGCATCGTGCAAATGCACGCCAACAACCGTGAAGAAGTGGACGAAATTTGCGCCGGCGACATTGCCGCCTGCGTGGGTTTGAAAGACGTGACCACCGGTGAGACATTGTGTGACCCGGACAACATAGTGATGCTTGAGCGCATGGTGTTCCCCGAGCCTGTGATCACCCAAGCGGTCGAGCCTAAAACCAAGGCCGATCAGGAAAAAATGGGTATTGCTTTACAGCGTTTGGCGGCAGAAGATCCTTCGTTCCGTGTGAAGACAGACGAAGAATCAGGTCAAACCTTGATCGCCGGCATGGGCGAGTTGCACTTGGAAATTATTGTGGACCGCATGAAGCGCGAGTTCGGCGTGGAAGCCAACGTCGGCAAGCCGCAAGTGGCCTACCGCGAAACCATCCGCAAAACCATCGAAGACAGCGAAGGCAAGTTTGTTCGCCAGTCCGGTGGTAAAGGTCAGTACGGTCACGTGGTGTTCAAGATTGAGCCCAACGAAGCCGGTAAAGGCTTTGAGTTTGTAGACGCCATCAAAGGCGGTGTTGTTCCGCGTGAATACATTCCTGCGGTTGAAAAAGGCGTGGTTGAAGCCTTGACTTCAGGCGTGTTGGCCGGTTATCCGGTGGTCGATGTCAAAGTGACATTGCATTTCGGTTCTTACCACGACGTGGACTCGTCTGAAATGGCGTTCAAAATGGCTGCGATCTTCGGCTTCAAAGAAGGCTGTAAAAAAGCAAGCCCCGTCATTCTCGAGCCGATGATGGCCGTTGAAGTGGAAACGCCTGAAGACTACGCTGGTAACGTGATGGGCGATTTGTCCTCACGTCGCGGCATGGTCCAGGGTATGGACGACATGGTCGGCGGAGGCAAAGCCATCAAGGCGGAAGTGCCCTTGTCAGAGATGTTCGGTTACTCGACCACATTGCGCTCTATGTCGCAAGGCCGCGCCACCTACACCATGGAATTCAAGCACTACACCGAAGCCCCCCGCAACGTCGCCGAAGCGATTGTTGCCGCAAGGGCAAAGTAATTTCATGGGGACAGACCAAACCGCTTGCGGTTTGTTCTGTCCCCTCTGATTAGACATGGGGACTTGTTGACCGCTTGCGGTTTGCTCTGTCCCCTCTGATTGGGCATGGGGACTTGTTGACCGCTTGCGGTTTGTTCTGTCCCCTCTGATTAGACATGGGGACTTGTTGACCGGTTGCGGTTTGCTTATCCCCTCTGATTTCAAGTGTCTGCGACGACGCGCCGTCCTGTTACCCGTGCGGGACGAACCAGCAGCATCGTGCAG